>NZ_JBICWR010000009.1:162259-341377 GCF_043199855.1 Streptomyces sp. NPDC048521
CGCGCGCGCCGCGTGCGCCGGGCGCGGGGGGGGGGGGGGGGTGGGGGGCGGGGGCGCGCCGCCCCCCCCCCCCCGCGCCGCCGGCCGCCGCCCCCCCCCCCCCCCCCACGCTCAGCGGGCGCCGGTGTGCAGGTGCCGGCTGAGCGCCTGGAGCGCACCCAAGGCGGAACCGAGGGCGTCCAGTTCGCCGTCGGTCAGGGCACGCAGGGCGTGCGCGACATGGGCACCCATGAGCTGTTCGACCTCGGTGAGTCGTTGCCCGGCGAGCGCCGTGAGGTGCAGATGCGCGACCCGCTTGTCCGCGGGATCGGAGCGGCGTTCCAGCAGCCCCTGCTCGGTCAGCTGAGTGACCAGTGCGCTGACGTTGTTCGGCTTCATCAGCAGCGCCTCGGCCGCCGCGCGCACGGTGACACCGTCATGGGCCTCGACGTGCCGCAGCAGCGCGAGCTGCCCTTCGGAGGGCTTGGGGTGCGGGTAGACCAGGTCCACCCGGCGCTCGAGGGCACGGGACAGCGCGGGCAGGCACGCCACGAGGCTCGCGGCCACGTGGTCGAGGCCCGGTGCGGGCGCGCTGTGCTGAGGCATACGGCGAATATAAGTAAGCCGATATACCTATGTCAACATACCTGTATCGCCCGCGGGCTGCCGAGGCGCCGAGATGCGGGGTGCGTGACGGGAGTGTGATCAATTCGGGTTATCGTCTGCATATCGGCTGCACATATGGCCTGATCTGCGCAATCGTCAGTGTGAGGGGTGGGCTTTTCCATGGGCAGGAAGATCGAGGACCTCCAGGTGGAGGTGGACGAGCTGGGCCTGTCGCTCGTCGGCTGGCAGGTGGACGACGTCCGGGCGCGCCTGATGACGGACAGCTTCGACGACGTGCACTTCCAGGAGATCGTCGTCTCCGGCACCGCGAGGTTCCTGCCCGAGGACTGGACGGAGCGCTTCACCGGGGACGATCCGGAGAACTACCCGCCGACGCTCCTGATCGGCGTGAGCCACGCGGGCGCCCCGGATGCGGTCACCTACGGCTACGCCCTGCTGGAGACGATCAGGAAGGCCGGGAAGCGGCCGGTGCGGTTCTCCAAGTCGAGCCGCACCTGGGAGTGCGCGACCCCGGTCCGCCCCGACGAGATCACACTGCGGATGACCTCCTTCGACCTGGAGGAGACCAACATCGACTTCGTCTTCCCGTCGGTGACGCCGCAGCCGTTGCCGCTGGACGTGATCGACGAGACGGCGCACGAAGCCGTACGGCTCAAGCCCACCGCGGGTGACGCCGTGCTGGTCGGCAAGGACACCGACCGCTGCCTCCAGGTCAGGCTCGGCGGGTTCGCCGAGTTCCAGAGCGCGGACCGGCTGCTCGCGGATCTCGTCGCGGTGGAGGAGTGGCGCAGCCAGGACCTCGCCGAGGAGTGCCCGTTCGAGACCCCCGTTCCCGGCCTGGCCGTCGAGGTCGTGGACAGCACCGGCTTCCTCCTGGACAAGCGGGAGACCTCGCTGTACGGCAGGATCCCCGTCGGGGAAGGCGGACGGGTGCCGTCCCGCCGGCCTCGCTGGATCGCCCAGTACTCCTTCGACCTCGACGACCTGCCCGGCGAACCGGACCGTGTGGTGGTGCGTCTCCTGGACGCGGAGGACCTGTGACCGACCTGATCGCAGACGTCACCCTCCTGCAGCGGACCCTCGTCGCCGAGCACGCCCAGGCTCCGGGGCTGTTCCGCGAGATCGCGCGCATGGAGGAACTCCTCGCCGACACCTATCGCGACCGAGTGCCGTACGAACTGCTGCAGAACTCCGACGATGCCGGCGCCACCCGCGTGCTCGTCGAAGACCTCGGAGACGGCCGCTTCCGGTGGAGCAACAACGGCCGGCCGCTGAACTCGGCCGACGTGGAGGCGCTGTGCCGCAGCGCCAACTCCACCAAGACACGGGGCGGCGACTCGATCGGATACCGGGGCATCGGCTTCAAGTCGCTCGCCGCGATCGCCACACGCATCGAAGTCCAGTCGGCCGGCGTGCGGTTCGCGTTCGACCGGGCGACGGCGGCAGCGCTGCTCGGCGGCGCGGGAGCCGACGCCGTACCGCTGATCCGGATCCCCGGCGAGGTCCGTGCCGACCCGCACACCGAGCAGGTGGTCTTCACGGTCACGTGCCGAAGCGACATCACGGCAGCCCCGGGTGCGATCGACCCGCTCAGCGCCCTGTTCCTGCGCGACATCACCGAGATCCGTACGCTCACCGCGGGCGCACGGCAGGACATCCGAGTCGAGCGAGGCGCTGGTACGGTCGTCCTCCGCCTGGACGGGGAGGAAGCGGCCTTCGCGCTGCTGGCGCACGGCTCGGCGACCGTCGCCGTACCGCTCGACGCGCGCGCCCTCGCCCTGACCGGTGTCCGGGGACGCCTGGCATGCTTCCTGCCGCTCCAGGACGAAGTGGGACTGCCCGTCGTCGTCTCCGGCGACCTCCTCACCGATCCCTCCCGCACCCACGCGGTGACCGCGGACGCCTCGACCCGCCTGGTGCTCGCGGACGCCGCCCGTGCGCTCGCCGACGGACTGCGCTCGCCCGGTCATGAGGTGTTCGAGCGACTGTGGCACCTCGTCCTCGACGGCGAGGATCTGCGCACGGTGTTGCTCGCGGCCACCGACTCGGCCGCCAAGCTGCTCGTGACCGCGCTACGAGAGGACATGACGGCGCACCGCCCGCCGTTCGCCCACTCGCCGCTGCCGCTGACCCCGCACGATGTGGCCGTCCTCTTCCCGGCCGGCGCTCCGCACGCGCTGTACGAGGCGGGCAACCAGCCCGCGGCCCGCGCCCTCAAAGCGGTCCTCGGCCTGGGCGGCATCGACTTCAGCAGCGTGCTGGCCCGAACGGATCCGTCCCTGCTGTCCGACGAACTCCGCACCCGGCTCGCCGCCCACCTTCGCGAACTCGCCCGGACCCACGGGCGCAAGCTCACCCCGGCCGAGAGCCGCCTCGTCGACGACGGCACGCCCCAGCCCGATGCTCCCGCCCCGCAACCGTCCGACGACGGTCTCCGCGTGACCAGGACCGCCACCGGTCCGGCCGACTCCCTGGCCACCGTGCTGACCCGCTGGCGAGCGGCCGAGGTCGCCGCGATGGAGTACCTCAACCGACTCGGCTGGAGCCTGCGCGACGTCAGCGGACAGAACGTCGGCTACGACCTGGAGGGGACCGATCCCCACAGACAGCCGGTGCGGATCGAGGTGAAGAAGGTCGACCGCCCCGACGCACGGTTCGCCATGACCAACAACGAGATGTCGCTGATGCTGACCGAGCCGGGCGGTTATCTCCTGGCCCTCATCGTCGGAGACGGCCGGCACGCCCGCCTCATGCTGCTCGACCCCTCCCGCAACGACCTCCCCAAGGAGCGCGTCTGCCGCCGCTGGGACTGGGAGTTCACCGACTGGTCACGCTTCGCCGTACCGGCCGAGCCCACCGGCTGACCTTCTCGACTCCCCGGCACACAGCGCTTGCCCGAGCAACCAGGTACGGGAACCGCCGCGCCCGGTCCACCGGCAGACGGGTGGACCGGGGTAGGAAAGGAGCATGCGTGCTGCGTTCCTTCAGGAGCTGGGTCCTCCGGACGTCATCCGGTACGGCGAGATCGCCGCTCCCCGGCCCGGCCCCACCGACGTACTGGTGAACGTCCAGGCCACCACGGTCAACCCCGTGGACACCTTCGTCCGCTCGGGTGTCTTCCGTACCCCCATGGACTTCCCCTTCGTCGTCGGCCGTGACCTGGTCGGCACGGTCGCGGAGGCGGGGCCCGGAGCGACCGGCTTCCGTCCCGGTGACCGGGTGTGGTGCAACAGCCTCGGGCACGAGGGACGGCAGGGCGCCGCAGCGGAACAGGCGGTGGTGGCGGCCGACCGGCTCTACCACCTGCCCGACGGAGCCGATCCGTACGCGGCGGTCGCGGTGTTCCACCCGGCGGCGACCGCCTATCTCGCCCTGTTCGTCCACGGGCGCCTCCGCGTGGGGGAGACCGTGCTGGTCGCGGGCGCCGCGGGCCATGTCGGCAGCGCCCTGGTGACGCTGGCGGCGCGGGCCGGCGCCCGTGTCCTCGCCACGGCCGGCGCGCGGGACGCGGAGTACTGCACGGAGTCGGGCGCGGCCGAGGTGTTCGACTACCGGGACCCGGACCTGGTCCGCGGCATCCGCCGGGCGGCGCCGTCCGGCCTCGACCTGTACCTGGACACGGCGGGCGTCAACGACTTGGAGACCTCGGTCGATCTGCTCGCCCGTCGTGGCCGCGTGGTGCTGCTGGCGGGTGCCCGGACCCGCCCCGTGCTGCCGGCCGGCCCGCTGTACATGCAGGACCGCTCCGTCGTCGGCTTCGTCATCTCGCACGCCACACCCGGCGAACTCGCCGAAGCCGCCGCCTGCATCAACGACCTGCTCGGCCAGGGTGCCCTGCGCCCGCGGAGGATCGAGGTCCTCCCACTGAGCGCGGCAGGCGACGTACACGCGCGGATGGAGAAGGGTGAACTGCACGGCGTGCGCGCGGTCCTGCGCACGGACGGTGCCTGAACCGCCTGACTCCCGGGCCCGCGAGCGCCTGGATCGAACGGGTCCTGCACCGGTCCGGTGGCGCAGCGCCCGTCGAAGTGGGGTCGGCGATCGGCGAACGTGAGGTCGGTGGCGTCGTAAGGGGCGCCCGCGACCCGGTCCGGTGGCGCAGCGCCCGCCGAAGCGGGCTCAGCGATTGACGAACGTGAGGTTGGTGGCGTCGTAACGGTCGCCCGCGATCCGCTCCGGCGGGGCGGCGGCCTCGATCGCTGCGAGGTCCTCGGCGGACAGCTCGACGTCCAGGGCGGCGAGGTTCTCCTCCAGGTACCGCTGCCGCCGGGTGCCGGGGATCGGCACCACGTCGTCTCCCCGGTGCTGCACCCAGGCCAGGGCGAGCTGACCGGCGGTGACTCCCTTGGCGGCGGCCAGCTCCTCCAGTGTGGCGACGATCGCCAGATTGCGTTCGAGGTTGCCGTCGGCGAACCGCGGCTGGCCGCGCCGCACGTCGGTCTCCGCCAGCCCTTCGACCGAGCTGTACCGGCCCGTCAGGAAGCCGCGCCCGAGCGGGGAGAACGGGACCAGGCCGATGCCCAGCTCCCGGCAGACCGGGGCGATCTCCGCCTCCAGATCCCGGGTCCACAACGACCATTCGCTCTGCAGCGCCGTGATCGGATGTACGGCGTGCGCCCGCCGGATGGTGTCCGCGCCGGCCTCCGACAACCCGAGGCAGCGGACCTTCCCGGCCCGGACCAGCTCGGCCATGGCGCCGACGGTCTCCTCGATCGGCACCTGCGGATCGACCCGGTGCTGGTAGTAGAGGTCGATGTGGTCGACCCCGAGCCGACGCAGCGACGCCTCGCACGCCTGCCGGACGTAGGCGGCGTCGCCACGGATCCGGGTGGGCTCGCCCAGGCGGTTGGCGAAGCCGAACTTCGTGGCCAGCACCACCTCGTCACGGCGCCCGGCGACGGCTCGTCCGATCAGCTCTTCGTTGTGCCCGGAGCCGTAGAAGTCGGAGGTGTCCAGGAAGGTCACCCCGAGGTCGAGGGCGTGGTGCAGCGTCGCCACCGACTGGGTGTCGTCCGTGGCACCGTAGCCGTGGCTCATGCCCATGCATCCCAGGCCCTGCGCGGAGACCGCCAGTCGGCCCAGGTACCGGGTGGGGACGTCGGTCATGCTGCTGCCTCCTGGGCCGTCGGAACCGTTCGTCGAGGACGCTAGGCATTGGAGCGCACTCCATGTCAAACGCCGACTCCCGGTCCCGGCACGCCTCCCCATGTCGATATCGTATGACGGAAAGGCAATCTCGCTAAGCGGAAACATGAGGGTGGGAGAGGCGTGGGTATGCGGCGCCGGACGATGGTGAGAGCGCTCGGTCGCGCGCACATGTCGGGGGAGGCGCGCCGTTGGTGTCCCGGACGTGGCCCGGAGTTCGGGCGGTACGTGCTGCGCGGCCTCGCCCAGGTCATGTTCCTGGACAACGCGTGGACGGGCGCCGTCTTCGCCCTGGCCCTGCTGACGACGGACTGGCGGTACGCCCCCTACGGACTGGGCGGCGCCGCCCTGGGCACCGGCACCGCAGGTCTGCTGGGCGTGCCCCACGACCGGGTGCGGGTGGGGCTGGAGGGCTTCAACTCCTGCCTGACCGACCGAGGTCGATCGCCGTGCCACGGGAGTTCGTCGGTCCATTTGCGCAAGCTTGTCTTCAGCGCCAGCCAGGCTGATCCGGAGTCCTTCGACCTCGCCGAGCCAGCCTTCGGCGTACCCAGGCCCCGGGCGCTGCCCGACAACATCCACGGTCCGTCTTCCCGCACCTCGAAGCGATCTCGCGGTGTCAGTGCGTCGCGTCGGCGGCGACGGTGATGTCCGTCTCGTGTGCGAGCGCGGTCGACAGGACCACGTGGAGGCCGTCCGCCGTGGTGTCCAACGGAAGCGAGGGAACGAAGTGGTTCGCGGCGGCGGGCATGTCGGGGGTGTGCGGGATGTGGACGAAGCCTCGTCGCCGCTGCTTGCCCTCGGTGGCCGGCAGGTGCATCAGGCCGTAGAAGACGTGGTTGCACACGAACGTCCCGGCGGTCTGGGAGACCTCGGAGTTCAAGCCGGTCTTCTGCACCTCCTGGACGCAGCGCTTGATGGGCAGCGTGGAGAAGTAGGCGGTGGGGCCGTCGTGGGAGGACCCGTTTCTGGTTTCCGGCATCCAGCTCGCGGCCCGCAGGACGGTCAGGCATGCGTGGGCGGCCAGGAGCTGGCCGGTGTCGGCCTCTCGGCGGGGCGCCGTGGCTGAGGGGTGCCGGAAATACTGGCGGATCCGCCCCTTGCTCTGTTCGTCGCGGACAAGGGGGGCCTGTTCCGATCACCGCTACGGCGCCGGGGCCGAGTGTGAGCCGCGGCTACGGCTTGCCGTCCTCGTCCCTGCCCACGGTGACCCTGGTGGCCCTGGCCGGGTTCCCGGACTGCCGGTGCCGGCGGCGGCTGCCTTTCTCATCGCGTAGACCTGGTCGTCGGCGGCGGCGTCGATCACCGACGCCCTCGCGTGCGGCGACCGACCTGCGACTCGGGGTGCCATGCCGCCACAGTGGCAGTCATCGTGTTGCGGAACCCGTAGGCATGAAGCTGAATGAAATGGTGGACTCAGACCCGGCCCCTTCCGGCCGGAAAGCCGAGGTGTGGGCGTGATTGCGCTGGTCAGGGCCAGCCCGGTCCGGGAGGTCGACTGCGCGACACATGTCTCATTCCCGACCTTGTGGTCCCGGCCGGCAAGGCTCGGTGCAGGGGATCACGGAACACCACACTGCCGGTGACACCGACCTCGTCGACGACTTCTCGGCAGTCCCCTACCGGAGGAAGGTCGATTGCCATGATCTGCTTCGACTGCATCGTTGCAGCACTCGGTGGGACCGTCGTCCCGAGCCCAGCCAGCGCTGCGGGCATCTGTGCCCGCTGCGGGGCTGGGATCTGCGGCCAGCACGTGCATGTCAGCAGAGTCGCGGTTGCCGCCGGTACATCCGCCTCGCTGCCCGAGGCCAGGCGTCTGACGTGCGGAATCTGCCATGCGGCGGAGCAGGCGGCTGCCCAGTCCGCTCCTTCGGCGAACACGGTCAGCCCGTCGGCGCTGTAGGCCTTCGAGGCTCTGATCGACCGCGCGAGGGCACACACTGTCCGAAGCGAGTGGTGGCAGGTCGGCCCGCGTACAGGCCTCAGAGGTCCCCACGGGGAACGTGGTCGGACAGTCACGCGCGAGGGACGCATCGGCACCGTGCGCCCGCCGCTGCGCGGCCCTCCCGCAACCGGGACGTACGGCTCGCTACTTCGTCGTGCCCCAAAGTTGGCTGTCGGGGACGTGGGACGGGTTGCCCATCAGCCTGGCGACCCGGATCTGCGAGGGGACCGCGGTGCGGTGGTCGTGATGCCCGGCGCCTCCGATCCGCGAACCCCTGTGCACATGCGAGTCATGGCGGAAGGTCATGGCGTAGGGGTGGTCGAAGTTCGTCGTCGAACCGCTGACGAGAGGGAAGTGTCCCTGCGAGGCGGTTGAGGGGGAGTGTCGATGATCCACACGGTCTTGGCAGACACACCGCACTTCTGGAGGCTGAGGCCCTCGTTCTGGTACGCGGTGTGAGCCAGACCCGCACACAGGCCTGTGTGCCGGCCGTGCGGCGCGTACTCGACCTCCACCGCGCGCAGGCTGTCGTAGTGCTGGTTCACCTCGGCGGACACGAGGCCGTCCTTGTGGAAGTCGGACACCAGGCCCGCGCGGTGCCCGACGATGTCCCCGGCCGGGTCGGACGTGCTGACGGGGTGCATCGTGGTGGGCTGGCCGACCCTCGCCACGCCCCGATACACAGTCTCCACCAGGTTCGGCTGCTGTGAGGTGCCGGACCCGGCGTTGTAGATCTGGATGCAACTGTCGCCGCACTCTGGAGTGGCCGCATCGGCGGAGAGTGTTCCTGCCGCGGTGAGACCGCCGGCCATGGCCATCACCGCGGTAGCGGCGAGCGCCGTCTTCTTGACAAGGGTGATCATAAGGACTCCTCTGTTCCGGAAGGCTTGCTGTCGCTCCCGTGGACACGGCCGCATCGCCGGACTGTGCGCGGAGCATGTCGCCTTCCTGCGGCGGGAAGCATCCCTCCTCCGCCGTATAGGAGCGCACGCTCGCAGTTCCCGGTCGCAATGTCTGGATGGTTGCGGCACGACCAGCACTCGTGCGACGGGGAGGGGCTCATGCCGGGGCGACCGCTCGTTCGAGTCCGTAGGCAGGTGGCCTCGCGCGCCCGTCTGGCCGCGTGGTGAGCCGCTGGTCGGCTCACAGACCTCAGCGGCGGGAGAAGCCGCTCGGTGAGCCGGGCGTCCGTGTGGGTGTTCAGCGGTTGGTGCAGGAAGACCCGTACGCCGTTCCGGCGGGGCGACCGCGCGGCGATTCTCCGTCCACGACCGACCAGTGCGCGCTCTTGACCTCGTAGCACTCCTGACGTGTGAGCTGCGTCTGCGGTGGCTGACAGCACACCTCGCCACTACCTTGGGCTCTAGAAGGTCGACCACGACGACATCAGATGCATGGCGTCGAGCGATCAAAGGCGGCTCCCTCACCTGTGACGGTGGTACCACCGGATTCCTGAGCTGGCCCTAGAAAGTCGTCTATCTCCGAATGGAGACATCTCGTGGACCTCAAACTCGAAGTCATCGTGCTGCCTGTCTCCGACGTCGATCGGGCCAAGAATTTCTATGAGACGCTCGGATTCCGCCTCGACGTCGATCAGACATTCAGCGACGACTACCGGCTGGTGCACTTCACGCCACCCGGTTCCGGGTGCTCGATCATGTTCGGCAAGGGAATGACCTCCGCGGAACCTGGCTCCACCCAGGGCCTCTACCTGATCGTGCCCGACATAGAGGAGGCTCGCGCCGAACTCGGCGGCCGGGGTATCGAGGTGAGCGATACGTTCCACGATGAGGGAGGCGTGCTGGCTCACGGTCACGAGGGCGGAGCCGTCAGCCACCGGGGCGCGGGTCAAAAGCGCCTGGCGGGGCCGCACCCCGAGCGCGCCACCTACAGTTCCTTCGCCTCGTTCAGCGACCCGGACGGCAATGGCTGGGTGCTCCAGGAAATCACGGAGCGGTTCCCCGGACGCTGACAACCCCCGAACGCGGCTTCTCGACTGTGGCTCAACCGCGGGTCGGTCTGCGATGGCCGGCCCCTCTGAGTTCGCGGTGGCGTCACCCTTGGCGACGACTCCTTCGACTGCCTGCCCGTCCGTGGGGACACGCTGTTCGAGCTGGCTGTTCGAGCTGACCAACGCGTCGCCGGGCACGAACCGGGCCGGACATCCCCACGCTGGCCGACAGGGTCGCACAGACCGTCGTAGCCCGGCATCCGGGTGCTCGTGTGGGCAGTGTGTCCCACGAGGGCTCCTACGGATACAGGCCTGGACGGTCGGCTCTGGACGCCATTGAGGTGTGCCGGCGGCGCTGTTGGAAGCGTAACTGGGTGATCGATCTCGAAACCAGAGATTCTTCGCCAGCGCCCGCTGGGACCTCATCGTCAAGGCTGTGCAGGCTCACACCGATGCCGTTTGGGTGAAGCTGGATGTGAAGAGGTGTCTTCGTGCGCTGCTCCAACTACCCGACGGCCCCTTGCAGATGAGGGGCCGCGGTACTCCCCGGGGATCCGCGGTCTCGCCGGTGCTGGCGAACCTGTTCATGCACCACGCGCAGGACGCGTGGCTCACCCGGACGTATCCGGGGATCCAGTTCGAGCGCTTTGCCGATGACGCAGTCGTGCACTGCGCCAGCGAGCGTGAAGCCCGAGAGGTGCTCTGTGCGCTCGACGGCAGGATGGAAGAGGTCGGGCTGCGGCTGCACCCGAACAGACATCGACTGGCACCGAGATCTGACTCTCCGTGGTCACGCCACGGAAAGTGGGCAAGAGCCACTGAAGATGAACGAAGCCACGTCCGCGGATGTTCGGGCCCGCCGGGGGCCAGCGCGGCCTCTGCTCGCGCCGGCGCAGCACGGCGGGTCCCGGCGGGTGCGGCGAGGGCGAGCGGCACCGGGCAGTCCACCCGCCGAGGTGACCCGGCACCGTGAACCAATGGGGGAGGCGCAACGCTCAAGCGCGCACGCTGCGAATCCTCGAGCAAGCATTGCAAAGCGGGGACGGCGCGCTGCGGCTGATCGTCGCCCCGCGTCAGTTCCTACGACCTGTTCGGCTCTCTGGCCTTTGCTCCCCTCGGTCTGCTCGCTGCCGGGCCCCTTGCCCAGAAGGTCGGTTCCGGGACGGCCCTGGCCGGCTGCGCGGCCGTGGTGGTGCTCGCCACCCTGGCCGCCCTTTCCTCTCCCCAAGTCCGCTCACTGCGCCGGGCCGCGCCCCCACGACCGGTGTCTTCGGCCGCCGCGAGCACCCCGGCCGGAGAAGAAGTCGCCGGCTGACGCCCTCACTGCCAAGCCCCTCGGCAGACGACGGCCACGTCACGCGCTCCGCTCACCCCGAGGAGTGGTGGCGGCTGGGGCCGGAATGCGAAGAGCACCGCCACGCTGCTCAGGAAGGGGCCTCCGGCCTCGAGCCACACCAGGATGAGGAACGTCCGCCGTCAACGGCGCGCTCGGACATCGACTTTGCCCCGTCCTACCCGGGTCGGAGGCAGCGGGGGAGACTTCGGCCAGAATTCGGCAGCGCGCCGGACCGGTGATCCGGAGGTCTGAGACAACCGGCCTAGGTGACGCGCGCTTTGTACGACTCCGGATACCGCTCGGTGAACTTGACCACACACACCAGCAGCGCAATGGGGATGACCCAGTTGAACCAGTCGCTCTGGGAGGGGTAACGGATGGCCAGCCAGGTCGAGAGCGTCATCAGGGCGAAGGTCACGCCCCACAGCGTCGTGAGCACCCGGTTGATGTGCCGGAAGACAGGTGAGTCCCAGACGCCCGGAGGAGCCGACTCCCGGGCGTACTGCGCGGTGAAGGGGTCGAAGAACAGCGACCCCAGGGCCACGACCGCCACCAGCCCGTTGGAGATGACCTGGGCGTACGTCTCGAGCCAGGTGAGCTGCCCGCGGTCCAGGGCCAGCGCGAGGACCGAGAGCACGGCGAAGAACGCGATGCCGGTCAGGTCGAGGACGCGGAGCTTTCCACGGAGCAGGTCCTGCCCCGACAGCGCGAGCGAGGCGATCAGTGCGGCGAGGGCCGCGTACTCCCAGGTGCTGGGGCTTGCGACCACCCCGAAGATGATCCACGGCGCGAACGCGAAGAACACGCTGCCTGTGCCGACGCGCTGTCCGGCCGGGGCTTTCGTCGCCGACTGCTGCGCCATGGCGGCTCTCCCCTCGGATGTGCGACCGTGCCCCCGCCCCGTCCTCCCATCATGCCGTCGGCCGCCGCGGGACGCATGCGGCACCATGTGCGCACCGCAGCCAAGCCGTATGCCATCGGCTCCCCGTTCGACCTGCTCACCGAGGTCTCCCCGTACGACATCACACCGGTCGTCGACCGCATCGGCATTCCCCTGCCTCTTCGACTGGCCGGACACGTGCGTGGCCGCGACCCGAGACACCGGCCCCCACGCAGCCGTGCCCGTACTCGTCGTGGCCGTCGCCGCGGTCGCCCGCCGCTCAGCCGAGGACGAGGGGGAGCTTCGCGGCGAGATCGCCCAGCGCGGCCTTGTCCGCGTCGGTCGGCGTGCGGCGGCCGGTGCCGATCAGCAGGGCGTCACTGTCGGAGAACGAGGCGGGGAAGGGGGTCCCGGCGATCTTCTCCAGCGAAGCGCGGGCCGCCGCGAGGGTCTCGGCGGGTGGCTCGGTGGCCGACGGCCGATGCGCGATCAGGTCGAGGTGGTGCAGGGTCCATTCGAGCACGTAGGCGGACAGGTAGTCCCCGGCGGTCAGCACCACGTCGCGGGTGCTCACGCGGAGGGCGCGATCGGCGAGTCTCGCGGCGCGGCCGGCGGCGGAACCGACGTCGTCCAAGTGGAACTTGAGCAACCGGGGATCGCCGTACGCGGCGGCCAGCCGGGGGATCAGCGCATCGAGCGGGTCCTCGCCGGTCGGGGGTTCGACGAGGTTCCAGTAGGTGACCGCGTCCACGGTGGCTTCGGTCTCGGCCGGCGTGACCAGGGTGATGAGGACGTCCTGGGCATCGATGACCAGGTGACACACCAAGTCCCGCACGAGCCAGCCGGTACAGCCGGACGGCCGCTCGAAGTCCTCGTCCGGGGTCTCGGCGACAGCCTCGAGCAACGCCGTCCAAGAGCGTGAGAAGAGATCCACTCCGGCACGGTAGTGCCGCACCGGAATGCCGGACAAGCGCGTTCGGACGGTCGCACGCGCACGCGCACGACGGACACGGCGCCGCACACCTGGACGACAGGGGGCAGCCCCGATGACCCGGGGTGCGGAAGGCGGTGACATCGATGCGGGAGAAGAATGTGTCCCGCAGGAGGCGGACCGAGTTCTGGAGGCGGCATGGGCACTTCAGCGGAACCCAGGGTGTCAGGCCTTGAGATCCGATCCATCGACTACGTCCCCCTGGACGAGCGGCACGGCAAGCTCTGGCATCTGGGCCCTCTGTGGTTCATGTCGAACGCCCAGATCGCCACCCTGGCCGTGGGACTGATCAGCATCACCGAGGGCGGCAACCTCATCTGGTCGCTGCTGGCGATCGTCGCCGGCACTGTCATCGGCACCTTCTTCATGGCCTTCCACTCGGCCCAGGGCCCCCAGCTGGGCCTGCCGCAGATGATCCAGTCCCGGCCCCAGTTCGGATACGTCGGCGCCCTGCTGGTGTGGCTCTTCGCGTACGTGCAGTACGCGGGGTTCAACGTCTTCAACAGCATCCTCGCCGCCGACTCCCTGCACACCACGCTGCACGGCGGCGTCAAGCTGTGGGTGGTCGTCGTCACCGTCATCGCGCTCGTCATCGCCCTGGTGGGCTACGACGTCATCCACAAGGCCGAGCGATTCCTGACCTACACCTTCCTGATCGTCTTCGGCATCTTCACGGTCGGCGTCCTTCTCACCCTGCACTACCCGGCCGGCTCCTTCGATCTCGGCGCCTTCGAGTGGACGCCGTTCCTGGCCCAGTTCGGCGTGGTCGCCGGCTACCAGATCAGCTGGGCCATCTATGTCTCGGACTACTCGCGCTACCTCCCGCCGGACGTGACCGTCCGCAAGACCTTCTACTGGACGTACTTCGGCTCCGCGCTCGGCGGCATCTGGATGATGGTGCTCGGGACGCTGCTCGCCGCCTGGGCCGGCCAGGACTTCGAGACCATCAGGTCGATCGACGCCGCCGGTGACAAGGTGTTCAGCGGATTCGGCGCGATCGTGCTGCTCTTCGCCGCCCTCGGCCTGGTGTCCGTCACCGCGCTGAACATGTACGGCGGTTCGCTGACGCTCATCAGCGCCATCGACTCGTTCAAGCGGGTACGGCCGACGCTGGGCGTCCGCCTGCTGACCATCGGCCTGACCGCGGCGCTCTCCCTGATCGGCGCCCTGTCCGCGACCTCCAACTTCCTTGCGAACTTCAACAACTTCCTGCTGCTGGTGCTCTACCTGTTCATCCCGTGGACGGCGGTGAACCTCATGGACTACTACGTGGTGCGCCGTGGGCACTACGCCATCGCCGAGATCTTCAAACCGCACGGCATCTACGGCCGTTGGGGCTGGCACGGCATCATCGCGTACCTGGTCGGCTTCGCCGTCATGATCCCGTTCTTCTCCGTCGGCACCCTGTTCGTCGGCCCCGCGGCCGAGGCGCTCGGCGGAGCGGACATCTCCCTGTTCATCGGGCTGCCGGTCTCCGCGGCGCTGTACTGGTGGCTGACCCGCTCGATCGACGTGGAGGCCGAGACCCGCCTGGCCGAGGCGGAGCAGCAGGAACTGGAACGCGCGGCGCACGAGCACCGCGAGCCCTGAGAACGGGCGCGCCGCGGTGCAAGGGAGCCCCGACACGCAGCGGCAGGTGCCGGGCGGGAGGAGACGCCGCGCTGGGTGGGAAGGGTGCCGGGGGGAGGGGAGGCGCGGGGTGGGAAGGTGCCGGGCGCGCGGTGGTGGGGGATTCTGTAGGGGTGCGGGGTGTCCCGGCCGGTCGGATACCGGCGGCCTACGCCGCCGCGGGCCGCCGGGCGGTACCCGTGACGCTGGTGGCCGCGGCCGGGTTCTACCTCTTCTGCTACGGCCTGGACCGCCCTGTCGCGGGGACCTACGCCTTGTTCGCCGTCGTGGCACTGGGCGGACTCTCCAGGATCCCCGGTACCGGGCGGCAGCGCGCCAGGGTGGTGCTCCGCCTGCTGCCCGTGTGCTGGGCGCTCGTGGTCGTGGGCACCTTTCTCTCGGTACGGACGTGGAGCGCGGTCCTCGGCATGCTGGTGGTCGGATTCACGCTGGCCTTCGCCGCCGTGGGCGGGCCCCGCGCGGCGGGGGCGGCGCCGGGCCTGCAGCTTCTCTACATCCTGCCGTCCTTCCCTCCGTACGACCCCGCGTCCCTCGGCGAACGGCTGATCGGCACGACCACCGGGCTGGTCCTCTTCGTGGCCGCCCAGGCGCTGCTCTTTCCCGAGCCCGGCCCCACGCCGTACCGGGAGCGGGCCGGCCGGGCCGCGCGGACCGCCGCGCACTGCGCGACGCTCCTCGCCGCACCTCCGTACGCCCTGACCGGGGCGGACATCCGGGCGACTCGGGAGGCCGGCCAGGCGCTGCGGCCCCTGACGGTGCCCGAGGCGGAGCGTCCGGCGGGGCCGGGGGCACGTGATCGCGCCCTCGCGCACACCGGTCTCGCCACCCGCACCCTGCTCAGCCGGCTGGCGCAACTGCCCGCCGTGCCGGGGGAGGACCCAGGACGTGACGTGACCGCCGTACTGCACGCGGTCGCCCGACTGGCCACGGCGACCGAGACCTGCCTGCACGAGGGGACACCCCCCGTGGCAGCGCACAAGGACCTGTTCACGGCCCGCGCACACCTCTCAGCCTCATCCGCGGGCCCCACCCGCACCGACACGTCCGGCTCCGCGTCCTGTGACGGCGCGGCTCCGGCTTCCGGTTCCGTGTCCTCCGTCGGCACGGCTTCGGCTTCCGGCTCCGTGTCCTCCGCCCGCACCGCCCCGGCGGCCGGCTTCCCGGCCGCCGTGCTGCGTCGGCACGCGGCCGTGCTGGAGATCGCCGACGCCGCGCTGGCCATGGGCACGGCGGCCGATCTGGCGGTACAGGGCCGGCACGCCGTGGTGGAGGTGCCGTCGGGCCGGTTCTGGTACGCCACGACCTGGGCCCCGGTCCTGTGGTGGCACCGCATACGCGGCCATGTCGGACGACGGTCGGTGTTCTTCCAGAACGCGGTGCGCATCGCGCTGGCCCTTACGGCGGCCCGGCTCGTGGCCGGGGTGGACACGCTGCCCCACGGATTCTGGGCCATGCTGGCGACGCTCACCCTCACCCGGACCACCATGGACGAGACCTGGAGCGCCATCCGCCGGGCGCTCGCGGGCACGCTGGCCGGGGCCCTGGTGACCGCCGCGACACTGACCCTGGTGGGGACCGACACCGTGGTGTACGCGGCCGTGCTGCCGGTCTGGATGGTGTTCGCCTTCACGGTCGGGCCGGTCAGAGGGGTGGGCTGGGCGCAGGGCCTGTTCACCGTGCTCGTGGCGCTGGTCTTCGCCCAGCTGGCGCCGTCGACATGGCGGCTGGCGGAGGTCAGGATGCTGGACGTGCTCGTCGGCAGCGCGATCGGTGCCGTCTTCGGTCTGCTGGCCTGGCCCCGCGGGGCCCACGACGAACTGCGCCACGCGGCGGCGGAACTGCTACGCAGAGCAGCCGAGATCGTGGTGGCCACCAGTGCCTCGGTCGCCGGGGGCGGCGCCGTGGCCGCCCCGTCCGGGGTGCCCGGTCATCGGTCGCTGCGGCGGGCGGTCGTCCTCGCGGAGTCCGCGTACGCGCAGCACCAGAGCGAGCCGACGCCCTTCGGGGGCAGGGGCCGGAGCGTGGCGCTGCCCGGTGTGGACTGGCAGGCGACGCTGATCGTCGGGCATCACACCCTGTGGGGGTCCGAACGGTTGCTGGAGCCGCCGCCGAGCGGGCTGGGTCCGGCGGCTGCCGAGTCGGTGGGCGGGCTGGGCGAGCGGGTGGCCGGTCGGATGCTGCTGGTCTCGGCGGCCGTGGATCCCGGGGACGACACCCCGACCGCGCCGTTGCCGCTGATCGATGCGACCCTCGCGGGGTTCGGCGCGGAGCCGTGCGACGCGCCGCGGTTGTACTACGCGACCGTGTCCTGGCTGGACTCGCTGCTGACCGATCTGACCCGGATCGCACATGGCGGGCCCGCGCGCGAGACCGGCTCGGAGCCGAAGCAGGCCCGCGGCTGACAACGGCCGGCCAGAGGTTCACCACCGCAGGGCGCAGTCGGCCCCGACCGACACCGTCGGGCAGGTGGTCGCGCTGGTGAACGAGGACCGGGCGGCCGTCGGCGGCGGTCCGCCCACCGAGGACCCGCACCTGCAGGAGGCGGCACACGGCCACGCGTGCCGGCGGGCGGCCTGTGCTGCACCAGGACGGTGAGCCGCCCGTCCTCGATCACCGCGGGACCGACACCCCGGCGCGGGCGGGGAGGCCGCTGACTTCCCGGAGGCGGTGTCCGGACCCGCATCCACGGGGAATCAACCGGGCCCTTTTCCGGTTCCACCACCAGCACGCCCCGAGCGACCGTCGATCGGCCGCGCGCGGGCGGTAATAGGCTGGGTGATCGACCGGTACGGCGACGACCGTGCCGGCCCGAGCGTGAGGGAGCGACCGATGACAGTGGGAACCGAGCGAGCCGTGCTGGCGGGCGGTTGTTTCTGGGGTATGCAGGACCTGGTCCGCAAGCAGCCGGGCGTGGTGTCCACGCGCGTCGGCTACAGCGGCGGTGACACCCCGAACGCCACGTACCGCAATCACGGCGACCACGCCGAGGCCATCGAGATCCTCTTCGATCCCACGGCCACGAGCTACCGCGACATCCTGGAGTTCTTCTTCCAGATCCACGACCCGACCACGAGGGACCGCCAGGGCAACGACATCGGGCGCAGCTACCGGTCCGCCATCTACTACACCGACGAGGAGCAGCACCGCGTCGCCGTGGACACCATCGCGGACGTCGAGGCGAGCGGCCTGTGGCCGGGGAAGGTCGTCACGGAGGTCGAGCCCGTGGGCGACTTCTGGGAGGCGGAGCCGGAGCACCAGGACTACCTGGAGCGCTACCCCAACGGCTACACCTGCCACTTCCCGCGCCCCAACTGGAAGCTGCCGCGCCGGGCCTCGTCCACGACGAACTGAACCCGGCTCACGGCCGCGGCGCCGCGCCCTCGTCGACCGGCAGCGCGGCGGGCTCGTCCGGCGACCGCACACCGCTGTCGCGGTAGCCGGACCGGGCGCCAGGTCCCCGGCCGGGTTCCCGCCCGGAGCCATGCGGTGCAGCGCCAGATGAAGCACCGGTACGAGGACGCAGGTGACCGCGGCGCTGTGCCACAGCAGTGCGTCGAGTCGGCCCGCCGCGAGATAGGCGCCCGCGGCCACCGCGGCCACCGCGCACACGCCGCGGTCCACGATGCTCTCCACCGACAGCAACGTGGCCCGCGGAGCGTCCGCCGGGACGGCGTCGTTGACGAGCTTGCGCTGCACCGGATAGACGAACCCGGTGATCGCGGCGAACGCGCACAACAGCCCGACCACGGCCCAGGGACCGCCGACGGCCGTGCCCGCGAGGGCGCCGGCGAGCGCCACGCTCAGCAGGGACACCCACACCGTGGGCGACAGCCGCCGCCCCAGCCACTGGGGGCGGGCCGACGCCACCGCCTCGGCGACCGTCATCGCCGCGAGCACACTGCCGTGCGCGCTCTCCCCGATGCCGTGTTCCAGCAGCACCGGCTGGAACAGGTTGACCTGGCAGATCCGGGACAGCGTGAAGACCGCCACCCCCTGCACCATGAGCAGGGCCAGCCACGGCGACGACCGAAGGGCGCGCCAGGCGGCGCCCATGTCGCGCAGGAGGCCCCCGGCCCGCCGCGCACGGTCGCGCGGCCGGGCGGCCGAGCCGGACGCGTCGAGCCGCGGCAGGGCCAGGGCGCAGCCGAGCGAACCGGCCGCGCTCGCCGCGCTGAGCACGTACGGCGTCTGCGGGGCCAGCGCCATCAGCGGCCCGACGAGCGGCCAGCACACGACCTTCGCGGCGAGCCCGAGGGCACGCGCCGTGCCCTCGGCCCTCAGATAGTGGGCGTCCGCCCCTTCGGCCCGCAACCCGTCGTAGAGGTAGGCGCTCGCCGCACCCGAGGTCAGGGACCGTCCGGCGGCGATGGCGAGGAAGTGCACGAGGAATCCCGTGTACGACGGCGCCAGTACCGGCGCCAGGTTCGCCGCCGTCATCACGACCGCGCCCGCGCGCAGGCAGTTGCGGGCCCCGATGCGGTCGGCGACGACGCCTGTCGGTATCTCGAACAGGCAGAAGGCGATGTAGTAGATGCTCTGGATGCCGAAGATCTGGCCGTCCGACAGACCCGCGTCCCGCTGGTAGGCGTAGAAGACGGGCATCCACCACAGCAGATTGAACAGCAGCTGGAACCCGTTGTTGAGGCGGATGACGCGCCGCGCGGCCGGAGTCGGTACCGGCCCGGGGGAGGGGCGCCGCACAGCAGGCATACGGCGCCTCACCGGGCGTAGGGGCGGACCTGCACGAGGTGGAAGGCCCCCTCGGCGGTCATGAGCCACTCGATGTCCAGGGCCTCGTCCGGGTCACCCGCGCTGAAGTGCGACTGCAACAGACGTCCCACCAGGGCCAGTCGGCCCAGTGCCGCGCGCCTCGCGGCCGGGAGGTCCTCGCCCGACGGGCCGACGCCGACCGTGCGCCCGCCGCCTTCGACGGTGTTGTAGAGGTACTGGTGCGGCAGGACCGTACCGTCGACCACCCGCTCCGGCGAGCCGGGCGTGCAGTTGAGGTACACGTTGCGGAAGTCCTCGCGGCGGGTCGGATTGCAGGTCACCAGCACACCCCCGAGGCCGGCCGGCACATACTCCTGGACGATCACGCCCATGTAGGTGTCGTCCAGGGAGATGCCTACCTGGTGCCGCAGGCGCACGCTGCGCGGCGACAGCAGCGACGCCCACACCTGCCGTACGGCGTCCATGAGTTGCTCCGTGCCGAGCACCGTGGTGACCGAGTCGTAGATCCCGGCGGCGGAGAAGCCGGGCAGGTCCTCGGCGTTCGAGGAGGAGCGCACCACCAGGCGGCGTCCGTCAGGCAGCCCCGCCACTGATCCGGTGACCGCCCGCGCCACCTCCTCCGGCATCGGCGTACTGCGCATCAGGTGCTGGAGACCCAGGCACAGTGAGTCGATCAGGTCGAACGCTTCGAGTTCGAGCGCCATCTTCAGCTTGCCTATGCCCTGTTGCAGTGCGGGCGACGAGGTCAGGAAGAGATGGTGCAGGCGGAACGGCAGTGCCACGCCCTCGGGTGCCCGGACCGTCTGCGCCACCCGTTCGGCCGCCGCGGCCCGCAACCGCTCCCGCGACGCACCGGCCTCGCCGAGCCGGGCGGCGAGGTGGCCCAGCAGATCGGGCCGTGGCGGACGCGGGCGCGCGTAGAAGGCCGTGAGGTCCGCCGTGCGACTGTCCAGGACGTGGTGCAGTTCCCCCAGGTTGGCCGCCTTGGTGCCGTAGCTGTCGCGGTCCGCGCGCCGCAGCCGGTGCAGCGCCAGGATCGGAGCGTCCTCCAGCAGCGGTGTCTCGATACGGATGCGCTGCTGGTGCCAGGCGGGCCTCTCCAGCGTCGGCGGGCGGGACAGCCGCTCCAGGGTGATGGCGTCCTCCCGCACGCGGTAGCGCACCCACGCGCCGTCGAGACCGTGCCGCTGCACCAGGGCGTCGAGGTCGCGCACGATCGCGTTCGGGATGCCCCAGCCCGAGGCGAGGACGTTGGTGTGCGAGAGCGGAGTGGTGGGAGCCGTGTTGATGAACCCGGCGATCCGGGGAACGTCGTCGGGCAGACAGGGCATCGCGACGATGTCCGACCAGCCGAGTCGCGCGGCGGCGCTCTCGTACTCCGCCGTGGTGCGGAAACAGCGCAGCCGTCCTTCGGCCTCACCCGGGTTGAGGCAGGTGCGGGTCCGGTCGCCGAACAGTTCGTGGCTGAGGACGCGCGGTACGCGTATCCCGCTGACCGAGGCCAGCTCGTGCTCCTGCCCGTGGTTGGCGGGCTTCAGCAGCAGCGGCAGGCGTCCGTCGACCCGGCCCCGCACGTAGAGGTAGAACTCCTCCAGCAGGGCGGCGTGCATGGTGTCCGCCTCGGTCGTCTCCAGCACCAGGAAGGGCCGCTCGGTGCCGTCCGTCTCCTCGTCGGCGTGCAGCGACAACACCCCGAGCAGGAACCGGCGTTCGGGCGCCATGTACACGGAGTCGTTGAACGCGTCCAGGTCCGCGTCCAGCTCGTCCAGGGTCAGGCCGAGGATGCGGGTCGCGATGTAGTTGACGTGGAAGGGGTGCACGCGGGTGTCGAGCAGGTGCCAGGTGTGCTCGGTACGGTCCACCACGACCTTGAGGTACGGATGTCCGGCCAGCACCCCGGACAGGGCGCGGAACAGCGGCAGCGACAGGTTGGCGCCGACGACCGTACGGTCGCCCGAGGCATCGGGTGCGCCCGCCTCGTCCCGTGCGGACGTCATGCGCGGACCTCCTCGGTGACGTCCGTGGGCAGGATGCGCGGCAGGGCGTCCACCAGGGCGGTGAAGTCGCGGACCACCGACTGCGGCCGGTCGGCCGACAACCGGCACAGCCCCGCCATGGTGTTGGCGCCGGCGGCGGGGTCGTAGACCGGCACGAGGGCGCCGTCCGGCAGCGAACTCTCCCGGACGACGGACAGGGTGCTGCCCGTGCCGACCGGTGCGGACCGGACGACGGTCGCGGAGTCCCATCGATGGCGCCGGAGCCAGGGGGAGCCGTCACCGTGCACGGCGAGGACCACCAGGGATCCGGCCGCGCCCTCGGCGTCCTCGGGCGTCAACGCCCTCGCGGGCCAGGCCGGGCGGCCGCCGAGCAGCTGGTCGGTGAACATACCGACCAGGTCGAGCCCGAACACCTCCTCGATCTGCGGCACCGTCATCGCGCCGCCGAACCGTGCGGCCGTCTCGATCACCCACATCCGGCCGTCCGCGCCCAGCTTGATCTCCGTGTGGGTGCCGCAGTCCCGCAGCCCCAGGGCATCCACGGAACGTCGCGCCAGCTCCACGATCCTCGCCTGGGCCCCGCCCCCGACGGCGGCCGGGGTGATGCCGGCCCGTTCGGTGAACGGCGCCACCGTCGGCATCCGCCCGCTCAGGCAGACCGGACGGAAGACACCGTCGGCGACCACGCCCTCGACACTGACGTAGTCACCCCAGCCGGTACCGTCGAACCACTCCTCGGCACATCCGCTGACGATCTCCTCCACGATGAAGTCCTCACAGGCGCCGGCCACGTGCAGCTCCGCGAACCCCAGCAGCGCCGACTCCGCCATCACCGCGCGCGACCGCTGCCAGGCGTCCCGCACGTCCTCCGGTCCCTCGAGGATCCGGTGTGCGGTCGAACCGGCGCTCCAAGCGGCCTTCAACAGCAACGGGAAAGACAACTGGGCTGCCGCCCGCTCCAGTTCGGCGGCGCTCGTGACGGCACGGAACCGCGGCTGCGGTATGCCGTGGCGCTCCCAGACGGTGCGCATCAGCCGCTTGTCACGGGCGCGTGCGGCGGCGGGCCCGGCGCCCCGCAGTCCGAGCCGCCGGGACGCCTCGGCGACCGCGACCACCGCGTACTCCGAGAAGGTGATGACCGCGTCAGCGCCCACTTCGCGGGCGCGGGCGGTGATCAGCTCGACGAGGTCGCGTCCCTGTGTGTCCAGGGCCGTGACGACCGAGGCGCATCGCCGTCCGGCGTCCGCGGCCGTGGCGGCGGGCAGTTCGCTGAGCGCCAGCAGGTGCACCGCGGCCCTCGCGGCCACCCGGGCCAGGGCGTACCCCGCCGGGGGCCCGCCCTTGGCATGCACGTACAGCACCTTGCTCACGAAGACCCAACTCCTCTGGTTCTAGGGGAACGTTCCGCCCTCTCCTTCCAGCGAACCAGCCCCGGCGTGCCTCCGAGAGGCCCCATGGCGCGAACCGTTCAGGCAAATGCCCAACCACCGTGCGCCGGTCCGGCGCCGGACCGTTCCGCATGCCTGCGGCACTACGGGATACGCATGAAGTGTTACTCCACGTAATGCGGTGGAAAATTCAAGGAGTTGAGCCGTGAAGGAGTCCGATCCCACGACGTTGCTCACGTGTCTTCCCGTGCCCTGGCGGGAGACCGACGGCGGACCGGGAGTGATCGCCTCGTTCGCCGACCTCACCCCGGCCGCGGCCTTCGTGCGTGATGCCGCCGGCCGCTACCTGTGGGCCAACCACGCCTATGCCCACCTGTACGGCACCACGCGCGACGCAGTGATCGGCCGCCACCTCGCCGACGTCGACGCCCCCGACGACGTCGCCCGGTTCCTCGCCCTGGACCAGGAGGTCCTGACGCAGGGCAGATCCGTACGGCACAGCCTCACCTACCGGCGCTCCGACGGATCCCCCGGGCATGCCGCCGGCTACCGCTTCCCCGTCCGCTGGGGCACCGGACGCTGTGTGGCCGGCCTCTATGTCGACGTCACCGACCTCCGGATGCTGGAGCAACGGCGCCTTGCCGAGGAGGACTTACGCACCCTGCGCGACCACGGCGGCTTGCCCTGCCTGCGTCTGTCGCCGGACGGGCGGGTGGGAGAGGCGGGTACCGCGGTCGCCGAACTGCTGCGTGTCCGTCTCTGCGACCTCATCGGGTCGCCGGCCGACAGTCTGCTGGCGAGGACACCCGAGCGGAGAGCCCTGCACCGGATCTGGGACGACCTCGTCGGCGGGCGGCGCAGCAGCGCCCGTACCTGCGCCGTGCTCGTCGACGGAGACAACGGGCAGCGCCGGGCCGAGGTACATCTGAGCAGCGTGTGCCGTACGCCGTCGCGCGTCTCCGGTGTGTGGGCGGTCCTCACCCATCTCGGTCTGCGTCACGCACCACAGCCGCCGCTGACGGCGACCCAGGTGCGCATCCTCGCCCTGCTGGCCGCCGGGCGCAGCAACGCGGACATCGGGGGAACGCTGCACCTCTCGCGGCAGACGGTGGACTACCACCTGAGCCGCCTGCGCGACCTCCTGGGCGCCGCCACCCGGCCGGCCCTGGTCGCCCGTGCCTATGTGCTCGGCATTCTCTCCCCGCAGGCCTGGCCACCGCGGTCCACCGCGGCGGTACATCCACTGAGCCCGGTCTGAGCGAACAGGTGACGCGCGCGTGTACGGCCGGTGGAGACCACGGAGTACGGCGGCACGATCAGCCGGACCTTCGGCTCGGCGGTCAACGCAGCGCTCAGCAGCGCAGCGGCACCGCCGGGCCGCGGCGTTCACCGTGCCGGCGAGCCCGCGGTGTCGTCCGCCCCCTCCGCGCGCCGGCCGGGGTCGAAGTGGGCCGGGATGTGGCGGAAGAAGAAGTTGTGGATCAGCCGGGCCGAGGACTTGCTGTCGCCGAAGTACCCCTGCGCCTGGTGGAACTGGCCGGGGTCGAACAGCACGAGCCGGTTCGGCACCATCGCCAGGGAGACCAGTTCCCGCCAGTTGGCGATGTCGCCGCCGTCGGCGAGGATCTCCTGGGCGTCCGGACGGCCGCGCAGTTCGAAGAAGTGGCGCACGCCGGTACGCCGGTGGGCGTACAGGGACGTGCCGCCTCGGCACTGCTCCGCCGTGTTGAGGTAGAGCACGCCCGCCCAGCGGGCCTCGTCGACGTGGATCCGGGCACCGCGGTGCAGGTTGACCTTCCAGTCCATGGCCGAGGACATGTGCAGGTGATTGGCGATCAGTTCCTCCCGGCTCCCGGGCCCGAGCACCTCACAGATCCGGCCGATGGCCTCCTCCTCCATCCAGCGCGGCGCCGGCGCGGTGCGGTAGGCGAAGGCACTGTCGGTCCGAGGAGTGAAGGTGCGGGCCAGCGCGGCGGCCCGGGCGCGTGCGAAGTCGGCGTACACGTCGTCGACGACGACGAGGGAGGCGTGGTCGATGCCGGTGACGGTCACTGCGAGGCTCCTTCGAGGTCACGGACGACGGCCGGGCAGCCGCGGATGAAGGCCGTCACCTCCGCCACGGCCCGGCGTGAGGCGGCCTGGCAGAACCGCTCGACGTGCCCGACCGGGTACTCGCTGAGGGTCACGGGCGCCCTCGCGCTCAGCCGGTCGGCGAGGCGCCGGCCGTGCCGGGCGTCGGCCCGGGTGTCATGGGTTCCGGTCTGGATCAGCAACGGCGGCAGGGGACCGGTGGGCAACGGCAGGTGGAGCGGCGACAGCGCGGTGAGGGCGCTCAGATGGCCGGGACGGGACGGGTCGCCGAGCATGGCCGTCCAGTGCCGGCCGATACCGAGGGCGGGAAAGCCGACCAGGTCGGTGACGGGGAAACGCAGGATCCAGCCGTCGAACAACGCGGGTTCCAGCAGGACCGCGCGTGCGGCGCCGACCGCGCCCATGCTGTGCCCGAGGACGAGGAGGGGTCGGTGTGGCCCGATCTCCTGGCGCAGCAGGCGGGCCGCGTGCAGGAGGTCGTTGTAGCCGCGTTCCCCGGTGGGCACGCGATGGGCGGGGACCAGCGACCGCGTCACGGCCCGGGCCACCGTGAGCTGCCCCGCGCGGGCCAGCTCCTCCACGGCGCGTTCCATGGGCGCGTTGGCGAGGGCGGTCAGTCCTCCGTGCTCCAGCAGCAGGACGGGACCCGCCGTGCCGGACAGCTGCACGGGGAGCCGGTTGCCGTCGCCCGCCGTGCAGTACCGGGTGGTGCGGGGCACGGGCGCGGGCCAGGGGGTCGTGCGGAAGGGGCGCGGTGCCCTCTCGCGGTCCGGGAGCAGTTCCATCCGTCCGGCCGCGGTGCCGTCCGGTCGACGGGACACCCTCAGCCACAGCGCGCAGTCTGCGGCGGGCGAGGCGGTGACGTCGGGGAACGAGTCACCGGGCCGTCCCCCCGCCACCCGTCGCGGCTCCAGCGTCTCCCCGTCGATCCGGTACAGGGCCTCGGCGGCCTGAGCCCCGCGCCCGGCGACGGTCCGGACGATCACACCGTGGCGAGTGCCCCAGCACCAGGCCAGTGCCGTCCCCTCGGGGAAGGCGACCGGCTCGCCCGCGGCCGGATCCGTCTCGCCGGGCGGCAGCGCGCGCAGCACCGCTCTGGGCGTGCCGAGCGCCTCACCGTGCCACCAGCGGTCCGCGCCGAACAGCAGACGGGTCCGCGGGGTCGTCGCCGCCGGCAGTGGGGTGACGGCGGGGCGGCCCGTCGCGGGGTCGAAACGCAGCAGGCGCTGGGTCGTCGAGCCGTGCTGCGTCGACCTGACCAGGACGGCGGCGGGATCGGCCGTCGCCTCCAGGGCCACCAGGGCGCCCGGATCGTCGTCGAGCGCCACCGGCCGGTCGTGGGCGAAGGGCTCACCGGTGCGGTGCACCGCGACCCTGAGTCCCTCCACCGGCGGATCGGCCAGCCGTGCGCCCGGGGCGAAGCCCGTGTACACGAAGCCCGGACCCGTCTCGCCGCCGGTCGCCGACGGCACGCGCGCCAGGCGTACCAGGCTGGGGCGACGGGCGAGCACGAGGTCCGGCGTGCCGGGTTCCGACAGATAGCCGTAGTCGCCCCCGGGATGGCCGTACAGGACGACGGCGGGAGTGCCGTCGGCCGGGTGGACAGCCAGGGGGACCAAGCCGTCGGGTCCCTCCGGCAGGACGACCTCGTGCACCCCGGAGGCGTCCCCGCGCAGCAGCCGGGCACCCGTCTCGGTGTCCTGCCACCAGTAACCGGCCGTGCCCACGGTCACCAGCCCGTGCACGGCCACCGGTTCCTCGGGATCCGGTACGCCGCTCTCCCCGTGTGCCCGCATCCCGCTCAGCCCTGCTCGTTGGAGGCCAGCTCGTGCCGGCCGGAGGCCAGGAACAGGGCGCCCGCCACGAGGAGTGCGGCGACCAGGCAGCCCGCGACCGCCTGCGCCGGGAAGCTGTCCGCGGCGGGGGAGCGGACCAGCAGCACGCAGTACGTGAACGGGTTCACCGCCGCGAGCACCCGCATGAACGCCGGAAGGTCGTCCAGGGAGTAGAACAGGGGCGCCGTCATGACCAGCGGCAGACTGAACAGGGAGGTCATGAGGTCGCGTTTGCTGTAACTGTTGACCCCGAACCCCAGCGCACAGCCCGTCAGCACGGTCAGCAGACACACCAGCACGGCCAGGCCGGCCATCCTCAGGTCCTGGACGGGGCTGCCCCGTCCGAGCAACTGCTTCAGGACGGCGATGGCCGCGATCTGCACGGTGGCGACCAGTGTGTTCGCCGCCAGGATCGAGCCGATGTACTGCGGGAAGGACACGTCGTTGGTCCGGGCGACGGCGTACACCCCCCACTTGCGGTCGTTGGCCACGTCGCCCATGCACCAGAACAGAGCGCGGACGGCGATCACGACGAGTACGCCCGCATAGGCGAAGTCGTCGTAGGTCATGCCGTCGATGCGGGCGCCCGCGACGAGGGTGCTGAGGCCGGTGACCATGAAGAGGAAATACGCGGGGGCCTCGATGACCCGGCTGAGATGGCTGGTGCGCCAGTTCCACACGCTGAGCAGGTGGAAGCGGGCCAGCGTCAGGGAGGTCTTCACTGCTGCACCATCACACTCTCGGAGGCGGGGGTCCGTTCGGCGTAGCGCGCGAGGTACACATCGCGCAGGGACTGCTTCTCGGCGCTGAGGTCCTGCACCCGCAGCTCCGGAGGCAGCCAGGCGAGGACCGGGCGCAGACCGGTGGCCAGGGGTACCTGCACCGACAGACCGCCGCGGTCCGCCGCGGTCTCCAGGGTCCACTCCGGCGGCAGTCCGGCGGCGAGTCGGTCCGGCAGGGGCTCGGGCATGGGCTCGGCGAACACCACGCTCACCTTCATGGTGGCACCCGCCCGCCGGATGAACTCCTGGATGGGCAGGTGGGCGCGCAGCCGCCCCTCGTCGAGCAGGACGAGATCGGACGCGGCCCGCTCGACGGCGTCCAGGTCGTGCGAGGAGACCAGCACCGTGCTGCCCGCACCGGCCCGCTCGCGCAGGTGCTCCATGACGAGTTCGCCGGCCGCCGGGTCGAGACCGGCGGTCGGCTCGTCGAGCACGTAGACGGCCGCTTCGGCCACCAGGGCGCGGCCGATCTGGACGCGCTGCAGCTGTCCGCCGGAGATGTACTCGGCCTGCTGGGAACGGACCTTGTCCAGGTCGAGCAGCTCCAGCACACGGTCGACGGCGGAGACCGGAGTGCCGGTCAACCGGGCTACCAGCTCGATGTTCTGACGCACCGTCAGCGACCAGTCGACCATCGTGCGCTGCGGCGCCCACATCACCCGGCCGCGGCCGACGTCGGTGGTGACCGTGCCGGACGTGGGGCGGATCAGCCCCGAGACGATGTTCAGCAGCGTCGACTTGCCGGCGCCGTTGTGGCCCACCACGGCGAGCAGGGTCCCCGGTTCCACGGCGAAGGAGACGCCGGACAGGGCCTCCGTCCCCGTACGGTAGCGCTTGGTGATCTGATCGACGGTCAGGCTAGGCACCGAAGTACTCCTCCACAAGGTCCGCGCCCGCCTGTTCCCCGCCCTCGGCGGGCAGCGTCAGCAGGCTCCGTGCTCGGTCGGTCGCGAGCGTGCCGCCCAGCCAGGACCAGGCCCCGGCCGGCCACACGCGCGGTGTGGGCCCGCCCGGCACGAGCGTCGGCGCCGCCGCACCCGCGCGCCGTACGGCGACCAGGTGCAACGGCCCCAGCCGGCGTCCGACGGGCACCACCGCGCCCAGGCTCTCCGGCCGCGCGAGCACCACTTCACCGCTCACCGTGCAGAAGGAGCGGCGCTGTTCCAGCCCGGCCAGTGTCCCCTCGCGCATCGCCGTCAGCGTACGGCCGCGCACACCGGTCGGCGTGAGATACGGCCGGGCCGCACCGGTGGCGCGTTCGACGACGAGCAACTGGTCCGAGGCGAGGGCCCATCCGCGGGCCAGCAGCGCCAGGCCGAGGCTGGTCTTGCCGCTGTGCGGCTCGCCGAAGAAGGCCACACAGCGGCTCCCGCGCACGAGCACCGTGGCCTGCACCGCCGCGACGCTCTCGCGCATCGTCCGGAACGGCGGCAGCGGCGACGGCACCGACGACCACCGGGTGAAACGACGCTCCTCGATGAGCCGGCCGCCGGGCTCCACGCTCAACCGGAAGGACTTCGGGGCGTCGTCCTTGGCCAAGAGCGAGCGCAGGAACCCGCCGCCACCGGCGGACAGTTCCACCCGGTACCGCGCCCGCGCGCCGGGTGGTGCGCGGTGCGGGCCGAAGAAGAAGTCGAGGTCCGTGGCGTCCGCGGGGGCGCACCGGACGCGCACCACGGTGCCGAAGAAGTCGAGCAGGCGCTCGGCGTGCTCCGGGCCCCCCGCGGGGAGCGGCGGGTCAGGCGTCATGGGCGTCTCCTTCTCCCGTCAGCCGCCGGCACACGTCCAGAACGTCGTGCAGGTGCCGTTGCGGATCCCAGGTGACGCGCGAGGCGCGGCCCTCGGTCCGCGCGGTGAAGCGGTCACCGCGCACCAGATGGAGGCGCCAGGCCAGCTGGAGCGGCTGGTCGGCCGGGGCGCACCGGCCGAGCCGTTGCGGCCGCACCATCCAGGTGTCGCCCCAGCGGGTCGGCACGCGCGGGGCGTCGGCCAGCAGCGCGGCGTCCAGCCACGGCAGCAGCGGCAGGCTGCGCTCGCGGACACCCACGGGACGCCCGTAGTAGTACAGGCGTCCATGCGTCCGCCGGTCCGTCACCAGCAGGTCGTCGGAGACGAACCGCCAGCCCACCCGGAGGAGATGGACGAGGACGACCGACTTGCCGGCGCCACTGGAACCGGTGACGGCGAGCGCGTGTGCGCTGCCGTCGGGAGCGGCCAGCGCGGCCCCGTGCCCCGTGCGCACGAGGTCGCGCAGCGGGGACAGACCGAACGGCGGTACGGGCGAGGGCAACCTGGCCCGCGTCCCCCACTCCTCGTAGAGCCGCCACGGTGCGGCCGGCGTGCGCCACCAGACGCGCTTGGTCGTGGCCGTGCCGAGCGCCGCCGTGAAGGAGCCGCCCCCGTCGGTCTCCAGCCGTACGCTCACCTCCGGTTGCCGGGAGGCGTCTTGTGGCTCGAGGTGGTCGCTGAGGTAGTACCGCAGGTGGGCGGCGTCACCGGGGTCTTGGCAGAGGAAGTCCACGGTGACATCGCGGAAGCGGGCCGCCACGGCCGTGCCGGCGAGGTCAGGCATCGAGCCCCACCTCCATGCCCTGCTCCCGCTGCCAGGCCGTGAGTTCCTCGCTGATCGCGCGCCGGTCGGCCCGGTAGCCGGGCTCCTCGAAGGGCATGCCGCGCACCCGGCTGGGGATCAGGGAGCAGGCGTGTTCCCGCGGACTGAGGAGGCTGTCGAACATCCGCCAGGGGAACTCGACGGTCAGTCCCAGCTCGCCTCGCTCCTCCCACAGTCCGCTGCCGGGACGCAGCTCGCACTCGGTCAGGTACTTGGGTGCCGGGAGACCCGCCTTGCGGTGCGCGCGGATCTCGCCGAGCAGGCGCCGACGGTGGTCGGGCGTCTCCTTAGGGTGGCCGATCATCACGCCCCACACGCTGTGCATGCCGAACTCGCGGGCCGCGTACAGCATGCGGACCCCCTCCTCGACGGACTGCCGTTTGTTCATCAGGTCGAGGTGGTCGTCGAGCAGGGTCTCGATGCCGAGCTGGACGGTCACCCGGCCCAGCGCGCTGAGCCCGCGCAGCCGTTCCCGGCCGAAGTCGGGCCTGATCTCGCAGAAGACCCGGTAGTCGTGGTGTTCGCCGGAGGCGGCCACCGCCTCGGTCAGACGCGGGGGCAGCGCGGTGTCGAGGAACTGGAACCGGCGCTGCCCGTAGGCCCGCGCCAGATGGGCCATCTCGGCCAGGACGCGAGCGGGATCGTGCATCTTGAACCGGGCGTCGTAGGAGTCGTTGAAGTTGCAGAAGTCGCACCGGTCCCAGTAGCAGCCGCGGGACAGCTCCATGCTGACCACCAGCCGGTCGCGCAGCCAGGGGCGGCGCAGGCCTGCCTCGACGAGAGCGGACTGCTCCGCGTAGGCCTCCTTGAAGGTGTGGGCCCGGCCGGCGACGACGCGGCGCCGGCCGCCGAGGGCGTGGTGCACCGCGTCACCGAGGACGTCCTCGGCCTCCCCGTACACCACGACGTCCACCTCCTCATGGAGGGCGAGCACGTCGCGGGCGACCGGGTAGGAGCCGAAGTAGCCGCCGAGCACCACGCGCGGCCGGGGCATCCCCTTGTCCCGCGCGAGGCGCGCGACGCGGCGGGCCAGCAACAGGCTGGGCAGCAGCTGGAAGTGGGTGCTGGTCAGGCAGAGCACCGCGCTGCCGACGACGCGCTCGGCCAGCCGGTCGAGATAGGCGTCGAACAGGTCGCGCAGCCGTGCCTCCTCGTCGGCACCGGCGAGGAACTCCGTGCGGGCCAGTTCCGCGCGCTCGGCGCGGTGGGCGGCGGTCGGCGCCGACCAGAGGGGCAGCAGGGCCACGTCGGCGGTGAAGTGGCGGTTGGTGAACAGCTTGTACGCGCTCTCCGGCAGCCCCCGGCTGCGGGCGTAGGCGTAGAACTCCATGTGTGCCGGGAGGAACCGGGCCCGGCAGCCGAGTTGCTGGAGCCGCCGGGTGATGAGCACGGCCGGGTAGCACGTCGCGAAGGGGGTGAAGAAGGGCAGCGAGACCACGGCCACGGTCGCTGCCGGGGCGGTGCGGGCCACCGGCGTCAGCGGCAGCGGTGCGGGGCTCTGCGGCATCGGTGTCCTTTCGTGCCGACCGTCGGTGTCTGATGTGCGCGATGATGGGTGCGGGCCCGGTGCACCGGCTTGGCCCCGGTGCACCGGACCCGACCCCGGGCGGGTCAGTCCACGACGAACTGCTTGTGCAGGCCGGAGGCCATGATGGCCTCCTCGATGGTGGGCTCGAAGAAACCGTCGTCCTCGAACTCGACCTCCGCCTCGGCGGTGTTGAGCTGCTCCTCTGCCATGTGGTTCACCTCCTCTCGGCCAGTCGGTGCGGTGACCTGTCCGGCGTTTCGACGGACAGGAGCCGGGTGACCAGCAGCCGCCACACGAAGGTGCGCAGCCGCGGTGCGGATCCGGGGGCGCAGCGCGCCGTGAGCCGGGCCCAGGACACGCCCTCGTCGTCGGCGACGAGGCGGGCGACGGCGGCGCCCGAGGCGGACAGCCGCAGCCGCTGCCCGGTGATCCGCGAGGTCAGGAGGACGTCGGTGCCCTCCTGGACCAGCTGGGTGCCGGGGCCCAGGCGCAGCAGCAGCTCGCCGCTCAGCTGGCTGTCGGCCGTCAGCAGGCCCGTGCCCGGCTCGACGGGTTCGAGGCACCGGTGGTGCAGCGCGGCGTGCACCAGGGCGCGCTCGGAGGCGTCGCGGCAGACGTCGGTGGCGCTCGCGGGCAGGGCGTCCAGCAGTCTGCTCGGGAAGCTGAACAGGGCTCCTTGCCGGGGCTCGTAGAGCAGGGTCCGGTCGCCCTGGCGGAGGCGGACGACCCAGCCTTCGGCGGGGCGCAGCACCGTGCGGTCCCAGTGCGCCCCGGGGCAGGGCACACCGGGCCGGACGGCGGTGTCGTCGCCGCGCCCGCCCCGGCGGCGGTCCGCCCGCAGGAAGATGACCTCCTCGGCGGGGCGGTCCGCCGAGCCGGAGGAGCCGTTGAGAATGCGGTCGGCCCGGGCCGCGATGTCCCGGTCCTCCGCACTGCGCGGCTCCGGCAGGGGGCCGAAGTAGTCGTAGCGCAGCGCCATCTGCAGGTCCTCGCCGGGGTCCTGGTACAGCAGGCGCACCTGGTACCGGTCCGGTGCGGCGGCCACCGGGGACAGGGCGTCCAGCACGAACGGACCGATCCCGAAGGTGCTGTCCGGCACGGCGTACCGCTCGCGCGAGCGGGCCAGGGTGGCGGCCGCGAACTCCACGGTGCGCGCCGTCTGCCAGCGGGCCTCCCCCGGGAAGCCGGCGATCCCGAAGAGGTGGACGCTGATGCCGGAGGCGAGCAGCGCGTCGAGGTTGGGCGCGATCCAGGACGCCTTGATGTCCTTGCGCATCCGGTCCAGGACGTCCTGGTTGTACGACTCGAGCCCCAGGTCCAGACGGCGGCAGCCGGCGGTGTACAGCGCGTCCGTCAGCCGTCGGTCGATCGTCGGGGAGAACCGGGTCTCGCCGTACCAGCGGTAGTCGCGGTCGGCGAGCCCGCGGGACAGGGCGCGCATGCTGCGGACGGTCAGGATCTCGTCCACGAACTGGAAGTGCCGGGTGCCGTGGCGCCGGTGCAGCTCGTCCATCTCGGCGACGACGGCTTCGGGTGCCCGGATGCGGAACTTGTCGGAGGCGAAGGGGATCGCGCAGAAGGCGCACTTCCAGGCGCAGCTGCGGGAGGCGATCACCGGGAGCACCGGGCCGGGCGCCAGGTAGCCGTCGGCCAGCGGGTGGTCGGTGAAGTCGGGCACGGGCAGCTCGGCCAGCGAGGCGGTGGCGGACGGGCACCGGTGCAGCTCTGCACCGTCCGGTACGACGATGCCGGGCACGCCGTGCAGCGCCCGGCCGGCCAGCAGCCGGTCGACGAGGTCGACGAGCGACTCCTCGCCCTCGTAGCAGACGAGGGAGTCCACCAGCGTGAAGAACGGGTGTCCGGGCCACAGCCGGTCGGCGATACGGGTGACGAAGTTGCCTCCGACGGTGATGTGCACGTCGGGTCGCTCGCGCTTGATGAGACGGGCGGCGGTCAGCGCGGCGATGAGCTGGGAGTCGGCGGACACGGACAGGCCGACGACTTCGAGGTCCGGCAGAGCGCGCAGCCGGGGCACCAGGACGCTCTCGAAGACAGGAAGGTAGGGGTTGTGCACGGCGTCCGTCACGGCGTGCATGACCTGGTGGGTGGAGACGGGCCGGTGGCGCAGGTCGAAGCGGTCGAAGCTCAGCTCTGCGCCCGGGGTCAGGGCGGCGATTCCGTTCAGCACGGCGTGGCAGACGGCCGTGGCGGCACGGTAGCCGTCGATGTCCGTGACGCTCTGCGGGGAGCGCAGGAACGCGGCCGCGCGGTCCACCGACGACCGGGCCGCTTCGAACTGGTCGCGGGCGCGGGCGCCGAGCGTCTGGTCGCGGTGGGCGGCGTACTCGCCGGCTCCGTCCGGGCTGAGCAGATGGCGCATCGTCTCGGCGGACAGGTCGAGCGCGGCCGCGGCCACGTGGTGCCGGCGCAGCACGGCCAGCAGGAGGGGCACGGCAAGGTGGGGGGCGTACGGGTTCCACAGCGGTGGGTTGACCAGCAGCACCCGGGGCGAGCCGGGCTTGTCGTGCGTGGATATGGGCGTGGGCGCGTGCATGGGCTCACCTCGTCCCCGGTCCGGGGGAATCGGCAGTTCGTGTGACGGCGCGGGCATTCAGGAACGGTCGGTGTAGGTGCCTTCGCCGTTCCAACGGGCTATGCGTCCCGGTACGAAGGTTTTCCGTACCGCTTCCTCGCGCGGTGCCCAGGACTCTCCCAGAAGTCGCCGCGTCAATTCTTCGAGAGGGCTTTTCTCTGCCGGCCCGTCGGTGAGATTCATGGGTGCGGCGAGTGCGACGGCCGGGTTGGAGATGAATCTGGGACGGCCGGTGGGATTGGGTGCCGACCGGTGTGCGGTCAGCGGATGCAGGATCCAGGCGTCGCCCGCTTTTCCGGTGAGGGAAAGGTGGTCCGCCGGCGGTCCGACGTAATCGCGGGCGGGAATCTGCGCGCTGGTCAGTCCGGCCGGATGGCGGGCCAGGTGGCGCAGGATGTCCGCGGTGGCCGAGGGCGCGGCGAGGGTGGCTCCCGCGCCCTCGCCGACGTCGGACCACAGGACGAACAGCAGGAGTGCCTGTTCGGGACTGTCCGGGTGGTGCACGAAGAAGTCACCGTCCACGTGCCAGCTCTCGGACAGCTGGGTGGTACGGAAGTTGCAGATCAGAGCGTTGCTGAGGCGGACGGGCCGTTTGATCCGGCCGGCCCCGCCGAGCAGGGTGCACAGGGCCGCCCAGAGCACGGGGGCCACGTCCGCGAGGTCCGCGACGCGGCTCGGCCGCAGCGATGTGAGACCCGGCGGCACCGTGAGCCGCCCGTCCGTGGACAGCCCTTCCCGCCGCAGTGTGCTCTCGAAAAGCCCCTGGAGGCGGGATCCCGGAGCGAGATCCACGGCGTTTTTGAGGTGCACGAATCCATGCTGGATGAAAGTAGGCGCGATGTCATTCGTCAACGGAGTCCCCGTCACTTCGTTTGACTGAACGCTGAACCGAACGAGAAAAGGATGGTCAGTCCTCGACGAATCGGTGCAGCGAGGCTAGCAGCGCTCACTTCACAGCGTCCACAGCCGGGACGAGAACCGTTCGCGATCTGCAAAACAGCACAAACCAGACTTTGCGCATTCCAAACATGACGTTCTTGCTTTTTCGGTGATCGGCTCGGAGGGCTCTCGATACGGGTCTTTCGGCAGGTGGTCAGCCGGAGTACCGCTTGCCCCGCGCGCCGCGACCGGACAAGACACCACGGAATGTAAAGGGAACGCCTGAGCGTCTCACCGACGTCGGATATCACTCGTCCGAGTGAACCCGTGAGTGGGCCTGGCACTCGGCGGCCCGCATCCCCGGACCGCCGGTCTCCGCGCCGCCGCGACGCATCAGCGGGCCAGCAGACAGACCCCCGCACCGGTCGTGACGGAACAGGCGAACAGAACGCATGCGCACACGGCGTGGCGTCGGAGCAAGGTGCGACGCAGGGCGGCGTAGCGGGCCTCGTACTCGCCGCGCAGGCGCTTGGCCCGGTCGGCCGTCGCCTGGAGCGCCTGCCGTGTCAGACCCAGACGCTGTTCGGTGTAATGGCGGGTGAGGTCTTCCGCCTGCCCGGAGGTGAGCCAGGGCAGGCGTGCGCAGAGGGCTTCGGCCTCGCGCTGCGCCTGCTCCCGCTCCGCCTGCAGCAGGAGATAGCCCTCGACCTCGTTGGCGAGTGCGCCGCTCTGCCCGTCCAGCGGGGCCCCGTGGCGGCGCGGCGATGTCATCACCGGCCGCCTTCTGGCTCGGCCACGTCACGCTTGCCGACGTTCACCTCGTGTTCGGCCATGGCGATCTCGGGATGGTGCAGGTCGAACGCCGGGGACTCGCTGCGGATGCGGGGCAGCGCGACGAAGTTGTGCCGCGGCGGCGGGCAGGACGTCGCCCACTCCAGGGAGCGGCCGTAGCCCCACGGGTCGTCCACGCCGACCGGCTTGCCGTACCTGGCGGTCTTCCACACGTTGTACAGGAACGGCAGCATCGACAGACCGAGCAGGAACGAGCTGATGGTCGAGACCGTGTTCAGGGCGGTGAAGCCGTCGGCCGCCAGGTAGTCGGCGTACCGGCGCGGCATGCCCTCGGCACCCAGCCAGTGCTGGATGAGGAAGGTGCCGTGGAAGCCGACGAACAGCGTCCAGAAGGTGATCTTGCCCAGGCGCTCGTCGAGCATCTTGCCGGTGAACTTCGGCCACCAGAAATGGAAGCCGGCGAACATCGCGAAGACGACCGTGCCGAAGACCACGTAGTGGAAGTGGGCCACCACGAAGTAGGTGTCCGAGACGTGGAAGTCCATCGGCGGCGAGGCCAGGATGATGCCGGTCAGCCCGCCGAAGAGGAACGTGACGAGAAAGCCCGCCGCCCAGAGCATCGGCGTCTCGAAGGACAGACTGCCCTTCCACATCGTGCCGATCCAGTTGAAGAACTTCACACCGGTCGGGACCGCGATCAGGAAGGTCATGAAGGAGAAGAACGGCAGCAGCACACCACCGGTGACGAACATGTGGTGCGCCCACACCGTGGCCGACAGGCCGGCGATCGCGATGGTCGCGGCGACCAGGCCCATGTACCCGAAGATCGGCTTGCGGGCGAACACCGGGATGACCTCGGTGATGATGCCGAAGAACGGCAGCGCGATGATGTACACCTCTGGATGGCCGAAGAACCAGAACAGGTGCTGCCACAGCAACGGGCCGCCGTTGGCCGCGTCGTACACATGGGCGCCGAACTTGCGGTCCGCCTCCAGGGCGAACAGCGCGGCCGCCAGGACCGGGAAGGCGAGCAGGACCAGCACACCGGTCAGCAGCACGTTCCAGGTGAAGATCGGCATGCGGAACATGGTCATGCCCGGCGCGCGCATGCAGATGATCGTGGTGATGAAGTTGACGGCGCCGAGGATGGTGCCGAAGCCGGAGAAGGCCAGACCCATGATCCACATGTCGGAGCCGATGCCCGGCGAGTGTTCGGCGTCGGACAGCGGAGTGTAGGCGAACCAGCCGAAGTCGGCCGCGCCGTCCGGGGTGAGGAAGCCGGCGACCGCGATGGACGAGCCGAACAGGTACAGCCAGTAGGCGAACATGTTCAGCCGCGGGAACGCCACGTCCGGCGCGCCGATCTGCAGCGGCATGATCCAGTTCGTGAACCCGGCGAACAGGGGGGTGGCGAACATCAGCAGCATCACGGTGCCGTGCATCGTGAACGCCTGGTTGTACTGTTCGTTGGAGATGATCTGGATGCCCGGCCGGGCCAGCTCGGCGCGCATGAGCAGCGCCATCACGCCGCCGATCAGGAAGAACGCGAACGACGTCGTCAGGTACAGCGTGCCGATCGTCTTGTGGTCGGTGGTCGTCAGCCACTTCACCACCACGTTGCCGGGCTGCTTGCGCCTGACCGGCAGCTCGTTCTCGTACGAGTCCTCGGGGGACGCGGCACCGTGGGGTTCGTTGAGGATGCTCACAAGCAGGGGTCTCCCGAGACTCGCACTTCACGTCGTTCGTAAGCCGTCATCCTGGCTGTGCCAGGGGTGGGGCGCAGCCTTGAACGAGTGGAATGCCCCCTTCTGGATGACAGACGAACTCGACTGGAGCAGTCGGAGCGTGTCCTGCTTGCCGTCGGCGCCTTCGGCCGCTGACGGGGCGGCGGTCACCAGCCGGTCAGCAACAGGTGGTTGAGGAGCAGCGCGAGCACGGCCTGCGCGGTGAGCCAGGCGCGGCGCCGGGGGAGGAACGCGCAGGCCGGCAGCAGCCACAGCGCGAAGGGCAGCCAGATGCGTTCGGTCTCCGCCTTGCTCATGCCGGACAGGTCGGCGACGAGCAGCGCGAGCAGCGCGGCCGACACGAGGACCGCCAGGCGGAATCGTCCCGTCGTCCCGTCGGTGGCCCCCGGCGAGGATTCGTCGGCGCCGCGTCGGCGGAACAGTGCCCCCGCGGTCCGCCGCAGGCCGGCCGCCGTCGCCGGGCCGGTGATGAGCACGGTGCAGGCGAGGTTGGCCCAGATCCAGTAGCCGTAGGGGCGGGTGCCGCCCACCCCTTGGTAGTAGCGGGTGACCAGGAGGTGGTAGGCCTCCCACCAGTCGAAGCCGGCCAGGGCCGACACCACCGGCAGTGTGGCCACTCCGGCGAGCAGGGGCAGCAGCAGGGTGGGACGTCCCCGCAGTTCGCGCCGGCCGAGGACGAGTACCGCGGCGCCTATCAGCGCGAAGAGCGTCAGGCCGTAGGAGAGGTAGCAGGCCAGACCGAACAGCAGTCCGGAGCCGGCCGCCCAGGACAGGGACCGGCGGGTGAGCGCGAGGGCGAGCAGCGCGACCGCCCACGCGGCGACGGCCGCGAAGTAGGCGTCGGCGGACGTACCCTGCCACACGGCCGCGGGGGCCAGCACCAGGAAGGGCGCCGCCCGCCGCGCGAGCGCCTCCCCGGCCAGCGCGCGGACCGCGACCAGCACGGCCACGCACCCCGTCGCGCCCACGGTGATGCACCACATCCCGGCCCAGCCGCCGCCCCCCAGTCCCACCCGGTCGAGCAGGACGAAGGTCAGGGGGGCCGCCGGGGGATGACCGGCGACGTGAGCGGGCCAGGGGTCGGGGGTGCCGCTGACGATGTGGTGGGTGAAGTCGCGCAGCGTGGCCGGGATGTCGTGGAAGCGGTGGATGACGCGCAGGTACTCGTTGTGGCTGGTCAGCTTGCCCGCGACGCCCTGGTGCCAGCCGTCGACGAGCGCGAGCGAGAGGATCCACGCCAGCGCGGTCGCCCAGGCCGTCACGAGCAGCGCGCGCCAGGGCAGACGAGCCGCGAGGACGGGGCCGTACACCACCGCGGCCACCGCCACCGCCAAGGCCGCCGGAGTGCCGGGGCCGACATGCGGATCCCACTCGGCCAGCACCGGTGGCCAGTGCACGAACAGCGTGTGGCGCATGCCCTGGATGTGGCGGCCGATCAGTACCGCCACCGTCACGAGCAGGGCGGCGGCACCGGCGGCATACAGATCGCGGCGGAGGAAGCGGGTCACGCCCACACGCTAGGGCCGGGGCAGCGGCGGCGGGCCGCCGTAGGGACCCGACGTCAGCGTTTCGTCATCGGTCGCCGACCGCTGCCCAGGGGCTTCCCGGCCTACGGTCGAGGCATGCGCGACCATTCCCGGCTCCCCAGCTCTCCCGGCTTCTGGCGCAGCCCCCTGCGCGGCCCGGGGTTCACCTCGGTGCTCGGCCTCGTCCTGCTCGTCGGCATCACCGTGCTGTTCGTGACCGGCCTGGTGTCGTACGCCGCCTACAACCCGGGCCTGTCCCCGGTGAACGACCAGACCCCCGACAAGGGCGTCCTCGGCTTCTACCTCTTCGCCTGGCCGACCGACCCGGTATGGCTGTACCGGCTCACCCAGGGCATGCACGTCACGCTCGGCATCACCCTGATCCCCGTCCTGCTGGCCAAGCTGTGGTCGGTGGTGCCGAAGCTGTTCGCGCTGCCGCCGGCCCGCTCCGTCGCGCACGCGCTGGAGCGGATCTCACTGCTGCTACTGGTCGGCGGCGGGCTGTTCGAGTTCACGACCGGGGTGCTCAACGTCCAGCTGGACTACGTCTTCCCCGGCTCGTTCTACCCGTTGCACTTCTACGGGGCATGGGTGTTCTTCGCCGCGTTCGTGGCCCACGCGGTGCTGAAGACACCGACCGCGCTGCGCACCGTACGGCGGCGGCTGACGGCCGACACCGCCGCGGCCGGCGACCCGCCGGTCTCCCCGCACGCCCCGTCGCCACCCCCGCACGATCCGTCGGTACCCCCGCAGGACCCGTTGGTCTCCCCGCGCCCCGATCCGCCGACGGTCTCCCGGCGTGGTGCGCTGGGGCTGGTCGGCGGCGGCTCGCTGCTGCTGTTCCTGACCACCGTCGGGCAGAGCCTGGGCGGCCCCGTCCGCCGCACGGCCCTGCTCGCCCCGCACGGCACGGCCGACCCGGGCGGCGGCCCGAACGGCTTCCAGATCAACAAGACGGCCGCCTACGCCCACATCACCCCGGCCGACACCCACGAGGACTCCTGGCGGCTCGTCGTCACCGGCCGCGCCGGCACCGTCCGGCTCGGCCGCGCCGAGCTGCTCCGGCTGCCGCTGCGCAGCTCGTCGCTGCCCATCGCCTGCGTGGAGGGCTGGTCGACCACCGACCAGTGGTGGCGCGGGGTACGGCTGCGGGACCTCGCGGCGCTCGTCGGACACGACGGCGATCCGCCGGACGTGTTCGTGGAGTCACTGCAACGGCACGGCGCCTTCCGGCACGCGGCCCTGCGCGCCAACCAGGTGGCCGACCCGCGCTCCCTGCTCGCCCTGCAGGTCAACGGCGAGGACCTGTCCCCCGACCACGGCTACCCGGCACGGGTCATCGTGCCCGCCGCGCCCGGTGTGCTCAACACCAAATGGGTGGCCCGACTCACGTTCGGAGACCTGTGATGAGGCGCCGTCCTCCGCCCCTCGGCAGTCCGCTGCAGACGCTGTTGCTCGCCTGCTCCTTCGCGCTCGCCGCATACGCGGGGGTACGGCTGTTCGCCGGTGACTGGGCCGGCGTGGCGCTGTGGTTCGTGGGCGCCGCCCTGCTGCACGATCTGGTCCTGCTGCCGCTGTACGCCGTGGCGGACCGGGCGGTCGTGCGGGGTCTCGGGGCGGCCGGGCGGCGCGGCTGGACCCCGTACGTGCGGGTACCGGCCGCGCTGTCCGCCCTGCTCCTTCTCGTCTGGTTCCCGCTGATCAGCGGCATGGTGGCGGCACGCTACCGATCGGCCACCGGGCTCTCGGCGAACGGCTTCCTGACCCGCTGGCTGCTGATCAGCGCCGTACTCTTCGGCGGTTCGGCGCTGCTGCTGGCCCTGCGGGCCCGCAGGGCCGCGAAGCACCGGCCGCCGGCCTCCCACTGAGCGACGGCCCGCAGCCCGGCCCCGCGCGCGTACCCGAGCAGGGCCGGGGTACCGAGGCGGGCCCAGGGAAAGGGGGCGCCGGTGCCGCAGGAGGCGTCGACGACATCGACCACCTGGACCCGGGCGCGTTCGTCGACGTCGACCGGTACGGTCTCGACGATCAGCAGACCGTGCGGGCGCAGGATCCCGGTCACCCGCTCCAGCAGGGCGGCCGGATCCCCGCCGATGCCGATGTTGCCGTCCATGAGCAGGACGGTGTCCCAGTGGCCCTCACCGGGCAGCGGGTCGAAGACCGAGCGGCGCAGCGCCCTTCCTTCCCCACGCGCTCGCTGACCGGGCCGGGGAGACCGAAGGCGTCGCGCGGTGTGCTCGACGGCGGCGTCGCTGACGTCGATGCCGAGCACGTTCCGGCCCCGGGCGGCGAGTTCGGCCACCAGCCGGCCCGGCCCGCAGCCGACGTCGAGGACGGCACCCTCACAGCGGTCCAGGACCTCCCGGTCGACCGGATCGGCCCGGGCGCACCAGCGCTCCACCTCCAGCGGCAGCAGCCAGCCGTCCGCACGGCGCAGGAACAGCGGGCCCCGGCCGCTGCGCAGGGCGGTGGAGTACGGGTCGGCCGCCGCCCACGCGAGGCGGGCGGCGGGCGGGCTGCTCATCGCCCGGTGGCCGGCGTGCAGCGCGCCAGGCGCGCGGCGAACCGGCTGTGCGGGGCGAGGGCGGCCACGGCACGGGCGTCGGCGGCGACATCGACGTCCCGCAGCCGGGGCAGGTCCCGTACCCGCAGCCCGGCGGCGACCAGGCGCGCCCGCTGCACGGCACCGGTCACGGGCGTCGACATGGGAACGCCCCGCAGCAGTGCCGGATCGGCTGCGGCCAGCCCCAGCGCCCAGAAACCGCCGTCCTCGGCCGGGCCGAAGCACGCGTCGCAGTCCGTGAGGTCGACGGTCAGCAACTCCGGTGTCACCTGCGGGGTGTCCATGCCGATGAGGAGGGCCGGGCCGGAACAGTGCGCGAAGGCATCCGCCAGCCGCTCGTCCAGGCCGCCCGCGCACTGCGGCACCACCTCGAAGCCGGGCGGCAGCCACGGTCCGGGAGCACCGTCGAGGACGAGGACCCGCCGGGACGCGGGCGCGGCCGCCACCGCGTACAGGGTGTCGGCGAGAGCCGCCTGGGCGAGTTCCGCCGCCTCCTGCCGGCTGAACGGCGGAGTGAGCCGGGTCTTGACCCGTCCAGGACGCGGCTCCTTGGCGATGACGAGCAGCGTGGTCACCGTACGGTCCTCCCGTCGGCCGGGGCCTGGGTGGCCGGTGCTTCGGCCAGGACACGGCTCATGTCCCGTACCGCCTGCCAGGTACCCCGCCAGGTGCCCGTCACCTTCGAGGCCCCGGTACGCGGCAGATAGGGCACGTCGTGTTCGGCGACGCGCCAGCCGGCGTCGGCCGCGCGCACGACCATCTGCAGCGGGTAGCCGCTGCGCCGGTCGGTGAGGCCCAGCCCGAGCAGCGCCTCGCGGCGGGCTGCACGCAGCGGTCCGAGGTCGTGCAGACGCAGCCCGGTACGCCGGCGCAGCATCCGGGCGAGCACGAGATTGCCGGCCCGGGCGTGCGCGGGCCAGGCACCGCGGCCCTGCGGGCGCCGCCGGCCGAGGACCAGGTCGGCCTCGCCCCGCCGGACCTCGCGGACGAAGGGGACGAGCAGCGAGGGGTCCAGGGAGGCGTCGCAGTCGCAGAAGCACACGATGGCGCCGGTGGCCGCGGTCAGCCCGGCGTGGCAGGCGGCGCCGAAGCCGCGCCGCGGCTCGTGCACCACCGTCGCACCGAGAGAGCGGGCGACCTCGGCCGAGCCGTCGGTGGAACCGTTGTCGACGACGAGGGCGCGCCAGCCGGCCGGGATCCGGGCGAGCACCCATGGCAGGGCGTCGGCCTCGTTCAGGCAGGGGAGCACCACGTCGACGTCCGATGAAGTGGTCGTCACGGTTTCACCCTACGAACGGGAACCGGACATGACGGGCGCGCGCTCCTTACGAAACGCGGACGCCGCACCCGCCGGCTCCGCGACGGCAGGCGCGCGGTGCGACGCTGGGGGCATGCAACCGCCGTACGAGTCCCCCGGGGCCGAAGCCTCCGACGGGCCGGCCCGGGTCCTGGTCGTCGACGACGACCCGACCGTCGCCGAGGTCGTCACCGGATATCTCCACCGCGCCGGCTATGTCGTCGACCGCGCCGACGACGGCCCGACGGCGCTCACGCGCGCCGCGGCGCACCGGCCCGACCTCGTGGTCCTGGACCTGATGCTGCCCGGCATGGACGGTCTGGAGGTGTGCCGGCGGATACGCGACCGCGCTCCCGTACCGGTCATCATGCTCACCGCCCGCGGCGACGAGGACGACCGCATCCTGGGCCTCGAGGTCGGGGCCGACGACTACGTCACCAAGCCCTTCAGCCCCCGGGAGCTCGTCCTGCGCGTGGAGTCGGTGCTGCGCCGCAGCCGCCCCGTCGCCACCGGCCCCCAACTGGTCGGAGCGGGTCTGTCGGTCGACCTCGGGGCCCGCAGGGCCACCAAGAACGGCAGCGAACTCGCGCTCACCCTCCGCGAGTTCGACCTGCTCGCCTTCTTCCTGCGGCACCCGGGCCGGGCCTACAGCCGCGAGGACCTGATGCGGGAGGTGTGGGGCTGGGACTTCGGCGACCTGTCGACCGTCACCGTCCATGTCCGCCGACTGCGCGGCAAGGTCGAGGACGACCCGGCCCGACCCCGCCTGATCCAGACGGTGTGGGGCGTCGGCTACCGCTTCGAAGCCCGTGAGGCGGTGCGCTGACGATGCACGACACCCTCCTCATGGCCCTGTACTCCTTCGCCGGCGCCGCGGCCACCGGCCTCGCCGGAGCAGGCCTGCTGCGCCTGGTCCGACGCCGTTCGCTCACCGCATCGCTCACCGTGGTCGCGGCCGTCGGGGTCGTCGCGATGCTCGCCGGCACGCTCGCCGTCGCCTGGGCGATGTTCCTGTCCTCGCACGACCTGACCGTTGTCACCACCGTCGTCGCGATGGCGGCCGTCGTCTCGCTGGCCACCGCGCTGCTGCTCGGCCGCTGGGTCGTCGCCAGCAGCCGTGAACTCGCCGAAGCCGCCCGCCACTTCGGCGACGGCGGCGAGTTCGCCGCTCCCGTCGCCCCGGCCACCGCCGAACTGGACGCGCTCAGCCGCCAGTTGGCGGCGACCAGCGCCAAACTCGCCGAGTCCCGGGAGCGGGAGCGGGCGCTGGAGGCCTCCAGGCGTGAGCTGGTCGCCTGGATCTCGCACGACCTGCGCACCCCGCTGGCCGGACTGCGAGCCATGTCGGAGGCGCTGGAGGACGGCGTGGCCGCCGACCCCGACCGCTACCTGAAGCAGATCCGCACCGAGGTCGAACGGCTCAACGACATGGTCGGCGACCTCTTCGAACTCTCCCGCATCCACGCGGGCACCCTCCCGCTGAGCCCCTCCCGTGTCTCCGTGTACGACCTGGTCGGCGACGCGCTGGCGGGAGCCGACGCGCTCGCCCGGGAACACGGGGTACGGCTGGTCGGCGACCGCGTCGAGCCGCTGCCGGTGGAGGTGGACGGCAGGGAGATGAGCCGGGTCCTGGGCAACCTGCTGGTGAACGCGATCCGCCGGACCCCGGCCGACGGCACGGTGGCGGTCGCGGCGGAGCGCACCGAGGACGGTGTGCTGCTGTCCGTCACCGACGGCTGCGGCGGCATCCCCGAGGAGGACCTGGCGCGGGTCTTCGACACCGGCTGGCGCGGCACCGACGCCCGGACACCCCCGGCGGGCGCGGGCCTCGGCCTCGCCATCGTGCGGGGCATCGTGGAGGCACACCAGGGCCGGGCGGCCGTCCGCAACATTCCCGGCGGCTGCCGCTTCGAGGTGACCATCCCCGCCGCGCCCTGACTCACTGCCCGCGCAGCCCGGCCCGCGCGAACTCCCGCATCCCTTCTCCGAATCCGACCCGCGGCTTCCAGCCCAGCGCGGCCCGCAGCCGGGACGAGTCCGCGGTGATGTGCCGCACGTCGCCCAACCGGTACTCCCCGGTGACCACGGGGTGCGGGCCTCCGTACGCGTCGGACAGCGCCCGCGCCATCTCACCGACGGTCCGAGGCTCACCACTGCCGGTGTTGTACGCCGTGAGCACACCCGGTGCGGACTCCGCCTCCAGCGCCGCCACGTTCGCCGCGGCCACGTCCCGCACGTGCACGAAGTCCCGCCGCTGCCGCCCGTCCTCGAACACCCGGGGGGCCTCGCCGCGGGCGAGCGCCGAGCGGAAGAAGGAAGCCACACCGGCGTACGGGGTGTCGCGCGGCATCCGGGGACCGTACACGTTGTGGTACCGCAGGGACACCGCCGACCCGCCCGTGCAGCGCGCCCAGACGGCGGCCAGGTGCTCCTGGGCGAGCTTGGTGACCGCGTACACGTTCCGGGGGTCGGCCGGGGCGTCCTCACCGACCAGGCCGGGCACCAGGTCCTGCCCGCACTGCGGGCACCGCGGCTCGAAGGATCCCCCGTCGAGGTCGGCCGCGGCCCGCGGCCCGGGCCGCACGACACCGTGGCGCGGGCAGTCGTACCGCCCTTCCCCGTAGACCACCATCGAACCGGCCAGCACCAGGCGCCGCACCCCCGCCTCCGCCATGGCGGCCACCAGCACGGCCGTACCCAGGTCGTTGCGCGAGACGTACTCCGCCGCGTCGGCGACACCGTTGCCGAGCCCCACCATGGCCGCCTGGTGGCAGACGGCGTCCACACCGGACAGTGCCCCGGCGACCGCCCCCGCGTCCCGGACGTCCGCGCCGGGATCGTCCCTGACGTCGTACACGAGCGGCTCGTGCCCGCTCTCCCGCAGTGCCTCGACGACATGGGACCCGATGAACCCGGCACCGCCGGTGACCAGTACGCGCATACGGCCACGCTAGAGCGGCCCGCGCCGCGGCCCCACGCGGGCGCCCTGGGCGTCATGGCTCCGTAAGACCTGGCCGGCTCCGCGGCCCGGATCGGCGGGCCGGTGACGGCGCGCGACGCGGCGACAGGGGGCACACCGGTCGCCGAGCAGGGAGACCCAGTGCTAGAAAAGGGACATGAGCGGGCGTTCCCGCCGGCCATGGGCGAGAGCGGCGCCGCCGCCCGGCGCACGGCGGACATCCCGTCCGCCCCGTCGCCCAAGGTTCCGGCCGTCACACGGGCGCCGCCTCTCGTCGGCCCTGAGCGTCCGCACACTCGCCGCACAGGTCTTCCTGCTCCAGGCCCTCATCGTGCTGGTACTGGTCGCGGTGGCGGCCGCCGCCCTCCTCCTGCAGGGCCGGTACGACGCCGAGCGCAGCGCCCGTGACCGGTCGATGGCCGCCGCCGAGTCCTTCGCCCACGCGCCCGGCACGGCACTCGCGGTGCGGGCACCGAATGCGTCGGCACAGCTGCAGATGTCGGTGGAGCAGGCGGAGAAGGCGTCCGGCGTCGACTTCATCACCGTCCTGGACGAACACGGGGTCCGGATCGCCGACTCCGACCCCACCCTGATCGGCAAGAAGGCCCCGGGCGTCGGCCGAGCCGCCGCCGGCGAGGCGTTCACGGAGACCTTCCACGGTCGGCCGACCGACGCCGTGCGCACGGTCGTACCCGTGATGGACGCGAGCAGACGTGTGGTCGGCATGGTCAGCGCCGGGATCCAGTACGCCAACCTGACCAGCGTGCTGAACCGACAGCTGCCGATGCTGCTCGGTGCGGCGGCCGGGGCGCTCCTGCTGGCGACCGGCGGTACGGCTCTGGTCAGCCGCCGGCTGCTACGGCAGACCCACGGACTCGGCCCGGTCCAGATGACCCGGATGTACGAACACCACGACGCCGTGCTGCACGCCGTGCGCGAGGGAGTCCTGATCATCGGCGGCGACGGACGGGTCCTGCTCGCCAACGACGAGGCACGCCGGCTGCTGGCGCTTCCCGAGGACGCCGACCGGCGGCAGGTGACGGAGCTGGGGCTGGGCCCCGCTCTCACACGGCTGCTGGCATCGGGGGAGGCCGCGTCCGACGAGGTGATCCCGGCCGGGGACCGGCTGCTGGCGGTGAACACCCGGCCCACCGCACCGTACGGCGGCGGGCAGGGGCTGGTCGCCACCTTCCGTGACACCACCGAGCTGAGAGCCCTCTCCGGCCAGGCCGCGGTGGCGCGGGGCCGGCTGTCGTTCCTGTACGAGGCCGGCATGCGGATCGGCACCACCCTCGACATGCGGCGCACCGCCGAGGAGCTGTCGGAGGTGGCTGTTCCGCGCATGGCCGACTTCGTCACCGTGGAACTCCTCGACTCCGTGCTGCGCGGCGAGGAGCCCACGGGCGCGGTGCGCCAGATGCGGCGGACCGCGCTGCGCGAATCACGAGCCGGGCACCCCTTGCAGCCGGTGGGGGACCTGATCCGGTTCGTCGTGGCCGACACACCGAGCGCGGCGGCACTGCACCGCGGCAAGGCCGTCCTGGTGCCCGACCTGAACACCGCCCAGGACTGGCGCGCCCGGGACCCGCAGGGAGCCCGGCAGGCGCTGGACTACGGCATCCGTTCGCTGATCACGGTGCCGCTGCGGGCACGCGGTGTGGTCCTCGGCATGGTCAACTTCTGGCGGTCCACGGACTCCCCACCGTTCGAGGAGGAGGACGTCGCCGTGGCCGAGGAACTGGTGGCCCGGGCCGCCGTCGCGATCGACAACGCACGCCGGTACTCCCGCGAGCACGCGATGGCCGTGACGCTGCAGCGCAGCCTGCTGCCCCTGGGCCTGCCCGAACAGGACGCGCTGGAGATCGCCTCCCGCTATCTGCCGGCGCAGTCCGGCGTCGGCGGCGACTGGTTCGACGTCATCGCGCTGCCGGGCTTCCGGGTGGCACTCGTCGTCGGCGACGTCGTGGGACACGGGCTGCAAGCCGCGGTCACCATGGGACGGCTGCGGACCGCCGTACTGAACTTCTCCTCGCTGGACCTGGCCCCGGACGAGCTGCTCGGCCATCTCGACGAGATGGTGATCCGGCTGGACACACAGACGGCCCACGCCGACGACGACCAAGCCCCGCTCACCGGGGCCACCTGCCTCTACGCCGTCTACGACCCGGTCGGCGGGCACTGCACCTTCGCCCGCGCCGGGCACATGGCACCCGCCGTGGCGGACGCCCAGGGCAGGGTGACCTTCCCCGATCTCGCGCTGTCCCCGCCGCTGGGAGTGGGCGGCCATCCCTTCGAGACCGGCGAGCTGGACCTCCCCGAGGGCAGCCGCCTCGTCCTGTTCACCGACGGCCTGGTGGAGAACCGCGGACGGGACATCGACGAGGGCCTGGAGCTGCTCCGCTCCACCATCGCCCGGGCGGGCGGGACGCCGGAGGAGACCTGCGGCGCCCTCGTGGAGACGATGCTGCCCGAGCACCCCAGTGACGACGTGGCCCTGCTGGTGGCCCGGACCCGGCTGCTCGACCCGTCCCGGGTAGCCACCTGGGACGTGCCGTTCGACGTGGAGTCCGTGTCCCGGACCCGCTCCGAGGCGAGCCGGCGGCTCGCCGACTGGGGGCTGGAGGAGCAGGCCTTCACCATGGAACTGATCCTCAGCGAACTCCTCACCAACGCGATCCGCTACGGCGCTCCGCCGGTACGCGTCAGGATCCTGCTGGGCCGCACCCTGGTCTGCGAGGTGTCGGACGGCAGCAACACCTCACCCCGGCTGCGACGCGCGGCCACCACCGACGAAGGAGGCCGCGGCCTGTTCCTCGTCTCCCAGTTCGCCGACAGCTGGGGTGTCCGCTACGCACCGCGCGGCAAGGTGATCTGGGCCGAACAGACACTGGGCCGGGTCCAAGAACCGGACCTGTCCCTCCTGTTCGACGAGATGGCCCTCTGACACCGGCCGGCGCCCTTCGGCCGGGCTCGCGCGGTCAGGAGGAGGGCTCCGCGCGAATCAGCACACGCGTGGGAGCGTCCGCGGCGAGATCAGGCGCAACGCGGGACCGGACGGCTCTGCACGATCGGGTGATCACCTGTACGACCGACGCCGGTATCCGCCTCCGGCCGGTCATGCGGCGGCCGAGGGGCGGATGTTCTGGTTGAGGCGGAACAGGTTCGTCGGGTCGTAGGCGTCCTTGACCCGCACGAGCCGTTCGTGCACCGAGCCGGGGTACGCGGCGCGCACCCTGTCCTCGGCGGCGTCGCCGGTGAAGTTGACGTACATGGCCCCGTGGCCGTGCCGTGCGATCTCCTCGCGGGTGTCGCGGGCCCAGGCGACATGCGCGTCGAAGGCCGTCGCGTCGGGAGACCGGGCGATCACGTTGCACAGCACGCCCGAATCCCGCTGGCTGAACGCCGAGGCCTGCGCGGGCACACGGGCGAAGGCACCGCCGAGTTGGTGCAGATGCAGCTCGCTGGAGGGCGTGGGCGTCGTCGCGTGGCGGCGCAGCACGGCGTCGAGGGCGGCCTCGGTCGGCTCGATGAACGCCGACGTGAAGTAGTTGTGGGCACCGGCCGTCCACATCGGGTCGAGCAGCGACTGCATCCCCGTGTACGGCATCGGGCCCATGACGTCGGCGATGGGTGTCCCCAGCGTCCGCAGCGGACCGACGGCCGTCTCACCGGCCGCGGGGTCACCCGCGTACATGCCGGCCAGCACCACGATGCGGGTGCCGTGGACCTCCGGGGGCAGGAAGGGCAGCGGCGGTGCCGTGGTCAGCACGATCAGCGTCGTCAGCTCGTCGGGCATGTCCGCGATCAGCTCGCGCCAGCCCGTGATCACCTGCCGGGCCTCGTCCAGCGGGTAGACGATCAGGCCGGCCAGGACCTGCGGCCCGACCGGGTGCAGCTGGTACTCGAGCGAGGTCACGACCCCGAAGTTGCCGCCGCCGCCGCGCAGGGCCCAGAAGAGGTCGGAGTGCTCCTGCGCGTCCGCGTGCACCACGCGGCCGTCCGCGGTGACGACCTGGGCCGCCGTCAGGTTGTCGGAGGCCAGTCCGTGGCGGCGCAGCAGCCAGCCCACTCCGCCGCCGAGCGTGAAGCCCGAGATCCCGGTCGTCGAGATCAGGCCACCGGGCACGGCGAGCCCGAAGGCCTGCGTCTCGTGGTCGAGATCGCCCCACGTCATCCCGGCCTGGGCGACCATCCGGCGCCGTACAGGATCGACGAAGGCGCCCTTCATCGGGGACAGGTCGATGACGATGCCGTCGTCGCAGGTCGAGAACCCGGCGATGCTGTGGGCGCCGCCGCGTACGGCGACGAGCAGGTCCTGGCTGCGGGCGAACTCGACGGCGCGGATGACGTCGGCGGTCCCGGCGCACCGCACGACGAGTGCCGGATGCTTGTCGTGGGCGGCGTTCCAGACGGCGCGGGCCTGGTCGTAGCCGGGGTCTTCGGGGCGGACGACGGTGCCGCGCAGGCCCGCCTCCAGCTCGGCGATGGTGGCGTCCCCCAGGATGCCCTTGGCCGTGTCGATCGACATGATCGGCTCCTTGGTGTGAGTGCGTGCACCGACGCTCAGGACGCTAGGCAGCGCCACTTAGCACTCACTCAGCAGCCGCTTTGCCGCCGGGCCCGCCGGGGATGGCGCGCCGCAGCACGGCCGGCCCGCGGGCGTTGCCGAGGCCGGCGAACAGGTCGCCGGCCCGGGCCGCCGTCGCCTGTGCCGCCTCGCGCTCACCGGCCTGCCACTGCAGCCGCGCCAGCATGAGCGCGACCCATCCGGCGGCGGACGGCGACCCGGCGACGTGCTCCAGACGCAGGGCCCGGGTCAGCAGGGTGCGCGCTCGCGCCGAGTCGCCGGTGGCCCGGGCCACGAGCCCGAGGTGGAGCAGGCTGTTGGTGATGCCCGGGATGTCGTCGGTCTCCTCGAAGCCGGCGAGGACCTTCGCGAGGGTCGCCCGCGCGCTGCCGGTGTCCCCGCCGGCCAGCTGGAGCAGGCCCAGGCAGCCGAGGGTGATGCCCACCTCCCGGCGGTCACCGAGCCGGCGCCTGATCGACAGCGCCGCGTCCAGGTACTTCCGTGCCGCATCCAGGTCGCCGCGGCTTCGGTGGATGTTGCCGAGCGCGTTGAGGGCCAGGGACTCGCCGTGCGGATCGTCGAGCGCGCGGAAGTGGCCGGCACTGCGTTCGGCCGCGGCGACGGCGGCGCCGGTGTCGCCGTCGAGACGGCTCGCCCACGCGAGGTTCGCCAGCGCGTAGCCGCGCGCCCGGGACGGACCGACCGTACGGCCGGCGAGCACCGTCTCCTCGAAGTACAGCGACACCGGCCCCGCCCCGTCGTCCTCCAGCGCGTAGCCCGGTGTCATGACCGGGAAGAACGGTCCGCACCCGGCCGCGACGTGGTCCAGCAGCCGGAGACTCTCCCCGCAGGCCGCACGGGCCACCGCGCCCTCGCCGCGGCAGACGGCCCACACGCCCTCGAGATGCGCCGCGACGGCGAGGACCGATGGCTCGCCCGTCTCGTGGGCCAGGCTTCGGGCCAGGCCGAGGGCGGTGCCCGCACGGTCCCAGGCACCGCGCATCCAGAGCAGGACCGCCTGCTGACAGCGGGCGTACGCCAGCGCTGCCGAGTCCGGCCGGCGCTGGTGGATCCCGACGATCTGTTCGCCGATGTCCTCCAGCGGGGAGCCGTCCCCGAGCCGGATCTCCAGCACGGCCCGCCCCATCAGCGCCCGCGCCCGCTCGGGGGAGGGCTCCGGTGCGGCGGCCAGGGCGGCGTCCAGCCACCGCCGGCCCTCGGCGAGGCGGCCCCGCTCGGGCCAGAAGGAGCGCAGGGCGACGCCCAGCCGCAGCGCGCCGTCCGGCTCGTGGCGCAGCAGGGAGCGCAGGGCGGCCCGGAGATTGCCGTAGTCGGCCTCCAGCTCCAGCGACGCAGCCCCCGAGACACCGGTGGGCGGCTCCCGGTCCAGGGCCTCGGCGAGCGCCAGGTAGAAACGCCGGTGCCCGGCCTCGGTGACCGCCAGTTCGCCGGCGGCCCGCAGCCGGTCCGCCGCGTACTGCCGGATCGTCTCGAGCAGCCGGTAGCGGACCTCGTCCTGCCGGGGCTCCACCCACACCAGGGACTTGTCGGCCAGCCGGCCGAGCAGGTCCAGCACCGAGGCGGCGTGCACCCCGTCCGCGCACACCTCCTCGGCCGCGGCGAGGGAGAACCCGCCGACGAAGACCGCGAGCCGGCGGAACAGACGCCGTTCCTCGTCGTCCAGCAGCCGGTGGCTCCACTCCAGCGTGGCCAGCAGCGTCTCCTGGCGTGTCGCACCGCGCCGGCTGCCCCGGCCGAGCAGGGCCAGCGCGTCGTCCAGGCGTTCGGCGATCTGCCGCGGGGCGAGCACGTGCACCCGGGCCGCCGCGAGCTCCAGGGCCAGCGGCATCCCGTCGAGCCGGAAGCAGATCTGCGCCACCGCGGCCGCGTTACCGTCGGACAGCCGGAACCCCGGCGCCGCGTCGGCGGCCCGCTCCACGAACAGCCGCACGGAGGCGAAGCGGCCCAGTTCCGTCACGGACGGCAGCCGGCGCGGATCCGGCAGACTCAGCGAGGGCACCCGGAAGGTGCGTTCTCCGTAGGAGCGCAGCGCCTCCCGACTGGTCGCGAGGACGAAGACGCCCGGGCAGTGGGCGATGACCTCGGAGGCCAGGGTGGCGCACGCGTCGATCAGGTGCTCGCAGTTGTCCAGCACCAGCAGCAGCTCCCGGCCGCCGAGCTGTGCGACCAGGGCTTGCCGGCCACCGCCGTACGGCGGAAGGTGCAGCCCCAGCGCCGCGGCGACCGCCTCGGGCACGAGGTCCGGTTCCGCCAGCCCCGCGAGGTCCACGAAGCACGCCCCGTCCCGGAAGTCGTCGCCCCGACGCGCTGCCACCGCGAGCGCGAGCCGCGTCTTGCCGCAGCCGCCGGCCCCGGTGAGCGTGAGCAGCCCGCTCCGGCCGAGCAACTGCTCCACCTCGGCCAGCTCCCGCTCCCGGCCGATGAGCTGTGTGGCCGGTGCCGGCAGACGGTGCGGTGGGGGCTTCGCCCGCTGCCGCCGTCGGGGCTCCGCCCGCGGTTCTTGCGCCTCGACCGAGTCGGCCAGCAACGTGCGGTAGAGGCTGCGCGTCTGCGGGTCGGGGTCGGCGCCGCCGTCCGCGCCCAGTGCGTCCCGCAGACGTTCGTAGGCGGCCAGTGCCTCCCGGCGCCGGCCGGCGCCGGCCAGGACCCGCATCAGGGCCCGGTGGCCGGGCTCGTGCAGGGGATCCTCGTCCACCAGGGCCCGCAGCACCTCGATGGCCTCGGCCGTGCGCTGCTCCCGCTCCAGCGCCTCACCCAGTCCCAGCCGCAGCGCCGTACGTCGTGTCTCCAGCGCCCCGGCCGCCTCGCTCACCCAGGACTCGTAGCGGTCCTCCGGCAGCAGATCCGGACCGGCCAGGACGAGCGCGGCACGGTAGTCCGCGGTTCCGCCGCCGTCGGCGGCCCGCCGGGCCGCCTCGTCGCAGGCATCGAGGTCGATCCGGACACCTCCGTCGGGGCCGAGCAGCACCATGTCGTCGCGGAGCACGACGACATCGCCCGGCGCGCCCGTGGCCGCCAGAGCCCGTCGTACGGCGTGCAGCACCTGGTGCAGGTTGTTGGCCGCTGCCGTCCGGTCCAGGCCCGGCCACAGGAGGTCGTAGAGCCGTTCCCGGTGCATCCGGTGGCCTGGTTCGAGGCAGAGCAGTTTCAGCAGGCTCCGGGCCTTGCGCAGCCGCCACGCCCCGGCGGGGACCGGGCGGTCGTCGACCGTCACGGTGAAACCGCCGAGGAGCCGGATGCGTACCTTTTCGGCCATGGCTGCCCTCACGAGCAGGCTACCGCCGGCAGCGCGGACCCGCCCCAGATGCATGATCATGGTCGCTGCGGAAGGATCGGCACTGGGGCACCGCCCGTTCCGGAGCACTGCCATGTATACGAGACGAAATCCGCACGGCCCTTCGAGTCCCGCGGACTCGCGAGCAGACGACGCCGCCGCGCGGACGTCGTCCGCCGCCGACTGGGGCCTGTTGCTCCTGCGACTGACCTTCGGGCTGCTGATGGCCGCCCACGGGGCCCAGAAACTGTTCGGGGTGTTCGGCGGGGACGGCCTGACGGCGACCGGCCGGGCCTTCGCAAGCCTCGGCTACCGTCCGGGAAAGGTCTTCGCTCTGATCGGCAGCCTCTCCGAATTTCTCGGCGGTCTCGGCCTGGCGCTCGGGCTGCTGACTCCACTGGCGGCCGCGGCCGTGATCGGCGTGATGATCAATGCCATGGTGACTGTCACCGCCGCCCACGGCCTGTGGGAGACGGACGGCGGCGTCGAGTACAACGTCAGCATCGCCGTGGTCGCGCTGGCCGTCGCGGCCATCGGCCCGGGCCGCCTGTCCGTCGACCGGTTCCTTCCCTGGGGCCGCGGCGGCTGGGCCGAGGCCGCACTGGCCCTCGTCCTCGGCGGGGTCGGCGCTGCGATCACGTTGGGTCTGTGAGGCCCCCCTGGGCACGGGCGGCCGACCACGCGCCCAAGGCACGCCTGTCGGGCTTCGTGCCGGGGGTTCGGTCGGCGTTGGCGCCGGGGCCCCGCCGGGCGTGGGCGGTCGACTACGCGGTCTTGGCACGGCTGTCGGGCTTCGTGCCGGGGGTTCGGTCGGCGTTGGCGCCGGGGCCCCGCCGGGCGTGGGCGGTCGACTACGCGGTCTTGGCACGCCTGTCGGGCTTCGTGCCGGGGGTTCGGTCGGCGTTGGCGCCGGGGCCCCGCCGGGCGTGGGCGGTCGACTACGCGGTCTCGGCACGGCTGTCGGGCTTCGTGCCGGTGGTAGGGCCCCGCCGGGCACGGTCGGCCGACCACGCGATGTCGGCGGGGCTGTCGGGCTCCGTACGGGGGGTACGGTCGGCGCTCTCGACGGTCCGCCGGCGGTGAACCCTGGCTCACCGGCCGGACGCGCCGGCGTGCCGCCGGCGGTGCCGCGTTCATCGGCCGGACGCCCCCGTGCGCAGGCCGTCCATGACGAGGTCGAGGAGTCGGGTGGCGCGTGGCTGCCAGTCGTCGTGGGGGTCGAGCTGCCACAGGCCCGCGATGGCGAGGAGGAAGTCGTCCTGGGTGATTCCGGGGCGGATGGTGCCGGCTTCCTCGTTGGCGCGCAGCAGGAGTTCCGCCGCCGCGGTCACCGGTGTGTTGGCGGGCTTCGCCGGACTTCCCGGTGCGCCGGTCGCCTGGCGTATCGCGTCGGCCAGACCGGCCTTGGTCATGGCGAACTCGGCGAGCCGGTCCATCCAGGCGCGCAGGGCCTGCTCGGGGGTCCGTGTCGCGAGCAGCTGGGCCGCGCTGTCGGCGACCTGCTGCATCTCGTGGCGGTAGATCTCCAGGACGAGCGCCTCGCGGTTGGGGAAGTTGCGGTAGAACGTGCCCTGCCCGACGCCGGCCTTCTTGGCGATCGCGCTCAGCGGGGCGTCGGCGCAACGGGTCAGCTCGGCGAGGGCCACGTCCAGGATGCGTTCGCGGTTGCGCCGCGCGTCCGAGCGCAGGGGTGGGTCCTTCTTCTGCGGCACTCGTCCGTCCTCCTCGAGGGTTCGTGGCCGAACCCCGCCCTTGCTAACCGGACAGCTGTCCGTTACGGTTCCGAGATAGCGGACAGCTGTCCGGTTCCGTCCACGATAGCCGTGGAGGCGGCCCTACGGCAGTCGGCGGCCGCAACCTTCGGCCCCGGCATCCCGCCCTTGCGCTTCGCCCCTGCGACATCGACCCGCACCACGCACCCTCCACGGCGCCCGGTCCTCCGGCCGCCGGACCCCCCAACTGTTCTGGAATGCGAAAGAAGCTGCTCATGGCCCTATCGACGTCCAGTGTCATCACCTTGAAGATCAACGGCGAGAAGTACACACTGCCCGTCGATCACCGCACGACCCTGCTCGACGCACTGCGCGAGCGCCTCACCTTGACCGGTACCAAGAAGGGCTGCGACCAGGGGCAATGCGGTGCCTGCACCGTCCTGCTGGACGGCCGGCGGGCCGTCGCCTGCCTGCAACTGGCCGTGGCGGCCGAGGACCGCGAGATCACCACCATCGAAGGCCTCGCCGACGGTGAACAGCTGCACCCGGTGCAGCAGGCGTTCCTCGACCTGGACGGTTTCCAGTGCGGCTACTGCACCCCCGGACAGATCTGTTCGGCCATCGGCGTGCTCCAGGAACACGCGGCGGGCTGGCCCAGCGCCGTCACCGACGACGTCCGGCCCGAAGCGGGGCCACCACCCCTCACCGCCGAGGAGATTCGCGAACGAATGAGCGGCAACCTGTGCCGGTGCGGCGCCTACGTCTCGATCGTCGAGGCGGTGGCCCGTGCGGCCGAGGCCGGTACCGACACGCACGCGGCGCCCGTCAGCCCCGCGGCAGCGGGCACGAAGGGGGCCGTGGCATGAGGGAGTTCGGCTATCAGCGGGCATCCGATGTCGCCGGCGCCGTCGCGCTGCTCGGCGCCGATCCGGACACCCGCTTCCTCGGCGGCGGCACCAACCTCGTCGACCTCATGAAGACCGGTGTCGAACGCCCCGCACGGCTCATCGACATCCGTGAACTCCCGCTCGGCGAAATCGAGTCGACGCCGGAGGGCGGCCTGCGTATCGGCGCCACCGTCACCAACGGCGACCTGGCCGCCCACCCCGAAGTCCGGCGCCGCTACCCGGCGTTGGCGCAGGCGGTGCTGGCGGGCGCGTCCGGGCAGCTGCGCAACATGGCCACGGTCGGCGGGAACCTGCTGCAGCGCACCCGCTGCGGCTACTTCACCGACGTCACCCAACCGTGCAACAAGCGTGTCCCGGGCAGCGGTTGCCCCGCCGTCCAGGGCGAACACCACAACCACGCGATCCTGGGCGCCTCCGACCACTGCGTGGCCGTACACCCCTCGGACATGGCCGTCGCGCTCACCGCCTTCGACGCCGTCGTGCACTACGAAACCGCCGACGGACCGGGGGAGTTGCCGCTCGCCGAGTTCTACCTCCCCGTCGGCGACACCCCCCACCGCGAGACCGCACTTCCGCCGGGAGCACTGATCACGGGCGTCACCCTGCCGCCCGTGCCCACCGCCGCCCACTCCCGCTACCGCAAGGTCCGCGAGCGCGCCTCGTACGCGTTCGCCATCGGCTCGGTCGCCGCCGCGCTCGACGTCCGGGACGGCGTCGTCCGGGACGCCCGCCTGGCCTTCGGCGCGGTCGCCTCCCGTCCGTGGCGGGCCCTCGCGGCCGAACGCGCGCTGACCGGCGCGCCGGCCGACGCCGGCACCTTCGCCGCCGCCGCCGACGCCGAACTGACCGCGGCGCGACCGCTGCCGCACAACGCCTACAAGGTGACCCTCATGCGCAACCTCGTGGTGGCCGTACTGACCGAACTCGCCGAGGAGACCGCCCGATGACCACCGTCACCACCGGGACACCCACGCCGGTGCCCTCCGTCGGCACCGCCCACACCCGCGTGGAGGGCAGGGACAAGGTCACCGGAGCGGCCCGCTACGCCGGAGAGATCCCCTTCGCCGACCTCGCGCACGGCTGGCTGGCGCTGTCCACCGTCGCCCGCGGCCGCATCCGCGCCATCGACACCGACCCCGTCCTCGCCATGCCGGGCGTCCTCGCCGTCCTGGACCACCGCAACGCCCCACGCCTCGAGACCGATTACGTCGGCCTGCTGGGCACGCGGCCGGACCCGACCTGCGCCGTCTTCCAGCACGACCGGGTGCCCCACCTGGGCTGGCCGGTGGCACTGGTCGTCGCCGAGACGTCCGAGCAGGCCAGGGAGGCCGCCGAGGCACTCGTGGTGCACTACGAACAAGAGCCCCACGACGTCGACTTCACGGGCGAGCACCCGGACGCCTACCCGCTGGACAGCCATGGGCCGGCGGTGACGGAGAAGGGGGACCTCGACGCCGAACTGGCCGCGTCGGCCGTCGTCGTCGACGCCGAGTACACCACCCCCGAAGAGCACCACAACCCGATGGAACCGCACGCGGCGACCGCCCACTGGGACGACGGCCGACTCGAGCTGGTCGACTCCAACCAGGGCGCCACCTGGGTCATCGGCGAACTCGCGAACCTCTTCTCGCTCGACCCGGCCTCGGTGCGCGTGCGCTCCGAGCACGTCGGCGGGGGCTTCGGCAGCAAGGGCGTGCGCGCCCACCAGGTGGCCGCCGTGATGGCGGCGACCGTCCTGCAGCGCCCGGTGCGGGTCGTCCTGACCCGCCGCCAGATGTTCTCGCTGGCCGGCTACCGCAGCCCCACCACCCAGCGCGTCCGGCTCGGCGCCGACGCCGACGGACGGCTGCGGGCACTGGAGCACCGCTCGCTCAGCCTCACCTCCACCGTGCACGAGTTCATCGAATCCAGTGCCGGGGCGGCCCGGGTGATGTACGACGCCGACGCCCACCACACCGCCAACCGTGTCGTACGGCTCGACGTGCCGACCCCGACGTGGATGCGCGCCCCGGGTGAGGCACCGGGGTCGTTCGCGCTGGAGGCGGCGCTGGACGAACTCGCCGAGAAGTGCGGGATCGACCCGGTCGAGCTGCGCCTGCGCAACGAACCCGACAAGGGACCGGTCTCCGGCCTGCCGTTCGCCGGCCGCAATCTGCCCGCCTGCTTCCGGGAGGGCGCCCGCAGGTTCGGCTGGGCGGACCGCGACCCACGCCCCGGACTGCGCAGGGACGGCCGCTGGCTGCTCGGCACCGGCACCGCGGCGGCCTCCTTCCCGGCGGGCGCCGGCCCGTCGACGGCCACCGTGACCGCTCACCCGGACGGCACCTTCACCGTCCGGATCGCCGCGGCCGACATCGGCACCGGGGCCCGTACGGCCCTCACCCTGGTCGCCGCCGACGCGTTGCGGGTACCCACGCAGAGCGTCCGGGTCCGCATCGGCGACAGCGACTTCGGACCGGCGATGATCGCCGGTGGCTCCATGGGCACCCGCTCCTGGGCCTGGGCGGTCACGGCGGCCGCCGACGAACTGCGCGACCGCCTGGCCCTGGGCCCCGTCCCGCCGGAGGGCATCACGGTGCGGTCGAACACCGCCGCGGCCATCGGCGCCCTCGCCCCCGCCGAACGCCACTCCTACGGCGCGCAGTTCGCCGAGGTGGCCGTGGATCCCACCACCGGCGAGGTGCGCGTGCGGAGGATGCTCGGCATCTTCGCGGCGGGCCGCATCGTCAACCCGCTCACCGCACGCAATCAGTTCCGTGGCGGCATGATCTGGGGCATCTCCATGGCGCTGCACGAGGAGGCCGTACGGGACCGTGCCTCGGGCGGCCACGTCGGCGCCGACCTCGCGGGCTACCACGTGGCCACGCACGCCGACGTACCGCACATCGAGGCCGACTGGATCGACGACCCGGATCCGAAGGACCCGGTCGGCATCAAGGGCATCGGTGAGATCGGCATCGTGGGCGCGGCGGCCGCCATCGCCAACGCGGTCTGGCACGCGACCGGCGTACGCCACCGCAGCCTGCCCATACGGCCCGACCGTATCCTCTCGGCCGGAGGAGCGCCGGATGCTTGACCTGGCCGAGGAGCTGAGCACCTGGATCGAGGCGGGCCGGGAGTTCGCCGTCGCCACCGTCGTGGCCGTCGGCGGCAGCGCGCCGCGCGGTCCCGGCGCCGCCCTCGCCGTCGACCGCGCGGGCACCGTCGTCGGCTCGGTCTCCGGCGGCTGCGTGGAGGGCGCGGTCTACGACCTGTGCCGGACGGCGCTGGAGACGGGCGAGAGCGTCACCGAGCGGTTCGGCTACAGCGACGAGGACGCCTTCGCCGTAGGACTGACCTGCGGCGGGACGATCGACGTCCTGATCACGCCGGTCGGCGGGCAAGCGCCGGACCGGACGGTCCTGGCGTCGGCCCTGTCGGCCGCCGGCCGGGGCGAGCCGGCGGCCCTGGCCCGGGTCGCCCGCGGCCCCGCCGAACTCCTCGGCCGGACCCTGCTGGTGCGGGACGACGGCACGTACGAAGGCGGCCTCGGCGGCCACGCCGAGCTGGACCGGACGGCGGCGGCCGAAGCCCGGGCCCGGCTGGAGGCGGGCAGCACCGGCACGGTGGACCTCTCGGCGGACGGCTCGCACTGCCCCGGCGGCCTCACCCTGCTGGTCGAGTCCCACCTGCCGCCCCCGCGCATGATCGTCTTCGGTGCGGTCGACTTCGCGTCGGCGCTGGCCCGGGCCGGGAAGTTCCTCGGGTACCACGTGACCGTCTGCGACGCCCGCCCCGTCTTCGCCACGCGGGCCCGCTTCCCCGACGCCGACGAGGTCGTCGTCGACTGGCCGCACCGCTATCTGCGGCGCACCGCGACCGATGCCCGCACCGTCCTGTGCGTGCTCACGCACGACGCGAAGTTCGACGTGCCCCTGCTGAAGACGGCCCTCGGCATGCCGGTGGCGTTCGTCGGTGCGATGGGCTCGCGCCGCACCCACGAGGACCGGAACCGGCGTCTGCGGGAGGAAGGCGTGAGCGAGCGGGAGCTGGCCCGGCTGCGGTCACCGATCGGACTCGACCTCGGCGCCCGGACGCCCGAGGAGACCGCCCTGTCGATCGTGGCGGAGATCGTCGCCGCCCGGCGGGGCGGGACGGGCGTCCCCCTGACCGGCTCCAACACACCGATCCACCGCGATCGGGAGCACAGCGAGGCGGCCGCCTGAGAAGCGGTGGCGTTCAGAGGGCGGGGCGGGTGTGTGCGGCGCCGGGGGCTCCCCGGCGCCGCACACCGCGTCGGCCGTCGTCCACGGTGCCGCACACTGCGTCCGCCGCCGGAGCGCTCAGGTGTGCGGACAGAGAACGAAGTCGGAGCGAGCGCGCCAGGTGACGCCGTCGTCGAGTTCGGTGAGCGCGTCCCGGATCCGGCGCAGGTGGGCCGGGGTCAGCTGGAGCGGGGGCTCGGCCGGCTGGTAGGTGGTGCGCACCGGGTAGTCCACGCCCGGCTCGGTGGTCATCTCGATGTGGCAGCCGAGCACATGGGTGACCGGCCGGCGGTCGGCGAACGCGATCAGCCGCTCGATGCTGCGGGTGAACGCGGGCAGGTCCTGGATGTAGAGCCGGCCGGGGTAGACGCTGTCACCGGTGAGCAGGAGGCCGGTGGCCGGGTCGTAGAAGGTCACGGCCGCCTCGTGGTGGCCCGGGGTGGCCAGGCACTCCAGCACCCGTCCACCGAGGTCGACGCGGGCGACGGCGTCCGGGTCCGTGTCGAACCCGAAGTACGGCCAGGCGGTGGGGCGGTCCGCGCCCACCACCATGGTGGCGGGACGGCCCGCGAACTGGCCGTCCCCCGCGACATGGTCGCCGTGCCCGTGGGTGTGCAGCACGAGCAGCTCGTAGCCCTCCCGGGGATGCCGGGCGAGCCAGTCCGCGAGCAGTGCGTCGACGACCCGGCGCAGGGGGAAGAACTCGGGCGACTCGGTGGCACCGGTGTCGATCAGTACGGCCCGTTCGTTGCCGCACAGCAGGAACAGGAAGGGCGCCTCGTAGTGGACCGCCATGTTCTGCCGCAGGATGAAGGTGTGCTCGTCGTAGGCGTGGACCTGGATGTCCGGGTCGGTGTTGTGCTTGGCCGACGGCGAGCCGTGGATCCACCTCACGTCCAGAGGGCGCGCCCGGGGAGCGGTGCCGGTGAAGTCGATCAGCTGCCTGCCGGTACCCACGATGCCTCCACGTGCGTCGTCCTGTCGGGCCGGGTACGGCGCACATCTCGTCCGGGGCAGGCACGTCCGCGCCCGACGACGGGAAGCTACCACGCGGCCCGGGAGACGCGACCGGTGTCCCCGGCCCCGGGCGGCAGGAGCCGGCCCTGCGTGCACAGGTGGCCGCCCAGGGCCACCGCGTCTGACGCCGGACGACCCTGGGCGGCATGGGCGGTGCCGGGCTCAGGGGTACGACACCACCGTGGACGGGGTCGTGGACGTGCCCGAAGTCGGTGATCCCGTCTCGTTGATCACGTGTTCGTACTGGCCGTTGCCGCCGAGCGAGACGACCAGCAGGTCGTGGAACCTCACCCCCGGGCGGTTCGGCGCGGCGAAGCCGTGGTGCTGCACGATCGACGGGTCGACGTTGTAGTAGCAGTAGCTGCCCAGTCCCCAGCCCTCGTGCGTGGTGACGTTGTCGCCGACCCGGTAGGCCGCGTAGCCCTTGACCGAGCCGTTCTGGACGGCGGCCTGGTTCGGGGCGTCGTACGCCTTCTCGTTCTGGAAGAAGATCGTGCGGCCCCGCTGACCGAACCACTGCACGTCGTACTTGTTGAAGTGCTCCACGAACAGTCCGGTGCACAGCACGTCGTCGCCGTTGACCACGACACCGTAGTCGGCGCGGTTGGTGTCCCAGCCGACACCCGTGCCGTGGTCGGCGCGCCACACCCAGGTGTGGTCGACGATGGTGTGCCGGCTGTTGATCACCATGCTCGTGGTCGCCTTGCCGGCGCCCGCGCCGCCGATGCGCACGAAGACGTCCTGCACGGTGGTCGGGTTGGCGGAGTGGTCGTTCGCCGAGCCGGCCGGTCCGACCTCGAGCAGCGTCGGGGAGTTGACCGGTCCGGCGTCTATGAGGAACCCCGCGAGCCGTACGCCGTCGACGTCGGCCACCTTCAGCACCGTGGTCCCGTTGTCGGGGACGAGCGTCGCGTACCCCAGGCCCAGTACCACGGTGCCGGCACGGCCCACCTGGATCGGCTGGTCCACGTGGTAGACGCCCGGCGTCAGCAGCAGGTGCAGTCCCTGCGCGAGCGCCTGGTTGAGGGTGGCCGCGCTGACGCCCGGCTTCGCGACGTAGAACTGCGACAGCGACAGGGACGTGCCCCGCGGCGTGCCGTTGCCCCAGCTGACCCCGCGGGCGCCGGTCCGCTTCTCCGGCAGGAAGACCCGGAACTCGCTGCCGCTGACGTACAGGAAGGGCTTCTCCCGGGAGACGGGAGTGGTGTCGAGCGTGGTGTAGGGCGGGTTGGGGAAGCTCTGTGCCGGGGCACCCTGGACGCCGGAGAACACCATGTTCCACACGCCGTTGAGCCAGCTGCCGATGGCGCTGTCGCGGGTGTACCACTGCTGCTGCGAGTACGGCCCGACCTGACCGTCGATCCGGCTGTCCGCGATGTAGCCGCCGCTCGCCCAACCGTAGCCGGAGGGGGCGAGGTTGAGCCCGCCTCGGACGTGCATACGGCGGAAGGGCGCCGCCTGGGCCACCGCCCACCGGTTCGTGCCGTTCGCGGGGACCAGCGCCAGGTTCTCCGCCGAACGCCAGAAGTTCTGCGTGGCGTTGCCGTTGAACCAGCCCGCGTCGACCGTGACGTCACCGTTGATCGTCGTGTCGTCGGGAGACAGGCCGAGGCCCGCGATGGAGGTGTAGAAGCCGAGCTGGGCGTTCAGGCCGTTGTACGTGCCGGGCTTGAACAGCAGGGCGTAGCGGCCGCTGCCGAACTGGGCCGACTCCTGCTGCTGGAAGACCTGGTCCAGTTTCGCCTGGATACCGGGTGTGCCGGGGTCGAACACCAGCACGTTCGGGCCGAGGTCGCCCCCGCCGGGCAGGGCGCGGGGGGACGTGCGGGACGAGCCGGCTGCCCGGGCGGGCGTGGACACGCCGACCAGCACGGGCACGGCGGCCGCCGCGGCACCGATGACGGCCCGGCGGCCGACGGACGGCGAAGAAGGGGAAGCGGGGGAGGTGGGGGAAGAGGGGGACATGCGCGGCTCTCCTTGTTCAGTAAATGAACGAAGTGGGGGTGGGGGAGCGCTCTCTCGCTGTTGGATGCTTCATTGACGTGAACGATGCGTCAAGAGTTGCGACCGAAATTCCGTGCGCTTCGCCTGAGTGACCGTCACTTCGCGGTCGCTGCCTTCGAGAAGTGAGCGATGCGGCTTCCCTGATTCTTTGGTCGTCTCCCTTGACACCCTCACGTCGCCGCCCCAACACTCCAGCGGTGGGAGAGCGCTCTCCCACCTCCGTACGACCTCCCCTCCCCTCCCGTCGAGGAGCCCCCATGTCACGGAGATCGAAGATCCTCTCGGGCGCGCTGGTCACCTCCGCCCTGCTGCTGACCTCGTTCGGCGTCACCGGTGTCGCCGCGTCGTCCCCACCGCGGTCCACCGGCGCCACCGTGCACACCGGCCACACCATGGCGCTGTCGACCGCCTCCTCGCCTGAGGACCCCGACGGTGACGGCTACATCCCCGCCGACCCGCCCGTCACCGGCCTCCCCCCGGCCACGCAGAACCCGCCGCACCGCTACTTCCACGAGTTCCAGGCCAACTGCGCGGTCAGCCACACCCAGCCGGACGACCCGATCGTCTATCCGCGGCAACCCGGCGCGTCCCACGACCACACGTTCATGGGCAACACCACCACCGACGCCGGCAGCACGACCGCCTCACTGAGCGCGGGCGGCACCACCTGCAAGGCCCCCGGCGACCTGTCCGGCTACTGGATGCCCACCCTCTACAACGGCGACAAGCCGATCCTGCCCATCGGCCCGCAGGTCATCTACTACAAGGCCGGCGTCACCGACTACACCAGGGTCCGGCCCTTCCCCAAGGGCCTGAGGTTCGTCGTCGGCAACCCGATGCAGACCGCCGACGAGTTCCGCCACCACCGCGGCTTCGTAGAGGGCTGGGAGTGCGGCGACAGCTACTTCAACACCGAGTTCCCGGCGACCTGCCCGAACCGGGCCGACGTCCAGCTCAACATCCGCTTCCAGGCGCCCAGTTGCTGGGACGGCAGGTACCTCGACACCCCCGACCACAGGAGCCACATGTCCTACCCCGTGGTCAAGCCCGGCACGAACGACAACGTCTGCCCCGCCGACCATCCGGTGGCCCTGCCGATGATCGAGTTCAAGATGGCGTTCCCCGTCAACGGAGACATGTCGCGGGTACGGCTGGCCAGCGGACCGGGCCACAGCTTCCACTACGACTTCTTCAACGCCTGGGACGACCGCACCCTCAAGGCGCTGGTCGACCACTGCATCGTCGGCGGACTGCAGTGCGACGCGCGCGGCTACGACGAGACCCACCCGGAGGCGGGCGCGGCCCTGAACGCCGACTACCGCCTGCCGTAGCGGACCCCACCCGACGACACCCGCACCCCACACGGAGATCCCACCATCATGACCCCACCACCACGCACCCGCGCGCGCCGCCTCGCCGCGCCCCTCACCGCCGGCGTGCTGACCGTCGGCGCCCTCACGGCCCTGCCCGCCGCACAGGCCCACGCGGCCGGCAGCGTCGTCAAGGTCACCGGCGCCCAGGGCAACTGGCAGCTGACCGTCGACGGACAGCCGTACCAGATCAAGGGCCTGACCTGGGGCCCGTCCATAGCCGACGCCGAGAAGTACCTGCCCGATCTGAAGTCCATGGGCGTCAACACCATCCGCACCTGGGGTACCGACGCCACCGGCAAGCCGCTGTTCGACTCGGCCGCCGCGCACGGCATCAAGGTCATCGCCGGGTTCTGGCTCCAGCCCGGCGGCGGCCCGGGCAGCGGCGGCTGTGTGAACTACGTGACCGACACCGCCTACAAGAACCAGATGCTGGACGAGTTCCCGAAGTGGGTGCAGACCTACAAGGACAACCCGGGCGTGCTGATGTGGGACGTCGGCAACGAGTCGGTGCTCGGCCTCCAGAACTGTTACAGCGGCACGGAGTTGGAGCGGCAGCGCGACGCCTACACGACCTTCGTGAACGACGTCGCGAAGAAGATCCACGCCGTCGACCCCAACCACCCCGTGACCTCCACCGACGCATGGGTGGGCGCATGGCCGTACTTCAAGAGGAACGCACCCGACCTCGACCTGTACGCCGTCAACTCCTACAACGCGGTCTGCGACGTGAAGTCCGCCTGGGAGCAGGGCGGTTACACCAAGCCCTACATCGTCACCGAGACGGGCCCGGCCGGTGAGTGGGAGGTGCCCGACGACGCCAACGGCGTGCCGCTCGAGCCGAGCGACCGGGCCAAGGCCGACGGGTACACCCGGGCCTGGGGCTGCGCCACCGGACACAAGGGAGTCGCGCTCGGTGCCACGATGTTCCACTACGGCACCGAGTACGACTTCGGCGGCATCTGGTTCAACCTGCTGCCCGCCGGACAGAAACGCCTGTCCTACTACGCCGTGAAGAGGGCCTACGGAGCGGACACCTCCCACGACAACACCCCGCCCGTCATCGCGGACCTGACCGTCGAGGGCGACGCGGGCAAGGTGCAGGCGGGCCGGGACCTGACCCTCGCGGTCAAGGCCACCGATCCCGACGGGGACCCGCTCTCCTACGAAGTCCTCGACAACAGCATGTACATCGACCAGAGCAAGAACCTCACCCCGCTGCCCTTCAGCAACCTCGGCGGCGGCCGTTTCAAGGTCACCGCGCCGGACCGGCCCGGCGTCTGGAAGGTCTATGTGAAGGTGACCGACGGCCACGGCAACGTCGGCGTCGAGACCCGCTCCGTCCGAGTCGTCCCGCCCACACCCAGCGGCACGAACATCGCCCTCGGCAAGCCCGCCACCGCCTCCTCGTACCAGCCGAGTTACGGCGACTGCCCGTGCCCCGCGGGCAACGCGGTCGACGGCAACCCGAGCACCCGCTGGGCCAGTGACTGGAGCGACCCGCAGTGGATCCGGGTCGACCTCGGCGCCCGCACCACGTTCCGCCACGTCCAGCTGCTGTGGGAGGCCTCCTACGCCAAGGCGTACACCGTGCAGACCTCCGACGACGGGCAGAACTGGCAGACCGTGCGCACGGTGACGGACGGAAACGGCGGCGTGGACGACTTCGACGTCACCGGTACCGGCCGCTACGTCCGCGTCAACGGCACCGCCCGCGGCACGGGCTGGGGCTACTCGCTGTACGAGTTCGGCGTCTACAGCTGACCTGAGCGGTCGGCGACAGAAGGGGGTGGGGATGGCCGACGAGGACGAACTCGACCGGCTGCTCGACAAACTGACCCTGCGGTCCAGGGTCCGGCTGCTCACCGGCGCCACCACCTGGCGCACGGCGGCCGAACCGGACATCGCATTGGGGGAGTTGGTGCTGTCGGACGGTCCCGCGGGCGTGCGCGGGGAGAGCTGGGACGAACGCGCCACCTCCGTCCTGCTGCCCTCGGCCTCCGCGCTCGCCGCCACCTGGGACGAGCGGCTGGTCGAGGAACTCGGCGGCCTCCTCGCCTCGGAGGCCCGGCGCAAGGGCGTGCACGTGATCCTCGCCCCCAACCTCAACCTCCACCGCAGCCCCCTGGCCGGGCGGCACTTCGAGTGCTTCTCCGAGGACCCCGTGCTGACCGGCCGGATGGGGGCCGCCCTGATCCGGGGCATCCAGGCGCAGGGCGTCGCCGCCACGGCCAAGCACTTCGTGGCGAACGACGCCGAGACGGACCGGCTGACGGTCGACGTGCGCATCGACGAGCGGACGCTCCGCGAGGTCTACCTCGCGCCGTTCGAGGCGGCTGTGGCGGCGGGCGTGCGGCTGGTGATGGCCGGATACAACCAGGTGAACGGCACCACCATGACCGCCCACGAGCTGCTGACCGCGCCCTTGAAGAGCGAGTGGGGCTTCGACGGCGTCGTCGTCTCCGACTGGGGCGCCGTCCGCGGCACCCGGCAGACCGCGCGCGCCGGGCTGGACCTCCAGATGCCGGGACCCGCGGGTCAGTGGGGCGAGTCGCTGGTCCGGGCCGTGGAGGCCGGCGAGGTCGAGGAGCCGGCCGTGGACGACAAGGTGCGCCGGCTGCTGCGGCTCGCCGCCTGGTGCGGTGTGCTCGGCAGGCCGTACCGGCCGGCCCGCCCGCACCCGCGGTCCCGGCGGGCGCGGGCCCTGGCCCGGCGGGCGGTCGCGGCCGGGGCCGTCCTGCTGGCCAACCGGGGCGTCCTGCCCCTGGACCCCGCGCGCCTGCGCACGGTCGCCGTCATCGGCGCCGCCGCCGCCCGCACCCGCACCCAGGGCGGCGGCAGCGCCGGTGTCTTCCCCCAGGACGAGGTGTCGGTCCTGGACGGCATCAGGGCGGGCCTGCGCGGCCGCGCCCGGGTCGTCCACGTACCCGGCCCCGCCCCGGACGGCCCGCCCCCACCCCTGGACCTGGACCTCGGGTCCGACCCGCGCACCACCACCCCCGGCGTGCTCCTGCGCGTCCTCGACGACTCCGGCACCGAGCTGCATGCCGAACACCGCCGCAGCGGCCGCCAGTTGGAGCCCCCGCTGCCACCCGGCGCGCACACCGTGGAGATCAGCGCGCGACTGCACCCCCGGACATCGGGCACCTGGCGGATCGGCCTCGCCGGATTCGGCCGACTCAGCCTCCACCTCGACGGACACCCGCTCCTGGACGGTGTGTTCGCCACCACCACGGACGACCCCGCCGTGATCCACGTGAACCCGCCCACCCAGGTCGTCACGGCTCACCTGACCGCCGGCACCACCCCGTTGCTCGTCGCCCGCAGGGAACTCGCCCCCGGCACCGGCCGGGCCACCGTCGTCGGCGCCGCACCACCCGGACCCGACCCCGCCGAGGCCCTCGCGGCCGCGTCCCGGGCGGCACGCGAGGCGGACGCGGCCGTGGTAGTCGTCGGCACCGGCGAACAGCACGAATCAGAAGGGCGCGACCGCCCGCACCTCGCGCTCGGCACGGACCAGGACGCCCTGGTCCGCGCCGTCGCCAGGGCCAACCCGCGCACGGTGGCCGTGGTCAACAGCGGCGGCCCGGTGGAACTGCCCTGGCGGGACGACGTCGGCGCGCTGCTCCTCGCCTGGTTCCCCGGCCAGGAGGGAGGCGGTGGCCTGGCCGACGTCCTCCTCGGCCGGACCGAGCCCGGCGGACGGCTGCCCACCACCTGGCCCGCCCGACTCGCCGACGCCCCCGTCACCCGCACCCGCCCGGACGCCGGCCGCCTCCCCTACGACGAAGGCGTGCACGTCGGCCACCGCGGGTGGCTGCGCGCCCGCCGCACACCCGCGTACTGGTTCGGGCACGGACTCGGCTACACGACGTGGGCCCACGAGGAACTGTCGGGGCCGGCGGAGACGGCGGCGGGCGAGGACATCACCGTGCGCGTGCGGCTGCGCAACACCGGACCGCGCGCCGGACGGGCGGTCGTACAGGTCTATCTCGCCCGCCCCGCCGCGACCGCCGTCGCGTACCCCGAGCGATGGCTCGCCGGGTGGACGGCGGTGCGGGCGCGGCCCGGTGACACAGTCGTCGCGCAGGTGCGGATCCCGGCCCGCGCCCTGTGCCACTGGGACGTCCGCGCGGGCGGCTGGCGCACGGAACCGGGACCGTACCGGGTACTGGCCGGTCGCTCGGCGGGCGATCTGCCCCTGTCCCTGGAGGTGCGCGTGCGCGACCGGCCCTGAGAGCCGCGCCCCGCACCGGAGAGCGCTCTATCCCCGCAGGCCGCCGGGCCGTTAGGGTGCGGGCATGAGCAGACAGGCCCCGACGCTGGAGGACGTCGCCCGGGAGGCAGGTGTCTCCCGGGCCACCGTGTCCCGGGTCGTCAACGGCGTACGCAACGTGGACCCGGCCATCCAGGAACTGGTCCGCCAAGCCATCGAGCGGACCGGGTACGCACCCAACCGGGCCGCCCGCTCCCTGGTCACCCGCCGGGCCGAGACCGTGGCGCTGGTGGTGTCCGGAGCCGGGGACGCCTCCGACGGGGCCCAGGCCGCCTTCGCCGCCCGGGTGTTCGCGGACCCCTTCTTCGGGCGGGTGGTCGCCGGGATCGTCGGCTTCCTCCGGCCGCGCTCGGTGCACCCGGTCCTGATGTTCGCCGAGTCGGCCGACTCCCGCCAGGAGGTGCTCACCTATCTGCGGCAGGGGCGGGCGGACGGCGCACTGGTGGTCTCCAGCCACGCCGACGACCCGCTGCCCGCGCTGCTCGCCGAGGCCCGGCTGCCCGCCGTGCTCTTCGCCCGCCCCTCCCGCCCGGTCCCGCTCAGCTACGTCGACCTCGCCCACCGGGACGGCGGCCGGCTCGCCGCCGAGCACCTGCTCGCCCAGGGGCGCCGCAAACCGGCCACGATCAGCGGGCCGTTGGCGGTCGCCGCGAGCCAGGAGCGGCTGGCCGGCTTCCGTGACACCCTCGCCCGCCACGGCCATCCCTACGTGCCCGTCGCCGAGGGCGGCTTCACCCTGGACAGCGGGGTCGCCGCCATGACCGACCTGCTCGCCGAACACCCCGACCTGGACGGGGTGTTCGCGGCCAACGACCTCATGGCCCAGGGCGCCTGCCAGGTACTGCGGGAACGCGGCCGGCGGGTGCCCCAGGACGTGGCGGTGGTCGGCTTCGACGACTCCACCGTGGCCGTCACCTGCCGACCGCGGCTCACGACCGTCCGCCAGCCCGTGGAGGACATGGCCGCCGAGATGGCCCGCCTCCTCGACGAGCACATCCACGGCGCCCGCACCGAGCCCACCTCGATCGTGTTCGACCCGGAGCTGGTGGTGCGGGAGTCGGCCTGACGCGGACCGGGCCGGTCCCGCACCCTCCCGTACGCTGTTGCCGTGCCACCCCCACGCCTTCACCGCGTCGCCGTCGTCGTGCTCGAAGGGGCCAAACCCCTCGATGTCGGCATCCCGGCGCAGGTGTTCACCACACGCGCGAGCATGCCGTACGAGGTACGGGTGTGTGGTGCCGCACCAGGAGCCGTGACCGGCGGCGACGGTCTGTCCTACCACGTCGCGTACGGCCTCGAAGCCCTCGACTGGGCCGACATCGTCTTCATCCCCGGCTACCGGTTCCCTGACCGCGACGACCCGCCGTCGGCGGTCGTGGAGGCGCTGATCGCCGCCCACGACCGCGGAGCACGGCTCGCCGCCATCTCGACGGGTGCCTTCGCGCTCGCCGCCACGGGCCTGCTGGACGGCAGACGCGCCACGACCCATTGGCACTACACGCGCGCGTTCGCGACGAAGCACCCGCGCGTCCGGGTCGACGAGAACGTGCTCTTCGTCGACGAGGGCAGTGTGCTGACGTCGGCCGGTGCCGCGTCCGGCATCGACCTGTGCCTGCACATCCTGCGCGGCGATCTCGGAGTGGCCGCGTCCAACCATGCGGCCCGCCGGCTGGTCGCGGCCCCCTACCGCAGCGGCGGACAGGCCCAGTACGTGCCGCGCAGCGTGCCCGAACCGCTCGGCGAGCGGTTCGCCGCCACCCGCGAGTGGGCCCTGCACCGCCTCGACGAGCCCCTCAGCCTCGGGACACTCGCCCAGCACGCGGCGGTCTCGCCCCGCACCTTCTCCCGCCGCTTCGCCGAGGACACCGGCTACACCCCGATGCAGTGGGTCATGCGCGCCCGCATCGACATGGCCCGTGAGCTGCTGGAACGTTCCGAGCGCAGCATCGAGCAGATCGCCAACGACGTCGGTCTCGGGACCGGCGCGAACCTCCGGTCGCACTTCCAGCGCATCCTCGGCACCACACCGAGCGAGTACCGGCGCACCTTCGCCCGCGGCGAGTAGCGCCCCCTGGCGCGATCCTTGCGAACCATGGCGCTCACGCCACGGCCGCGAGCCGATCCGGCACGCGAGGCTGGTCCCGGACGAAGGGACACCACTCATGACTCGCATCGCCATCAACGGATTCGGCCGCATCGGGCGCAATGTGCTGCGCGCCCTGCTGGAGCGCTCCAGCAACCTCGAGATCGTCGCCGTCAACGACCTCACGGAGCCCGCGACCCTCGCCCGGCTGCTCGCCTACGACACGACGGCAGGCCGGCTCGGCCGCCCGGTGACCGCCGACGGCGACGCCCTCGTGGTCGACGGCCGCCGCATCCGGGTGCTCGCCGAACGCGAACCGGCGCGGCTGCCGTGGGCCGAGCTGGGCGTCGACATCGTGCTCGAGGCGACCGGCCGGTTCACCTCCGCCAAGGCCGCCCGCGCGCACCTCGACGCCGGTGCGAAGAAGGTACTCGTCGGTGCTCCGTCGGACGGTGCCGATGTGACGCTGGCCTTCGGGGTCAACACCGATGCCTACGACGCGGCCTTGCACACCATCGTCTCGAACGCCTCCTGCACGACCAACGCGCTCGCGCCGCTGGCCTCGGTGCTCGACGGCCTCGCCGGGATCGAGCACGGGTTCATGACCACGGTGCACGCCTACACCCAGGAACAGAACCTGCAGGACGGCCCGCACCGTGACGCGCGTCGTGCCCGCGCCGCCGCCGTCAACATCGTCCCGACCACGACGGGCGCTGCGAAGGCCATCGGCCTCGTGCTGCCGAACCTGGACGGCAAGCTGTCGGGCGACTCCATCCGCGTACCGGTTCCGGTGGGCTCGATCGTCGAACTCAACACGACCGTCGCCCGTGACGTGACGCGCGACGAGGTGCTCGCCGCCTACCGCGATGCCGCGGCCGGGCCGCTCGCCGGCGTCCTGGAGTACGCGGACGACCCGCTCGTGTCCTCCGACATCGTCGGCAACCCGGCCTCGTCGATCTTCGACTCGGCGCTCACCCGCGTCGACGGCCGGCACATCAAGGTCGTCGCCTGGTACGACAACGAGTGGGGCTTCTCGAACCGCGTGGTGGACACGCTGGGACTCCTCGCGGCCGGCTGAGCGACACCCGGGGCGGACCGGAACCGAGCAGGCCGAAGGCCGATCGCGCTCGCGCCCTCCGACCGTCCGGCGCCCCGGACGGTCACATGCGACCGGCTGTCGCATGCTGTCGCGCGTGCAGGGAACCCGTCCGCCCATGCACATCGACCTGACAGGACGTACGGCCCTGGTCACCGGCTCCACGCAGGGCATCGGCGCGGCCATCGCCGTGGCCCTCGCCCGGGCGGGGGCCCGCGTGGGCATCAACGGCCGCGACGAGCAGCGGGTGGCCGACACCGTCGAGTCGCTGGCCGGGCAGGCACCGGGCGCCGACCTGGTGCCGGTGGCCGCCGATGTCTCCGGCGACGAGGGCGCGGGCCGCGTGGCCGAGCTGCTGCCGGACGTGGACATCCTCGTCAACAACCTGGGTGTCTTCGGTGCCGCCGACCCGCTGGAGATCACCGACGAGGAGTGGCGGCGCTATTTCGAGGTGAACGTCCTCGCCGCCGTACGGCTGACCCGGCTGTACCTGCCGGGCATGACCGAACGCGGCTGGGGGCGCGTCCAGTACGTCGCCAGCGACTCGGCGGTCGTCATCCCCGCGGAGATGATCCATTACGGGATGTCGAAGACCGCGCTGCTGGCGGTGAGCCGCGGATTCGCCAAGAAGGCGGCGGGCACGGGCGTGACGGTGAACTCCGTGATCGCGGGGCCCACGCACACCGGCGGGGTGGAGGACTTCGTGTACGAACTCGTCGACCGCGACCTGCCCTGGGACGAGGCGCAGCGCGCGTTCATGCGCGAGCACCGCCCGCAGTCCCTGCTGCAGCGGCTGATCGAGCCGGAGGAGATCGCCCACATGGTCGTCTACCTCAGCTCCGAGCAGGCCTCGGCCACGACCGGGGGAGCCCTGCGCGTCGACGGCGGGTACATCGACTCGATCCTTCCCTGACCGTCTCCACGCCGTCGGAGCGAGGCGGTGGGCGCAGGCGATCGTGCTGCCCGGGCCCACCGCCTCGGGATGGCGCGGTGGCGGGCGCTACCGGAGCGGGATGTCGATGCCGTGCCCGCCCGCGGGGCGAGGGCCGTGGATACGCCTGTCGGCTTCGGTGATGGCGACGTCGTTGATGCTCGCCTCGCGGCGTCGCATCAGGCCGTGCTCGTCGAACTCCCACAGTTCGTTGCCGTAACTGCGCCACCACTGGCCTTCCGCGTCGTGGCACTCGTACTGGAACCGGACGGCGATCCGGTTCCCCTCGAACGCCCAGAGGCTCTTGCGCAGCGCGTAGTCCAGTTCGCGCTCCCACTTCCGCGTCAGAAAGGCGACGATCTCCTCGCGGCCGGTGACGAACTCGTCCCGGTTCCGCCATGCCGAGTCCGGCGTGTAGGCCGAGGCCACCCGGTGGGGGTCGCGGGAGTTCCACGCGTCCTCGGCGGCCTGCACCTTCTGCAGAGCGGTCTCCCGGGTGAACGGGGGGAAGGGCGGGCGATGTTCGGGCACTGCGGCCTCCTCATGTGGAGAACGTGCGTTCTCGATCCGTGGTGACTAAGGTAGGGAACGATCGTTCTCAACGTCAAGGAGCCCGGATGCCAGCCCCGATCACCGAGGAACAGAACCGCCTCGACCGCGAAGCACTGCTCGACGCGGCGGAGCGGCTCTTCTACGAGCGGGGCATCCAGGCGGTCGGCATGGACGAGGTCCGCACGGCATCCGGTCTGCCGCTGAAGCGGATATACCGGTTCTTCGCGACGAAGGAGGAACTCGTCGTGGCGGTGCTCAGACGTCGCGACCGGCGTTGGAGAGGCGACCTGGCCGCCCGAGTGGAGCAGGTCCCGGATGCGCGCGAGCGCGTACTCGCGCTCTTCGACTGGCTTGCCGAGTGGTTCGCACAGCCCGGTTTCCGCGGCTGCGCCTGGATCAACGCCTACGGCGAACTCGGCTCGTCGTCCGAGGCGGTGCTGGCCGAAGTGCGGTCGCACAAGCAGGCGTTCCACGACCAGATCGCAGTGTGGGTCCACGCCACCGGGGTGCGGGTCGCCGAACCGGTCTGCCTGCTCGCCGAAGGAGCCATCGTGACGGCCGGCATCAGCGGCGACCCGACCCCGGCCCGGCACGCCCGCGAGGCCGCGGCGACCCTGCTCCCAACGCCCTGACCCCCCTCCGGCAACCCCGGACGAGCGCCCGGTGGCCCGGACGTCCACACGGCTTCCGCACCGTCACCTGCCGGTGACTCCCGGGGGCAGAATCGTCTGCAGGGAGGTGGCCGGATGCCCTACTTCCAGCGACCCGAGGAGACCCCGCAGGAGGGACGCTCCCGGAGCGCCGGTGGAGGAGTGGGGGCCCGGCGCCGCCCCGGCGGCAGGGGCGGCGGCCAGAAGAGCGGCGGCCATGACGGTGACACAGGCGAGTTTCTTGATCATGTCTGCCCTAACGACCGATGCCGGTAAGGGAAACGCTCGCCGGTCGGCCGAACGGGCGCTGTCCGACGACGACCCCTCCTACCGTGCGTCGGCGTCCCAGGGCCATACCGCGCCCAGGCCGGATTCCAGAAGGGGGATGAGGCGGAAGGCGGCGTCGCCGAGGCCGCCGAAGGTGTGACGGTGCCGTCCGGGGGCCGTGTGGCCGTAGGAGTAGCCGGCGAGGTTCCAGGTGTAGACGGGGATGTGCCGGGGGACGACGAGGAACGGATCGACGGCGGACGACCGGTGAGCCTGCTCGTCGGTGACGATGACGACGCGATCGTGGTGGCGGTAGTGCCGGCGGACCGCCGCGCCGGTGTCGGTGCCGCCCAGGTCGTGGAACCGGTCCACCGCACGCAGGACGGACTGGCCGGGTGTGAGGCCGACGACCTGGCTCCCGGTGCCGTACTCGACGAGGTCGGCGTGTTCGGCGCGGAGGGCGAGGGCGGTGCCGAAGACGGCGGCGGAGTCGGCGCGGTTGAGCTGCGTACGGGCGCTGGGCGTGTCGAACATGGACCCGGACCGGTCGACGAGCACGAGGGTACGGCCGGGCAGTGCGGGCACGTGGGAGAGCGAGTGCTGGAGGGCGGTCTCCAGGGCGTCGTGCCAGCGCGGTGAGGGCGCGTTGCGGTGGGCGGCGAGGTACCGGAACGGGAACTGGCGGGAGCGGCGTACCTCGTCCGGGTCGGAGATCCGGCGGGCGACTTCGGCTGCGACACGGTCGCTGACGCCGGCGACATCGAGGTTGCGTAGATTGCGGACGAGGGCCATGGGGCCCATGGACGGGATCAGGGCCTCCCAGACGGCGGCGTCGAGGGGCCGCTGGAGCCATCCGGCCACGGATTCCCATGTCATCCCGGCGGCGGAGAGCCGTTCGGCCCCGCCGGCCGAGGTGACGAGGGCGTACCGCTCGTCCACGGGGACGCCCATGAGGGTGTGACGGGCGCTGAGGAGAGGGTGACCGGCGGGCGGCAGGGCGGAGTCGGCCCGGTACCGCCGGTCGAGGGCGTACCGGAACAGCTCCCCCTGCCAGGGCCGGTCGGGAGCGGGCGTGGGATGTGTCAGCCGGAGCACGTCACCGAAGCGGAATCCCCGGGACCCGGTGTCGTACTTCAGGAGTGCGCGGCCGGTGTAGAGCCGCCGTACGGCGTCGGCGACACCGCGCTTGAGGGGCTGCGGCAGCCGGCGCCCGTACCGCGAGGTCCAGTAGCCGAGCAACTCGCCCGGTTCGTCGGCCCGTTGCAGCACCGCGTCGACCGCGTGCCGCGAGAACCCCGGGGCCTGGGCCTCCATCCGGGCCCGCACGAACTCGGCCGCACCGACCACGGACGCGGACCGCATGTGCGCCTCGGTGCGCAGCCAGCGGAGCAGCCCCAGAGCCCACGCCGGGTCACTGACGGCGAGCCGCCGCACGAGGCCCGCGTAGCGCTCGTCGCGGGAGCGGGCGTCCTCGTAGAAGCTCTCCTGCCCGACCATGTTGCTGACGGCGAGCAGGAACAGTTCCTCCTTCGGCGGCCGCGCGTACCCGGCCCCGCCCTCGTGGTTGACGAACACGGCCGAGGGCACGGCCGGTGTCCGCCCCGCGGGACGGATCCACTGTCCGTACGTGGAGAGCGGCGAGGTCGACCCACCCGCGGTCAACCCGGGTACCTCGGCCTGAATCTCGGTCCTGGCTTCGACCTTGGCCTGCTGGCGGTTGAACCGGGTCATGCAGAGAAATCCCCCTGAAGGGTGCGACGAACAGGGCGGAAGAGGTGAAACGGAAAGTGTCCAAGAGGTGACGTGAGGGAGACGTCTCCCGAGATGAAGATGGGCACCGGTGTGCGTCGACAGGAAGTAACCGGGGCGCGGCGCATCGGAAGACGTCACGAGGGACGCTACCCGCCTTCCTCCGGCCCGCGCACCTGATTTGTTTCGGCCGTCCTTCCGGGCACAGCCTTCCGTGGCGCGCCGCCGACCTGCTGTGATGTGCCCCACCTGCTCTTGTCGTGGCCGGGAAGGCGTACCTAAGTTCGCTCCCATGTCTCCGCATGACCGCACTCCTTCCGCCGAGCCGGTCGACTTCGCCGTCGATCTCACCCGCCATGAGATGGTCCGCCGGGCCCACGTCATGGACGCACTCGGGCCCGGCTGGGACCCCGTCGAGACGCTGCGGCGCGAGGAGGAGGCCTACGACCTGCTGTACTCCGGCCTCGACGAGGAACAGCAACGGCTGTACGACACCCTCGTCTCGGTCGGTGTCCTCCCGCAACGCGGGGACGGCCGTGCTTCCGCTTGACCCGCAGGCGGACATCGGGCGCCGCGCCTGGGTGACCTGCCCGAACTGCGAGGACCACCGGGGATGCCCCACCTGCGAGCAGCGTCGCAGGTGCCCGGACCACTGGCGCTACCTGCTCGCCAACACCGGCAGCCTCCTCCACCTGCAGTGCCCCTCATGCACCCACATCTGGGACCACGAGACGGGCTTCGGCGCCACCCGCACCCGGTGGACGCGGACGAGCAGCGGCCTGCGGCGACAGTGAGGCGGCGGCCCGTGCCTGACGGACGCGGGCCGCACGGCGGGTGATCCCCGAGGATCCCGGACCGGCTCGGCGACGGATCTCAACAGGGACCGCCGGGCAGTGGCTGCTCCGCCCAGATGGTCTTGCCCGTGGCGGTGTACCGGGTGCCCCAGCGCTGGGCGAGCTGCGCGACCAGGAACAGACCGCGCCCTCCCTCGTCGGTGCTCCGGGCGCGGCGCAGGTGGGGGGAGGTGTTGCTGGTGTCCGACACCTCGGTGATGAGGGTCCGTTCGTGGACCAGGCGAAGGCTGATCGGTCCGGCGGCATGCGTGATGGCGTTGGTGACCAGTTCGCTCACGATCAGTTCGGTGGTGAAGGCGGCGTCCTCCAGGCCCCACGAGGCCAGCTGGCACGTGGCCTTGTCCCGCGCCTCGCGCACCGCCTGGGGATCGGCGGGCACCTCCCAGGACGCCACCCGGTCGGGGGTCAGGGCGCGGGTCCGGGCGATGAGGAAGGCGACGTCGTCGCGCGGATGGTCCGGCAGCAGGATGCGGACCATCGTGTCGCAGATCTCCTCCAGCGGCCGGTCGGGATGGGCCAGGGCGAAGCAGAGGCGTTCGAAGCCGACGTCGACATCGCGGTCCGAGGCCTCGATCAGACCGTCGGTGTAGAGGGCGACGACGCTGCCCTCCTCCAGCTCGATCTCGGCCGACTCGAAGGGCAGACCGCCCAGCCCCAGCGGAGGGCCCGCCGGGATGTCGGGCAGCTCGACGGGCTCGCTGAGGTGGGCGATGGCGGGGGTGGGATGCCCGGCGCGCGCCACGTTCAGCTTCCGCGAGATCGGGTCGTAGACGGCGTAGACACAGGTCGCGCCGATCACCAGCGGGCTGTTCGGGGCCGCTTCCGCCTCGTCCGCGAGGCGCAGGACGAGGTCGTCGACGTGGGCGAGCAGCTCGTCGGGGGGCAGGTCCAGGTCGGCGAGGGTCTGTACGGCCGCGCGCAGCCGGCCCATGCTGGCCGCCGCGTGGAGGCCGTGGCCGACGACGTCCCCCACGACCAGGGCGACGCGGGCGCCGGACAGCGGGATGACGTCGAACCAGTCGCCGCCCACGCCCGCCTCCGCGTCGGTCGGCAGATAGCGGTAGGCGACCTCGACGGCGCAGTGATCGGGCAGGTCGGGGGGGAGGAGGCTGGTCTGGAGGGCCAGGGCGGCGTTGTGCTCGCGGACGAAACGCCGGGCGTTGTCCACGCACACCGCGGCGCGGGCCACCAGCTCCTCCACCAGCAGAAGATCGTCCTCGTCGAACGGGTCGGGGTTCTCCCAGCGCAGCAGCGTCACCACTCCCATGGTCACGCCTCGTGCCCGCAGCGGCACCACCAGATGGGTGTGCACGCCGAGCTCGATGAGCTTGGCCAGGCGCTGCGGATCACCCGTGAGCCACCACGTCGTCGGGCCCAGCACGGGATCCCGGATGGGCCGGCCGGTGGTCAGACAGCGTTGTTGCGGGGAATGGGGCGGGTACTGCGCGGGCGCCCCGATGGCGACGATCGCCTCCGGCAGCTCCTTGCGGATCGACAGGTGCGCCGCCCGCTGCAGCGTGCCGTGGGGGACCGGTCCGGGAGCGAGGTCCTTGGCCGCGAGGACGCCGTGGAAGAGGTCGATCGCCACGAAGTCGGCGAGCTGCGGCACGAGGACCTCGGCCAGCTCCTGCACGGTGCGGTCCAGGTCCAGGGTGGTGCCGATGCGCTGCGCCGCCTCGTTGACCAGGGCGAGCCGCTCGCGGGCCCGGTCCTGGGCGGTGACCTCCACGGCGGTGTGGCACACCCCGAGCGTCTTGCCCTCGAGGTCCCGCAGCGGGAACGACGAGCGGAGCCTGAGATGGCCCTGCGAGTTCCGCCGGGGCATGCCGGGCGGGGGCGTCACATGCTCCAGGGCCGGCGTGACCCGGCCCCACATCAGCACCTGGCGGGCCTGCCAGTCCACGGACGGCGGCACCTGCCCCGGTCCCGGGGACGCGGCCGCGCCGTCGGCCCCGTCGGGCTGCGGCAGTCCCTCCATCGCCGCCAGCACCCGGTTCACCCACTGGAACCGCAGCTCGGTGTCGAGGACCCCGATGCCGATCGGTGACTCCTCCAGGAGGCCGCGCACCACTGCCTGGTCCAGGTCCCACTGGCGCGAGGCGGTGACGTCACAGGCCACGGCGAGCCAGCCGGAGCCCTGCTCCGCGCGCAGCGGACACGCCCGCACCGCGAGCTGCACCCGGTGACCGGCACGATGACGCAGGGTGACCAGGCCCTCCCAGCCGTCACCGACCCGCCGCGCGCCGGACAAAGTGGACGCCGGTGCATCCTCGCTCGCCAGGACGGACAGGGCCGGTCGCCCCAGCACGTCGTCGGCCGGGTAGCCGAGCAGGGCCTGCGCCCTTCCGCTCCAGTAACGGATCATGCCGTGTACGTCCACCAGGACGACGGCGGCCGACGTGATGCCGAACGGATCGCCCCGGTGCGCGTTCGCCGTATCCCTGAGACCCATGGTGTCGGCCCCATCCGCGGGCGGGTTTTCCTTGCACCACGGTCTCACATAGCCCCCGGTGTGTCTCCGCGCCCGCAGCGCCCCCGTGTACGCGCGCGCCGCGCCGCCCACGCCGGGACCTGCCGGGACGGACGCTCCGGAAGGAAGAGCCGGCCGGCTCCGCGCCCGTTCTCTCACCCCCGGAGGGACCCTCAGGGATGCCTTAGCCGGCTCTTCGGCGGGTGCCACTTCGGCGCATCCTTCCTTCGAGCGACCCGTGCAGCAATCGGCCCAGCCGAGCGCAGAGGGCACGCCCGCGCTGGCTACGGGTTGGAGGTGACCCCCACTTCAAGGAGCAATGCATGAGCCTTGATTCCCCTGACGCCCTCGCAACGCAGGTCCGGTCGACGGTCGTCCGGCAGACAACTCCCCGGCTCGGACCGAGCGGCAGCTGTGTACTCCCCGAGCCTCCGGACGACACGGAGAAGTACTCCTACGTCAGGCGTCACCTCTGGGTACTCACGGCCGCTTCGCTCATCAGCATGTGCTGTCTCCTCTACAGCCAGTTCAGGCTGGCCCAGTCCGCGTCATGGCTGATCGTCCTGCTGCCGTGCCTGGGCTTCACCGTCCTCTACTACGTCGTCTCCCTGCGCGTGAACGCCTTCACCGCCGACTTCGACCTGCGGGCCCACCGCCGACTGGTCGAGGGCTGGCGTCCGCAGGCGTACCCGACGGTCGCGGTCTTCCTGCCGGTGTGCGGCGAGCCCGTCGAGGTTCTGGAGAACACCTGGACGCATGTGCGCCGGCTCGCCGACCGGTATCCCGGCAAGGCCACCCCTTACGTACTCGACGACTCCGCCAGTCCGAGGCTCGCCGCCATGGCCGAGACGTTCGGCTTCGTCTACGGGAGCCGGCCCAACCGGGGCTGGTTCAAGAAGGCCGGCAACCTGCACTACGGCCTGGGCATCTCCGACGAGGAGTACATCCTGATCCTCGATGCCGACTTCGCCCCCCGGGCGGACCTCCTGGAGGAACTGCTGCCGTACATGGAGCACGACCCGGGCATCGGCATCGTCCAGTCACCGCAGTATTTCCGCGTGCTCGACCGGCAGACGTGGGTCGAGCGCGGCGCGGGTTCGGTCCAGGAGTTGTTCTACCGGGCGGTCCAGGTCTCCCGTCAGCGCCACGACGGCGCCATCTGCGTGGGGAGCTGCGCCGTGTACCGGCGGACAGCGCTGGAAGCCAACGGCGGTACCACCCTGATCGAGCACTCGGAGGACGTGCACACGGGCTTCGACCTGCGCCGTCTGGGCTGGTCCCTGCGCTATGTGCCGATCGCCCTCGCCACCGGCAACTGCCCTGACAACGTGAACGCGTTCTACCATCAGCAGTATCGCTGGTGCTCGGGTTCCATGAGCCTGCTGGGAAGCAAGAAGTTCTGGGACACGGAACTCCGGCTCAGCACCCGGCTCTGCTACGTCTCCGGCTTCCTCTACTACCTCCACACGGCGCTCTTCACCTTCGTGGCGCCGCTGATCCCGATCGTCCTGCTGCTGGTCATGCCCGAAAAGCTGAAGGTCGAGTACACGCTGCTGGTCCTTCCCAGCGTCCTCTACACGACGCTGATCTTCCCGTGGTGGCACAGATGCCGTTACCGGCTCGACGCATGGGCCGTACGCCTGTTGTACGGCTGGGCGCACCTGTTCGCCGTCTGGGACATCGTGCGTGGCAGGCGTCAGGCCTGGCGGCCGACCGGCTCGGCGGCCGCGGGCCGGAGCACCAACAGGCGGCTGTGGACCGGTGTGTGGGCCTGGAACGGCGGTACGGCTCTCGTGTGGGTGAGCGCCGCGGCCTGGCGGGCGTTCACCCTCTACCCACCGGATTACAGCCTGATGCTGGCCTCGGGCCTGTTCTACGCCGTCATCGTCGGCCGTGTTCTCGTCCCGCCGCGGGACACCGGCCGAGCACGGGTCCCTGCCGCTGCGCGGAGGGAACCGAGCGAGCCCGCGAAGGCTCCCGGGCGCCGGTGACATGCGACGAGGTCCTCAGAGCCCGGACGCGGGCTCTGAGGACCTCGTCGCTGTTCGGGCCTCAGCCTCTGATGCGTGAGCGGACCCAGGCGCCGCTCGGTGTGAGAGAGCCGGCGCGGGAGAAGGTACCGGCGTGGCAGGTGCCCTTCTTGAAGACCGCGTGTTCCCGGTCGTCGTCGGACAGGCTCCAGTTCGTCCAGCCGATCTTCTTCCTCGCCATCAGATCGACCCACTTCTGAGCCATGGGGAAGTCGCTGCCGTACCCCGTCCAGGACGCGATGCCCCACTCGGTCACGAAGACCGGGAGCTTGGACGAGGCGCGGTTCAGGATCGCCATGTATCCCTCGGCCGCCACCCGCGCGTAGAAGTGGAAGGTGTACATGATGTTCTTCGCGGCCACGGGATGCTCGACCACCGTCCGCTCGTCGGATCCCTCGGACCCGCTGAACGTGGACCAGCCCGGCGTCGGGACGAGGACCACGCTGTCCGGGTCCTGGGAGCGGATCACCGGAATGAGCTTCTCCGAGTAGCTCTTGATGGTGGACCAGCTCACCCCGTGGGGCTCGTTGGCGAGTTCGTAGATCACATTGGTCCGGTGCTTGTGCCGACGCGCGATGTCCGTGAAGAACTTCCTGGCGTTGTCGAAGTCCTTGTTGGGATCGCCCGGGTTGACCATGTGCCAGTCGACGATGACGTACATGCCACGGGCGCTCGCCCGCTCGATCACCTGGTGCACCAGATCGGTGAACTTCTTCGGATCGGCCTCGTACCCGCCCTGGCGCGCGTACGTCGCGACACGCAGCACGCTCACCTTCCAGTCGCGCGCCAGCACGTCCAGGGCGCGGTCGGTCAGGCAGTGGGCGAACCACTGCGTGCCGTGCGTGCTCAGACCGCGCAGCTGGACCGGCCTGCCGGATCGGGAGCACAGTTGCGTGCCGCAGACGTGGACCTTGCCGTATGCCTGGACCGGGGTCCTGGCCTTGGCAGCCGGTCGGAGTTCCTCTCCGTGCGCCGTGGTCGCGGAAAGGAGACCGAGCGTCGCCGCCAGGGCCACGGAACTTCGGGTGACCCAACGCCTGCGGGAAGTGAGTGAGCGCACCTCTGCCTCCGGTTCTTCGGGATGGTGCTGCACAGCAAATCTGACGAAAGAGACGTCGCAAGTGCTGCAGCGCCGGCGCGCTTCGTGCGAGGAGCGGAGATTTTCACTCCCCTGGGTCACGGCTTCGTATGTCACCGGTCCGCCGGCCCGCGTCGTGCGGGGCACGTCAGACGGCGGGTTCCACGGCCTCCTGCGGTGTGGCGCGGGCGCGGCCCGGCATCGCCCGCTGAATTTCGTCGCCGAATTCCGTGCATTGGCATGGACCTGGCGTGTCGGCGTGGCTAAGCTCTGCACCGCCACGCATGAGAGCGCTCTCAGGAATCGGCTGTTCCACCCCCACCACTGGAACGACGAAGGGCAACTCCCTTGAGACGCAGAAGACTTACGCATGCCCTCCTGGCCGGCCTCCTGGTTCTCGGCGGGTCGGCCGCGGCAGGAACGTTCCCCGCCTCGGCGACGGACTCCACCCCCGGGCCCACCGCGTCCACCAAGCCGGCCTCCGACGGACTCGTGACCGCCCTGCAGCGCGACCTCGGCCTGACGCGGAAGCAGGCCGAGGCACGGCTCGCGGCCGAGCGGACCGCTTCGGCTCTCGCACCGAAGGTGCGCCGACTGGCCGGGGACGCCTACGCGGGCTCCTGGTTCGACGCGGCGAACGGGCGCCTGACGATCGCCCTCACCCCGGACGCCACGACGGCCACGCGCCGGGAGATCAGGGCGGTCGGGGCCGGCGTCCGCACGGCCGAGCACACCGCCCGGCGGCTCGACGCGGTCAAGGCGCACCTCGACCGGCTGTCCGCCCCCTCGGGCGTCAGCGGCTGGCACGTCGATCCGGCGGCCAACAAGGTCGTCGTCGACATCGTCCGGGACAAGCGCTCCGACAACGATGTCCAGCGCTTCGTGGCACAGGCCCGCAAGGCGGGCCCCGTCACCGTCCAGGCCGTCTCCACGGCCCCCCGGACCTTCGCCGCGGGCACGGTCGGCGGCGACCCCTACTACACGGGCAACGTCCGCTGCTCCATAGGCTTCTCGGTGTACGGCGGCTTCGTGACCGCCGGGCACTGCGGCGGGCCCGGCGCCGGGGTCAGCGGCTGGGACGGCTCCTACGTCGGCACCTTCCAGGGCTCCTCGTTCCCGGACAACGACTACGCCTGGGTGAGCGTCGGCAGCGGCTGGTGGACGGTGCCGGTCGTGCTCGGCTGGGGCACGGTGCCCGACCAGCTCGTACGCGGCTCGGCCGTGGCGCCCGTCGGTTCCTCCGTGTGCCGTTCGGGATCGACGACGCACTGGCACTGCGGGACCGTGCTGGCGACGAACGAGACCGTCAACTACAGCCAGGGCGCGGTGCGCGAGCTGACCAGAACGAGCGTCTGTGCGGAGCCCGGCGACTCCGGCGGTTCCTTCATCACCGGGGACCAGGCACAGGGCGTCACCTCCGGCGGCTGGGGCAACTGCACCAGCGGCGGCGAGACCTGGTTCCAGCCGATCAACGAGATCCTCAACCGATACGGCCTGACCCTGCACACATACACGGGCTGACCCCGCACACGCAGTGACCGTACTCGGTCGCACCCGGGGGCTCCGCGCACCACGGCGGGCCCCCGGCTCCGTGTGCCGGGCGACACGTCCACCTGGTCGCCCCGCGCCGCCTCCCGCCTCCGGCACACCCGCTCGGAGCTGCACGGTTGGTCCGTCCGCACCAGGGCACTCGGGGTTGGCCCCTCGCCGGCTCGACCAACCGGAGGTACGCGTGGCGGTACGTCATCGACTCATCAAGGCCAGCCCCGCCGCGGTGTGGGACGTCCTCGCCGACGGCAGCCGGTACGCGGAGTGGGTGGTGGGAACCGCGTCCTCCCGGCCGAAGAACGGCCAGTGGCCGCAGCAGGAGGCATCCATCGCGTACCAGGTCCGGCTGGGACCGTTCCGGCTCGGCAACGAGACGGTCGTACGGCGCTGCCGGGAGGGATCCGTCCTGGAGCTGGAGGCCCACGCGGGCTTCCTCGGCACCGCCCGGATCGCCATCGAGCTGCGGGAGTGGGGCCGGTACTGCCTGGTCATCGTCGACGAGCACCCGCTCCAGGGGGCGGGCGGCGCCCTGCACAACTGGGGTTTCGAAGCGCTGATCCAGCTGCGCCACCGCGCCATGCTGGCCCGGCTCGCCACCGCCTGCGAGGACGGTGAGCGCCGCAGCGGTCCCTTCTCGCGACGGGCACGCGGCGGAAAGGGGGCCAGTCATGCCTGACGCCGTGGTGATCGGGGCGGGACCCAACGGACTGGTGGCCGCCAACATACTGGCGGACGCGGGGTGGAGCGTCCAGGTGCTGGAGGAACAGCCGGAGCCGGGCGGCGGGGTCCGCCACGACCGAGGGGTCCACCCCGACTTCGTCAACGACCTCTTCAGCTCCTTCTATCCCCTGGCCGCCGCGTCCCCCGTGCTGTCCGCGCTCCGGCTGGAAAACCACGGGCTGCGCTGGAGCCACGCCCCGCGGGTGCTGGCGCATCCGCTGAGCGACGGCCGGTGCGTCGTACTGGACCGGCGCATCGACGCCACGGCCGACTCGCTGGAGGCGTTCGCACCCGGCGACGGCGCGGCCTGGCGGCGCCTGTTCGCCCTGTGGCAGACGCTGCGCCCGGATCTGCTGAACGCCCTGTTCACCCCGTTCCCGCCGGTCCGAGCCGGGGCCCGGCTGGCCCGCACGCTGCGGGCCGCGGGCGGTCTGCGCACGGCGCGGTCCCTGATCCTTCCGGTGCGCCGGATGGGGGAGGAGGAGTTCCGTGGCGAGGGCGGCCGGCTGCTGCTGGCCGGGAACGCCCTGCACGCGGATCTCGCCCCCGAGTCGGCGGGCAGCGGCGGCTTCGGCTGGCTGATGTCGATGCTGGGCCAGACGTACGGCTTTCCCGCGCCGGTCGGCGGCTCGGGCGCGCTGACCGAGGCACTGGTCCATCGACTGCTGGCGCATGGGGGAGAGCTGCGCTGCGGCGAGCGGGTGGAGACCGTCACCGTGTGCGACGGGCGGGCCGTGGGGGTGCGGACCGCCGCCGGGGAGGCGGTGCCCGCGCTGCGGGCCGTGCTGGCCGACGTGGCCGTGCCCGTCCTCTACCGGGAACTCGTCGGCCCCGAGCACCTGCCCGCACAGCTGCTGGACGACCTGCGGCGCTTCCAGTGGGACTTCGCCACCTTCAAGGTCGACTGGGCCCTCGACGGCCCGGTGCCCTGGCAGGCCGAGCGGGCCTGTCAGGCCGGGACCGTCCACCTGGCCGACGGCATGGACGAGCTGACCCGCTTCGCCGCGCAGATCGCCATGCACCAGGTGCCCGACCGCCCCTTCGCCCTGTTCGGGCAGATGACCACCTCGGACCCCACGCGTTCTCCCCAGGGCACCGAGTCGGCCTGGGCCTACACGCACGTCCCGCACGACATCCGGGCGGACGCCGGCGACGAGGGCATCACCGGTGACTGGGGCCCGGCGGACCAGGAACGCATGGCTGATCGCGTGGAACGCCAGGTCGAACGGTTCGCACCCGGCTTCCGCTCCCGCATCCGCGCCCGCCGCGTCCTCGCGCCGCCCACCCTCCAGGCGCTGGACGCCAACCTCCTGGACGGCGCCATCAACGGGGGCACGACCAACATCCACCAGCAGCTCGTCTTCCGGCCGGTCCCCGGCACCGGGCGCCCCGAGACACCCCTCCCGGGACTCTTCCTCGCCTCCGCCGGCGCCCACCCCGGAGGAGGCGTGCACGGCGGCCCCGGCGCCAATGCCGCCCGTGCCGCACTGCGCGCCCACCGGGCGCTCCCGCTGGCCCGCGTCCAGCGCCTGCTCGCCCGCCGGGACCGGACGGGGCGCAGGCCCACCCGTCCGGCCGAAGCCGCATCCGATCGCCCGGTCCGTGGGGAAGAGGTGGACACAGACGGCATCCACCGGCCCGGCGGGGCCGGCATCCGGCCACACAGCGGAGAACGGCATGAGTGAGCACCAGGACGGTCCCGACCGCCGGCACCGGCGCCCCCACGGCATCGACGACAAGACCGTGGAAGCGCTCGGGTCGCTGTCGAAGGCGCTGGAGACCACCGAACGGGCCCGCGGCCATCTCTACAGCTTTCACCAGCTGACCGGCGGGGCCGACCTGGAACTGGACCGCACGGTACGACTCCTGCGCGAGGCCGGGCACCCGGAGTGGGCCGACAAGGTGGAGAGCGAGATCCTGGGGCGCAACGTCATCCCGGGGCGCTGGACGTTCCAGATCGTCGAGGCCTACAACGACACCTACTACCGGCCGTTCCAGGAGCTGGAACGCAGCGCCGTGAACGAACTCGCCCACGGCCGGGACCACCTCTACGAGGCGGAGATGAAGGAAGCCCGCCGCACCATCGGTCACTGCGATCACGCGGCCCTGCCGTCGCCCGAGGACGACTGACCGCGCGGCGGCGCCGGTGCCGGCGGACAGCGGCCGTCCGGTGGATCGGGGAGCGGGGGACCGGCCGGCGGATCGCAACGGGAGCTCCCGGGCCGGGACGGCCGGCGCGGGAAGCCCCCCGGCACGAGAGAAAGGCGCACTCGTGGCAAGCAGCCCCTTGAGGAACCGGACGGTCGTGGTGACCGGTGCGGCCCGCGGACTGGGCGCCGCACTCGCGTACGAGGTCGCCCGGCGCGGCGCCAGACCGGCGCTCCTCGGCCATGAGAAGGACCTGCTGGAGGCGACCGCCGGCCGCATGCCCACCCCCGCCCTGGCGGTCGAGGTCGACGTCACCGACCTGCCGGCCCTGCGGGCGGCCGCGCGGGAGGTGCACCACCGCCTCGGGCGCCCGTCCGTCGTGATCGCCAACGCCGGTATCGCGCTCGGCGGCCCCTTCGACGCCACCGACCCCGCCGACTGGCGGCGCGTCATCGACGTGAACCTCGTCGGCAGTGCCCACACGGCCCTGGCCTTCCTGCCCGACCTGTACGCGACGGCGGGCTACTACCTGCAGATCGCCTCCCTGGCCTCGCTCGGCGCCGCCCCGCTGATGAGCGCCTACTGCGCCTCCAAAGCCGGTGTCGAGGCCTTCGCGCACTCCCTGCGCGCCGAAGTGGCCCACCGGGGCGTCGCCGTGGGCATCGGCTACCTCAACTGGACCGACACGGACATGGTGCGCGACGCCGACCGGCATGCGGTGCTGCGCGAACTGCGCGGGGGCATGCCGCCGCCCGCCCGCCGGGTGACGGATGCGGCGACGGTCGCCGCCCGGCTCGTGCGCGGTCTGGAACGGCGGCGCACGTCCGTGTACGCGCCGTCCTGGCTGCGGCTGGTCCAACCGGTGCGTGCGGCCCTGCCCTCGGTCGTGCTGCGCGTGGCCCGCCGGGACCTGCCCCGTCTGGAGGCCGAGGAACCCTTCGTCTCCACCGGACTGCTCGGCGCCGGGGGTGACGCCGACCGCGCGGCGACGGGCCGCGCACCCTGAGACCCGCCGACCGGCTCCGGCCGAGCCGGATCCACCGCGAAAGGACCGACCACCATGGCCGACAAGAAGCGCAAGGACTCGGACGAACACCTGGGCACGGGCGACAAGGTGGCCTGGAAGAGCCACGGATCGACCACCGAAGGAGAGGTCGAGCGCAAGATCACCCGGCGGACGAAGGCCGCCGGCCGCACGGTCGACGCCTCCCCCGAGGACCCGCAGTACGAGGTCCGCAGTGCCAAGTCCGGCAGGTCGGCGGTCCACAAACCGTCCGCCCTGCGCAAGAAGTGAGCCCCGCCGGCCCACACCCCACCGAAGGACGGGGCTCATGCAGACCTTCCTGCCCGATCCCGACTTCCGCCGCAGCGCACTCCTCCTGGACCGCCGCCGCCTGGGCAAACAGCGCGTCGAGGCGCTGCAGGTCCTGCGCGGTCTGACCGTCCCGGGGTACGGCTGGCGCCGGCATCCCGCCGTACGCATGTGGCGCGGATACGAGGAGGCCCTCGTCCGCTACGGCCTGGAGATCTGCCGGGTGTGGCGGGAGCGGGGGCACCAGGACAGCTGTGCGGCCTCACTGGTGGCCGGTTACGCCGGATGCCGCCCCGGTGCCCCGGTCCGTGACCAGCCTGCCCTCTCGGCTGCCGGCGAGCTGCCGCCCTGGCTCGGTGACGAGGCTTTCCACCGCAGCCACCGGTCGGCACTCGTCCGCAAGGACCGCGACGTGTACGCGCACGAGTTCCCCGGCATCCCCGACGACCTGCCCTATGTGTGGCCCACGTCCGACCGGGAAGTCGATGAGGCGCCCACCCGTCATCCCTGACGGCTGGGACAGCGGCGAGAGACGGAGTGGCCGTGCTGCCGGACCTGCGCGCCCAGCTGGGCACGATGATCTTCCGCCGGGTCGCCGGGCCCGACGGACGGGCCGTGCGGGCACGGATCCACGACACGGCCGGCCCGCGCTGGTTCGCGCCCGGCCGTCCCATCCGCACCGTGCACGGAGACGCCTCGATGTTCATCGGAGGCGTCAGCGCACTGCTCCTGCAGTCCCTGCACCCCCTGGCCATGGCGGCCGTGGCGGCCCACTCCGGTTTCCGCGGTGACCCCTGGGGCCGGCTGCAGCGCACCAGCGCCTTCCTGGCGGTGACCACGTACGGTACGGCGGCCGACGCCCAGGCGGCCGTCGACCGGGTCCGGGGCATCCACGAGCGGATACGCGGGAGGGCGCCACAAGGGCAGCGGTACCACGCGGCCGACCCCCATCTGCTCGGGTGGGTGCACGCTGCCGAGACGGAGAGCTTCCTGCGCGCTCACGAGCGCTTCGGCCGGGACCCGCTGGACGCGGACGGTTACGACGCCTACGTCGCCGACACCGCGGTCGTCGCCGAGGCACTGGGGGTCGTCGATCCGCCGCGCGACCGCCGTGCCCTGGGCCGGCGGCTGGCCGCCTACCGGCCCGAACTGCGCGCCACCCCCGAGGCCTGGGCCGCGGCCCGCTTCCTGCTGGTGGATCCGCCCCTGCCGCTCGTCGTGCGGCCCGCGTACGGCATCCTGGCCGCGAACGCCGTGGCGCTGCTCCCGCCCTGGGCCCGGGGCCTGCTACGGCTGCCACGCGTACCGCTCGTCGAGGACCTCACGGTGGTCCCCGCCGGACGCCTGCTCACGCGCACCGTCCGGTGGGCGATGGCCCCCGGCCAGGCCCCGGAGCGACCGCCACCCGCACCGTCGTAGCCGCACTCCGGCCACCGGTCCTCCACGATCACCCGTTCGGCGGCGACTGCGCCCGTCCGGGGCGGAAAGCCGGACAGTGTCAGAGGTGAGGTCTCCTGGCCAACCGGTGTCTTAGGAAGTGCCGCGGCCGGTTCCCGAACCGGCCGCGGCACGCGGGCACAACCCGCTGTCCGTGCCGTCGGTGTTCAGCGGGTCACCACGTGCCGCTCGTTCGGGACGCAGTGCGTCATGGTGATGCCGTGGACGTCGCGCGGCGGGTTCTTGCCGAGGTTCGCCAGCCGCTCCTTGTCCTCCTCGGTGAGGTCCTGGCCGGCCAGCGGTTCGAGGTCCGCGACGTCCGCCGGGCGGATACCGAGGCCCTCGCCGACCCGGAGGCCGAGGTCGTTCTCCACCAGCAGCAGGTGCCACACCATCCGCTCCTGGATGGGCCGGTCGCACCGGGCGAGCTGGCCCACCAGGTTGGTCACCAGATCGTCGCGCTCCCACTGCTCCATGAGCAGGTACCGCTGGCCCGCCTGCCGGTAGTCGTTGGTGCGGGGGATGCGCTTACGGGTGAGCCGGCCGTGGATCTCCGGGCCTTGCTCGTCGTGCGCCGGGTACTGGGCCTCGCGCAGGCCACCGCGGATCGACGGCTCGTAGTTGACGCTCGCGTTCTCCGCGCCGCCGTCGACGTGGTAGGTCATCAGGCCGTCGCGCTGGTTGGTGCGCACGGAGGCGTTCTTCGCCTGGTTGACGGGCAGCTGGAGGTAGTTGGGGCCGACGCGGTAGCGCTGGGTGTCGCTGTAGGAGAAGGTACGGCCTACGAGCATCTTGTCGTCGGAGAAGTCCAGGCCGTCGACGAGCACACCGGTGCCGAAGGAGATCTGCTCGTTGTCGGCGAAGAAGTTCCCGGGCATCCGGTCCAGCACCATCCGGCCCACGGGCTTGGGCGGGAAGTCCTGTTCGGGCCAGGTCTTGGTGTCGTCCAGCGGATCGAAGTCCAGCTCCGGGTGCTCGTGGTCCTCCATGATCTGCACGAGCAGCTCCCACTCGGGGTACTCGCCCCGCGCGACGGCCTCGTACAGGTCCTTGGTGGCGTGGCCGAGGGAGTCCGCCTGGACGTTGGCGGCGTCCTCCTCGGTCATGGAGCGCACCCCCTGCCTGGGCATCCAGTGGTACTTCACGAGCACGGTGTTGCCCTCGGCGTTGACCCACTTGTAGGTGTTGACGCCGAAGCCCTGCATATGGCGGTAGTCGGCGGGGATGCCGCGCGGACTGAACAGGTTCACGAGCATGTGCATCGACTCGGGCGTCTGCGACATGAAGTCGAAGATCCGGTTCGGCTTCTGCTCGAAGTCCACCGGGTCCGGCTTGAGGGCGTGGATGACGTCGGGGAACTTGATGGCGTCCCGGATGAAGAACACGCCCAGGTTGTTGCCGACCAGGTCCCAGTTGCCGTCCTCGGTGTAGAACTTCACGGCGAAGCCACGGGGGTCGCGCGCCGCCTCGGAGGAGTCCCGGCCGCCGATGACGGTGGAGAAGCGGACGGCGAGGTCGGTGCGCCTGCCGCGCTCCTGGAACAGCTTGGCGCGCGTGTAGCGGCTGATCGGTTCGTCGCCCCAGGCGCCGTACGCCTCGAAGAAGCCGTACGCGGTCACGCCGCGGGCGTGCACCACGCGCTCGGGGATGCGTTCCCGGTCGAAGTGGCTGATCTTCTCCAGGAACTGGTAGTTCTCCAGTGTCGCGGGTCCGCGGGCGCCGACGGTGCGCTGGTTCTGGTTGTCGTAGACCTGGTGGCCTTGGCGGTTGGTCAGGATCCCTCGGTCGTCACCGGAGGCGGGACCCGTGCTTGCTACGTCCGTCATGGTCGGGGAACTCCTTCGACGCGGGCGGGACGCGACAGCGGCTGCCGCGGCCGACTGAGTACCCGCGGGTGCCCCGCCGTCACCGCTTGCGCCTGTCCGCTCCACCGGCCGGGTGGTCACGATCACCCGCGCGGCACAGCCGCCGTGTCCCGTCCCCGCCCCGGCGGTCCCCGCTCGCCGCGGACCGTCACCGCGGCGGTGTGAGGGTGTCCTGCAGGAGGGCGCCGTAGCGGGCGACGAGGTCGGCGCGGTCGGTGCGCAGCAGGCCTTCGTCCCGCGCCACCCACAGCGCGTAGAGCAGGCCTCCGGCCAGGGCGGCCGCAAGCCGCGCACGCAGGTCGGCGTCGGGCCCGGACAGACGGTTGCGCAGGGGCCCGAGGAGCACGTTCTCGTGGGTCCGGCGCAGACGGTCGAGGATCTGCGGCTCGTTGCTGCCGCGCACCAGAGCCAGAAAGATGCCGCGGGCGGCCCCGTCGAGGTCGAGCAGGAGCGCGGCGAGCCGCTCGCCCAGCCGTTCCAACGGGACGTCGAGCAGCGGCTCGTCGTCGATCGTCAGATGCATCGTCTCCAGGAACAGCAGCTCCTTGCTCTTGAAGTGGCGGATCACCAGCGCCGGGTCGGTCCCGGCGTCGGCCGCGATCCGGCGGACCGTGGTCCGGGCGAACCCCTGGTCCCGGAACAACCGGGCGGCGGCGGTGCGGATGGCCTCGCGCGTGGGAGAAGCGGATCCGGTCGACGGCATGCGGCAAGGATAGGCGGCGCGAAGTTCCGTCCCCCCGGCGTTCCGGGACACCGACGGCTCACAACGGTCCCCTGCCGGGCGGGAGTTGCCGGCCGCGCGATACGTGGGTGTTTCAAGAAGTTCGGTCAACGATGTTGACTCCGCGTTCCTGCGCCCGCACATTACCTATCGGTAGAACCCAGCGGTAATCCCACGACCGGCACTTCACGGCCGCCGTCGTGCGTGCGCCCCCTCGCCCACGCGTCGTCGGCCGGCACCTCCCCCTGGCTCGAGCCGCCGCATTCTCGCGCACCAGCACACACCCGGGCACCGCCCTGTCCGCGTGCTCCGTGACCCCACCACGAGAAGAGAGAGCCCATGCCCGTGCCTGCCTTGCGCCGTGCCGTCGCCGTCACCTCCGCGGTCGCCGGCGTGCTGGCCCTCGGCCTCACCGCCGCTCCCGCCCACGCCACGACACCCCTGAACTACGCGGCACTCGGCGACAGTTACAGCGCCGCCTCGGGCGTCCTGCCCATCGACCCCACCAACCTGCTCTGCCTGCGCTCCACGGCCAACTACCCGCACGTCATCGCCTCCCGCACGGGAGCCAGGCTGACCGACGTCACCTGCGGTGCGGCCCAGACCAAGGACTTCACCGAGGCCCAGTACCCCGGTGTCCCCCCGCAGGCCGACGCGGTCACCTCGGACACCGACCTGGTGACGCTCACGATCGGCGGCAACGACAACGGCACCTTCATCAACGCCATCACGGCCTGTGGCACCGCCGGCCTGCTCAGCGGCGGCAAGGGCAGCCCGTGCAAGGACCGGTACGGCACCTCCTTCGACGAGGCGATCGACACGAATACCTACCCCGCCCTCGAGGCCGCCCTGCGCAGCGTCCGGGGCAAGGCGCCCGACGCCCGTGTGGCGGTCCTCGGTTACCCGTGGATCACGCCGGCCACGGCCGACCCGTCCTGCTTCGCCAGACTGCCGATCGCCTCCGGAGACGTGCCGTACCTGCGCGCCCTGCAGGCGCACCTCAACACCGTCGTCCAGCGCGCCGCCGAGGAGACCGGAGCCACGTACGTCGACTTCGCCCAGGCGTCCGAGGGCCATGACGCGTGCAAGCCCGTCGGCACCCGGTGGATCGAGCCGCTCCTCTTCGGGCAGAGCGTGGTCCCGGTCCACCCCAACGCCCTCGGCGAACAGCGCATGGCCGAGCGCACCATGAACACCCTCGGTCTCGGCTGACCGACGCTTGCGTGATCACCCGTCCGGCGCCGTGTACAAGCGCCTGACGGGGCAACACGGACTCCGCCGGGGCGGCGCTGCCGCGCTCCGGATCCTGGGTGTGCCGCGGCCGGTCCCCGAGCGGGCCGCGGCACCGCTCGGACGCGACCGCCGTCCCGGCTGCGCGACCGCCTTCATAGGGGGCGTCAGGCGGATCCGGCATGTACGACCAGGGCATGGGAGCCGAGGCCGATGAGGCGATCTCCCGTGATGTCGCCGAGGGCGGTGTAGACGGTCAGGATCTTTCCGGAGACGGGATCGAAGGAGACGTCCTTGACGGTGCCGTGCTCCACCCCGTGTTCCGTCAGCACCCGGCTCCCGACGGCCTTGTGATGCTCAGGCACATCGGTGTGCCCGGACTCGACGGCGACCCGGGAGCGCACGATCACGGCGTCCTGTCCCACGGCTTCCACCGCGCCCCAGGCGATGACAGCGGCGCCCTCCGGGGCGCCGGACAGGCGCAGGCAGGCGACGCTCCTGGTACGGCAGTCGATGGTCAGGTCCCGCACGGTGCCCAGGGCCGCCGCCTCCTCGGCGGTGATCACCGGAAGGCCCTGGGCCTGTGTGAACAGCATCATGCGAGGTCTCCTTCGCCGCGTGCAGGGGTGTCCGCGTACCGCCGGCCGGCGTCCGCGCGGAACGCTGCCACCTGTGCCCCGAAGCTGGGGAGGTCCTCGGCGACGAAGTGGCGCGCCCGTGCCGGGACGACCACCGCCTGCCCCGACACGGCGCAGGTGTGCCCGCGGGGGATGAACACCCTGCGCCGTCGGCGGTCCAGGTTCTCGTCGGCGGCGATCTCGAAGCCGATCACGCGTCCGCTGGTGCCGCCCTCGATCACCACGTCGCGCACGGTACCCACCTCGGTGCCCTGGTCGGTGATCACGGGCACACCGATCACCTGACCCTGCCGGGCCGCGTCCGGCCCCATGACCGCGTCCCGGTCCTCGAAGACCGCCTCGCTCGCGACCATCACGGCCGCGGGCCCCACGGCGTGCACTGCGGAGAACGGCAGACTCCGCTTCAAGGGTCCGGCCAGCAACCCCCGCCCGCTGAGCGTGAAACCGGTGATCCGGCCCGCTCCGGCGTCGAACACGGTGTCCTTGACCTGTGCCACCGCTTCGCCACCCAGCGTCACGACCACCCGCTTGTGCAGCTCGGAAGCGAGCATCGGCCCGGTCACCGCCGACCCCCTCGGCCCGGCCGCCGGCCCTCGGGCACCGCGATCACCGTCCCGGCACGGCGCTTGGCCTGAACCGCCAGCGCCGCCCCGCTCAGCAGTCCGACCGCCGCGACGAGTAGGACCATCCAGACCCACCACACCATTGCCGACCTCCTCTTGGCCGCTCTTGGCCATCACGCTCGTCGTACCGCCCCCCTCGTGCTTCCGGCTGCCCGCGGCGCGCGGACACCACGCCTTGAGAAGGGCAGCCGTCGCGCAGGCGCGGTCGGGGCGTTCGTTGCTGATGCGCGGGTAGGTGTGAGGTGACCACGGGACGGCAGCAGCGGCCGGGGAGGGACTCGGCCCTCCCGATGGTTGTGCTCTTATGAGCGATACATGTCTCAAAATGTAAACCGTCACGCTTGTCGGTGGCTGATCAGGGAACTCGACACCACGCCAATCGCCCGCCACCCGGCCGCAGGCCGACCCGAAGGGCGGATGCGGACCGTCGCGACCATCGCAGGAGAGAAACCGTGACAGCGCGCCTCGGGGCAGAAGAAGAGTTCCATGTGCTCGACGTCGAAAGCGGGTACCTCGTACCACGCGCCGCACAGCTGCTCGGCCGCATGGAAAGACCCGGCTTCACCAGCGAGCTGCAGCAGTCGGTGGTGGAGAGCAACAGCGGCGTGCACGACACGCTCGACGGCCTGTGGACGGACCTCGCCTCGTCCCGGCGCCGCCTCGACGCGGCGGCAGCCACCCTCGGCCTCGCGGTCGTGGCCGCCGGAACCGTTCCCCTGGCCGGCTTCGGCTCGCGGGACGTCACGGCCGACCCCCGCTACCGGCGCATGGCCGACGACTACCGCCGCGTGGCCGAAGAGCAGCTCATCTGCAGCGCGCAGATCCACGTCGACGTGCCCGACCGGGACACCGCCGTCCGCGCCATGTGCCTGGTCTCGGCCTGGCTGCCGCCACTGCTGGCCCTCTCGGCCAGCTCCCCGTTCTGGCTGGGGTCCGACACCGGTTACGCCAGCTGGCGGACCATGCTGTGGCAGCGGTGGCCGACCGCCGGGCCGGTCGGCTGCCACCCGGACGCCGCCGACTACGACAGGACCGTCGCGGAGCTGATCCGCTCGGGCGTCATCAGTGACGCCGGCATGATCTACCACGACGTCCGGCCCTCGGCCCACCAGAACACGCTGGAACTGCGGATCTGCGACGCCTGCCCGCGGGTGGAGACCGTGGTGCTGGTCGCGGGTCTCTTCCGCGCCCTGGTGCACGAGGCCCGCGAGCGGCTGGAACGTGCGGACGGCCCCCTGTGCGACGGCCGCCACGACTGGCTGCGCGCCGCCACCTGGCGAGCGGCGCGATCGGGCCTGGAAGGAGACCTGGTCGACCCCGCGACCCGCTGCGCGGCACCGGCCCCGGCCGTGCTCACCGGCATGCTGGCCAGACTGCGCCCGGCGCTGGAGGCGTGCGGTGACTGGGAGACCGTGCACGGGCTGCTCGAGGAGGCACTGGCCGCGGGCACCGCGGCGGACCGGCTGCGCCGGGCCGCCCGGGCCGACGACCTCCTCGCCAGCATCGACCTGATGGTGGCCGAGACCCGCGGCGAACGGCGGACGCCGCGCCCCACGGCCCCTCCGCGGCGCCGCACCGCACAGCCGGACCCCCTCGGTGCCCCTGCGCGCACCGGCACATTCGCCACCCCGGCACCGAGCGCGTGACCCGTCCAGACCGCCGGAGATCCTCGTACGGGCCCGGCCTCGTACTCCGGACCACCGGCGACCACTGTCCGACCAAGGAGAGTCGCACCCCCATGCACAGCACGCAGCACCCCCCGGCCCCCGTCCATCCGTTCCCGGAACACCCCGCGCGGACAGGACCGCCCGGACGACGGCACCGCCGCACGAGCCGGAACGCCTGCACGGCAGGGTCCGCAACCGAGGGAAGGGGGAGCCGCTGATGTGCGGGCTCAGCGGAGAGGTACGGTTCGACGGCGAGCGGCCGGACATCGCGGCGGTGGAACGGATGACCGACCGGCTCGCGCCGCGCGGCCCCGACGGGCGAGGCCTGTGGGCCCAGGGACCGGTGGCCCTCGGTCACCGCCGACTGAAGATCATCGACCTGTCGGAGAGCGGCGCCCAGCCCATGGCGGACCCCTGCGCGAGGATCGCCGGCGTCTTCAACGGTTGCGTCTACAACTACCGCGAGCTGCGTGACGAACTCCGCACGCTCGGCCACGAGTTCTTCTCCGACTCCGACACCGAGGTGGTGCTGAAGGCCTACCGGCAGTGGGGCACCGACTGCGTCGAGCACTTCTACGGCATGTTCGCCTTCGCGATCGTCGAGCTGGACAGCGGACGCCTGGTGCTGGCCCGCGACCGACTGGGCATCAAACCGCTGTACCTCGCGCAGACCCCCGACCGGTTGCGGTTCGCCTCCTCACTGCCGGCCCTCCTGGCGGGCGGCGACGTCGACACCTCCCTCGACCCGGTGGCCCTGCACCAGTACTTCAGCTGGCACGCCACCGTGGCCGCCCCCCACACCGTCCTGAACGGCGTGCGCAAGCTCCCTCCCGCCACCGTACGCGTCGTCGAACCGGACGGAACCCACCGTGACTACTGCTACTGGCAGCCCGCGTACACGCGCCGCCCGGAGCACGCCGGCCTGAGCGCCGAGGACTGGACGGACGCGGTGCTGGACGCGCTGCGCACGGCCGTGCGCCGCCGGATGGTGGCCGACGTGCCCGTGGGCGTGCTGCTGTCCGGCGGGCTGGACTCCAGCCTCATCGTCGCCCTGCTGGCCGACGAGGGACAGCACGACCTCGCGACCTTCAGCGTCGGGTTCGAGTCCGAGGGGGGCGAGGAGGGCGACGAGTTCCACTACTCCGACCTCGTGGCGCGCCACTTCGACACCCGCCACCACCAGCTCATGGTGCCGTCCGACCGGGTGTCAGGGGCCCTGGAGTCGGCGGTGTGCGCCATGAGCGAACCCATGATGAGCCATGACGTGGTGGCCTTCCACCTGCTGTCCGAGCAGGTCGCCAAGGAGGTGAAGGTCGTCCAGAGCGGCCAGGGCGCCGACGAGGTCTTCGCGGGCTACCACTGGTACCCGGCGATGGCGGACGTGCCGCGGCAGCGGGCCGCGCAGGCGTACATCGACACCTACTTCGACCGGTCCCACACCGAGCTGTCCCGCATCCTCGAGCCCGGTCTGCTGCCCGAGCGGGACGCCTCCGCCGAGTTCGTGCGCGCCCACATGGCGGACGAGGGCGCCGAGACGGCGCTGGACGCCGATCTCCGCCTGGACACACACGTGATGATGGTCGACGATCCCGTCAAGCGCGTGGACAACATGACGATGGACTGGGGCCTGGAGGCCCGGGTGCCCTTCCTGGACCACGAACTGGTCGAGCTGGCCGCCGCCTGCCCGCCCGAGCTGAAGCTCGCCGACGGCGGAAAGGGCGTCCTGAAGGCCGCCGGACGCAAGGTCCTCCCACGGGAGGTCGTCGACCGGCCCAAGGGCTACTTCCCGGTCCCGGCGATCAAGCACATGGCAGGCCCCGTGCTGCAGCGGGTCCGCGGGGCGCTCACCGCCCCGGAAGCCAGGAAGCGTGGCGTCTTCCGCCAGGACTACGTCGCCGAACTGCTCGCGGCACCCAACGCGCACCGCACCCGGCGAGGAGCGAACACACTGTGGCAGGTAGCGCTGCTGGAGACATGGCTGCAGACGCACGGCATCCGCTGACCCCGACAGTGCCGGGCGCCGACGGGCCGACGGCTCCACACGTCGGCCTCGCCGAACCCGCCCGGGACGCGCGACCCACCGGCCGGGCAGGGCCGACGGGCGCCGCCCCCCTGCGCGGCCACCCGCATCCCGAACCCGCCGGGGGACCGGTGGCGACGGCGGCCCATCCGGCGCCGGAGCCCGTCCCCCTGCCCGACACCGCGGCCCCGCTCGACGTGCCACAGCCGCTCATCGCGCACGGCTGCTGGTATCCCTCCGCGGACCCCGACGGCCGGAACGTCGCCTTCATCTGCGACCGCACCGGCGTGCCGCAGCTGTGGGCCGGCCCCGTGGACGGCGGCCGGCTCCACCTGCTGGACGCCGACCCGGACCCGGTGATCGAGGTGGCCTGGTCTCCCGACGGCCGCTGGATCGCCTACACCACCGCACCCGGCGGCGGGGAACTCACCCGGGTCCTGTGCGTGCGCCCCGACGGCACCATGCGGCGGCTGCTGGCCGGAGGGCAGCCCGGCTCCTCCGCCCACCTCGGCTGCTGGTCACCGGACGGCTCGGCCGTCGCGGTGACCGTCACCGAAGCCGCGCCCGCCGGACTCGCGCACACCGGATCCGACGGGCCGACCGCGACGACGGACCCACCGGTACCCGCCCACACCGGCGGCTGGACCGGACGCGACGGGCATGCGGTCCTCCTGGGCGGAGCGCCGCTCACGGTCGCCTCCCACCAGGAGGCGACCGTGGTCCGCGGGAGTCGTCCCGCGCCGTCGGAGGGACCCGGCCACCGGACCCTGGCGGCCTACCTCGTCGACCCCGAAGGCGGCACCGCGCCGGTGCTGCTCGCGAGCGAGGCCGCGGCGCCGACCCTGCGTGTGTGCGCCCTGAGCCGGGACCGCGAACTCGCCCTGCTGCGCCGAGGGCCACGGGGTCGTCGCGAGGCGCTCGTCGTACGCCTGCGGGACCGCGCCGTCACCGGCTCGCTCCGTGTCGCCGACGGCGACCCGTGGATCGGCGGCTTCTCGCCCGACGGCCGCACCCTGTGGCTGCGCAGCGACAGCGCAGGCGAGTTCGCTGCCCTGGTCGCGGTCCGCCTCGGCCCGCAGGGACAGTGGCTGGGCCGGCGGGTCGCCGCGGCTCGGCCGGGCTGCGACCTGGAACTGCTGGCCCTCGACCGGGCAGGGCGCAGCGCCGCGCTGTCCTGGAACGTGCGGGGCGTCAGCGAGCTGGAGGTCACCACCCTGAACGCGGCCGCACCGGACGGAGACGGCGCGGGCCTTCCGGAGCCGCACGCCGCGGCAGGCCCGTCCCATGCGTTCACGCTGCCCCACGAGGTGGTCACCCGGGTGGCGCCCACCCCGGTCGCCGACGGCCCCGTGGTGGCACTGTCGGGTTCCCGGCGCCGCCCGGGGGTGTGGTGGCTGCACCAGGGAGCGGCGCTGCGCACGCCCTGGTCCTCCCGTGACGAGGACGCCGTACCGCCCGGCCGCCCGCCCGTACGGCCCGTACCCCTGCGCCCCGTCGCGCGCGACGGACTGGCCCTCGGCGGCTGGTACTACCGTGCACCGGGCCGGTCCCCGGAGGAGCCGGCGCCCTGTGTCCTGCATCTGCACGGTGGTCCCGAGGAGCAGGAGCGCCCGGTGCTGGACCCGCTCTACCACGAACTGCTCGGCCGGGGACTGGACGTCTTCGCACCCGACATCCGCGGCTCGTCCGGGTACGGTCGCTCCTTCGTCGACGCGGACCTCGGTGCAGGCCGTTTCGCCGCACTCGACGACGTCGCCGACTGCGCGGCCCACGTCGTCGTGGAAGGACTGGCCGACCCGCGACGCCTCGCGGTGATGGGCCGCTCGTACGGCGGCTACCTGACCATGGCCTCCCTCGTCTGGCATCCGGATCTGTTCCGCACCGGGGTGGCGGTGTGCGGGATGTCGGACCTGACCACCTTCTTCGCCGGCACCGAGCCCTGGATCGCCGAGTCGGCCGCCCACAAGTACGGGCATCCGGAACGTGACCGGGCGCTGCTGCGGGCGCTGTCACCGATGAGCCGTGTCGACGCCCTGCGCGTACCGGTGCTGGCCGTGCACGGCGAACACGACACCAACGTGCCCGTGGGGGAGTCGGAGCAGTTCGTCAGGGCGGCTCGGGAACGCGGTCTGGACGCCGAACTCCTGCTGCTCCACGAGGAGGGCCACGAGTTCCGTCGCGCGGACAACCGCCGTCTGTTCCGCCGTACGGCTGCCGACTGGATCCAGCGACACCTGACGAGCTGATGCCCAGGGCGCCGCACATCGGCTGCCGGAGCGCCGCCCTCCGCGAGGTGTGGGGACCGGGACCGGCGTCCGGCCCACCCGGACCGGATGACACCATGGAGGTCATGGACATCCAGCGCCGGAACAACGTCACGCTCACCGGTCCCCTCGACGCCCCGGTGGTCGTGCTCGCCCACGGGTTCGGGTGCGACCAGAACATGTGGCGCCTGATCGTGCCGGCACTGGCGGAGCGGTACCGGGTCGTGCTGTTCGACTACGTCGGCTCCGGCGGATCGGATCCGTCGGCCTGGAGCGAGGAGCGGTACTCCTCGCTGAACGGCTACGCCCAGGACGTGGCCGATGTCTGCGAGGCGTTGGATCTCGAACGGGCCGTGTTCGTGGGGCATTCGGTCAGCGCCATGGTCGGGGTGCTGGCCGCCCGGACCGTGCCGGAGCGGATCGGCGCGCTGGTGATGGTTGCCCCCTCGCCCTGCTACATCGACGACGACGGTTATCGCGGCGGCTTCACCGCGGAGGACATCGACGAGCTGCTGGTCTCGTTGGAGTCGAACTACCTGGGCTGGTCCTCCGCCATGGCCCCGGTGATCATGGGCAATCCCGACCGGCCCGAACTGGGGGAGGAACTCACCAACAGCTTCTGCGCCACCGATCCCGACATCGCCCGCGTCTTCGCCAGGACCACCTTCCTGACCGACAGCCGGGACGACCTGAAGACCGTGACCGTGCCGACCCTGGTCCTGGACTGCGCCCAGGACGTCATCGCCCCTCGCGAGGTCGGCGCCTATGTGCACGAGGCGATCCCCTCCTCCCACCTGGTCACCCTCGACGCTACCGGGCACTGCCCACAGCTGAGCGCTCCCGAGGCCACCGCCCAGGCGATCCTCGCCTTCCTGGAGGGCTCGTCGTGATGTGCCGCACGGGCGGTCCGCCCGAGTCGTCCGGAACCGGAGGCGAGGGGCGCATGGAAGCCGCCTTCGCCGCGCTGCTGGAGGACAGTGCGGAGGAGCTCTACGAGTCGGCTCCCTGCGGGTACCTGTCCACGTTGATGGACGGCACCATCGCCAAGATCAACACCACGCTGCTGGACTGGCTCGGCCTGGAGCGTGAGAGCGTCGTCGGAAGGATGCGCTTCGTCGACCTGCTGACCGTCGGCGGCAAGCTCTACCACGAGACGCACTTCGCGCCGCTGCTGCGGATGCAGGGCGAGCTACGGGGCATCGCCCTGGAGGTGAGGACCGCCAAGGGAGGCCGGCTGCCGGTGCTGGTCTCTTCCGTGATCAAGCACGGCGGCGAGGGGCAGCCCCTGCTGATCCGGAGCACGGTTTTCGATGCCTCCGACCGGCGCGCCTACGAGGAGGAACTGCTCCGCCGCCGCCAGGACGCCGAACGCGCCCGCGCCGAAGCCGAACGGGCGCACGCGGAGGCCGAGGAAGCCCGCAGGCAGGCCGAGGCCGACCGCGAGCGGCTCGCCGACGCGCTGGCCGTCCTGCAGAGGTCGCTGCTCCCCGACAGCTTGCCGACCCTGCCCGGGATGGAGACGGCCGTCTACTACCACACGGCTTCGCCGGACCGGCTGGGCGGCGACTTCTACGACCTCTTCCCCATCGACGAAGGCAGGTGGGCGTTCTTCCTCGGCGATGTGTGCGGCAAGGGCCCCGAGGCGGCCGCGCTCACCTCGCTGACCCGCTACACCCTGCGCGCCGCGGCCCACCACGACCCCGATCCCGCCACCGCGCTGACCACGCTGAACACCGTCCTGCACGGGCGGTACACCGCCTCCGGCGATCCGCGTTACTGCACGTGCATCTTCGGCGTCCTCGACCCCGGCACCGACGGAACCACCGAGGTGCGTCTCGCGTCCGGGGGCCACCCACCGGCTCTCGTCCTGCGAGCCGACGGCCAGGCCGAGTTCCTGCCCACCCCCGGCGGGCTGCTCGTCGGCGTCCTGTCCACCGCGCCCTTCACCGCCGCCAAGGCCACCCTGTCGCCCGGCGAAACGATCCTGCTCTACACCGACGGGCTCACCGAGGCCCGCACGGGTACCAGCCGTGACCACCTGTTCGGCGAAGAGGCCCTGCTCGCCTTCGCCGCCGATCAGTCACCCGCGACACCCCGCGAGGTGGTCACCGCGCTCACCGGGCTGCTCGAGGGCTTCGGCGACGGCCTGGACGACGACACCGCCCTGCTCGCCCTGGGCGTTCCCGCCACCGACCCCTCCACCCGCCCGGCAACGAATCACTCACGATGACCCCGCTGAACATCACGCGCCACGACGCCGCCACCGGACCCGTTCTGCACGTGGCCGGAGAACTCGACTACGACCGGGCCGCCGCTCTGCGCCGACAGGTCGAGCACCTTGTGCTGGCCCCCGGCCAGCGTCTGACTCTCGATCTGTCCGGCCTGGAGTTCTGCGACTCCACCGGCATCACCGCACTCCTGGCCGCCCGCCACCACGCCGAGACCGCCGGCGCCGACATCGTTCTGGCCGCCGTCCCTCCCGGCCTGCTGCGCACCCTCACCATCGTCGGCCTCGACCAGATCTTCACTCTCCACGCCGATGGCGACGCCCCCGAAGCCTGACGTCGGCTCCTCGTCGCGGCGATCCGTACCCAGGCATGCCCGGTGACGGCCGTCGGGCGCCGGCATTCCGCCCTCACGGGGCCCGGCGGCCGTCACGCGGAGTTCAGCGATTGCGCAAGGCGGTGGTGGCGAGGAACCCGGTTGCTGCGGCAGTGAGGAGAGCGCACAGGGCGAGCATGGTGCTACGGCTCATGGGAGGCCTTTCTCGAGGCAACGGATCGATGGTCTGGACAACGGCGACGGGGCCGGGTTCGACTCGCTCCCGGGGAAGATGCAACCCGCATGGACGCTCCGGTTCCCTCACCCCACCCCTGTCGCGGTCCCCATCGCCGATGGGTGGACAGCAAGCCGGCCGGCGGGCGGTCCGCCGGCCGGGCCGGTTCGTCGTGCGGTGGTCAGGTCTGCCGGGCGTGCACCGGGCTGTTGGCGACCTCGTCCGGGCACCTGGGGTGCGGCTGACGCCTTCGCCGGTCGCGCTGCCAGTCGAACGTCGCGAGGGCCAGGGACGCCACCATGCCGGCGAGGGCGCAGCCCAGCGCGGCGACGAGCCCGCGGCGGTAGTCGTCGGTCCTGCTGAGCACCAGGTAGAAGAGGCCGGGCAGGGCAGCGGTGCCCACCGCGGCGCCGAGCCGCTGCCCGGTCTGCAGAGCGCCGCCCGCCGCGCCCGCCATCCGCACGGGCACGTCCCGCAGCGTCATGGTGATGTTGGGCGAGACCACGAAGCCGCCGCCGACGCCGCCGAGGAACAGCACCGGGGCGGCGATCCAGGGAGCGATGGGGAGGGGCGCGAAACGGAGCAGCAGCGCGGTGCCGCCCAGGCCGGCGATCACGCCCGTGAGGCCGCACACGGTGAGCAGGCGGCCGAACCGGTCCACCAGCCGGCCGGCGATCACCGCTGCGCTGGCCGAGCCGAGGGCGAAGGGGGTCACGGCGAGGCCGGAGCGGAGCGGGGAGAAGCCGAGGCCGCGCTGGTAGAAGAGGGCGAAGACCAGCCAGACACCGCTGAAGCCGATGAAGTACAGCGTGCCGACACCGGCACCGACGGCATAGCCGCGCACGGTGCTGAACAGGCGCGGGTCGAGCAGCGGCTGGGCACCGCGGGTGACGAGGTGGCGCTGCCACTGGACGAAGACGGCGAAGACCGCCGCGCCGACGACGAACAGCCACCACAGGCCGCCGATGCCGCCGGACTCCGCCTGGACCAGCGGGTACATGAACGCCAGCACACCGAGGCCGAGGAACAGCACGCCGGGCAGGTCCACCTGCCCCCGGCCGGACCGCTGGGTACGGGGCAGCAGGCGCCGCCCGAGGAGGACGGCGAGGATGCCGATGGGGAGGTTGACGTAGAAGATCCACCGCCAGCCCTGCTCACCGGAGGCCAGGGCGAGGATGGCGCCGCCGGTGAGGGGACCGGCCGCGGAGGAGATGCCGACGGTCGCGCCGAAGAAGCCGAACGCGCGGCCGCGTTCGGCGCCGCGGAACATCTGCTGGATGAGCGCGGAGTTCTGCGGGGCCATGAAGCCGGCCGCCAGACCCTGGGCGAGCCGGGCCAGCACCAGCAGCGTGATGCCGGGAGCCGCTCCGCAGGCCGCGCTGCATAGCACGAAGCTGCTGAGGGCCAGCAGAAAGATGCGGCGCCGGTCCAGGGCGTCGCCGAGGCGCCCGGCGGTGACGAGGGCGAGGGCGAAGGTCAGGGCGTATCCGGACACCACCCACTGCACCTGCGCGGGGGAGGCGTGAAGGTCGCGCTGGATGGTGGGCAGGGCGACCGCCACGATCGTCACGTCCAGCAGACTCATGAAGCCGGCGACCAAGGTGACCCACAAGGCCCGCCACCGGTGCGGATCCGGCTCGTACCCCGCTTCCTGAGCGCCCGGGTCGCGATCGCCCGCGGCTGGCGCCGACGCTGTCACTGGGACTCCTCTCACCGGGGCAGCGCCCGGGCGAGTCAGGTTCCCCACCGGGGCATGGGCACACACCACAGCCTGCGACCGGAACACTCCCGTGCAAAGCCCGGCCGAGGCCGACCCGTCCCCACGCCGCCCCCGATCCCACGGAAACGGTGCGTCCGTCACCCCGGGTAGCAGCCCGAACGCGACTGGGTCCGTTCCGACCGGCTGCACCGCACAGCGGCACCGGCCTCATGCCGGTCCGCTGGCCGCCGTGTCGTCGAGTGTCCGTTCCGGCTCGCCTCCCGCCGCGGCGGAACGCCCGCGGGGGGCTGCTCCGGATGGACGAGGGCGCCCTTCTCACTTAACGTGTTCATATGGTGACAAAACGGGATGACTTGGCTCCCTGGCGTGACCGCCTGCCGGTCGCACGAGGCATCGGCCTGCTCTGTGTGGCGACCACGGCGGGAGCCCTCCTCGCGGGCTGCGGCACGGACGACGCGGGGGCCACCAGGGCGGCCGCGGTCGAGGTCGCCCAGGTGGTTCCGCCGTCGCCCTCCGCTTCGGCGAGCGGCGGCACCCTCACCGAGGACCAGGCCGAGCGCAAGGCGCTCCTGTCGAAGGTCAAGGTCGGCTACGACCAGGCGCTGCGTGCCGCCATGGCGACGGTGTCGACATCGAAGCCCGTCTCGATCGAGCTGGAGGGTCCCGGCGACAGCCCGGATTGGGAGGCCGAGGTGGCCACGGCCGACGGGACCGCTCACACCGTCCGCGTCGACGCGGTCACCGGCAAGGCCGACCGGGCGCAGGCCGACACGGACCAGGACGCCGACGACAAGCGCGAGCTGGCGGACCGGCTGCGCAAAGCCACCGTGACCGCTCAGCAGGCGGCGCAGACCGCCACGGACAAGACCAAGGGCACCGTGCGTTCCGTCGAACTCGACGACTCCGACGGGGGAGCGCCGGTGTGGTCCGTCGACGTCGTGACGACCGACGACTGGAACAGGACGACCTTCGACATCGACGCGACCAACCGCACGATCCTTCGGGAACACGTCGACCGGGACTGACCGGCGTGCACGTCGTAGTGCGCACGAAAGCCTGAGGCAGCGCGCGAAGCGGCCCTCGCCGCCCGGAACCCGGTCCGGGCGGCGAGGGCCGCTTCTTGGGCCATGGCAGCGGTACGGACCGGGCTCGGTCCGTCTCGCTCAACGAATTCAGCCCGTCCGGTTCACCTTGGCGAGGGCCTTGGCGAGGCCGTTGGCCCAGAGCTGGTTGACCCGGGCGCGCTCGGTGGAGTTCGGGTACCGGTTGGTGCAGGACGGGCCGGGGCCGCCGCCCGACATCAGTTCACTGCACGGGCCGCTGTAGTGGTCGGGCAGGCCCAGCACGTGGCCGGTCTCGTGTGCGGTGACACGGATGGAGTCGTACTGCTGGTTCTGCGCGTAGTCCAGGAAGATGTAGCCGCTGCCGTGGCCGTTGGTCGAGGCGTAGGACCCGCGCGAGTCGTTGCCCTCGTAGTAGGTGAAGTCCGCGCTGCCCGACGTCGCCTGGAGCTTGACGTTCGACACGGAGCTGTTCCATATGGAGGCGGCGCTCGATATCTGGGAGCGGAAGCTCGGGGCCTGGGAGGCGTTGTAGTAGACGGTCACCACCTTCAGGGAGGGCTGGTCGGCCTGCCTCTTCGCCACCGACTTCATCACGGCGTCGAAGAACGCCTTGTTGCCGGCGCTCTCGGTCGTGCCGACGTAGCCGGCGGTGGCGGTGTGGGCCGGGGCCTTCGCGGTGCTCTGGGCGCTCGCCGGGCTCGCGGTGCCGAGTGCGGCGGAGGCCAGACCGAGGCCGAGCGCGAGGGCCAGGAGTCTCCTGGTGCTCTTCGGGCTGGTGCTCGTGCGGAACGAAGCCATGTGGGGGGCTCCTACTCGTCCTGTGGGGTTGAACGATCGGTCGCCAGTGAGTCTCGGGCAGGCCAACGGGGCGGCGGATGATGGCAATCGGGGATAGCACGGGGCTATCGGCGGCCGACTCGTCCGCTTTCGTTGGAACTTGAACATCTGGTGCGGTGCCCCCGCGCCGCCCTAGGCTCCCCCCATGGAGCTCGAGGTGAGGCACCTGCGCGTTCTCTGCGCCATCGCCGACACCGGCAGCCTGCACAAAGCGGCTCGCGAACTCGGCATGGCCCAGCCCTCGTTGAGCACCCAGCTGCGACGCATCGAGAACGCGCTCGGTGCCCAGCTCTTCGTGCGCGACCGGACCGGCTGCCGACCCACCCCACTGGGGCTGGTGGTGCTGAGCCGGGCCAGGCCGCTGGTGGCGGAGTTCGCGGCGATCGTCACCGAGACCAGGGCGGCGGCCGCCCGGGCCGCCGGCGGGTTCCAGCTGCGCATCGGCGCCACGGCGAGCCGGGCCCTCCCGGGCTGGCTGCGCCGGCTGCGGGCACGGGCCCCGCGCACCGAACCGGCGCTGCAGATGAACGTGTCCGCCAACGCCCTGCTGAGCATGGTCGCCGCGGGCCGGCTCGACATGGCTTTTGTGCACGAGGTCGAGGGCAGTCCGCTGCGCATTCCGCCGGGCCTGTGCGTGCGCGTGCTCGTCGAGCGCGAACCGCAGTTCGTCACGCTCGCCGCGGACCATCCGGCGGCGGCACGGCAGCGGGTACGGCTTGCCGACCTGGCAGGCGACCGATGGATGGTCGACTCCACGGTCGACGGCGAGTGGGACGCCCTGTGCCGGGTGCTGCGTGCCGCGGGCCTGGATTCCGAGATGCTGCACGGCGACTACCTCACCGCGTACTCGCTGGCCGCCATCGGCGAGGTGGTCACGGTCAGCCAGCCCACCGCCCACCCCCGTCCCCACCTTGCGATCCGCCCCCTGGAAGGAGACCCGATCGGCGTACGCCTGCTGCTGGCGGCCCGCACCGAGGCCGAACTGGACTCCGCCTACCCGGAGTTGGAGGAGGCCTACTGGGCGGCGGCCCGTGAGGCGCCGGTCTACCTGGAGTGGCTGGAGCGCGCGCGTCGGCCCGTCGCCCCGAACGGTTCAGGTACGCCGGGGACGTCGGGTTTGCCCGGTGCGGCGGACGCGCCGGACGCATGCCGGAACGTTCATGCGGACCCGTCGCCGTGCAAGCGGCCGGTGGCGGTCGGCCGACGGATGCCCTAGGGTCTCCCAGCCACGCGAACCACGACGGCACATGGCGGGCATACACCCTCATTCCGGCGGAGCGTGGGGGCCGGCACGTTTGCCCTGACAGGGGCGGGCAACGCGAAGCCCATGACTGCATCGAACAACGACACGAGCCGGAAGTCCGCACCCGAGGAGGAGACCGCGTCGAAGGCCCGGCAGACGGCGGACAAGGCGACGGCACCGGCCGGCCGCGCGGCGAAGAAGGCCGCCGCGACCGCCGATGACGCGGTGTCAGCCGCGAACGCCGGCACCGAGCGAGCGGCCGGGGTGACGAGTGCGGCCGTCCACACGGCGGCCCGAGGCGTCGAGACCGGGCGTCAGGCGCTGATCACCGCGTCGGGACAGGTCGCGACCACGGCCAGGACGGCCTGGGCGGTGGTCGCCCAACGCAAGCTGGTGGCCGCCGGCATGGGCGCGGGTCTCACCGCGCTGACCGCAGCGTCGTACGCCATGGGCCGCCGAGCCGAACGCCACACGCACGGACCCCTCACCCGCTTGACCCAGGGCCGTATCTGACGATCGGGCAGCACATGGCGCCTTCCCTTCGGCGAACGCGCCGGACCGCACGAGGCACGGCCGGCCCGGGCCGGGTGGCGGACCCGGCGACCGCGTCCGGGGCCGCGGGCTCAGCGCATCCCGAAAGGGCCCGCGCGTACCGCGCCCCGGCCAGGCGCAGGGGATCAGCCGGGGAAACGGCCCGTGGAGCGCAGGAGCCAGCGGCGCTCGGCATAGGCCAGGTCGTCGCGCCACAGGCGTCCGGCGGCGGCCCGGACGAGCGGGCGCAGCACCGGGGCCGCCCGGCGCGCGACGGCGAATCCACGGCGGTCGGAGGCCGCGACGACGGCTTCGACGACCGCCGTGCGCGGCCGGCCCCGCTCGTCCGGACCCAGCGGCGTGGCATGCGTCTCGACGACGGAACCCCGGCCCTCGCCGTCGACGATGTGCATGACGACCGTGCGTGGTCCGGGCGCGGTGAAGACGGCCCGCACCGGGACGACGAGCCGCCCCGCCACCTTGAAGGAGACGTCCACGACGAAGCCGTCGTCCGGCCCGCCACCGGAGGCTGCCGGTGCGTCGACCACCGTCAGGTCGACGAACGAATAGGGGTGGAACCACGCCCCGTGCCAGGGATCCAGACGATTGGCCACGACATCCTCAGGCTCGCACACGCCCATCGCGACATAGACGGCCGACAGGGCCCGGGCGAGGTCGGGACGGCGGGGCACCACCGGCTCGTCCAGCGGTGGCTCGCCGCCGACCTCGTCCAGCCGTACCCACAGCAGAACACCGTCGTCGTGCACCGGCAGCGGGTGCCAGTCGGCGAACGAGGTGCCGTCCAGGGCCAGCCCGTGCCAATGACACACGAGGGTGCCACAGCGCACGGGGCTGTCCCCCAGCGGAGCACCCAGATGCGGACACACGCCCGGCCCGGCCACCGGACGGCCGTCGGCGGCCCGCCAGACGACCAGCTCCCGCCCCGCGACGGTCCGCGCCAGGGGACGGTCGTCGCCAAGACTGCGCGAGGCGCCCACGACGTACCAGTTGCCGGACGGACGGGTCTGCGCCCGTTTCAGCGCCCCGGCGATCAACGCCGGCTTGGCGTCGCGCCACGTGGGCCGCTGCCCGTCCCAGGCGACGGGGTGCCGGCGCAGGGAGAGCGGGAGACCTCTCCGCCTGCCCGGCCGGGCGGGATTCACGCGGCCTCCTGATGCACGCACGGGGTCACCGGGCCGGCGGGCAGCGGGCTCGCTTTCACGGCTCCCCCGCGGTGAAGGTCGCCGCGGGCGCGCAACCGTGCCGCGACCACCCGGGCGAGCCCGTCCGCGGCGACCACGGCGCGCCGGCGCCGGGGAACCACCGCCCGGCGGTGCAGCACCGCGTAGCCGTCGCGGGCGACTGCGTCCAGAATGCCGCCGTACAGGACGAACGCGGTGCGGATACAGGGCCGGGACACCGGATCCAGCATGCCGAGACCCGGCGCCGCATCCCGGTAGACACCTCTGGTCAGCGCTTCGAACTCCTTCAGCACGGCGGTGACGCGGGCGTCGGTCCGGCCCGTGTCGCGGCTCCAGCGCAGCAGGGCGCGGTCGACACCGTACGCGTGGAGCAGATCGGCGGGCAGGTACACCCGGCCGCGGTCGAGGTCCTCGCCCACGTCCCGCAGGAAGTTGCTCAACTGGAAGGCCACGCCGAGGGCGGCCGCGTGCGGCGCCGCCTCGTCACGGGGAACCACCGTGCCCAGGACCGGCAGCATCTGCAACCCGATGACGGCCGCGGAGCCGTGCATGTAGGCGCGCAGGTCGGCGTAGGTGGGGTAGTCCGTGACCACCAGATCGGCGCTCATGGCGGTCATGAAGTCGCGGAAGTACGCGTGGGAGATGTCGTAGCGGCGAGCGGTGTCGGCGAGCGCGTACACCACCGGTTCGGGGCTGTGCCCACCGCGCAGTCCCTCGTCGAGGCTCTCCTGGAGCCCGGCCAGCGCTGCTCCTCGCTGGTCGGCGCGGATCCCGGGGTCGAGCGAGTCGACGATGTCGTCCGCCCAGCGCGCGAAGCCGTACAGGGCGTGCACGGCCGGCCTGCGCTCGACGGGCAGGAGCCGGGTGGCGAGGAAATACGTCCTGCCGTGGCGGGCGTTGAGGGCGCGGCAGTGGCGATAGGCCGTGCGCAGCGCCGCGTCGGTGATCCCCGCCGCGTCCAGTTCGCGGTCGGTCATACGGCGTTCTCCTTCGTGGGGGGCGGTGACGTGCGCGCGCGTGCGGAAAAGGGCTGGGGGAAGCCGGTGATCCGTGCCGCGGCCAGCTTTCCCGACAGCAGTACGGTCGGCACGCCGACGCCCGGGGTGGTGCCGCAGCCCGCGAGGACGGCGTTCTCCGTGCCGCGCACCAGGTTGCGCGGACGGAACGGACCGGTCTGGGCGAAGGTGTGCGCGGCCGAGAACGGGGTGCCGGCCGCGTGCCCCTGGGACTGCCAGGTGGCCGGCGTGACGAGGCACTCCTGCTCGATGGCGGCCTCGATGCCCTCGAGGCCGCGCCGCTCCAGTTCCCGCAGCAGCTCGCAGCGGTAGCGCGGCGCGAGATCGGTCCAGGCCCGCGCCCCGGGCCCCACCTCGGTGTTGGGACAGGGCGCGAGGATGTAGTGCAGATGGCGGCCCGGGGGCGCGAGCGTGGGATCGGTGGCGGTGGGCCGCGTGACGAGCAGCGAGGGATCGCTCATCAGGCGGCCGGTACGGGTCAGTTCCTCGAAGGTGCGGTGCCAGGCGGCGCCGAAAAGGATGGTGTGGTGGGCCAGTTGGGGCCAGGTGCGGTCGGTGCCCGCGTGCAGGACCACCGCGGAGGGGGAGTGGCGCAGCCGCAGCGGGCGTCGGGGCCGGCGGCCGAGCAGACCGTAGGCGACGGGCAGGTCCGGGGTGAGGACGACGGCGTCGCAGGGGATCCGGGCCTGGTCGGTGACGACCGCCGTGATCCGCTCGCCGGAGCGTTCCAGACGTGTCACCCGCTGTCCGAACCGCAGTTGGGCGCCCGCGTCGGCGGCCGCGTCCGCCATCGCCTGCGGCAGCGTGTGCATACCGCCCCGGGGGAAGTAGACGCCGGCGACGGTGTCCATGTAGGCGATCACCGCGTACGCCGCCAGCGCCCGGGCCGGGGGCACCCCCGCGTACAGGGCCTGGAAGGAGAACACACGGCGCAGCCGCTCGTCCCGCAGGAAACGGCCGATCCGGGCGTCCAGACCGCCGAAGCCGCCGAGGGCGGCCAAGCGCGCCAGGTCACCGTTGAGCAGACCCAGCGGGGAATCGAAGTTGGCGTCGATGAACCGGCGCATCTGTACCCGGTAGAGCCGCTCCAGCCACCCCCGCAGCCGCCGGTAGCCCGCCGCCTCCGCGGCACCGGCGAATCGCGTCACCTCCGCGGCCATGGCATCGGCGTCGGTGTGCACGTCGAGCGAGCTGCCGTCGGCGAAGCGGGCGCGGTAGGCGGGATGCAGCGCGACCAGTTCGACGCGGTCGTACAGACTGTCACCGACCGCGGCAAACGCCTCCTCTACGAGGTCCGGCATGGTCAGCACCGTGGGACCGGTGTCCACACGGTAGCCCACGAGATCCAGGCGTCCGGCACGGCCGCCGGGCAGCGGGTCGCGCTCCACGACGGTGACGCGGCGGCCGGCGCCCAGCAGGTGCAGGGCGGCCGACAGCCCGGAAAGCCCGGCGCCCACGACGACGACATGGTCACTGGGACCGGGCAGGGTGCGGCTCATACGCGGGTCTCCTCGCCGGCGGCGATCAGGGGCACGGCGACGTCGTGGTCCGGCTCGGACGTCCACGCCCCGGCGCCCGGCCCGGTCGGCGTGCCGGACACCGCGACCACGAGCAGCTCGCGCAGGCGGCTTCCGGCTTCCCGGTCGAGCAGCGCACCGTCGAAATGGCGGAGTCCCTGGGCCACGAGGCGGCCGATCTTCGTCTCGACCCTGGCTCGGGCACCGGTGCGTTCCAGGACCTCCCGCACCTCGTCGAGGCCCTCCGGGGTCAGGTCGCCCTTGCCTAGCGACCGGTCGAGCACGGCCAGGGCCGCCCGGTCCCCGGCCGCCTCGGCCCCGGCGAGGGCCAGGGCGATCAGGTAGGTCGGCTTGCCCTCGCGGATGTCACCGCCCGCGGACCTGCCCGTTCGCTCCGCATCGGCGAAGACGTCGCTCAGGTCGTCGCGCAGTTGGAATGCCAGGCCGATGCGGCGGCCCGCCGAGCACAGGGCGCCCGTCGTGGCGTCGTCCGCCCTCGCCAGTGCCGCGCCCAGTGCCAGGGGCCGCTCGACGGAGTACAGGGCGCTCTTGAGACAGGCGGAGCGCAGCGCCCCCGGCAGCGAACGGGACGCCGTGACCTGTCCCTGGACATCGAGGTACTGCCCCGCCACCATCTCCGTGCGCAGGTCGCTCCACAGACGGCGCACCACATGCTCGGTGCCGGCGGGCAGAGCCGTCTCGGTCACCAGGTCGTCCGCCCACGCGAGGGCGAGATCCCCGGCAAGGACGGCCGCCGCGTCCCCGAACCGCGCGACACGGCCGGGCCCGGCGGTACGGGCGTACTGGGCGCTGACGTCCGCGTGCAGGGCGGGCCTGCCCCGGCGCCGCGGCGAACCGTCCATCACGTCGTCCTGGACGAGCGCACAGGTCTGCAGCAGCTCCAGCGCGGCTCCCAGCCGCAGGGCCGCCATGGTGGACGCGTCGTCGCCGCCGCAGGCGCGCAGTGCCCACCAGAGCAGTCGCGAGCGGACGCGTCTGCCGCCCCGCCGGGTGAAGTGCGCGACCCGCACGGCGAGGTCGTCGGCGAAGAGCGGGTCCACGCTCCGGGCCCGGTCGATCCGGTCGGCCAGCACCTCGTCCAGCACCCGGCCCACGGCCGCGTACACGTCCCGGTCGACGGCGCGCGCCGCACCGGCCCCGGCCTGGCCCGCCGCCACCTGGTCGGCGGCCGTCCCGGTGCCAGGGCCGTCCGGGCGCACCCGAACAGGTGAATGCGGCAGGGCGACCGGTCGGGTAGCGGCCGGCGGGCCGGCCGCGTGATCATCCGTCGCCTGGGTGGGGCGCATCGCGGTTCCTCTCCTCGTGCTCGCATGTCGCTCCGCTGACCAGACCTTCGCTCCGGGAGCCGCGCGCGGATGCGGCAACGGACCCGAAGCTCGCGGACGCACGGTGCGGGACATGCCTTCCACGCTCGTCGCTCCCGGCGAGAGCCGCCTGTCGCATTCGAGTGACCTGCATCCGATCGGGCACACGGGCGGGAACACCGGCCACGTGCGCAACGCAAGGCGCGGGAAGGAGGCAGCCGTCGTGCAGGAGACGGAGGTGGCGGTCGTCGGCGCGGGAGCGGCCGGACTGTCCCTGGCCCACCGGCTGTCGGGGGAACTGCCCGGCAGCCGTACGCCATCGGTGGTCCTCGTGGACGCTCCGCCCGGACCGCTGCGGCCGCCGAGCCGGACATGGTGCTTCTGGGAGAGCGGCCGGAGCCGTTTCGAAGCCGCCGTCACCGCGAGCTGGCGGGTCCTGCGCGTGCGTCCGCCGACGGGTGCCCCGGTCACCGGGGACATCGCGCCCCTGCGCTACAAGATGATCCGGTCCGACGACTTCGAGGACCTCGTCGCACGGGAGCTGGCGCGCAGCCCGAACGTGCGGCGCCTGGAGGCGAGCGTCGAGACGGTCGAGGACATCACCGGGGGAGCCCGGCTCGTCCTGCGGACAGCCGACGGCCGGTCGCGTCTCCTGCAGGCCCGCTGGGTGCTCGACTCCCGCCCGCTGGGCAGTCTCCCGGCGGCCCGTACCACCCTGTTGCAGCACTTCCACGGCTGGTTCGTCCGCACGGCCCGGCCCGTCTTCGACCCCGCAACCGCCGAGCTGATGGACTTCCGCACCCCGCAGCCCGGCGACGGCCTGTCGTTCGGCTACGTGCTGCCCACCGGCCGCCACGAGGCCCTGGTGGAGTACACGGAGTTCTCCCCTCGCCTCCTGACGGCGAACGGATACGAGTCGGCCGTGCGGCACTACGTCGAGGACGTCCTGCGGCTCGGCGACAGCGAGGTGATCGCGACCGAGACCGGGGTCATCCCGATGACGGACGGCCCGATGGCCAGACAGGTCGGGCAGTCCGTCTTCCGCATCGGAGCCGCCGGCGGCGCCACCCGCCCGTCGACCGGATACACCTTCGCCGGACTTCAGCGCCAGACGCGGGCCGTCGCCGCCGCCCTGCGCCGAGGCGACCGCCCCATGCCGCCACCGGCCCACTCGGCCCGCTCCCGGGCCATGGACGCCGTACTGCTGCGGGCCCTGGCCAGCGGCCGGGTCGACGGCCCGGCACTCTTCTCAGGGATGTTCGAGCGCCTGCCCATGAATCGGGTCCTGCGCTTCCTCGACGGGCGCACCGGCCTGCTGGAGGATCTCTCCATCGGCTTGCACACACCGATCGGCCCCATGCTCCGTTCGGCGCTGGAGCTGCCCGGCCTGCCCCGCCGCCCCTGCGACCTCCCCTGCCCCGTTCCCCGCTGAGCCGTTGCCCTCCGAGCATGTCCCGTTGCTTGCTGAGCCGTACCCCTCGACCCCAGTGCCGTTGTCCGCCGAACCGACCACCGCTGCCGCACCTGGAGACCGCATGGACCTGCTGCGCGACGAGGACCTCGCCGCCGCGTTCGATCACGCCGCCCGCAGTTACGACACGCTGGTGGCCGCCAACCCCGGCTACCACGCGCACCTGCGCCGCTCGGTACGCCGCCTCGGTCTGCCCGGCTTCCAAGAAGGGCTGCGCGTGCTGGACCTGGGCTGCGGCACCGGCGCTTCGACCGCCGCGCTGCGTTCCGTGCTGCCGGGCGCGGACATCACGGCCGTGGACGCCTCCGCCGGCATGCTGGAACGAGCCACGGCCAAGCCGTGGTCGGCCGGTGTGACCTTCGTGCACGCCCCGGCGGAGGGTCTGCCGCAGGCCGGGGTGACGGGCCCCTTCGACGCGGTGTTCGCCGCCTACCTCTTCCGCAACCTGTCCGATCCCGACGCCGTGCTCGGTCGGGTACGCACGCTGCTGGCACCGGGGGGACGACTCGGAGTGCACGAGTACACCCTCAGCGGCCGCCGCACGGATCGCGCGGTGTGGACGCTGGTGTGCCGTGGCATCGTCCAGCCCGTCGCCACCGTCCTCGGGGACGGCGGGCTCTACCGCCACCTGTGGCGCAGTGTCGTCGAGTTCGACACCGCGGAACGGTTCGCCGAACGGATCCGCGCCGCGGGACTGCACCAGGTGAGAGCACTTCCGCTGCCGGGCTGGCAGACGGGCATCGCGCACACCTTCGTCGCCTGCCGCGCCGATGCCGCCACGGAGACCGGGCGATGACCGGCGCCCACCGATCCGACGGCGCTCCCCGACCCGACGGTGCCTACGCATCCGGCGGCGCCCGTCGCGGTCGGGACCGTCAGGCCCGTCTCCTGCCACCCCGCCCGGGAAGTCCACGCATCGACGGCCCCCGCCCCACGACCGCCGTCGTCGGCGGCGGGATCGCCGGACTGGCCGCCGCCACGGCACTGGCCGAACGCGGAGTGGGCGTGACGCTGTACGAGCGGGAGGCGTACCTCGGCGGCCGCGCCGGCGGATGGCCGGTCGACCTGGCGGACGGTTCCACCGTGACCATGAGCCGCGGCTTCCACGCCTTCTTCCGCCAGTACTACAACCTGCGGGGCCTGCTGCGCCGTACCGATCCCCGGCTGCAACGCCTGACCGCCCTGCCGGACTACCCGTTGCGGCACAGCAGCGGCCTGCGGGACAGCTTCCGCCACGTCCCGCGCACCCCGCCGTGGAGCGCCCTCGGTTTCGCGGCGCTCAGCCCGTCCTTCGGCCTGCGGGACCTGCGCGCGCTGCGTCCCCTCGCTGCCCTCCCGCTGCTCGACGTACGCGTCCCCGAGGTGTACGAGCGCCTCGACGGCACCAGTGCCCACGACTTCCTCGAAGCCGTGCGGTTCCCGGAAAAGGCCCGCCACCTGGCGTTCGAGGTCTTCTCCCGCAGCTTCTTCACCGACCCACGGGAGCTGTCGGCCGCGGAGATGGTGCTGATGTTCCACATCTACTTCCTCGGCTCCGCCGAGGGCCTGCTGTTCGACGTGCCCCGAGCGCCCTTCCCGGCCGCTCTGTGGGATCCGCTCGCCGACTATGTACGGCGCCACGGTGGCGACGTACGGACAGCGACGGCCGTCGAGCACATCGCGCGTACACCGGACGGCGCCTACGTGCTCACCGCGGGCGGCGCGCAACGGCGTCATGACACGGTCGTGCTCGCCCTGGACGCTGCCGGGCTGCGGTCCCTCGTCGGCCGCTCCGGCCAACTGGGCGACGCGCCGTGGCGCGAGCGGATCCAGAGGCTGCGCACCGCACCGCCCTTCCTGGTGACCCGCCTGTGGCTGGATCGGCCCGTGGACCCCGGCCGACCCGGGTTCCTGGGCACGAGCGGTTACGGCGGCCTCGACAACATCAGCGTGCTGGAACGCTGGGAGGACGAGGCGGCTCGCTGGGCGGCGCGCACCGGCGGATCCGTCGTGGAACTGCACGCCTACGCGGTACGGCCGGACGCCTCACGCGACGTCGAGCAGAAGCGCCTGACCGAGGAGTTGCACCGTGTGTACCCGGAGACGCGGCGGGCCACCGTCGTCGACGCGCGCCACGAATGGCGTCAGGACTGCCCGTCGTTCCCCGTGGGCGGTTATCGCGACCGGCCGACCGTGCGTACGCCCGAACCCGGTCTCGTCCTGGCCGGCGACCTGGTGCGCACGGACCTGCCGGTGGCGCTGATGGAGCGCGCTGCGACGAGCGGATTCCTCGCCGCGAACGCGCTGCTGGAGCGTTGGGGGGTGCGCGGGCAGACACTGTGGACGGTGCCGAACCAGGGACGCGGCGCGCTGCTGCGTGCGCTTGCCCGGTGGGGAGGCGGCTGAAGAACGCACTGCGTGCCGCGCCGGGGCCGCGGAACAAGGACAGCGCACGCCCGGCCGCGCTGCGTCCGGCCCGCCCAGACCGTCCGAATGGTGCTGGTCCGGTCGCACCGGTCCCGTCCCCTCGACGCCCGCCAAAGCTCTCATCGCGCCCCTCTCGAGCATCGCTTGAGAGGTCACTGCCGCCCGGCACCCCGCGCGGGCCGTGCGCACCCGCCCCTGACCGTGCCGCCGTGAGCCCCGCCACCCGGCACATCGGTGCTGAACACCGCCGGGTACGCACGGCCCCGGACGCCGCCGTCGCCGCGCCCCCGCCCGCGGGCACCCGCCGGGCACACCCTGTCCTGACGACGGCCGCGCGCCGCATGATGCAACTGTCACGCACAGGGGAAGGCGGCCGAGTTGAAACTGGACGCACGTGTTGCCGGCGCCGGCCACGGCCATGCCGTGGTGATCGGCTCGAGCCTGGCCGGGCTGACCGCGGCCCGGGCTCTGGCCAACTTCATGGACCGGGTCACCGTCATCGAACGCGACCGGCAGCCGTCCGGCTCCGGCAGGCGCCGAGGCGTACCCCACGCACGGCACACGCACAGCCTCATGACCGCCGCCCAGCAGGGCCTTGAGCAGCTGTTCCCCGGCATCGGTGACGACCTCTCCCGCGCCGGAGCGGTCCGCGTCCGCATGCCCGAGGACACGCTGCTCCTCGGCCCCGGGGGCTGGCTGCCTCGGTTCGACTCGGGCCTGTCGATGCTGAGCGCCGGCTGCGACCTCATCGACGGGGGGTGGTACGCGACCGGCTGCGCGCCGACCCCACGGTGGGCTTCCTGTACGAGCACGAGGTCGTGAGCCTGCAGCCCGGCCGCAACGACACGGTCACCGGCGTATGGGTGCGCCGCCGCGACCGGCACGCCCCCGATGGCTGGCCGAACTCGGCTACGAACCCCCCGGGGAATCGGTCGTCGCCGCCCGGACCGCCTACGCCTCCGCCGTGTTCGCGCCGCCCATCGGCCATGTCGCCGACTGGAAAAGCCTGTTGCTCATGGCTTCGCCCGGCCATCCGTGTCAGGGCATGCTCAACCCCGTGGAAGGCGGCCGCTGGTCGGTGACGCTCTGCACCGCTGACGGCGAGCCGGCGCCCACCGACCACGCAGGGCTGCTGCGCGCCGCGGGCAACCTGCGCCACCCGCTCCTGCGCGAGCTCATCCAGGCCGCCACGCCGCTCGGCCCGGTCTACGGCTGCACCCACGGCGAGAACCGCTGGCGCCACTACCAAAAGCTGCGCCGCTGGCCCGACCAGTACCTCGTCGTCGGTGACGCAGGTGATCGGACGACGGGTCATCCGCGTCGCATCCATCGCGGCCCACCGGCCCGGCCCCACAACGGCCTGCGGCCGGCCGCGCGCACGCCCTCGTCCTGGCCGGGATGCCCGCCAACTGACCGAGCGCATAATTCCCGGCGGATTATCCACTGCATTCCTGAAAACCGGTCACCGATATTCGTATACACCGATGGTGTCCCGATCGAATGCGCCTCGAGTGCTAATTGACCATTCGTGGATCTTCATTGCGGACACTTGTCTCCTGGTGCAGGATCGCTGACGGGATCATGTGTGCCGAGAGCAACCTGTCGGAATCATTTTTCCTGTCCATTGAGTTGCTCGAAATAAATGGGACGACCCAGCAGAACCGCGAGCTCATGAACCCCTTCCAGCGGTGCGGGCGCTCGGTATCGGAGATCTTCATGGAAGACGTCATACGGGAGATTCGTATCCGCGGGGCATTACAGCAGCCCGAATGGAGCGACCTGCGGCAGGTGAGCCGGGTGACCGAGGCACTCGCCCAACGCCCCACCCTCGTGCGGGCCGACGACGTGGCCACGCTGCGGACCCTGCTGGGCAAGGTGGCGCTCGGCGAGGCCATGGTGCTGCAGAGTGGTGACTGCGCCGAGGACCCGGGGGAGTGCACCCGCGACCACGTCGCCCGCAAGGCCGCACTGCTCGACCTGCTCGCCGGGACGCTCGGCCTGATCACCTGCAAGCCCGTCCTGCGCGCGGGACGGATCGCGGGCCAGTTCGCCAAGCCCCGCTCCCAGCCCACCGAAGCCGTCGACGGCATCGAACTCCCCGTCTTCCGCGGCCACATGGTGAACGGCCCGGAGCCTGACCACGACAGCCGCCGCCCCGACCCCTTGCGGATCCTCACCAGCTACATGGCCGCCTGCGACATCGTCGAGCACCTGGGCTGGCGGGACCGCGCCGCCCGACGCGACACCGTCGAGCCGGTGGTGTGGACCAGCCACGAGGCGCTCCTCCTCGACTACGAGATGCCCATGCTCCGCACCGACGAGGCGGGACGGCTCTTCCTCGGCTCGACGCACTGGCCGTGGATCGGCGAACGCACCCGCCAGGTCGAGGGCGCCCACGTCGCCCTGCTCGCCCAGGTGAGCAACCCGGTGGCGTGCAAGGTCGGACCGGCCATGGAACCGGGTGAACTGCTCGCCCTGTGTGAGCGGCTCGACCCCTGGCGCGACCCCGGCCGGCTCACCCTCATCGCACGGATGGGAGCCGACCGCGTCAGCGACCGGCTGCCCCGCCTCGTCGAGGCCGTACGCGACGCCGGCCACCCCGTGGTCTGGCTCACCGACCCCATGCACGGCAACACCGTGACGGCACCCGGCGGCCGCAAGACACGGCTCGTACCGACCGTCTCGCTCGAAGTGTCCCGCTTCGTCGAGGCCGTGCGCGGCGCGGGCGGCGTCGCCGGTGGACTGCACCTGGAGACCACGCCGGACGACGTCACCGAATGCGCCGCCACCGAGGCTGGCCTCGACTCCGTGGGCGAGCGCTACACCTCGCACTGCGACCCCCGCCTCAACCCGTGGCAGGCCGTCGCCGTGGTCTCGTCCTGGGCCGCCTGAAGGCGGCCCGTGCGCACGAGGTCGCGCCGCGCATCCCCTCACCGACCCGGCAAGCCAGGAACTGGAGCCATGACCGGCATACCCCCCATCGACCCGTACCCGCTGCCCGCCGAGGGCGACCTGCCCACCCCCGTCGTGCACTGGAACGCCGATCCCGACCGGTCGGTCCTTCTGGTCCACGACATGCAGCGCTACTTCCTCGCCCCCTTCCCCGACTCCATGCGCCAGGAACTCGTGCGCGGCGCGGCGCGGTTGCGCGACCGCTGCGCGGCCCTGGGCATCCCGGTCGCCTACACCGCCCAGCCCGGCGGCATGGATGACGGACAACGCGGTCTGCTCAAGGACTTCTGGGGCCCGGGCATGCGACCCGAACCCGCGGACCGCCAGGTGGTCGACGCCCTCGCGCCGGCCGCGGACGACTGGCTGTTCACCAAGTGGCGCTACAGCGCGTTCTTCCGCACCGACCTGCTGGAGCGGATGCGCGCGGAGGGCCGTGACCAGCTCATCCTGTGCGGCGTCTACGCCCACGTCGGCGTGCTGGCCACCGCCGTCGACGCCTTCACCCACGACATCCAGCCGTTCCTCGTCGCGGACGCCACGGCGGACTTCACCCCCCGCCACCACCGCTCGGCACTCACCTACGCCGCCGAGTGCTGCGCCAAGGTCACCACCGCCAAGGGGCTGTTCACATGACGCGCCGTCCGCCGCGGACACCCGGCCACGACAGCGCCGGCGACCTGCTCCAGCAGGTGCTGAACGACCGGCCGCAGCCCTACGCCCTGCTGCACCGGCCCGCCACGACGGGACCCGGCATCGTGGAGGTGCTGGCCGGCTCGGTGTCCTGGCCGGCCACGCTCGCCGACATCCCGCTGCCCCCGACCCCGGACACGGACACCGGTGCGCACCACGAGGTCCTCGTCGTCGTTCCCTACCGGCAGCTCAGCGAGCGCGGCTTCGCCTGCGCCGACGACGCCACGCCCCTGGTGGCCATGACGGTCACCGGCCAGCAGCGGCTGCCGCTCGCCCAGGCGCTGGCCCGGATCCCCGATGTGCCGACCCCGCTGGCGGGCGCGGACTTCGACGTCGACGACGCCGCCTACGAGGAAACGGTGCGCCGCATCGTCAAGGAGATGATCGGCACGGGGGAGGGCGCGAACTTCGTCATCAAGCGCACCTTCGTCGCCGACATCACCGACTACGGCACGCACAGCGCCCCCGCCCTCTTCCGCCGGCTCCTGGAACGCGAGTCCGGTGCCCACTGGACGTTCCTGATCGACACCGGCACCCGGATCCTGGTCGGCGCCTCGCCCGAGCGGCACGTCAGCCTCGAGGGCGGCACGGCCGTCATGAACCCCATCAGCGGCACCTACCGCTACCCGCCCTCCGGGCCCACGCTGCCGGGCGTGCTGGACTTCCTCGCCGACCGCAAGGAGACCGACGAGCTGTACATGGTCGTCGACGAGGAACTGAAGATGATGGCCCGGATCTGCCCGGCGGGCGGCCGTGTCGTGGGCCCCTACCTGAAGGAGATGGGCCGGGTCGCGCACACCGAGTACTTCATCGAAGGGCGCACCGGCCGCGACGTGCGCGACATCCTGCGCGAGACCATGTTCGCCCCCACCGTCACCGGCAGCCCGCTCGAGAGCGCCTGCCGCATCATCCACCAGTACGAACCGGGGGGCCGCGGCTACTACAGCGGCGTCGCCGCGCTCATCGGACGCGACGCCGCCGGCGGGCGGGTCATGGACTCCGCGATCCTCATCCGCACCGCCGACATCAACCGCGAGGGACGCATCGACATCGCCGTGGGCGCCACCATCGTGCGGCACTCCGACCCCGCCTCCGAGGCCGCCGAGACCCGCGCCAAGGCGGCCGGACTCGTCGCCGCCCTCGACGGCGGCCATGCGCAGCGCTTCGCCGACCACCCCAGCGTGCGCCGGGCACTGGAGCGACGCAACGACTCCCTCGCCGCCTTCTGGCTGTCCGACACCGCCGAGCGTGTCTCCGCGCTGCCCGGGCTGGCCGGCCGCAGCGTCCTCGTCGTGGACGCCGAGGACACCTTCACCGCCATGATCGACCAGCAACTGCGTTCCCTGGGACTGCATGTGACGGTCCGCCGCTACGACGAGGAGTACGCCCTGACGGGCCACGACCTGGTCGTGATGGGGCCCGGGCCGGGCGATCCGCAGGAGAGGGCGCACCCGAGGATGCGGCACCTGCACACCACCGTCGAGACACTGCTGCGCACGGGCCGGCCGTTCTTCGCCGTGTGCCTCAGCCACCAGATCCTCGGACTCAGGCTCGGACTGCCGCTGCGCCGCAGGACGGTGCCCAACCAGGGGGTGCAGAAGGAGATCGACCTGTTCGGGAACCGGGAACAGGTCGGCTTCTACAACACCTTCGCCCTGGTCAGCGAGGAGGACACGGTCACCGTGGACGGGGTGGGTCCCGTCCGGGCCAGCCGGGACGCGGCCACCGGGGAGGTCCATGCGCTGCGCGGACCCCACTTCGCCTCCCTGCAGTTCCACCCCGAGTCCGTGCTCACCCGGGAAGGGCCCCGCATCGTCGGCACGCTCCTGTCCGGCCTGCTCGCACCGGCCCGTACCGCCGACCCGGCCTGACCCCCAGCCGATCCGATCCACCCCCGATGCGCCCGGCCGGGGGCCGCCCCGCGCCCCCCCCCCCCCCCCCCCCCCCCCCCCCCCCCCCCCCCACGCCCCCCCCCCCCCCCCCCCCCCCCCCCCCCCCCCCCCCCCCCCCCCCCCCCCCCCCCCCCCGGGGGGGGGCCCGGCCCCCCCCCCCCCCCCCCCCCCCCCCCCCCCGCCCCGCCCCGCCGCCGCAAGGATTCCCGGCGAGGCCCGCACCCGTACCACGAGTGGGAGAACCCATGCACACCTATGTCGTGGTCGACGCGTTCGCGCGAACGCCCCTCACCGGCAACCCGGTGGCGGTGTTCTTCGGCAGCGACGACCTGACCGCCGACCGGATGCAGCGCATCGCACGGGAGATGAACCTCTCGGAGACGACGTTCGTGCTCACACCCCGGCAGGACGGCACCGACGCCCACGTGCGGATCTTCACCCCGGTCAACGAACTCCCGTTCGCAGGACACCCGTTGCTCGGTACCGCCATCGCCCTGGGCCGACGCACCGACGCCGACCGGCTGCGGATCGAGACCGCCATGGGCGTGATCCCCTTCGAACTCCGGCGCGCGGGCGGTACGGTCGTCGCGGCGAGCATGCGCCAGCCGGTGCCCGTGTGGGAGCCCTTCGACCGTACGGCCGAACTCCTCGAGGCCCTCGGCGTCGGCGACTCCACGCTCCCGGTGGAGATCTACCGCAACGGCCCGCGGCACGTCCTGGTCGGCTTCGACAGCATCGAGGCCCTGTCGAAGGTGGACCCCGACCACCGCGCCCTGGCCCGGTTCCCCGACATGGCCGCCAACTGCTACGCGGGATCCGGCCTCTCCTGGCGCAACCGCATGTTCTCGCCCGCCTACGGAGTGGTGGAGGACGCCGCCACCGGCTCCGCGGCCGGTCCCATCGCCATCCATCTCGCCCGGCACGGTCTCGCCGCCTACGGGCAGCGCATCGAGATCACGCAGGGCGTCGAGATCGGCCGTCCCTCTCCCATGGGTGCGCTCGTGCACGGGGAGGGAGACCGGGTCGACTCCGTCGAGGTCTCCGGCCACGGCGTCGTCACGATCGAAGGGGTGCTCCATGTCTGACCTGTCCCCCGCGCACCAGGCCCCCGGCACCACGCCGGACGAGGCCCGCGTGGGTTCCACCCGCTCCGAATCGCTCACCGGCACCGTCACGGTGGAGTTCCCCGAGTTTCTCGCACCGCCCGCCGAGCCGATGCGCCTGCTGACATCGTGGCTGGAGACGGCCACCGTGCACGGGGTGCGTGAGCCCCGCGCGCTGGCTCTGGCCACCGCCGACACCCGCGGCCGCACCTCCTCCCGCATCGTGGTGGTCACCTCCGCCACCGATGACGGCCTGGTCTTCACCACCCACGCCGACAGCCGAAAGGGCCGCGAACTGGCCGACAACCCCTGGGCGTCCGGCGTCCTGTACTGGAGGGAGACCAGCCAGCAGATCACCGTGGCGGGCCCCGTGCAGCGGCTGTCCGACGCCGAGGCGGAGGCCCTGTGGTGCGCGCGGCCCGTCTTCACCCACGCCATGACCACCGTCTCCCGGCAGAGCCGGCCGGTCGAGGACCTCGACCACCTCGCCGAACTGCGCGTGCGGGCCCGCGAGCTGGGCGAGCCGCAGCGGCCGCTGCCACGCCCCGCGACGTACGCGGCCTACCGCCTCGCTCCCGCCGCCGTGGAGTTCTGGGCCAACGGCACCGACCGGCTGCACGAACGGCTGCGCTACGACCGCACCGGCCACGGCTGGCGGATCACCCGCCTCCAGCCCTAGCAACCCCGCCGTACGCGGCCGCGGCACTCACCCCGCGACCGCGTACGCCGCCCGGCGGATCGGTCCGGAAGACACCCCGGCACCACCGCGCTACGGCATCGCACGTCCGTCCGTCCCACGGACCGAACAGGAGCTGTACTCGCGTGCGAGGGCCCTGCCCGATCCGAAACGACCGGCGTCTTCAGGTCACCACCGCGGTGTGGGCGCGCACGCCGATGGGGCACGAGAGCCACCGCCTTCATGTCACGCCGGCCGGGTGCGCTCAGTCGGCCGGGACCGCCTCCATCACCGACGCGTGCGGCGAGGGCTCCAGTACGCGCACGACGGTGAAGCCGCCCGCCGTGAGCAGCGCTTCGTACTCCGCACGGGTGCGGCCCTTTCCGTTCAGGACCGTCATCATCAGCATGTCGATGGTCTTGCCCGGGTGCGGCTCGTTGCCCGCCGGGATCATGGCGTTGACGGCCAGCAGCCGTCCGTGCGCGGGCATGGCGCGCCGACAGGTCCGCAGGATGCGTACGCACTCCTCGTCCGGCCAGCTGGCCAGCACGTGCTTGAGGAGATAGACGTCGGCGCCGGCCGGCACGGAGGTGAAGAAGTCCCCGCCCTGAGCGCTCCAGCGTCCCACCAGCTCCGGGAGGTCCAGGACATGCCCGGCCACCACGGAGGGGAGGTCGAACAGGGTGCCCGTCATGTGCGCGTTGCGCCGCAGGACCGCGCGCAGCAGACCGCCGCGCCCGCCACCCACATCGACCACGCTCTTGGCGTCGGAGAAGTCGAAGGCCTCGGCGACGTCGTTGCTCAATGTCTCGGAGAACGCCGCCATGCTGGAGTTGAAGGCCTTGCCCAAGTCCGCGTCGGCCGCGACATGGTCGTAGAAGGGGACGCCGTACAGGTGCTCGAAGGCGGTCGTTCCGGTGCGCACCGCCTCGTGGAGGTGGCCCGCCGACTCCCAGAAGACCGCCTCGCCACGGACCATGATGTAGTCCCGCAGCGACCGCTCCGCGTGGGTGCGCAACGGCTCGGCGAGCGGGGTGAGGTGGAAGCGGCCCTCCTCGTCCTCGCGGAAGACACCCTTCGTGGCCAGGAACCGCAACAGCCGGTACAGGTAAGGGCCGTCGACCTGCGCCGCCTCGGCGAGTTCGTCGGCCGTGCGGGGGCCGTCCGCGAGGTGGTCGGCGATGGCGAACCGCGCGGCGGTGTGCAGAGCCGCCGAGTACACGTATCCCAGGGCCAGCTCGAGCAGTTCGCCCGTCACCGCCTGCTCGGCGGCGGCCGGACCGGGTGGCCGCCCGCCCGCGCCGTGCGGGGTGGGGGTCGTCTTGGAAACCGCTGCGGCCTCGGGGCGAGCGCCTGCCATCGGATCAGGTCCCCTTTCTCGTGCCCTGCGAAGTCCAGGGACGCGATGGTCGTGCACGCGGACTGGGCATGCGTGTCCCAGCCTGCACGTGGCACATCGCGTTCCGCTCGAGACCGACGGGAGTCACGCCCCGGCCCGTCGCGGACCACGACCGACACACCGCCCCACAGCCCCCGGCCCCCTCTGCGCGGCCCGCGCCCGCCGCCGGGGTATGTGCTCCGGCACACCATCGCCGCAGGTCCTCGAACACTTCTCGACCCGGTCCCAAGCCGCGGCAACGACACTCATGCCTGCTTCGGCCCGTTGACACACCGCTGGGGGAGACCATGGCTGACGACGCACCGCACGGCTTCACCGACGCCGTCGAACTGCGGCGCAAGAACCGCGCCACCGTCGAGAAGTACCTGGCGGACACCAAGGGGCCGGCCCGTCTGAAGCGGCACGAGCTGTTCGTCGAGCACGGCAGCGGCGGCCTGTGGACCAACGACACCGGGGAGCCCATCGTCATCGAGGGGCGCGACCGCCTGGCCGAGCACGGAGTCTGGTCGCTGGAATGCTTCCCGGACTGGGAGTGGTACAACATCCAGGTCTTCGAGACGCAGGACCCGAACTTCTTCTGGGTCGAGTGCGACGGCCACGGAAAGATCCGCTTCCGGGGCTACCCCGAGGGCTACTACGAGAACCACTTCCTGCACTCCTTCCAGCTCGACGACGGAAAGATCGTGCGGAACCGCGAGTTCATGAATCCCTTCGAGCAGCTGCGCGCGCTCGGCATCGCCGTCCCCACGATCAAGCGCGAGGGCATTCCCACCTGAACAGGCCCGGCACGGCGCGGCCGACGACGCCGCGAACCGGCAGCCGGCCCACACGCATACAGCGGCATCCGGGCCCTTCGAGCCGGCCCGGATGCCCCGGCACGTCTCGCACCGCACCGCACACCGGCAAGGCACCCGTCCCGGCTGACCGGCTCCTTGCAGATCCACCGGTTCGACCAGGCACCACCCAAGGAGGACGACACATCATGGTCACCAGACGCCGTGTGCTTGCCACGGGAATCGCGGCCGGATCCGCGGGACTCACCGGGGCCTCGCTGGTACCCCTGCTCTCCGCCCGCGCCGCCGAAGCCGCAGACGCACCGGCGACCGGGACCACACCCCTGGCGATCGAGCTGTTCAAGGTGCCCATGCCCCTCATCCCGGTGGCGAAGCCCGTCTCCACCGCCGGCGGCGTGGACATCTACGAGAGCACCACGCGCAAGGTCACCAAGGAGATCCTGCCCGGCATCCAGACCGACGTACTCACCTACGACGGCCAGTTCCCCGGCGCGACCATCAAGGCACGCAAGAACCGCCCCGTCGTCATCGTCCAGCGCAACGGGCTGGACGTCCCCATCTCACGCCATCTGCACGGCGCCTCGGTCCCGCGGGACAGCGACGGCGGCCCGATGGAGACCATCGAGCCGGGCGGCAAGCGGGTGTACACCTACCCCAACAAGCAGCCGCACGCCTCGCTCTGGTACCACGACCACGCCCACCACGTGGAGTCGGAGAACGTCTACCGTGGTCTGCAGGGCAGCTATCTGATCTGCGACGACACCGAGGCGGCCCTGCCCCTGCCCAAGGGCCGGTACGACGTGCTGATCCAGCTGCGCGACGCGGACTTCGACGCCACGGGCCAGCTGGTGTACGCCATGAGCGACCGCAACCGCAACACCCTCCTGGTGAACGGCGCCCCCTACCCGTACTTCGAGGTCGCCGCCCGCAAGTACCGGCTGCGCTTCGCCAACACCTCCAACATGCGCTTCTACGAGCTGCGCCTCGCCGACGGCAGCGACATGGTCCAGATCGGTTCCGACGGCGGACTGCTCCCCAGCCCGAACACCACCAAGTCCGTCTACCTGTCCTCCGGTGAACGCGCCGACGTCGTCATCGACTTCTCGCGCTACCCGGTCGGCACCCAGGTGGTGCTGCAGAACACCGGGGGCCGCGGCCCCCTCGAGCAGGTCGGACAGGTCATGCGCTTCGACGTGACACACACCGCCGAAGACCCCAGCTCCGTCCCCTCCGTGCTGCGCACCCTGCCGCCGCTGCCCACCCCCACGGCCAACCGCACCGTCGTGATGCGCATGGACGAGGACGGCCGCCTCAACCCTGCGGCGTACATGGACGAGAAGCTGTACGACCCCGAGCGGATCGACGCCGGCGTCCGCTACGGCGCCAGCGAGATCTGGACGGTCACCAACGCCAACGTCAAGGCCCCGCACAACTTCCACATGCACCTGGTGCAGTTCCGGGTGATCGAACGCAACGGCAACGCCCCGGGGCCCGCCGAGTCGGGCCTGAAGGACACGGTGGTGCTCCAGCCCGGTGAGACGGTCAAGCTCCAGGCGACGTTCGACACCTACACGGGGGATTACGTGTACCACTGCCACATGCTCGACCACTCGGCGATGGGCATGATGGCGACCATGAGGATCCGCTGACCCCCCAAGACGGCACACCGGCAGGGGCCGGCCCGCACCACCGGGCCGGTCCCTGAGCCGCTGTGGCGATCGGCCCTTGCACCGGCCCCAGGGCGCGGAACTCATCCCTGCTCGCGCAGTCCCCACGGAGACCCGTACTCGGTGAGCAGGCCGAGGAAGGGGCGGGGCGGGAGGGCCTCCGGTCCGAGGACGCCGTTGCCCGTCCAGGCGCCGGTGGCCAGCAGTTCCAGGGCGACGACCGGGTTGACGGCCGTCTGCCAGACGACGGCCTGGGAGCCGTACTCGCGCATCGACCACTGGTTGTCGACCACGTGGTAGAGGTACACCTCGCGCGGCGCGCCGTCCTTCGTGCCCTTGACCCAGGTGCCCGCGCACGTCTTGCCGGTCATTCTGTCGCCGAGAGTGCCCGGATCGGGCAGGCAGGCCGCGACGACGTCACGCGGGGACACCCGCACCGGCCCCTCCTCGCCGGGCACCGTGACCTCGGCGGTCGAGTCCAGGCCCAGCTCGTGGAGGGTCTTCAGCTTGGCGATGAAGTCGTCGCCGAGACCGTACTTGAAGGTGACGCGGCGCACGTCCACCCAGCGGGGGATCAGCAGCACCTCTTCGTGTTCGACGTTGACGCACTCCACCGGGCCGATGCCCTCGGGGAAGTCGAAGACCTCGGGTTCGCTGAACGGAGCGGTGGTGAACCAGCCGCGGTCCTTCTCGTAGACCACGGGAGGGTTGAGGCATTCCTCGATGGTCGTCCAGATGCTGAAGGAGGGGGCGAAGTCGTAGCCCTCGACGGTCAGGTCGGCGCCGTCGCGGATGCCGATCTCCTCGATCTCGTCGAAGAGTTCGTCGGCCGCGTAGCGCGCGAAGACGTCGGACAGACCAGGCTCGACGCCCATGCCGACCAGGGCCAGTCTGCCGGCCTGTGCCCAGCGCCCAGCCAGCGCGAACTGATCGTCGCCGAGTTTCACGCCGCATTCCTCGTACGGGCGGGACGCGTGCGGCGCCGACAGGGACATCGCCATGTCCAGGTAGTGCGTACCGGCCTCCAGGGCCGCCTGGAACAGGGGCATCACGAACCGGGGGTCGGTGGCGTTGAGCAGCACGTCACAGCGCTGTTCCGTGAGAGCCCGGCGCACCGCGTCCTGGTCCGAGGCGTCCAGCCGCAGCGCGCTGAACCGGCCGCCCTCCTTTCCCAGCGCCGCGACAGCGGCCTCGGCCCGGGCGAGGTCGTAGTCGGCGACCACCATGTGGGTGAGGAAGTCCCTGCGGGCCGTGATCCGGGTGACGGCGGTTCCGACGCCGCCCGCGCCCACGAGAAGTACTCGCATGTCGCACACCTTTCTTCCCGGAGGCGGACGCCTCCGGACGGGACCGATGCAACGGGATGGAGCCAGGTAAGGTCAACAGCGTTGGCATAAGGGTCGGCCGTGCGGGTCGGGGACCGGAGTACGAGGAGGCGGCGGACATGGCGAAGGAAGTGGTGCCGGAGTCGGCGCGCCGTCGGCGGCGGCCCACACGCACCGGCACCGTGCTGTCCGAACAGATCATCGTGCGGACCGCCCTGCGCGTGCTGCGCGAGCACGGCAGCACCGGGCTGACGGCCCGCCGTCTGGGTACGGCGCTGGGCGCCGATCCGAGCACGCTCTACCGGTACTTCTCCGGGATGGACGATCTGACCCGCGCAATCGGGGACGAGCTGATGGGGCGGGCGCTCGACAGCTGGGAGCCCACCGGGGACTGGCGTGCCGATCTGCGCGCCCTGGGGCTGGCCATCCACGCCTCCTACCTGGCCCACCCCCAGGCGGCCGTGCTCACCGCCAGCCGGGTCACCGGCCGGCCCCGGGAGATCGCGGTGGACGAGACGATCCTCGGCATCCTGCGCGGCGCCGGCCTTCCCGATGCGGCGGCGGTCCACGCCTACCACGCCTTCATCGACCAGAGCCTCGCCTTCGCCGCGCTGGACGCGGGCTCGCTCGCACTGACGGACGAGGCCCGTACGGCGGACGAGGAGATGTGGGAGTCCACCTACGCACGGCTGCCGGCCGAGTCGCATCCGAACATCGCCGCCACGGCCCGCCTGCTCGCCCGGCGCATGCCCCACAGCGCCTATCCGGCCGTTCTGGAGATGCTGCTGGAGCACACCGCGGCGCGACTGGCCCGGACGGGTGTGTGAGCCTCGGTCCGACCACCGTGTTCGTGGCGTTGACCGAGGAACCGCTGAGGCGTGCGAGTCCCACGAGGCGTCCAGGGCGGGGACGGTAGCTTCCACCGACTGCGCAGCACATCTGGCGGCGATACGCCCCGAGCCGCCCACCGCGCCCATGGGCCTCGCCTCGCAGAGCGTGCCGAACAGCCCCACACGCCACGGGGCACGGGTTCGGGAGTGCACGACCGGCGGCCGAGGCCCGCGAGGCGGCGCGGGTGCTGGTGGCGGCCGCCGGCCGGGACCGGATCAGCCGGCCGTCTCCGACACCGTGATCGCGCTGACCGGGCAGGCGCGGGCCGCTTCCCGCACCATGGGGTCGTCCGCGCCGTCCTCACGGCCCGGGAGCAGGGTGCTGTAGCCGTCGTCGTCCTGGGTGAAGACGCGTGGGGCGGCCAGCGCGCACTGGCCGGCGCCGATACAGACGTCCTTGTTGATGTCGATGTGCATGAGCAGAGCCTCTTACCAGGTCACGGGGAGTTCCAGCATCCCCTGGATCGTGTCGCCGGGTTTGAACGGGATCTCCTCGGCGGGGGCGGCCAGCCGCAGTCCGGGCAGCCGGGTCAGCAGGCTCCCGAGGGCGATCTCCAGCTCCGCGCGGGTCAGGTTCTGGCCCAGGCACTGGTGGATGCCGAACCCGAACGCCAGGTGGTGGCGGCCGGAGCGGTGGAGGTCCAGGGTGTCGGGGTCCTCGTACTGGGCCGGGTCGCGGTTGATCACCGAGGTCGCGAAGAGCACGCCCTGGCCGGCCCGGATCGTGGTGCCGGCGATCTCGATGTCCTCCAACGCCACCCGCTGGAGCCCTTCCGCGATGGACAGCATGCGCAGCAGTTCCTCGACGGCGCCGGGCAGCAGCGCGGGATCGGCGCGCAGTTCGGCCAGCCGGTCGGGGTGCCGGAGCAGCGTGAAGGTGCCGAGGGAGATCATGTTGGCGGTCGTCTCGTGGCCCGCGATCAGCAGGATGACGGCGAGCGCCACGAGTCCGTCGCGGTCGAGGGCGCCGTCACGCAGCTCGTGGTGGACGAGGTCGTCGAGGACGCCGGCGCCGGGCCCCGGCTCCTTCGCCTTGTCGTCGATCAGTGCGCCGAGGTAGTCCTCCAGCCGTGCGCGGGCGTCCTGGGTGTCCGCGGCCGTGGGACCGCGCAGCAGCCTGCGGGACTGTTCCTCGAAGAACTCGTGGTCGGCGTACGGCACTCCGAGCAGACCGCAGATCACGATAGACGGCACGGGCAGCGCGAAGGCGGAGACCAGCTCGGCGGGCGGCCCCTGCGCGATCATCGCGTCCAGCCGCCCGTCCACGGTCCGCTGGATCAGGGGCCGCAGTTCGGCCGCGCGCTTGAGGGTGAACGACGGGATCACCATTTTCCGCTGCCGGCGGTGCTCGGGGTCGTCCACCCCGAGCAGGGCCACCCGGCGGGCGCGGACCCCCGCGAAGCGCTCCGTGGGGACGGGGAAGTCGGGACGGTTGCGGTCGGTGGACAGGCGGGGGTCGGCGAGCAGGGCGCGAGCCGTGGCGTGCGCGGTGACCAGCCAGACCTCGCGGCCGTCGTACAGGGTGACGCGGGACAGGGCTCGTCCGTCGCGCAGCGGGCCGTATCCGGTGGGCGGGTGGTAGGGGCAGGTGCGGTCCTGGGGGAAGGCGACGGGGCCGGCCGGGCTCAGCGGGCCGGAGGTGTCCGTCAGATCCGTCATGGAAAGACCTCGCAGACGAAGAAGTGCGTCGTGCCGATCTTCATTAGATGCCCTGGGCACCTATGGGTCGATGTCAAGTTCGGCCACTTCAGTGATTCGAGTGATCTGGCCGAAGCAGAAGGGATGGGACCGACTCCGGCGTGCGGTCGAGGTGGAGCCGGGTGGTGCCGTCGGCCATGGTCAGTCCCCCCTCTGTGCTGCCGACCGCCTGCAACGATCAGCGCGTCCAGCCCAGGAGAGGCGGAGTCCGAGCTGATATCGGAATGCGAACGCCCCCGGAGGCATGTCACAGTCACTGCCGTGACCTTGATGGACGTCCTCGTCGACTTCGCCCGTACCGGCCGGATCGGGCCTCTTCACTGCGGAATGCCCCTGACCGAGGCCGAGGATCTCCTCGGTCCGGGGCGTCCGCACCCCGCCATCCGGTTGAAGGGGCCCGACATCGACGGCTACCCCTACTCCTGGGGCGGACTCGAGCTGGTCGTCACCCAGCGGGCGGTCAGCGGCATCTGGATCAGCCTCTGGCCCGGCTCGACCGCGAAGCTCCCCTCTCTCGTCCTGGCGGAATCAGAGTCGTTCGAGGCCACAGTGGCCCGCGAGGAACTGGTCACGGCCCTCGACACCGCAGGCTGTGAGCACCACGTCAACGACACCCTCACCTTCGGCGAGCAGTCCAGCATCCTCACCCGGCCCGCTGACGTCTGCGCGGTCTTCAGCCTCCCCGGCCGGGACAATCATGTGCCTCACCGAGACCGTCACTACCTCGACGTGATGCACAAGCGCACGGCTTGACGTCACTGATCCCACAGCTTCCGCTGAAGGGGACGCGGGTTCCGGGGCGTGGATGATGAGGAGCCCCGGCACCCGGCCCCGGCCGGGGCGCAGGCCGCCGGAGGCGTCTTCGGCAGGGGACGGGGCTGTTCCGGGCGTGTGACAGTCGGGGTACGGCTGTGCCACGTGACCGTCAACTGGCCGGGACGTGAGGCCGGTTACCGCATAGCATCACGGCGGACGCGTGGTGGACTGGTGATTGCGGGGGGACTGGTGGTCCTGATCAGAGGAGCGGTGCGCCTCAGCTGCGCCGTCGCGGCGTGCGGCTTGACACTCGGCTGCACCTCCGGCGGAGGGGAACCGTCCGGCTCGACGCCCGCCACAAAGGCAGGTGCCACGACTGCCGGCCCGTCGCCGACCGAGGTCGTCGACATCGACCCCGCCAGACTCCCGGGTACGAGGACGCAAGCCGCCGCTCTGATCCGTGCCGTCCTCCCGGACCCCTCGGCCTTCGACCCCGGCGCGGTCCGCCGGACCCCGTACGAGAGCGACCCGCGACGCTGGCCGGTCCTCGGCGACGACTGCGTCTGGCACCAGCAGGCGCTCCCGGAGAACGTGCTCGCCACCTCGACCCGGTCCTACGAGATACCGGCGAGCGGCGCCAAGGGCCCGCTCCGGCTCAGCGCCGTCGTCACGGTGCACCGCACTGCCGAGCAGGCCGACTGGGAGAACGCCGAGGTCCTGGAGGAGATGCTGCGCTGCCCCTCGCAGCAGCTGCGCTCCGACGAGGTGATCACGTCCCTGAACGACGTACCGGCCTCCTTCGGCGACTCCGGGAACGAGTACGCCGACGACGTTCTCAACGAACTCGGCACCTACACGAGTGCCGAAGTCGGCGGCCCCCACCCGTACCTCTGGGAGCAGACCCGCATCGGCCAGTTCACCCTCGCCGTCTGCGCCAAGGGAGCCAAGGGCTGGTCCCGGGCAGACCTGTTCGACCGGCTGCGGGATCCGCACGTGGGCATGCGCGCCCGCCTCAGAGCCGCGATCGAACGGGACGCTCCGACCACGGCCGCGCCCTCCTCCTCCCGGCCCACCGGCACGAAGGGGTCCCGGCGATGATCGAGAAGCTCACCCCCTCCGACCCGGTCCGCATCGGTGGTCACCGTCTGCTCGGCCGACTCGGCGCCGGCGGCATGGGCGTCGTCTATCTCGGGCGTGCCGCATCGGGGGAGCTGGCCGCCGTCAAGGTGATCCTGCCCGAGTACGCCGACCAGCCCGAGTTCCGCGCGCGCTTCCGCCGTGAGGTCTTAGCCGCCCGGCGCGTGGACAGCCCCTGGGCCGTGCCGGTCACCGGCGCCGACCCGGACGCGGCCGCGCCCTGGCTCGCCACCACGTTCGTGCCCGGCCCCTCGCTCGCCGAGGCCGTCGCCACCTGCGGCCCGCTGCCGTCGCGCGGTGTGCGCGTCCTCGGTCGGATGCTGGCCCGCGCCTTGACCGCCGTGCACGACGCGGGACTTGTCCACCGCGACGTCAAGCCCGGCAATGTACTGCTCGCCGTCGACGGCCCTCGCCTCATCGACTTCGGCATCGCCCGTGCCCCCGAGGAGACGGCGCTCACCTCGGCCGACATGGTCATCGGCACCCCCGGCTTCCTCGCACCGGAACAGGCCCAGGCCCAGGCACAGCCCGCCTCGCCCGCCGGCGACGTCTTCGCCCTCGGCTGCCTCCTCGCCTACGCCGCCACCGGGCGCCCGCCCTTCGGCACCGGAGCGGTGGACGCCCTCCTCTACCGCACCGTGCACGACGAGCCCGACCTCGACGGTGTCCCCGACGACACGCGCGCGCTCCTGGAATGCTGCCTCGCCAAGGACCCGGCTGCCCGGCCCACCGCCCGCGAGGTGGACGAGACGCTGGTCGAGGACACGCCCCACGACACCGTCGACTGGCTGCCCGACGCCGTCGTACGACTCATCGCGGACCGCTCCGCCGCGATGCTCGCCCTCCCGGACATCGAGGCGACGGCCCTCGACGCGGCAACGGACGGGCAATCGACGGGAGTTCCCGCGGACGCACCCGCACCGCCACGTCCCTCCAGCCGCCGCCGCGTCCTGCTGCTGGGCGGCGCGGCCCTGCTCGCGGCCGGTGGCGGTGCCGCCCTCTGGGCCGCCCGACGCGACGACGGCAGCGCGCCCGCCGCCTCGACCCGTGCGCGCCGCCGGCTCCTCGGTGTCCAGGCCGACCTGTCCGGCCCGCGGAGAACCGTCGGACAGGCCCAGGAACGCGGGGTACGGCTGGCCGTCGAGCAGTTCAACGCCCGCGAGGACAAACCCTTCACCCTCACCCTCAAGACAGTCGACGACCAGGGCGACGCGACCCGCGCCGCCAAGGTGGCCCGCACCCTCGCCGCCGACCGCGACCTGCTCGCCGTCATCGGCTCGACCGGCGACGAGACAACCGGGGCGAGCCTCGACAGCTACGACGAGCAGCTCGTCCCCCAGCTCACGGCGTCCTCCGCGCAGTCCGTGTACGGCGTCGCGGCGCCCCGCCACTTCCTGCAGGCCGTCCCCGGTTACACGAGCCTGCCCGCCACGGCCGCGTACTCCCTGCGGACCCAGGGCGCCCAGCGGGTGGGGGTCCTGATCGACCGCGACGGCGGCGTCCCCGCCTGGCAGCTCGGCCACACCATGTTCCAGAACCTCGGCGTCTTGAAGATCGCCGGCGAGCCGCGCGTCGCACCGCGGCTGGCCGAGGACCTCACACCGGTGGTCGCCGAGATGGTCGCGCACCGGCCGGACGGCTTCGTCTACACGGGCACCCCCCTCCGTGCCGCGGCCGTCGCACGCTCCCTCGCGCGGACGGACTTCAACGGCCTGCGGGTCCTCGGCTACCCGGCCGCCGAACCGGAGTTCCTGACCGCCGCGGGCGCCGCCGCCGACGGATGGCAGGTCTTCGCCCCGTACATCGACCCGTCGGCCGCCCCCGTCCACGCCTTCGCCGCCGCGTACCGAAAGCGCTACGGCTCCGCACCCCCGTACTGGGCGGCCGAGGCGTACGACGTGGCCCGCATGGTCATCACCCGCCTCACCGAGGCCGGCGGCCGCCCCTCCCGGAAGAGGCTGTACGACCTGCTGGCGAGGCGCACGTACAAGGGACTGGTCCGGACGTACGCGTTCGACCAGGAGTCCCGCTGGCTCAAGGGGTACGAGGTCTTCCGCTACGAGGTGAAGGGCGGCCGGTACTCGTACGCGGGCAAGGTCGACTTCTGATGCGGCCCCTGACCGCCGGCGACCCCGAGGACATCGGCGGGCACCGGCTGCTGGCCCGGCTCGGCGCGGGCGGCATGGGCGTCGTCTACCTGGCCCGTACGGCGGGCGGAGCGCTCGTAGCCCTCAAGACGATCCGTGCCGAGCACGCGGCGGACCCGGCCTTCCGTACCCGATTCCGGCGCGAGGTGACGGCGGTCCGTGGCCTGACCGGGCGCTGGCTGGTACCGGTCGTGGCCGCCGACACGGAGGCCCGGGAGCCCTGGCTGGCCACCCAGTTCGTTCCCGGACCGTCGCTGGTCGAGGCTGTCGACGGCTTCGGCGCGCTGCCCACCGCCACCGTACGCACCCTCGGTTCCCGGCTGGCCGACGCACTGGCCGCCGTGCACGACGCGGGACTCGTGCACCGCGATGTGAAACCGGGCAACGTCCTGCTCGCCCTCGACGGCCCCCGGCTCATCGACTTCGGCATCGCCCACGCCGCGGGCGCCACCGCGCTCACCGCACCCGACGCCGTCGTGGGGACGCCCGGCTTCCTCGCACCGGAGCAGGCACAGGCCCGCGCCGGGCAGGTCGGCCCGGCGAGCGACGTCTTCGCCCTGGGCTGCGTGCTGGCGTACGCGGCCTCGGGCCTGCGCCCGTTCGGCTCCGGATACGCCGCGGGCGTCCTGTTCCGTACGGTGCACCACGAGCCGGACCTGGCGGGCGTCCCCGGCGAGCTACGGGCGTTGGTCGGGGCCTGCCTGGCCAAGGACCCGACCGAGCGGCCGACGGCCAGGGAGGTCGCGGCCGCGCTCCGTGACCCGCGGGTCTCACTCGCGCGGGGAATCACCGAGGACCCGGAGCAGGACTGGCTGCCCCCCGCGGTCCTCCGCGAGGTCGCCGAACGCTCCGCACGAGCGCTGGACATACCCACCCCCAGGCGCCCCGCACCACAACCGACGGCCGTCGTCCCGGCGCCGCCGCATCCGCAGGACGCCCGCTCGCCGACCCGACGGCGCATGCTCCTGATCGGGAGCGCGGCGGCCTCCGTCGTCGTCGGCGGCGGGGCCACCGCCTACCTGGCGGCCGGGCGAGGAGGCGCCGGAGCCTCAGGCGGCGCCCTTCCCGTGCACACCCTCGGCTTCCAGGCCGACCTCAGCGGCGAGAACAAGGCGGACGGCGTGGCGCAGGAGCGCGGGGCGCGGCTCGCCGTGGAGCGGCACAACGCGCGCGCGGGCATCACCTTCCGCCTCGCCCTCGACACCGTCGACGACCGGGGCGAGGCGGCCCGCGCCCAGCGGGCGGCCCGGCGCTTCACCGAGGCCGAGGTGAGCGCGGTCCTCGGCCCCGGCACGGCCACCGCGGCGCTCGCCGCCGGCCCGCTCTACCAGGACGCCCGCACGGCCATGGTGCTGATCTCGGTCGACGACGACAGCCTCACCCGGTCGAATCTGCGCACCCTGTGCGTCACTCGGGCGCCCGACTCCCTGCTGGCGTTGCCGCTGACCTCGTACCTGACCTCCGTACGACCGGTCGACCGCACCGCCGTCATCGACGATCGGGCGGCGGACCGGACCGGACCGAGCCTCACCAACCAGCTCTCCCGGACGCCGCCCCATCAGGGCACGACCAGCGTCCACCGCGTGGCGGCCGACAGCGACGACTTCGCTCCCGCGGTCCGCGCCGCCCTCGCCGCCGGGGCGCAGGCCGTCGTCTTCAGCGGCACCTCGCCCGAACGCGCCGCACGCTGCGCCCGCGCACTCGCCGACGCGGGCTTCACCGGACCGCGCCTGGGCACCTGGCACATCATGCGCCCGGCCTTCCTCCAGCAGGCAGGAACCGCGGCCCGGGACTGGCTGTTCGCCACCCCCTTCACCGATCCCGGCAGCGTGTCCCGCACCTTCACGGCCGCCTACCGCGCGAGGTACGGCACAGCACCCGGGCGCTGGTCCCCGGAGGCGTACGACGCCGTGGGACTGCTCGCGCGCACCCTGGAGGCACTGGGCGCGACGGCCGGCATCGAACCGGGGGCCGTCGCCCAGTGCCTGTCCGCCCTCACCTACCGGGGACTCGCCAAAACCCTCCGCTTCACCACCGACGGCCCCCACACCCTGGAGCCGAACGCGTCGTACTTCCTGTTCCAGGCGAAGGGCGGCACCTTCCGCTTCCTGGGACGCCACGACCAGGTCACCTGAGCCCCAAGGCGTCGGACCAGGACATCGGGGCGCCGCCGCCATGCCATCGAACTGTATGGCGCAACCCCTGCCCGGCATCGAGACCAAGGCAGCGGTGACGACCGCGCCCGCGGGCGGACGCCGCGCCGTACCCATGTCCGTGCACGCACAACGTGACCTTCTTCACTTGCCGTGACGTTCGCGGATTGACGCTCACCGTGACTGTTCTCAAGCTGGTAGTGGGGCTGCTGGAAGGGGCCGTGGTGGTGAGTGGTGGGCGGAGTGGACTTCCCTGGCTGCTGACGGCAGCGGAGAAGGCGGCGCCGGTGGAGGCTGTCGACGTGGTCGCGGATGACCTGCGGCGGCGTTTCGAGGCCACGGATGTCTCTTTCCTCATCGTGGACCTGACGGGGAAGGCGGTGGCGCGATTGTCCACCGCCGACACCGCGGCGGGGGGACGGGAGGCGGAGCGGATCCCCATGTTCGGCAGCGTCTACGAGGAGGTGATCCGCACCCAGCGGCTGTACCAGGAGGCGACCGGTCGGGGACAGCGGGTGATCGTGCCGGTCACCAACCGGGGGGATGCCATCGGTCTGCTGGAACTGCACCTGCCGGCCGACCCCGGCGAGGACGTCCTGGAAGCGGTCGGGGAAGCCGCGCACATCCTGGCCTACGTCGTGATCGCCAACGGGCGTTTCACCGACCTCTACACCTGGGGCAAACGCTCCAGGCCTCCCACCCTGGCAGCAGAGATCCAGTACCAGCTGCTGCCCCCGTCACTGTCGTGCGAGGCCGCACAGTTCACCCTGTGCGGGAACCTGGAGCCCTCCGAAGACCTCAGCGGCGACACCTTCGACTACACCCTGGACCGCGACACCCTGCACCTGTCGGTGACCGACCCCATGGGCCACGACATCCGCGCCGCCCTGGCCGCCACGGTCCTGGTGGGCGCCCTGCGCGGCGCCCGCCGCGCAGGAGCCGACCTGGCCGAGCAGGCACACCGGGCCGACCAGGCCCTGGCCGACCACGGCCACGGTCACGCCACCGGGCAACTGGTGCGCATCGATCTCCACACCGGGCGGGCCCAGCTCGTCAACGCCGGTCACCCCTGGCCACTGCGCATGCGCGAGGGGATCGTGGAGACGATCATCTGCGAGGTGGACCACCCCTTCGGGCTGTCCGGGTTCGCGCCCCACGCCTACCGCCTGCAGGACCTCGAGCTGCGCCCCGGTGACCGTCTGCTCATGTTCACCGACGGCATGCTCGAACGTCATGGGGAGAAGGTCGACCTGCCCGCCCTGCTGGAGCGCACCCGGGACCTGCACCCGCGGGAGGCCGCGCTGACACTGACGTCTGCGGTACGGGACGCCGCCGACGGCCGGCTGGAGGACGATGCCACCGCGATGTGCCTGGACTGGCACGGCCCCCAGCAGACCAAGCGGCACGTCAGCTCCGGCGCGGACACCCGGCAGGCCTCGGCCGGTCGCCCGCGTCAGCAGCCGTGACCAGGGCACCGTCCTGCACGGTGTCAGGCGACCGGCGCCTCACCTCGTCCCGGAATCCGCTGTGCCCACCCCGCTCGCGCCGCCACGCCCGCCGTCGGCGTGCACCCGTGCGCCGCGGAGTCCGAGGCAGCACCGGCACCGCGTGACGGCTCGCCCGGGCTCATCCACGCGCGCCAAAAAAATTTCGTGCGGCGATGTCGAGAACTCGTGACTGGCTCCGTCCCCGCAGTGAACGCGACCACAATGGGCCGCACCAGGATCGAGGAGAAACCCGATGGCCAAGTACTTGCTGCTCAAGCACTACCGCGGCGCCCCGGCTGCGGTCAACGACGTGCCCATGGACCAGTGGACGCCGGAGGAGATCTCGGCCCACGTGCAGTACATGCAGGACTTCGCGGCCCGGCTCGAGAAGACCGGCGAGTTCATCGACGGTCAGGCGCTCGCCCCCGAGGGGACGTTCGTCCGGTACGACGGTGAGGGGCGCCCGCCGGTCACCGACGGCCCGTTCGCCGAGACCAAGGATCTCATCGCCGGCTGGATGGTGATCGACGTCGACAGCTACGAACGCGCCCTCGAGCTGGCCGGGGAACTGTCGGCCGCCCCCGGTAAGGGCGGGGAACCGATCCACGAGTGGCTCGAGCTGCGCCCGTTCCTGGCCGCACCCCCCACCATCACGGAGTGCCCGCATCGATGAACGAGGCACTGCTCCGGAGCCTCACACCGAGCGTGCTCGGGATCCTCGTCCGCCGCGGAGCCGACTTCGCGGCGGCCGAGGACGCCGTACAGGACGCGCTGGTCGAGGCGGTCCGCGTCTGGCCGTCCGACCCTCCGCGGGACCCGAAGGGCTGGCTGGTCACGGTGGCCTGGCGCCGGTTCCTCGACGCGACCCGCGCGGACGCCGCCCGCCGCAGGCGTGAGGACCTCGTCGACGAGGAGCCGGCGCCCGGGCCCACCCCCGGGGCCGACGACACGCTCCAGCTCTACTTCCTGTGCGCCCACCCGTCGCTGACACCGTCGTCGGCGGTCGCGCTCACGCTGCGCGCCGTCGGCGGGCTGACCACCCGCCAGATCGCCCAGGCCTACCTGGTGCCCGAGGCGACCATGGCGCAGCGCATCAGCCGGGCCAAGCGCACCGTCTCCGGCGTGCGGTTCGACCAGCCCGGCGACGTCGCCACCGTGCTGCGCGTCCTGTACCTGGTCTTCAACGAGGGCTACTCCGGTGACGTCGACCTCGCCGCCGAGGCCATCCGGCTCACCCGGCAGCTCGCGTCCGCGATCGACCACCCCGAGGTGGCGGGGCTGCTCGCCCTCATGCTGCTCCACCACGCCCGCCGTGCCGCCCGGACCGCGCCCGACGGCAGCCTGGTACCGCTCGCCGAGCAGGACCGCGGCCGGTGGGACACGAAAGTGATCGCCGAGGGCGTCGAGATCCTGCAGGCGGCCCTCGCCCGCGACCGTCTGGGCGAGTTCCAGGCCCAGGCCGCCATCGCGGCCCTCCACGCCGACGCGCCCACCGCCGAGGAGACCGACTGGGTGCAGATCGTCGAGTGGTACGACGAACTCGCGCGCCTGACCGACAGCCCGGTCGTCCGCCTCAACCGCGCGGTGGCCGTCGGCGAGGCCGACGGACCGCGCGCCGGCCTGGCCGCGCTCGCGGCCCTGGACGACTCAGTGCCCCGCCACGCCGCGGTGGCGGCGTACCTCCACGAGCGCGACGGAGACCTGACCACAGCGGCACGGCTGTACGCCGATGCGGCCCGGAAGGCACCCAACCTCGCCGAACGCGACCACCTGACGCGCCAGGCCGCCCGGCTCAACGCCCGCCTGCGTCACTGACTGGTCCGGCTCCGACGTCCTCTTCGTAGCGGCCTGGGAGCAGCGGCCCGGGACGGCGACCCAGCCCCGGCGTGCAGTGACGGCTCTACCCGTTCGGGCGGCAAGTGAGAGGGTCGGCGGGCCTGATCTGCCGCTTAGGATCCGTGAACGTGGCAGACATTCCCGATGAATTGGTCAGGCTCGAACGATCCGCCGAAGTCGAGCGTGCCAAGCTGGCGGGCCTCACCGGCGATGAGTACGAGGAGCAGGCGCGCCGCTGGCGCGCCGCGTCGGAGGCTGTGCAGGCGGCGATCACCGCGCACGCCGAGGCGACCGGAAGCAGTCGGCACGATGTGGAGCAGGCGGTGAGGCAGGCCCTGCACCACACCCAGGAGGATCCTGCGGTCGAGTAGCCGCAGGCCCGTCAGTGCGTCGACGGGCGACCCGCAGAGCCCGGCCGTGCGGGGGAGGCCGGCGGACCTGCGAGCCCGGGAGGGCGACTCGTACACGCCGGGCCCCGCTACCGAAGCGCGGGATGCTGCAGAGCAGTGGCCGAAGACGGACGGCGCACGGCTTCCGCAGGGCATGGGTAGGTGAGGCGGACCTCGTCAGCGCGCGAGGACGGTGTCGAGGTGGGCGAGCAGTGCCCCCAGGCTCTCGCGCTGCTGCGGATCGAGGGAGCCGAAGAGCCGGCGCAGGACGTGCGTTCCCGCCTGCTCGGCCGCCGCCAGCGTTGTCCGGCCCCTGTCCGTAAGGGAAACAGTCTTGCGACGGCGGTCCTGGGGGTCGCCGGTCCGGGCGATCAGGCCCATGCGTTCCAGACCTTCCACGATCTGGGTGACGGAGCGCGGCGCCTGCCCGAGGGCGTCGGCGAGCTCGGCCTGGTGCAGGGCCCCACGGCCGGCCAGCACCTGAAGGACCTTGGTGCGGGACAAGGACAGGCCGGCACTCGACACCATGTGCTGGTCGACCTGCTCACGCACGCTGTAGGCGAGTGTGAGGAAGGACAGTCCCACCTGCTCCGGGTCAGCCTCGAGGGTCATCGCTTCGCGCTCGCTCATGATTCGGGTATCCTCCCACAACATACTCGTGAGGTACCTCATGAATGGAAGGCCTGATGGACCGTCCCCTTGCCGTGATCACCGGAGCCACCTCCGGACTGGGCCGCATCGCCGCCCTCCACCTGGCCCGCCAGGGCTACCGCATCGGCGCCGTAGCCCGCTCCCGCAGCAAAGCCGAGGCCCTCGTCGACGACCTCAGGACGGTGACCGACGGTCCCGTCGACGTCTTCCATGCCGACCTGGGGCTGATCTCCGATGCGCGCCGCGTGGGAGAGGAGATCGCCGCGCACTACCCTCGGGTGGACGTGCTGGTCAACAACGCCGGTCTGCACGCCTTCTCGCAGCGCATCACCGCTGAGGGCTTCGCGGAGATGACCGCCGTCAACTACCTGGGCCCGTTCGTTCTGACCGAGGCGCTGAGACCAAGGCTCACCGGTTCTGTGCCGGCGCGGATCGTCAACGTCGCCTCCGAAGCGTCCCGGCGGGCCGGGGCGATCGCACCGGCAGAGGACCTGCGCCGCACCGATCCCTACAGCCGCCGGGAGTCGATGGCCCTGTACGGGCGGACGAAGCTGATGACCATCATGTGGACGCAGGAGCTGGCCCGCCGCCTGGACGCCGGGAAGGTCACCGTCAACTGCTGCGACCCCGGTTTCAACGCCACCGGCCTCGGCCGGGACCTGCCCGGCTCCGCAGTCCTGCAGCGTCTGCTGCACACCCTCGGGATCGGCGACCCCCGCAAGGGCGCCGACATCATCGTGCGGCTCGCCACCGACCCGGCGCTCGCCCGCACCAGCGGAGGCTACTTCTCCGTGCGCGACGCCCGACCGCTGGAGTGCCCCGAGCCCGGCCGGGACGCCCGGGTGCAGCAGGAACTGTGGGATGCGACGGTGTCACTCCTCGCCGGCCACCTGACCGGCTGAGAACAGCGGCAGGAAGGTCGGTGGCCGGCGAGGAGTTGGCCCAGATCGACTGACCTTCGCGTATCGCCCGTGACCAGCCAAACCGCCAAAACGACCGGCACCGCTCCGATAGCATGATCGGACTCACGACGAGCGCCTACATCGCCCGTCATTCACCGGAAAACCTTGCAATCCGGCGCGAAGAGTACCTATTTGACAAACATCTAACAAATCGGCCAAACAATTGATACCTATAGCATCGCGGGTGTTTTCGCGAATAAACTGCAGATTTACGCTCGCCGGGTGGCGTCAACCGCGGGCGATACTGTGGGCCACGGCGGGCGTGGTGGCCCTCGGGTTCCTCATCGCGCTGGAGATCGCCGCGCGTCACTACGGCATGCCCGGGCCGATCACCAACCAGGCGAAAGAGGTTGTATTCGCCCCCAAATCGGGGCCCCTGCTGTACGCCGGTATGGCGCTGATGATGGTGGTGCTCCCCTGGCGGCAACGGTTCATCGCGGCTGGTGTCGCGATCGGTATCGACGTCGTCTTCGTGCTGGTGCGGTGGGCGGTCGACGCCAAGGTGGCCAGCGGCCAGGGCCACCCCTTCGGGAACGGCGCATTGTGGGTGATTCTGGGCTATGCGGTTATCGCGGTCACGCGCCGCACCGGCCGGGAACGTGTCCTGCTGCTGAAGGGCGTCGGGCTGGGTCTGCTGCTGGTGGCCGGCCGCAAGACGGGCGACACCTGGCTGCTCATCACCTCGAAGACCCGCCCGACGGTGCTCGACCAGTACGTGGCAACCGCCGATCACGCGCTGGGCAACCCGTCCTGGGTGGTAGGCCGGATCGTCAAGGCAACCGGCCCGATCGGGTCCCATGTTCTCGACTACGTCTACATTCAGCTCGCGGTGGCCGCGGTCGTCGTCGCGCTGTACCAGCTGCGCAACGTGGCGGTACAACGCCGCTTCCCCCGCCATCATCTGGTGCGCACCTTCTTGGTGATCGGTCTTCTCGGGCCGGGCATCTACATGCTCTTCCCGGTGGTCGGACCGGTCTTCGCCTACGGCCCGGGCGCCTCCGGCACCGGCGGCGTGCACTGGGCGGTGGCCAACCTGTGGCCGAACACGCCGCCGCCGATCAGTACCCCGCACCAGATGCCGTACGACGAGATCACCCCGCGCAACTGCATGCCCAGCCTGCACACGGCGTGGGCCACCGCGATCTTCATTCACTCCCGCAAGGGCCCGCGCATTCTGCGATACGCGGGGACGTTCTGGCTGATTGCCACGCTCGCCGCAACGCTCGGATTCGGCTACCACTACGGCGCGGATCTCGTCGCCGGCGTGGTGTTCACGGTCACGATCGAGGCAGCGCTGCGCTCGCTCGCACGTGGCTGGGACCGGTCAGGAATCCAGCTGGTCGCCTACGGCGCAACGGTCTTCGCTGCGCTGTTGGTGTCGTATCGCTATCTCCCGACGCAGATGGCCGAACACCCGGAAGTGTTCGGGCCACTTCTCGTTCTGGCCATGGCTTCGGTGATCCACGGCTATGTACGGACGACCAGACTGTGGGAACCGAAGGCCGTACCGATGCGACAACCGGAACCGCAACCCGAACCCGTTTGAGTCAGCTTCCACGACGAGACGTGCGTGATGGTGCTCGGGGCTACCTCCATGCCCCGAACCATCCGACGCACCCGCTGACTTGCGGGGCACATCGACCAGTACCACGCGCCCGCGCTCTCAGCGGCTCTTGTGCGCAACGGTCATCCGCCGGCGTTCCCGCGGCTGGCGGGCGCCCCGGCGCGCAGGCCGTCCATGACGAGGTCCAGCAGGCGGGTGGCGCGGGCGTACGCGTTCTCCTGTGCGCCGATCTGCCACAGGCCGGCGATGGCGAGCAGGAAGTCCTCCGCCTGCACGCCGGGGCGGATCGTGCCCGCCTTCTCGTTGGCGCGCAGCAGACGGTCCGCCGCCTGGGCCACCGGGACGGGCGACGGTTTCGCCGGGCCGCCCGGTGCGCTGGTGGCCTGACGGAGCGCGTCGGCCAGGCCCGCCTTCGTCATCGCGAACCGGGCCAGATGGTCCATCCACGCGCGCAGCGCCTGCTCCGGGGCGTGGCCGCGCAGCAACTCGTCCGCGCTGTCGGCGACCTGCTGCATCTCGTGCCGGTAGACCTCCAGGACGAGCGCCTCCCGGCTGGGAAAGTTGCGGTAGAACGTGCCCTGCCCGACGCCCGCCTTCTTGGCGATCCGGCTCAGCGGGGCGTCGGCGTCCCGGGTGAGTTCGGCCAGTGCCACCTCCAGGATGCGCTCGCGGTTGCGCTGCGCGTCGGAGCGGCGGGGCGCGCCGGGCGCGTCCTTCTTCGGTTGCACTGGACCTCCACACGGATTCGTGACCCGAACCCGGCCTTGCTGAGCGGACGGCGGCCCGTTGGGTCCAACGGTCCGGCGGGCAGCTGTCCGGTCGGCGCCGTCGTCACCATAGTGCCTGCCTGCCCCGACGTCTTCGCCGTCTGCACCGCCTTCGTCGTCTTCACCGTCCTCGTCCTCGTCCCTGTACTGCGCCTGATCCTCGGTCTCGTTACTCCACAGCGCGGCCGATGAGTTTGTGGCTCCCGGCCGGTCCAAGCTCGTGACACCAGGAAAGGACACCGCCATGTCGGAGCTTCTCGTCGACTTCATCACCTCCCTCGACGGCCACGCATCGGGAGAGGGATGGCCCGGGTTCTGGGGCCTCGAGGGCCCGGAGTACCTCGCATGGCTCGGCGAGCAGCCCGAGGTCACCTACCTGATGGGAGCGAACACCTACCGCCTGATGTCGAGCTTCGCCGCAGGCGAGGTCCCGAACGGGCAAGACGAGTTCAGGCCCGAAGAAGAGGCGTCCGTCGACGAGCTCACGCAAGCGTCCAAGGTGGTGTTCTCCGCCTCACTCGAGGAGCCACTGACGTGGGCCAACTCAACGCTCGTCCGCGACGACGCCGTCGAGGCGGTCCGCGCGATGAAGTCGAGTGGCTCGGGGCTCCTCAGCACGATCGGCAGCCTCAGCCTGTGCCGGTCCCTGCTACGAGCCGGACTCGTCGACCGCTTCCGGGTCGTGATGTTCCCGGTGATCACCGGGGCCACGGGCGAAGAACGCATCTACGACGGCTATCCGGACGTTGCCCTCGAGATGATCGAGCACCGCACCTTCGACGGCCGCATCCAGCTGGTCGAGTACAAGCCCCGCGTGCTCGAGCACCCGCCGCTCGCCGTCCCTGCGTGACGTCGCCCCGTCCGCCGGTCCGGACGGCACCAGGCCGGCGCCGGCGGGCGCGGAGCAAGACCGAGCAGAGGGCGAACGGCCAACGTCAGGACGCCCGGCCCAGGTCGCGTCGAAGGCAGTCCAGCCGTAGCCCCGGCCTGGAGGCTGGGGTGGCGGAGCTTCTCCAGAGGAGTTGCAGGCGCGAGTTCATGAACGCGGACCGGCTGGTGGAACTGGGCGTGGCCCGCCGTATCGACACCCCGGACGCCACCGCCGAAACCCTACGGGCGGCCCTGTACGACCTGGTCAACGACGAGGAGAGCGCCCGTCGCTCGGCACGGCTGCGCGCCGACGCACGCGCCGAGGGCGGCACCCCGCGCGCCGCCGATCTCATCGAGAACATGCTGGCCTGAGCCGTACCCGTCGCAGCCAGGCGCGGTGCGGCGGGGCGGCGGCACTCGCAGCTCATCCGCCCCGCCCGGCGCAGATCTCCCAGCCAGGGCTGGTCCGGGGGTAGTCCGGCGTCTCGCGGGTACTTGCGTGCGGCACGGCCTTTCCGCAACGGGCGCCCGCAGGAATCGTCCTTCGAAGCATGGGGAGATGGAATGAGGCTCCGCGAGTCGGCTTTGGCGCTGGCCTCCCGGTGTTCCGCCGAGATACTGGCGGGCCGCTACCGCCTGGACGCTCTTGTCGGTTCGGGCGGTGCGGCAGATGTCCACCGTGGCTACGACCTGCGATTGAGGCGAGCGGTGGCGGTGAAGGTCTTCCGGCCCGGCGTCGACGTCGCAACAGAGGACGGCTTCGGGAGCGAGGCGGTGATCCTGGCGCGGCTGCAGCATCCCGGGCTGGTCACCGCCTACGACGCCGGGTGCCACGACGGCCGCGCCTATCTGGTCATGCAACTGGTCGAAGGCCCCACGCTGAAAGCCCGTATCGCCGAAGGTCCGCTGCTCCCGGAAGACACCGCCGCACTCGGCGCCGCCCTCGCCCAGGCACTGGCCCACGCGCACGAGTCGGGGATCGTTCACCGTGACGTGAAGCCGTCCAACATCCTCCTCGACGCCTCGGGCCGCCCCTACTTGACCGATTTCGGTATCTCCCGGCGGGTCGACGCCACCACCCGCACCGCCACCGGCACGCTCGTCGGCACCGCCGCATACCTGGCCCCCGAGCAGGTGCTCGGCCAATCCGTCGGTCGGCCCGCCGACATCTACGCCCTCGGTCTCGTGCTCCTCGAATGCCTCACGGGCAGGCTCGAATACGACGGCGCCCCCCTCGAAGCAGCGATAGCGCGGCTCCACCGCCAACCCGTACTGCCCGGCTCCCTGCCGCAAGAACTTGCCCTCCTGCTACGGAACATGACCGCCCTGGACCAGCACACCCGCCCGTCGGCACTCGACTGCGCCCGGACACTGGCCGCCCTGGCGGGCACAACCCCCTCCGTGCCCACCGCGCCCGCCGTCAACGCCACGGGCTTCGTGGGGAGTCGGGAGCCTGTGCAGGACAGCGACCCCACGCACAAGAACCCGCTGCCCGCCCCAGAGCGAGCCGCTGCGAAGACCGCGCCCGCACGTAACCGTGTTCTGGTGGCCGGCGGAACCGTAGCGCTGGCCGCTGTCATGGCTGCCACTCTCGCCGTCAGCGACGGCCACCAAGGAAGCGACGGGAAGGCGACCCGGGCTGTCAGCGGCGCTGCCGAGAAGAGCGGTCCCCAAGGCAACCCCGCAGGCACGTCCCAAGGCCGCGCGCGCGGCGGGGACGGGGCGGCTGCCCGCACCCCCGCAGGCACCTCCGCAGGAAGGAACGACACCTCCGCAACACCCGTGGCGCCGCCGTCCTCCACCCACGACGTCTCCGCCGGGTTGCTTCATGCTGCTGCCCCCGGGCGGAGCGTCCGTACCGCTACCGCTACCGCTACCGCTGACGCTTCCGTTTCCGACGGCCCGGGTCGGCAATCGGCCGACCCGACCGGCAGCCCTCACCACGGCACGTCCGATGGACAAGCGCAGGCCGAGACGAAGCCGGCGGCACCGAAAGAGCAGCACGCCAGACCGAAGAAGGCCGAAAAAGCCCGGAACGAGGCGAAGGAGAAGTCCGAGAAGTAGGCGTGCAGCCACGGCAAAGGGGCGGAGCGCAAACGCTGCGTTACCGTTCGGAGCCGACAGTGGCCCTACTGCCCTGCGGCGCCCTCTCCCGTTGTGCGCCGGCTCCTGCGCCGCAGCGCGGTGGTCCCCGAGTTTGGACTGACGAGGAAGTGATACTCGGCGCCTGCCCTAGTATCCGCACACCGTGGGAGAAACCATGGCGACAGGCGAGACCGGCTTCAGCGATGTCGTGTACGACCTCATTTCCGTCCAGTACCACTCGCTGAAGGCCGGGCACGACTACGGCCAGTACGTGCGCGACGCCGAGAACGCGAACAAGAAGGAGATCGCTGACTTCTTCCGATCGGTCATGGAACAGGACTCCGAGCGGGCAGCCCGTTGCCACCAATTCCTGGCACAACTGTCCGGCACGGAGGAGGCAGGTCCGGCTGTGGGGTGACTGAGACCGAGTCCAGCGGCAGCACCGCTCGGGGCCAGGCCCGTGACGGTTCCTGGCCCCACGGCGACCCGCCGGACCCGGCGGACGGGAACGTCCTCAGCTCTCCTCGACCGTGGCGGTGACGGGCGTACCGATCTCCACCGTCCTGCTGACCGTGCAGAGCCGGTCGTGTGAGGTCTTCACCGCTCTCGGCAGGATCGCCCGAGCGCGATCGGCCCCCTCGCCGTCCGGGAAGGACACGCGGAAGGTGACCTGGAGATCGGTGAGCCGGTTGCCGAGATCATCGTTGATCTTGTGGCCGGTCACCGCGACGCTGAACCCGTCCGGTTCGGCGTGGCGGCTGGTGGCGATGTCCACGTCCACCGCCGTGCAGCCTCCGATCGCGGCGAGCAGCAACTCGACCGGAGTGAACTCGGTGTCTGCGTCGGGATCCGAGGAACTGCCGAAGGTGATCGTGCCGCCGCGCGCGTTCGTCGCGACGAAGTGGCCGGTGCTGGTGCGCTCCACCGTGACGGAGCGCAAGGATTCGTCGGTCATGCGGAGACAGTAACTCCGTACGGGCCCGCCCCGGCCTCCGTCGGCACGGGCCGACACGGGCCTCCTTTCCGCCCACGGGCCTGCCGCCCACGGGCCTTCCGACCACGGTGTGGCGGCCGGAAGGAGAGTGGCCTGGGCATCGAGGAGTCCGGCGTCACCTCAGTCCCCGACGACCCGGATGATCGTCCTGCCGGCGATGCGCCGCTCAGGGGAGAACGCGGCGACTGCCTCGGCCAGCGGCCGCACCGCACCGACCCGCACGTCGAGCCGTCCGTCCCTGAGCCGCTGCGCCAGGTCCGCGAGGCGCACGCGGTCGGGCTCGACGACGAAGAAGAGCGCTCGCCCCTCCTTCGGCCGGACGGTGGGCGGCTGGGCGATCGTGACAAGCGTGCCGCCGGCGCGTACGAGCCCGGCCGAGCGGTCGAGGATGTCACCGCCGATCACGTCGAACACCACGTCGACCTCGCCCGCGTCCTGAAGTCGGTCGGTCTCGAGGTCCAGGAACGCATGCGCGCCCAGAGCCAGGACGGTGTCCCGGTCGGCCGCCCGGCCGGTGCCGATCACGTGGGCTCCCGCCTCCAGCGCGAGCTGCACCGCGATCGAACCGACGCTCCCCGCGGCGCCGTGGATGAGGATGCTCTGGCCGGTCGTGATCCGCGCGTGATCGAAGAGACCCTGCCAGGCGGTCAGCCCTGAGACCGGCAGCGCGGCCGCCACCGTGTGGTCGACATCCGCGGGGAGGGCGGCAAGGTTACGGGCCTCCACGGCGACGTACTCGGCCAGCGAGCCGTCGCGAGCCCAGTCGGTCAGTCCGAAGACGCGCTGGCCGACGGTGAGTCCGGTGGTTCCATAACCGAGTTCCGCCACGACGCCCGAAACCTCATGGCCGGGCACGCTGGGCGTGCGGTCACGGCCGGCCCGGTCGGACCACGTTGCGGGCCAGTCGAGCTCCCCGCGGGTGAACCCCGCGGCGTGCACCCGCACAATCACATCGTTCTCGGCGGCGTGGGGATAGGGCAGGTCCGTCAGGGTCAGCCCGCTGACGCCGGCGTCGCGGTCCCGGGCGGTGATGGCTTGCATACGGTTCCCCTCTCTGGATCTCCGAAAGCGTGCGTGTCGATCACGTCAGCGGATCTTTGCCCGGTTCGTCCGCTCCGACCGACGTCCGAAGGGCGACAACCGCCCCCACCTGGCCGACACGGCCGGTGGGTCCGCCGGCGGGGGACTGGACCGCACGGATGACAGCACGCGGACGAACCGTCACCGCCGGTCTGTTCGGGTCAACCCGGATCAACTCGGCCAGGGTGCGTCAGTGACGCGCTCGACCATGCTCTGGCGTCGGAAACCTGGTACGAAGTGTTCCAGCACGTCCGCGTTGACGGTCCCGTATGTGGTGTCCGGCCGATTCTCGAGGCCGTCGACGAATGCCTGCAGAAACTCCTTCTTGAATTCTCCGCGCGGATGGGCGGCGACGATCTCGTCCACCTGGCCACCGTCCAGCCCGTCCAGGCCCCATCCGACGGCGTCGGTCAGAACGCCGTAGTTGGTGGCAGCCGTCTCCGGGCCCATGCGGCCGGGAATCCCCGGCGTCGTGTGCAGCGCGATCGCCATCCAGACCACCTCGGCGGCGCTCTTCGGGAACCCGCGGTCGAGCAGGAACTTGCGCGCATGGTCGGCGCCGTCGAGCTCGAAGCGCTGCTCCTTGTCGGAGAACGGGGTCAGAAGGCCCGTGTCGTGGAACATGGCGGAAATGTAGAGCAGCTCCGGATCGGGCAGGAGGCCGAGCCTGCGCGCGTGCAGGGAACCGAAGAGGAAAACACGCCGGGAGTGATGGAAGAGAAGCGGGTTGGTCGTTTCCCGAAGAAAACTGGTGGCCTCCGAAACTGCTGTTCCCTCGGGGATTTCCACGCCTGCGATGATGCCGGTCATGATGTTCGCGTCTTTCCGATGCGATGTGCGATGAGCGGACACTGCGTCCGTCCTCCACGATGCCCACCTCGTGGCCTTCGGCGCCGCCTCGGCCCGGACGTGAACCACTCGAATCCAGACATCCGCAGACAGCAGGGCGAGCGCATCGACTCTGTGCCGGCTGTGCCGGGCGACGACGTCTTCCAAGAGCTCCCGTCACGCCACTGATCGAGGCGCGGCCGTGGCCAGGGTCGACCTGGGGGACGATGTGAGGGAAGACTCCCGCGCGGGCCGGACCACATCGGGGTGAGAGCAGATGGCAGCGAAGGCACACACTGTCGGCGTACTGGTATTCGACGGCATGAAAATGCTGGACCTCACCGGGCCCGCGGAAGTCTTCAGCGAAGCCAATCGCTACGGCGCGCACTACCGTCTGACCGTCGTCTCGCCCAGCGGGAAGGCGGTGTCCACCTCGATCGGCATGCTCGTACCGGTGGACGCCGAGGTGGCCGACGCGCCCGCCTTCGACACCCTCCTCGTAGTGGGCGGCGACCGGCTGCCCGAGGCGCCGATCGAACCTGACCTGAGCGCCGCCACGGGCGCGCTGGCGTTCAAGGCCGGCCGTGTCGCCTCCGTCTGTACCGGGGCTTTCCTCCTGGGTGCGGCAGGTCTGCTTGACGGCAAGAGGGCAACGACGCACTGGCAGCACACGGCCGCGCTGGCCCGGCGCCATCCGAAGGCGCGGGTGGAACCCGACGCGCTCTTCGTCAAGGACAGCACCACCTACACCTCAGCCGGTGTGACCGCGGGAATCGATCTCGCGCTCGCCTTGCTGGAGGGCGATCACGGACCGGACCTGGCCCGCCGCGTCGCACGGTCACTGGTGGTGTACATGCAGCGTTCCGGTGGGCAGTCGCAGTTCTCCGCCTCACTGCAGGGTCCGGCCCCGCGGACGCCGGTGCTGCGCTTGGTGCAGGACGCCGTCCAGGCGGATCCGACAGCGGATCACAGCCTGGAGGCACTCGCCGCGCGGGCCCGGGTCAGCCCCCGGCACCTGTCCCGCATGTTCCGGAGCGAGCTGGACACCACGCCGATGAAGTACGTGGAACTGATCCGCTTCGACAGGGCAAAGGCCCTGCTGGACTCCGGCCACAACGCCACCGAGGCCGCCGCCATGTCGGGTTTCCCCAGCTACGAGAGCCTGCGTCGCGCCTTCGCACGTCACCTGGGAGTCTCACCGACCGCCTACCAGCACCGGTTCGCGAGCACCGGCTCCGGCTCCCGCACGCCGACCTCCACACCATGACAGTCACGCTTGACCGTTTTCGAGGGCTTGTTGTCCATCGGACAGCGGCGCCGAGCTCCCCCGCGCGTGGATGGTGAGGAGACCACCTCAGCACCGTCCAAGGAGACCGCCATGAGTGAAAAGATCGCCGGTGTCGCGATTCCGGACAGCACACTGGCCCAGGCCGCGACCGAACTGATCCGCGACACGACTCCTCCCTTGATCTTCCATCACTCCCGCCGGGTCTATCTGTTCGGCACCCTGCAGGCCGAGGCGCTGGGACTGAGGCCCGACCCCGAACTGCTCTATGTGGCGGCACTGTTCCACGACACCGGTCTGGTCTCCCCCTACCGCAGCGACGACCAGCGCTTCGAGATGGACGGTGCCGACCAGGCCCGCGCGTTCCTGCTGAGCCATGGCTGCTCCGAGGGCGACGCGGACAAGGTGTGGACGGCCATCGCCCTGCACACCACCCCGGAGGTGCCTTACAAGATGGCACCCGAGATCGCCGCCACCACAGCAGGCGTGGAGACCGATGTGCTCGGCCTGCACCTGAGCAGGGTCACCCAGGCCCAGATCGAAGAGGTCACCGCCGCCCATCCGCGCCCGGACTTCAAGCGACAGATCCTCCAGGCGTTCACCGACGGGTTCAAACACCGCCCGAACAGCACCTTCGGCACGGTCAACGCGGACGTGCTGGAGCACTTCGTCCCGGGCTTCCGGCGTATCGACTTCGTCGACGTCATCCAGAACTCCGCCTGGCCCGAATAGCAGGCCCGACAGTGGTCGACAGCCGCCGGGCAGGCGCCCCTGCCGGCCCGGGGCCGTCGGCGTGCATACGCGCGAGCGCGACAGGCCGCACCAGCGCCGCACAGCGCCACGGCGGGAGCCGTGCCCGTCGCGGTCGTACCTAGCGGCGCGGGTGCGAGCCGTCCGTGGTGTGCGGCTGACCGGCGATCACGGCGAGCTGCATCTTTGTCTCGTCCGCGCTGCCGGGCACGGCGGTCATGACCACCATCTTGAGATCGCAGTCGCCGTCGGTCAGCACATCGCAATCCACGGTGACCGGCCCCACCGAGGGGTGGTCGATCGTTTTGTGGTCCTCGCGGTGAGCGGCCACCGTCCCGTTCGCCCACAGGTCGGCGAACCGTTGGTTGCCCGCTCTCAGTTCGCGGACCAGCGCTGCCAGGCGCGTGTCGTGCGGGAAGCGGCCGGTGGCGCGGCGCAGGTCGGACACGATGGCGGCGTCGGTGGCGTCCCTGTCCCGTTCGATCACGGGCCACAGCCCGAGACGAACACGACGTGCGCCTACCGGGAACCTCTCCCGGGCGAAATTGCGCAGGTGCGGTGGCACCGACGAGGGATCGCCCAGCAGCGCCGCCCAACCGCGGTTCCACCAGATCAGGTGCCAGTCCGCCGCGAACACGGCGACCGCGACGTCCCCGAGCCGGGTGAGCACACGGTGGACGCCCGGTGGGATGTGGTCGGAGATCACGCCGTCCGTCGGCGGGACCAGGTGGGCCAGCCGGTAGAGATGATCACGCTCGGCGGTGGACAGTTGCAGGGCGCGGGCCAAAGACGCCACCACCTGCGCAGACGGTGTCGTGGCCCGCCCCTGCTCCAGGCGCACGACATAGTCGACCGACACCCCGGCGAGTTCGGCGAGTTCCTCGCGGCGCAGCCCGACCGCACGGCGCGCCGGGCCCACGGGCAGTGCCGCGGCCGACGGGGGCAGCCGATTCCGCCATGTACGGATCATCGCGCCCAGCCCGGCCTCGGGTGTCGTCGTCATGATGCCCATCTTCCTGCGCCTCGGTCGTCGACGGGGGTGTCGAAGGTGGTACTGCCGCTCCTACGGTCGAGGCGTCCCTGGCCGGGTGTCGGGGGTGGGCCAACAATGAACGCATGACGATCACCTTCATCACAGGAGCGAACAAGGGGCTCGGACGCGAGACCGCCCGCCGCCTCATCGCACTCGGTCACACCGTGCTTGTCGGAGCCCGCAACCCCGAACAGGGCGCGGAGGCCGCCGCCGTGCTCGGCGCGCGGTTCGTCCCCATCGACGTGACCGACGACGCGTCCGTCACCGCCGCGGCCGCGGATGTCGCCGAGCACGAGGGCTCGATCGACGTTCTGATCAACAACGCCGGCATCCACGGTCCCGCCGGTGATCCCGGCACCCTGACCGGTGCCGACGCCCTTGGTGTCTTCGACGTCAACCTCGCCGGTGTGGTCCGGACGACCACCGCGTTCCTGCCGCTGCTACGCCGATCACCAGACCCGGTCATCGTCAACGTCAGCAGCGGAATGGGCTCGCTGGCCTTCACCCACGACCCGTCGCGGGTCGAGTCTGCCGCCATCGCGCCGCTCTACTCCGCCTCGAAGGCGGCACTCACGATGCTGACCACCCAATATGCCAAAGCGCTGACGGACATCCGCATCAATGCCGCCGATCCCGGCTACACGGCGACCGACCTCAACGGCCACAGCGGACCCCAGACCGTGACCGAAGGGACGGACGCGATCGTCGGCCTGGCGACCGAGAAGCCCGGCGCCGGCTCCGGACGCTTCGTCGACCGAACCGGTGAGATCGCCTGGTCATGATCCCGCGAGACGCGTTGCTCATGTGCCTGTGTGGATGGGGTGTTACGGGCTGAGCCGGTGTGGGTGGCGACGTTTACCGGGTTGCGGATGGGACGGTGGGAGAAGACGGCTAGTCTGCCTCCATGGGATCGGGTGAGGGGACCGGGGACCTCCGCGCAGATCGTGACAGTCAGGGCTGGGGTGCCACGCGGGCCTGGGTGGAAAAGGGGCTGTCCGAGGCGGAGCGCATCGAAAAAGTCGTTCGGCTGCGCGGCGGCTGGACCTCGGAGATGCGCCGCCTGGACGTCTGCGGTCCGGGTGGCCGGCGCTCACTCGTCCTGCGGTCCTTCGTCAAGCCCTTCTTCGTCCGGCACGCGGAGGGCTTGTTGACCCGTGAGGCGACTGTCCTGCGCCTGCTCGGTGACACGGACGTGCCCGCGGCCACGCTGGCGGCGGTGGATGCGACGGCGCAGTACTGCGATCACCCCTCCTTGCTGATGTCGCTGCTGCCGGGGACCGTACGCCTGGGCGATCAGGGTGCCGATGACCGCGCTGAACTGCTGGCGCGGCATCTGGTGCGTATCCATCGGCTGCCGGTGACCGCGCGGCAACGGCCTCGCACCTACCAGGCCTGGGCCTCTCCCGATCGAGTGACTCTGCCCGCAGTCACCGAGCGGCCGGAACTGTGGCAGCGGGCTGTCGACGTCATCCGCCGGGAGCCCCCCGCCTATCAGGGTTGCTTCCTGCACCGGGACTTCCATCCCGGCAACGTCCTGTTCACAGGCACCGGCGACGACCTTCAGATCAGTGGTGTCGTCGACTGGGTGGAGACCTCCTGGGGGCCGGCCGACCTGGACGTGGCGCATTGCTCGACGGCCCTCGCCCTGTTGCACGGGATTCCCGCAGGCATGCGCTTCGCCGATCGTTACGTCGCCGCGGGAGGAACCTTGGCCGAAGACGGCACCGCCCATCTGTACTGGCGGCTGCTGGACGCGTTGGGTTTCGCTCCGGACGCGGAGAAGGTCGCTGGGCCCTGGCGTGAACTGGGCCGCGTCGATCTGACAGCCAGTGTCCTGACGCAAAGGCTGGAGGGATACATCGAATCCCTCTTCGGCCGCTATGCCTGAACCGACCCTGGCCCAATTGCCGCCGAGGTTGCTGCCCTCGATGAGGTGTGCGGCAACATGACGCTGTCCCACTCGCCACCGGTCATGTCGGTCGGGTACCGGCGCAGGTGAAACGGCGGGCCGCCCGCGTTGCAGTGCATGGGCGCGAGGGCAACCGAAGCCGACAAGACCCGCAGTTCAGCCGAGCTGGTAGTCGAACCGGACGCGATGTGTGCCACCGGCGTCACCGGCCGTCCCTCCGGCACCCGAGATCCCGGTCCGGCCAGGACTCGGACACCACCAGCACCGAACTCACCGTCCACACAAGGGCGGCACCGATGCGGGCCGGCCGGCGGTGGCATGCCGAGGGAACGCACGCCTGGCCTGCCCCCTGGCTTGGCTTTCAGAGCCGTGTCGCGGCCCGGACGAGCCCGGCGACGGCTCGGGACCGGCTGTGGGGCGGCCAGGCGATCACCGTCGTGACCGTCGGCGCGTCCAGGACCGGCACGGCGGCGACGTCGTCGCGCAGTTGGGCCCGGCACGACTCCGGCGCGATCCAGCAAGCGCGGCTGAGCGCGACCATCTGGAGCAACTGCGCATGGTCCCGAACCTGCGGACCGGGGCCGTCCGGATATGTGCCGTCCCGGCTGGGCCAGCGCGGCATCGGCAGGCCGGGCAGCTCGGTGACTTCGGCCAACCGCACGTGGGTCCGGGCGGTGAGAGGATGCCCGGCCGGCAGTATCACGACCTGTTCCTCCGTGCGGAGCTCCTCGGTGTCGAACCCGGCCGTCGAGTCGAACGGCCGGTGCAGCAAAGCCACGTCGGCCCGGCCGTCGCGCAGCAGTCGTTCCTGCTCAGCGGGCCCGCACAGGAGCAGGTCGACGGTGACCGCATCGGGTTCGGCGGCGTAGGCGTCGAGCAGTTTCGCCAGCAGTTCGCCGGACGCGCCGGCCTTCGCGGCGAGGACCACGCCGGCGTGACCCGTCGCGGCGAGGGCCGCGCGGCGGGTACGACGCTCGGCGGCCTCGACCGCGTCCAGCGCCGCCCGGGCCTCCCTCAGAAGCACCACCCCGGCATCGGTCAGAGCGACCGTGCGGCTGGTGCGTTCCAGCAACACCGCCCCGAGGCGCCGTTCGAGCAGGCGGATCGCCCGCGACAGCGGGGGCTGCGCGATCCCGAGCCGCTGCGCGGCCCTCCCGAAGTGCAGTTCCTCGGCGACGGCGACGAAGTACCGCAGCTCACGCGTCTCCACGCCGCAATGCTACCTGCTGCGACCGGAATCGATACCCGTGCGGTATCGCCGCCCACCCGATCGGTGTTGGACGCTCCGCCGGGGCTCCAAAAGGATGGTGCGCATGAGCGAACAGACAATCGCGCTGGTGACCGGCGCGAACAAGGGCATCGGGTACGAGATCGCGGCCGGGTTGGGCGGACTCGGCTGGAGGGTCGGGATCGGCGCCCGGAACGAGAAGCGCCGCGAGGCCGCAGTGGCGCAGCTGCAGGCGGCAGGAGTCGACGCGTTCGGCGTACCGCTCGACGTGACCGATGACGCGAGCGTGACCGACGCCACCGGGCTGATCGAGGACCTCGCCGGACGCCTCGACGTCCTTGTGAACAACGCCGGGGTCACCGGCAGCGTGCCGCAGATGCCGACCACGGTCGACCCGGCGACGGTGCGGGCTGCCGTGGAGACCAACGTGATCGGCGTCATCCGCGTCACCAACGCGATGCTGCCGTTGCTGCGCCGCTCGGCGTCCCCACGGATCGTGAACATGTCCAGCAGCGTCGGCTCACTGACCCTGCAGACCACCCCCGGCGCCGAAACGGGCCCGATAGCCGTCGCCTATGCGCCGTCGAAGACGTTCCTGAACGCCGTCACCGTCCAGTACGCCAAGGAACTGCGCGACACGAACATCCTGATCAACGCCGCCTGCCCCGGCTACTGCGCGACCGACCTCAACGGTTTCCGCGGCGTCCGCACCCCGGAACAGGGCGCGGCGATCGCGATCCGACTCGCGACCCTGCCCGACGACGGCCCGACCGGCAGCTTCTTCGACGACGCAGGGGAGGTGCCGTGGTGACCCGATGCCGGTGACTGCATCGCGTCATCGACGACCTCGGCCCGCGTCATGGACGACCTCGGCCCGCCCGTTGCTCGGAGTCCACGTCGGCGGGCGGGCCGAGGTCCCGGGGAGATCCAGCTATCCACCCGGCCTGATGCGTCCGCGCCACGCTCCGGACTCGTCCCCGCGCTGCTCGATGTACTGCTTGAAGCGCTTCATGTCGCCCTTCACGCGCCGGTCGATCGTCCCGAGCATGTCCGCGGCCTTCTCCACGGGCCCGCTGGGCTCGATGTCCATGACGAGCTCCACTTTGGTGTGCATGTCGTCCACGCGCTGGAAGCGGACCATGCCCTTCTGGGCCGTGTCACCTGTGGTGCTGCGCCAGGTGATGCGCTCGTCCGGAAGCTGGTCGACGATCTCGGTGTCGAACTCCCGCCGTACGCCACCGATGCTGGTGGTCCAGTGGTTGTGACGATCGTCCAGCTGCCTGACCTCCTCGACGCCTTCCATGAAGTCCGGGAACGTCTCGAACTGGGTCCACTGGTTGTAGGCGGTGTGGACCGGCACGTCGACTTCCACCGTTTCCTTGACCGTGCTCATCCGTGCGCCTCCGTTGCGTCGTTCGACTGCTCGGGAGCCGAGTACCCGGGGAGCCGTGGCCGGCACCAATGGCTTGGTGCCGGCGGTAATCCGGTCACCGTCTGCGAACAAGCCATTCGGCGAAAGGCGCGGACCTGGGGGCGCCGGGCCGCGCCGTTCTGCGGCGTCTCGGGCGCCGGGTCGCCGAGGGGAGCAGCCGTCAGTGCGCGAGCTGCGGGTACAGCACCTCGACGCCGGCGGACAGGCCGCCCTTCACCTGGCGGCTGACATCGTCGGCGATGATCTCGTAGAGGCCCTTGTCGATGCCCTCCAGGGCGAGCCGGGCGACCTCGGCGGGGTCCGTCTTCGGCGCGTCGACCGCCGCGGCCATGTCGGTGTCCATGTAGCCGACGTGCAGGGCGCTCACCTGCGTGCCCTGGCCGGCCAGTTCCAGGCGCAGCGCATTGGTGATGGACCACGCGGCGGACTTGGCCGCGCAGTAGGCGGCAATGTCCGGCACGGACAGCCAAGACAGCACCGACAGCACGTTGAGGATCGCGCCGCCACCGTTGCGGGCGAGTACGGGCGCGAAGGCGCGCGTGACATCCAGGGTGCCGAACACATGGGTGTCGAATTCCTTGCGGAAGGTGTCGGGGTCGCCCTTGAGCACCGGGCTGCCGAGGGAGGTGCCGGCGTTGTTGATCAGGAGGGTGACGTCGGGGGCCTGCTCGGCCGCGGCCCGCACGGCGGCGGGGTCGGTGATGTCCAGCGCGATCGGGATCGCTCCCTCGACGGTGACCTTGCGGGGGTCGCGGGCCGCTGCGTAGACCTTGCTCGCGCCGGCCTCCAGCAGGGCGCGGACGAAGCGGTCGCCGAGGCCTCGGTTGCCGCCGGTGACGAGGGCGACGGAGCCGTTGACGGTCATGGGATGGGCCTTCTTCCGTGAGGTGGAGAAGTGGAGACGCCGCACGAGGGCCGTACGGCGGGCCGGGCACGGCAACGGGAGGCCGGGCCGGGACACCGAGAGGAAACCGATCGGTTTCCTCGCTGCCCCCCGACCGTAAACCGATCGGTTTCCCCTGTCCAGTCGGCGCGGTAGGCTCGAGCGCATGACAACAGCGAAGGCTGCGCGCGACACCGCCTCCGAGGCATCGCCCGCCCGGGCGCCGCTGCGTGAGCGGCTGCTCGACGCGGCGGCCGAGCTCTTGGAGCAAGAGGGCGTCGGAGTCAGCACCGACGCGCTCTGCCGGGCGGCCGGCGTCTCGAAGCGGTCGATGTACCAGCTGTTCCAAAGCAAGGGCGAGATCATCGCCGCCTCACTGGAGCGCCGGGCACCCCAGCTCACGGCACTGCTGATCCCGCCGCCCGGTGACCCCGTCACGCCGCGCGAGCGCATGCTGTACGTCTTCCGGCGGCTGGAGGAGGCGGCACACGACCCCGGCTACCGCGGCTGCCCCTACCTGTCGACCCTGGTCGAGCTGAAGGACCCGGAGCACCCGGCGAACGTGGTCGCGCTGCGCCAGAAGAACGAGATGACGGCGTTCTTCCAGGCGGAAGCGGAACGGGGCGGCGCCGCCGACCCCGCCTTCCTCGCCCGTCAACTCGCCCTCGTCTACGACGGTGCCGCCGCCCGCGCCGGTGCGGGGGTCGACCACCTTGACGGGCTCGCGTTCAACACCGCGAGCGCGCTCATGGAGGCGGCCGGCGTGCGAAAGTAGCGCGTGCCGAGTCCTCCCCGACGCCCCGCCGCTGGTCGACGGCCACAGCATGCGGCCAGGATGGACCCGGCGGAGGGGAAGACTGCCCCGGCCCGTACGACGGCCTCAAGACTCCCCGTATCCCTCCTACTTCGCCGGCACGCACCGCCAGGCGAGGCCTGCCGCGATCAGGTAGGCGAGGGCGCCGACCACCATGCTGGTGCGCAACCCGGAGGTGTAGTCGGTCGCCGTGGCGAGCAGGCTGCCGCCCAGCGCCACGCCGGTGGCACTGCCGATCTGGCGGGTGGTGTTGAACAGGGCGGAGGCGGCCCCTGAGTACGCGGGGGGCGCGGCACCCATCACGGTGGCGGTTGTGCCGGTGAGAGCGAAGGAGGTACCGAATCCCGCCGCCATCATCGGGGCCACCAGCAGCGGGTAGGCGGGGTCGGGTCCCGCCGCGGTCCAGCCGGCCAGGCCCAGCGCAGCCAGCAGCATTCCGGAGACCACCAGCGGACGATCGCCGGTGCGGCGGGCCAGTCGCCCGGACAGGACGGAGGCGAACATGGTCATCACCACCGCCGGGAACAGCGCCAGCCCCGTTCTGAGGGCGCTGAAGTCGCGCTGGTGCTGGAATTCCAGGCTGGCGGTGAACACCATGCCGTAGAAGCCGAAGTTGAAGAGCAGGCCGATGACGGCTCCACCGGTCATCGCACGAGAGCGCAGCAGTCGGGGCGGGAGAACGGGGGACCGGGCCAGTCGCTCGCGCACCGCGAACGCCGCGGCGGCCGCCACGGCCAGGCCCAGCCCGGCCAGCACAGCCGGATCGGACCAGCCCCGCCGTCCGGCCTCGTTGAGCGCCGCGGTCAGCAGCGCCACCGCCGCCACGACCGCGCACTGCGCCGGCCAGTCCAGGGCCCGGGCGGTGCGCCGGGGCGAGCGTGCCACATGCCGCAGCGTCAGCACCAGGCAGAGCACACCGACAGGGAGATTGATGAGGAACACCCAGCGCCAGCCCACCGTGGAGACGAGCAACCCGCCCAGCAGCGGCCCGGCGGACGCCGCCACGCCCGCCATCGAACCCCACAGCCCGAAGGCCCGCGAGCGCGCGGCCGGCGCCGGGTAGGCCTGCTGGAGCAGGGACAGGGATCCGGGCACGATCAGCGCCGCGCCGAGCCCCTCCATCAGCCGGGCCGCGACCAGGAGGTCGGCGTTCGGCGCGAGCGCACATCCGGCAGAGGACACGGTGAACACCGCCACGCCCGAGCAGAAGACCCGACGGTTGCCGAGCCGGTCGCCCAGCGCGCCGCCGGTCAGCAGGAATCCCGCGAGTGCCAGGGTGTACCCGTCGGTGACCCACTGGACGCCTGTGAGCGAGGCCGACAGTTCCCGGCCGATCACCGGTACAGCGACATTGATGACGGTCACGTCCAGGATCACCATGAAGTACCCGGTGCACACCGCCAGCAGCGGCGCCCAGGACCGTGCCTTCCCTTCCGGGGCCGAGCCGGGGGAGGGCACACACTGACCGCCTTCGCCCGATTCCGCGAACGCCACGGCGTCAACTCCATCTCGCCCACAACACGGACACCAAAAGCCACAATAGGGAAAATCGTCCCGTGTCGTGGGGATTCGGATGGGGCAAGCTGCCGCAGGCGTTTCCCCTGGCGCTCGGTGAGCATGGTCGCGAAGAGGCTGAGCCGCATGGCCCGTTGGCGAGTGTCCGTGGGATGCCTCAGTGCTCGCGTGGGAGCCGGTCAGCACTCGATGAGCGTTGCCCTCCGCCCGAGGACTCTTCCAAGTCCTTGAGGAGAGCTCGTTCGGCCGGCGTGAACGGGGGGCGGTCGAGTGGTGGGCGGAGGGGGCCGAGGAGGGCCGTCAGCAGCACGCTCGGGTGGACAAGTGTGGTGGGTGGGGCTTGGAGGGCGAGTACGTCGGTCAGGGATGTGGCGGCGTGGAAGGAGCCCGTCGCGGTACGGGACAGGCGGCTGACGTAGCGGTTCAGGAGCCGGTCGGCGAGGTTGGGGTTCTTGCCCCGGGTGGTGGAGTAGTGGATGTCCTGCCCGGTGGCGAGGGCCCACGCGCTGCCGACGGGGCGGGCGATGGCGCGCTGGGCGCGACGGGCGAGACCCGGGGCGAGGCCGTTGGCGGTCAGGTCGCGCAGGGCGCGTGCGCCCTGCGCCGCCACCGAGATGCCTTGCCCGTACACGGGGTTGAAGGTCGCGGCCGAGTCCCCGAGCACCACGAGGCCCTCCGGCCAGTGGGGGAGGCGTTCGTAGGAGTGGCGCCGGTTGATGGTGCTGTGGGTGAGGGTGACGTCGGTGAGCGGTTCGGCGTGTGCCAGGAGGTCGGCGAGGAGTGGATGACGCAGGGTGCGGGCGAAGGGTTCGAAGGTGTCCGAGTCACGGGTGGGATGTCCACCGGGGGTGCCCATCAGGCTGACGTGCCAGCGGTCGCCCTCGATCGGCAGGATGGCGCCTGATTTTCCGGGCTGGGGCAGACGCGGGTCGGCCTGGATGCTGACCACGGGCCAGTCGCGGGTGGGAACGGGTGCGCGGTACATGCGGCTGGCGTAGACCAGGCCGGAGTCGATGTGGTCCTGCCCCAGGTCGCTGATGCCCAGCTGGGCGAGCCACCGGGGAGTGCGGGAGGCCCGGCCGGAGGCGTCGATGACGAGCTCCGCGTGCAGCTCGGCTTCGACACCGTCGGTGGTGCGGACCCGGACCCCCTTGACGGTGTCGCGGTCGCCGAGCAACTCGACGGCCCTGGTGTGCGTGCGCACGCCGACACGAGGGTCCTTGAGGACGTGTTCCCGGACCACGAAGTCGATCAGGTCGCGGCTTGCGGTGATCAGGTAGTGGGTGGCGCGCTCCCAGCGGCGGTACCAACCTTCCGGAGAGTAGATGACCATGTTCCTGGTCACAGGTATGCGGTGGGCGCCTGCGGCCAGGAGCTGGTCGACGGTGCCGGGCAGGAGAGCCTCGATGGCCTCGGCACCACCGGTCTGCAGGAGGTGGATGTGGGCGGCTTGGGGCACACCGGTGCGTGGCTCGGGTCCGTCGGGCAGTTGGTGGGCCTCGATGATGTCGACAGAATCAACCTGGTCCTTGACGGCAGCCGCAGCGAGCAGGCCGGCGATGCTGCCACCGACGACGACTGCACGGTGGGGGCGGCGGCGTGAGGCTTCACTCATGACGATCTGCTTTCTTCAAGGGCACCAACGTGATTCAGGACATCCGGCATCACGGGCGATGTGAGTGCCAGGGACAGAGGAATGCGGGCGGCGGCGTGGAGCGCGACGTCCATGCGCAAGTCAGCGGACAGGTCGGTGTCGGTCACTGCCGGGTTGATGCGCGGGATCGGTGTTCTCCTCGTAGGCGATCAGGCCGTGGCCGGTACGGTCGAGCCATAACCTGGTGGCTGTCCCCGGGGGGAACGCCGTCGCCCGCAGCCGGACCGGCCGGCCCCGCACGTCTCGCGCGCCTGCCGCAGAGCCATGCCGCGGACGTCGTCGCGCCCCGACAACGCTCCCGCCGGCGGGTTCACTGCGGCATCCGGGCTGTCAACTGGGAACCCTTTCACCGGAACAGACCTTCCGCGCCCAGAGGCCGGAGATGCCCAACCGCCGAGCCCCTCAAGACGCTCAAGCGTCACCGGCAGAGGCGGGACCTCATCCACCAGGGGACTCCCAGGGTGCGCAACGGATCGCGTTGGCGTGCGCATGGCACCCTACCGACGCCCGACTTCCGCGGCAACGATCGTTTACCGACGGACCGGCCATCCCTGTCCCGGCACATGATCCTCCCCTCCGGACAGCCCACCTCGGCCTCAACGGGTTGCCTCGATGGTGCGCCGGCCTACCGGTCAGCATCCGGCCGATCGAAGGACGGGAGGGTGTCACCATCGGTCCGTTGGCCATTCGGACGGACTACGTCTGTATCGCCAGTGCCGCATCTGGCAACGTTCGCCCTGTCCTGACATTGGCAGCCGTTGACGCACCGGACGCCGAGGACTGACGCCGCTTCAGCCACTTCATGCGAGGTACCTCCGAGGAGTGTCAGCCGTCGGGGCGGCGCAGCCCGGCCGCGGTGACGGACGCGGCGGCGGTCAGGTGCCACTCGGTGTCGGCTCCGGCTGGGAGAGACGCGCCGCCGCGCGGCGGGGGAGCAGCAGCGGGGTCGTGAGCAGGAGCACGCCGGCCAGGCCGATGGCCGTACGCGGGCCGAGCAGGCCGCCCAGCACGCCCCAGACGGCCGTCAGCAGTGCGGTCGACGCCTTGGTCGTCACCGCCCAGGCGGACAGCGTGCGGGTGACCCGGTCCGGCGCGGTGCGCTCGAGGCGGTAGGTGGCGTAGACGGGGTTGAAGATGCCGCAGCAGAAGATGAGCCCGAGTTCGACACCCATCACCAGCAGCAGCCCTCCGGAACCCGGACCCAGGAAGGCCAGGCCGATAGGCCAGAGCGCGCGCAGCGACCCGACCACGACCAGGACCTGGTGCTGACCGAACCGGGTGACGAGCGGTCGGGCCAGCCGTGAACCGAGCAGCCCGCCGATCGAGGGCGCGGCGAAGGCGAGACCGTACTGCCAGGGTGCGAATCCGAGCCGGCCGAGCATGAGGACGGCCAGCAGCGGCTGGGCGGCCATCACCAGGCCGTTGAACAGGGCGGTGTTGAAGAACAGCGGACGCAGCGTCGGGTCGGCGAGGATGTACCGCCAGCCGTGGAGCAGGTCCCTGGGCCGCATGCGCGCGGCCTCACGGCGCTCGGGTCGCGGCTCGTGCCCGCCCATCGCCCGGATGCCCAGGGCCGAGAGCAGGTAGCTGAGCGCGTCGGCCACCACCGTCGCCACCGGACCGAGGAGCCCGATCGCCGCGCCGCCCAACGGCGGTCCGATGATCGTGGTCGTCCAGGCCGTCGACTCGAACCGGGCGTTGGCGACGAGCAGGTCCTCGGCCGGCAGCAGCGTCTTCAGATAGGCACCGGAGGCGGCGCGGAAGGTGATGTCGGCCGCCGCGACGACGACCGAGACCAGCAGGAGCTGAAGGAAGGTGAGCGCGCCGAGCGCGAACGCGGTGGGGATCGTCAGCAGCGCCGCGAACCGCACCAGGTCCATCGCGATCAGTACGGGCCGCTTGCGGCGGAACTCCACCCACGGGCCGAGCGGCACCGCCACGGCCGCGCCCACCGCAGCCCCCACGGAGGCGAGCGCGGCGACCTCGGCCGGTCCGGAGTGCAGCACCTTGATGGCGATCAGCGGGAACGCGCCGAAGGCGAGCCATGTGCCGAGCGCGCTGGTCCCGTACGCTCCCCAGAGCCATCCGAACGGCCGCCCCAGCCGATGTCCGCTCCTCATGCTCGACGCCCCTCCCTACTCGCTCCGCACAACCGATCCGCGATCGGAAGCATCAAAGCGACCACCATCACCAGCGATCAAACAACCGCAGGGCCGGCAGCCACAACCAGCGGTTGTGTGCTTAGGGTGTCGGCATGGACCTCGACACCGTCCGGACCTTCGTCGCCGCCGCCGACGCGGGGCAGTTCCAGGAGGCCGCCGCCGAGCTGGCGATCACGCAGCAGGCTGTCTCCAAGCGCGTCGCGGCCCTGGAGCGCAGCCTCGGCGTGCGGCTGTTCACCCGCACCGCGCGTGGCGCCGCGCTCACCATCGACGGGCAGGCGTTCCTGCCCCACGCGCGCGAGCTGCTGCGCGTCGCCGAGCGCGCGGTCGCGTCCGTGCGCACCGGCCGCCGTCCGCTGCGCGTCGACGTGATCGCCTCGCGCGTCGCGCCGTCGGGCCTGATGCGCGGCTTCCACCGTGCGCATCCCGAGATCGACCTCGACGTGGTGATGCTGTTCGACGTCGAAGCGGCCGTCGCCGCCATCCGGTCCGGCGCGATCGACGCGTCCTTCCGTGCCGTCGCCGTGCCCGGCCGACCCCTGCCCGAGGACATCGAGTCCGTCCGGGTGCTCGACGAGCCGCTCCAGCTCCTCACCGGCCCCGCCCACGCGCTGGCGGGCGCCCGGTCGGTGACCGTCGCCCAGCTGGCCGGGCACCGGATCTGGATGCCCGGCATCGTCCCCGGTACCGAGTGGGCGGCCTACTACGACGACCTCGTCGCCGAGTTCGCTCTCACCATCGAGGCGACCGGCCCGAACTTCGGCTCGGACGCGCTCCTCGACACCATCGCCGACACCCCGGCCCTGGCCACCTTCATCGGCGAGCAGACCCGCCTCGTCTGGCCCGCCGACCACGGCCTGCGCCGCATCCCGGTGACCGACCCGACGCCCCTCTACCCGCACTCGCTCCTCTGGCACCGCGACAACCCCCACCCGGCGCTGGCCATCCTCCGTGCCCACCTCGCCGCCACGGCGGCCGGCCACGACGCCGCCGGAACCTGGACGCCGGACTGGGTGATTCCGCGCTGACCGCCGCCGATCATGGTGGCCGGATCGAGTAAGGGCACCTACGGCGTCGCCAAGCACTGGTCGTCTCTCGCCTCGTGCGGGCGGACCCCGGAGACGCCCGGAACCCGCCATGTGGTGGGGAGGCGACAGGCACTACCTCAGCAAGGAGCCGCACAACGGGTATCCGGCGCTGTTTCGAGCGATGGTCCGTAGGTGGCAGGCGAGTGCCGGCGAAAGCATGCACGGGACGACGCGGCCGGAGAAGCGCGTAGCCGCCGCCCCGGCGAGCGCCGGAATCTTGGGGATGTCACGGGCCGATGCGCTCGGCTCGCTCTGCGGCTGCCGTCTCCAGCAAGGGCCAGCCGTCGACCTCCACCGCCCGTCGTTCCCCCGGCTGCCACCCGCGGGCCGACGCCGCGTCGAGCAGGGCCCGAACCGCCCCCGGTTCGTGCAGGTTCAAGGAGCCGCCCCCGATGTACCCCACGTCGCCGGAGCCCATGGGGGCGCCGCCCGGGACGTACCGGCCCGGACCCTCGGCGAAGACGATGCGCAGCGGACCGCCGGTGCCGGCCGGCTGCGGGTACAGCGTGAGGGTCTCACGGCAGTCGGCGGACCGGCCGTTGTCCACAACGCGGTGGCTGTGGCGGAGCGTCCAGAGATAGGTGCGCCCCTCGGCGACCAGGCGGCGTGGCTTCTTCGAACGGCGCGGCATGGAGCCGAGGGTACGCGGCCTGATCCACCGACGCCCCTGATTCAGACGCGCCTGCGGGGCGGCGCAGGTTGCCGCATCGGTTGATCCGCGTCGGGCCACCTGCTTCCACGCCGTTGGCGCCGACCGCGTCAACTCCCTCCTCGCCCGCCGCGCCGCCGTGGCTTGCGACGCGTTATGAACCGTCTGCGTGTACCGCGTAGACGTACCGCTTGCCGCCGTACTCGCTGAGGTTCCAGATCACGGATTCGCCGTAGGCCCAGCCGGACGCGCCGCTGCTGTGGAAGCAACGTCCCTGGCCCCCCCGTCCTCCCGGTCGCCCCCTGGCCGGCCGGCGACGGCCCCGACGGACCTCGAACGCCATCGCGGTCGCGTCCGGACCGCCGAGGTCATGCCCTCGCGGACGCGAGTGGTGCCGCGTCGAGCAGGACGGACGCGGCCGCGCGCGCGGTGGCGGCGGCCGAGGGGTCGCGGTCCATCCGGGCGGACTGCTGGGCACCGTCGTAGAGCAGGTGCAGCCGGCGGGCGAGTCCTTCGGGGTCGGCATACCCGGACCGCGTGGCCAGATCGGTGAACAGGCCGCGCACCCAGGCCCGGTACTTCTCAGCGGCGCGCCTGATCCGACTGTCCTCGGGCACCTCGGCGGTGGCCCGTACGAACGGGCAGCCGTTGTAACGCGGATCGGTGAACATCTCGCCCTGCGCGTCGAAGACGCCGAGCAGTTGCTCGCGCGGGGTGCGGAAGCGGGTGAGGGTGTGGGTGATCCGGTCCTTGATGCGGGCGTTGCGGAGGTCCAGGTAGGCCGTGATCAGCTCTTCCTTGCTGCCGAAGGTGTTGTAGAGGGACGCCTTGGCCACCCCGGCGTGCTCGATGACGCGGTCGATGCCGACGGTCTGCACGCCCTCGTTGTAGAACAGCTCGTTGGCTGCTTCGAGCAGACGCTCACGTGCTGATGGCTTCTTCGCGGCTACGGTCGCCATGACCATCACCCTCTCAGACAGACCTGTTCATTCTACTGGTATGCGTTCCGTCAGCCGCGGGTCCGCGCGACGGCCACTGCCTCGGAGGCGGGTTCGGCCTGCGCCGTGACCACCGCCACCCGCTTTACGCGGCGGCCGCTGAGCAGCAGGCCGGCCAGGGCCGCGACGGCCAGCACGATGACGGCGATGCCGTACTCCCGCGCGGTCTGCACCAGGCCGCCGCCATGCACGACCAGGACACCTGCGATCACCGCGGGCACACCCAGGCCCAGGTAGCACACGACGTACAGCAGGGACAGCACACCGGCCCGCTCGTGCGGCTCGACGGCCGGTATCACCATGCGGATGCCGCCCTGGAAGCCGCTGCCGAAGCCGAAGCCGGAGATCGCGGCACCCAAGAAGAAGCCCGTCGCAGAGAGCGGGCCGCCGGTGCCTGAGGCGATCGACACCAGGGTGATCACCACACCGACGACCAGTGTGCCGGCCCCGAGCAGCATGACGTCGCGCGTCGCGGTGCGACGCAGCACCACCACGGCAAGGGCCGCGAAGGCGGCGAGCACGAACAGCGGGAGTCCACCCCACACCACGGAGGTGGAGTGCACGAGGGAACGGGTGAGGGCCGGCCCCAGCGCGCCGTAGAGGCCGGTCAGTGCCCACACCGCGAACAGCACGGGAGCGGCGATCGCCACCGACGTGCGGGCGGACTTGGGCAGCTTGATCTCCGGGGCCATGCTGGCGAGCGCACCGGGCTTGCGGCTTATCGTCTCAGGCAGGGCGAGCACGGCCAGCGCCTGCAGGACGAACACACCGAGCAGTACGACGTAGACCAGGTGGGTGGGTGCCGGCAGATACTGCACGATCAGGCCGGAGACCAGGGCGCCACTGGCGGTTCCCATCGCGGGGGCGAAGGAGTTCAGGAAGCCGCCCCGGCGCGGATCGATGTCGAGCATGCCGGCGCCGAGCGCACCGACCGCCGCGCCGGTGCTCAGGCCCTGCAGGACGCGGGCGGCCAGCAGTGCGTCCACTCCGTCGGCGGTGACGAACACGACCATCGCCAGGGCCTGACCGATGAGAGCCATCAGCAGGACCGGCCGTCGGCCCACATGGTCGGAGATCTTGCCGAGAACCAGGAGCGAGACCAGCACGGCGACCGCGTAGACACCGAAGACGACGGTGATGGTGATGGGAGTAAAGCCCCAGCGCTGCTGGTAGATCGCGTACAGCGGGGTGGGGGCGCTGGACGCGGCCAGCAGCGACACGAGGATCGAGGCCAGCAGGCCGATGGAGGCGATGGGTCCGAGGGCCCGGCGTCGCGGGGCGGCGTGTGCCGGAGGTCGCCGGATCGAGTCGGCTCTCGAGGTGGCTCGACGTGCGGTGGATGCGGGGCTCATGGAGCACTCTCCAGGACTAGGGGGAGGTACCCCCCTCAACCCTAGACAGGTCTGTCTGATTCCGGCCCGGGCGAGTTGTGAGGTGCGTCCCACCGCCACGCGCCGCCGCACAAGGGTTCCAGGCCGGCTGAGGAGACCGGCAATCCGTACCTGACGGGCCTGCGCGGTAGGCGGGGGCGTAGGCCGGAGTCTGCTGCTGACAGCTGTTCGGTGATCGGCGTACCCGTGCGGGGCGGGCGCCGCCGAGGGCGCCGCGGCCGGTACGGCCGGGTTCCGGATCGTCTTCCTCACCTCGCGAGGCCACCTGTGCGACACGGCCGACTTCGACGACACCGCCTTCGAGCGGCGCTCCTGGGACGCGAGGGTCGCGGACGGCCCCGAACGGTATGCGCGCCCTTTCGCTCAGGTGGCGCGGCGTCGCCCGGTACGCACTCGACCCCGCCAACCCGGCCAGGGCTGTGGAAGGCCTCCGGGGAGTTCGTCCCGGCGCGGTGAGGCACCGGCCACACGTGCCCAGGGGCTCATTCGCCCGGCCCCGGAATGCCGATTAAGGTGCCGCTATGCGTGCCGGGCATGGGGAAGGACGGAAGCGGTGAGCAGCGCGGACATCGAACTGCGTCATCTGCGGGCCTTCGCCGCCGTCGCCCGCCACGGCTCCTTCAGCCGGGCCGCCGGCGAACTGCTGATCACCCAGCCCGCTCTCAGCCGTACCGTCGCCCAGCTGGAAGCCGCCCTGGGAGTACGGCTGCTGGATCGCTCCCCACGCCATGTGCAGCCCACCGCGGCCGGTGCCGAGTTCCTCGCCCAGGCCGAGAAGGCGCTCGCCGCGTTCGACCACGCTCTCGCCGTGGCGCGGGGACAGTCGGTCCTCAGGCTCGGCTTCAGCTGGCTGCTGCCCGATCCATGGGCACAGGAGGCGATCCGCCGCTTCGAGCGGACCGGCGACGCAACCATCCAACTGGTCCGCTGCGACGACCCGCTACGTGATCTGCGGCTGCGCGCCATCGATGTCGCGCTGCTCCGCGGCACCACCACACCCCCTGCCCCGGCCCGCGCCGTCCTTCTCTACGAAGAGCCGCGCATCGCGGTCTGTGCGCAGGACTGCGAACTGGCGCGCCACACTCACCTGAACTGGGCGGACGTGTCAGCCTGGCCGTTGGTCGTCAACACCGTCAGCGGAACGACCGGACCGTGGTCCTGGCCTGCCGGTCAGCGGCCCGACCGCGTGATCGAGACCACCAATTTCGATGAGTGGCTCGAATCGGTCGCCGCGGGCCGGGGTATCGGCATCGTGCCCGAGGCCGCCCGGCGGCGCATCCACCACCCTGCCCTGCGCTTCGTCCCCTTGGAAGACGCACCTCTGATCCCCGTCGCCCTGGCCTATCTGCCCGACAACCGGCCGAGCCTGATGCGTAGGTTCATCACGGCCGCCACCAGCGCCGTCGCGACCGAATGACCGGCCGGGGCCGATGCCGTGGATCCGAGACCCGTGTCCGGCGCCGCGTGGTGCTGCTGAACGATGCCCTGCGGGCTCCGTCACCGGGGTGTCATCGGCTCACCGCCCGCCAGAAGGCGCTTCACGGTGAGGTGTCAGTCACCCGCAGCGATGCGTTCCAGCACTCTGGCAGCCGCAGCGACGTCGCAGCCTTCGAGGCGGGAGAAGATGTGCCGGCGCACGCTTGCGAGGTTCGTGGGCCACGCCTGTTTCAGGCACGTCCAGCCGGAACTGGTGAGGACGGCGAGCCAGGCCCGTCCGTCGTCCGGGCACTTCTCGCGCAGCACGAGGGACTGCGTCTCCAGGCGTTTGACGACTCGGGTCATGCCGCTCAACGACAGTCCGCACGCGTTGGCCAGCTCACTCATGCGCATGCGGTTCTGCGGGGCTTCGGAGAGGTGCACCAACACCATGTACTCGCCACTGGTGATCGGCTGTTCCGAGACCATGTCGGCGTCGACGACGCGAGGCAGGTATGCCAACACCCTGCCGAGAGCGCGGAGGAATGCTTCCTCGTCCTGGTTGAGGGGCTGGATCGTCGTCGCATCTGCCATGAGAGCAGTGTATTGGCCACAACCGAACGGCTCGTGGCCTGCCTGATCAACAAAGGTGGTTCGCCCCCGTGATGGAGCCCCGACGTGCGGAACAGGCCGTTGATCACGCTCGTGATCAACGGCCTGTCGATGTGTCTCCGGAGCCGGGCGAAGGTCGGTGACCGGTCCGGTTGGTCGGCCGTCGCCCGCCCCGCGGGTCAGTGACCGGCGCTCTGGCCGCCGTCGACATGCAGGATCTCTCCGGTGACGAACGGCGCGTTCTCGAGGTACAGGACTGCGTCGACGATGTCGCCGATCTCGCCCATCCGGCCGACCGGGTGCAGGGCGGCGAACGTCTCGAAGTACTCCTCCGAGTGCATCGGCGTCTTGATGACACCCAGGGCGACGGAGTTGCTGCGGATGCCCCGGGTCGCGTACTCGATGGCCAGCGCCTTGGTGGCGGACTGGAGGCCGCCCTTGGTCAGCGAGGCCAGGACCGACGGCACGGCGGACAGGGCGTGGTCGACCAGGCTCGTGGTGATCTGGACGACGTGGCCGCCGCCCTGGTGCAGCATCTGCTCGACGGCGAGCTGAGTGATGCGGAAGAACCCGCTCAGGTTGACGCCGGTGACCGCGTCATAGTCCTCCTGTGTGTACTCGGTGAACGGCTTTGCGACGAAGATGCCGGCGTTGTTGACCAGGGTGTCGATGCGGCCGAACCGTTCGATCGCGGCCGCGGCGACGCGCTCGGCCGTGGCCGGGTCGGCGATGTCGCCCTGGACGGTCAGGACGTCCGGGTCGTCCGAGGCGGTGATGGTCCGCGAGGTGGCGACCACGGCGTAACCGAGCTTGCGGTACGCCTCGACGAGACCTGCGCCGATGCCCTGGGACGCACCGGTGATGATGGCGACCTTCTTGCCGGAGTTGCTCATGAGTGCCTTCTTCGCTCTTCGGTGTGACGGTGGTTGTTCCGACCGCTTCGTGTCGGCCGGTCACGCGCTACAACTAGTCGACCAGTCGTCTAATTTCCCCGCCCTCCACAGTCGAATCGCCGTGGCACGGCCTCTGACCTGCGGTGAAAGGCTGTGCCTACCAGGCAGGAGGAAACACGTCATGAAGAGGACAACTCCGGGTGCGCGTGGCCGAGTGTCTCCCTCACCCAGGTGAGGGAGACGGGGGAGTCGCCGTGCGCGACGTCCCTGGATTGTGTTCGGTCGACCATCGCGCGGCTGAACTCGCCACACGCCCCGGACGGCGGCGGGCAGTCCTCCGGCGGAGGGCCGCCGCCTACAGGACCTTCAGCAGCTGGGCCGCCAGAGCCGCCGCCGACGCGGGGTTCTGCCCCGTGTACAAGTTGCGGTCCACCACCGTGAACGGCTTCCACATCTCGCCGCGGGTGAACTCCACGCCCAGCACCTTCAGTTCGTCCTCCAGCAGCCACCGCGCCCTGGAAGCCAGCCCGACGGCGTCCTCCTCGTCATTGGTGAAGGCGGTGACCTGATAGCCGGCGAAGGGCGAGACGCCGTGGATCCTGGTGGACAGCAGTGCGGCCGGAGCGTGGCAGACGACGGCCAGCGGCTTGCCCGAGGCGAGCGCCGCGATCAGCAGCCGGCCTGCGTCGGGGTTCTCCCACAGGTCCTCCATGGGACCGTGGCCGCCGGGGAAGTAGACGGCGTCGTAGTCCTCCACGCGGGCGTCCGACAGTTGGATGGGCCGCCGGAGCTCCTCCGCGGACCGGATGATGTTCTCCAGTTCGAGGGCGGTCTCCGCGCTGCCGGCCATGTCGGGGCGCAGGCTCATCATGTCCACGGTCGGGACCACGGCGTTCGGGGTCGCCACCGTCACCTGGTGGCCGGCTTCCGTGAACGCCTTGTAAGGAGCCGCGAACTCCTCGGCCCAGTAACCGGTCGCGTGCCTGGTGCCGTCCTTGAGCGTCCAGTACGAGGCTCCGGTCAGTACAAACAGCAGCTTCGCCGTCATCGTCCACTCCTGCCGTCGTTGCGATCGAGGCGTACGTCCGCGCCCGCGGACGGCCGCCTCGACCCATGCTGCTCCCGTTGGCGTCGCGCCGCACCCGTGGGAGACCGTGGCCAAGGCGCGGTCGGCACACACCCGTCCGCGAGGCATCACACGTGTGCGTGCGGGCCGCACTCGGGGGTGAACCGCACACGGAGCGCTGTATCCGCCCTCAGAAGGCCACCCACCGGTGCCTACTTCCGCCGGTGAGTGTCTGTCATACGCGCTCGCCACATGGGGCACCGAAGAGGTCGGCCCAGTTCCTGACCGAGGCGTGAACGCCGGCCACCACCAGGTCCGCCGAAATGGATGACGTTGAGCATGGTGCCCACGCCCGAGCACACATCCAGACACGTGTCGAGCAGACGATGGTGTCCGCCCGATCGTGGTCGACGCCGCCACAGCGTCCGGCTGTTCGTCAGGGACGCAGGTCCACCCACGATCCGTGCCCCGCTGTCCGCAGCAGGGAGGAGAGGCCGGCTTCGTGGAAGGCCAGCTCCAGGTCGGCGCCACCCTCGGAGAAGTGGGCCCAGCCGTCGTAGTGGGCCGGCACCACCAGGTCCGCACCGAGGACGGCCGCTGCCGCCGCGGCCCGCCGGCTGTCGAGAGAGAGCGGGCGTCCGTCGAATTTCGCCGGCACTCGTGCCGCTCCGGCGTGCAGCAGGGCCGCGGTGATGTCCGGCACGCGCCGGGAGATCTCCGCCACGACACGCAGCGAGGCGTTGTCACCGCTGATGTACACCGTCGGAAGTCCTCGACCGGACAGCACGAAACCGGTGACCTCGCAGTTGACATGACCGTCGGCGTCGCGGTCGCCGTCCTCGGGACCGTGGACCGCCGGCACCGCGAGGACGGTGAGGTCGCCTCCGCCGTCCCCACGTGCCACGGAGTGGCTCGTCCAGGGGGCGAGACCGACCGCCGGTGAGCCGAGCCGCGCCGCGGCGAGCGGCCCGGTGAGGACCAGCGGGGCGGCCTTCGCGAACGCGCGCCCACGCTCGTCGAGGTTGTCCGGATGGACGTCGTGGCTGACCAGCACGAGGTCCACCGGGCCCACGGCGGCCTCCGTGCGGGCCGGACCCGTCGTCTTGATGAGGTACCCGTGCGGGCCCGCCTCGTCGAAGGTCGGATCGCTGACGATCCGTAGACCGCCCATGTCGATGACGGCTGTCGGGCCGCCCAGGACGGTGACTGCGCACTCCTGCCGAGGGAGTTCTGTGGTCGTCATGGTCGACTCCGTCCGACGATCGTGTCGTGATGTCCAGGGAATCTACGCCACCATCGATGCCTGCCGCGCATGATGGCGACTCGATCGGCATTTCACCATGTGTCTGCGGTTGTTTAGGGTCACGGGTGCCGCCCCTGGTCGAAGGAGGAGAAGCCGAGATGAGCCGACTACTGGACGACCTGGGCGTGTCCCTACCGGTCCTCGCCGCCCCCATGGCCGGCGGAGCCGGCACTCCCGCACTGGTGACGGCGGCTGCCCGGGCGGGAGGAATGGGTTTCCTCGCCGCCGGCTACAAGACCGCACAGGCGCTCGCGGAACAGATCGACACCGTCCGGGCCGAGGGTGTCCCCTTCGGCGTCAACGTCTTCGTCCCCGCCCCGGTCCCGGTCGCGCCGGAGGCGTACCGCCGTTACGCCCAGGTGATCCAGCCCGAGGCCGACCGCTACGGCTTGCGCCTGAACGCCGGGGAGCCGGTGGAGGACGACGACGACTGGGTGAACAAGATCGACCTGCTCGTCGCATCGCCGGTTCCCTTGGTCTCGTTCACCTTCGGTGTCCCCGATGCCTCGGTCATCAAGTCCCTGCGCCGGTCCGGGACCACCGTCCTGCAGAGCGTCACCTCCGCCGACGAGGCCCGGCAGGCGTCGGAAGCCGAGGTGGACGGACTGGTCGTGCAGGCATCCGCTGCCGGAGGACACTCCGCCACGCTCACCCCGCAGCGGCCGCTCGCCTCCGTGCCGCTGCCCGACCTGATCGCCGACGTGCGCCGCAGCACCACACTGCCGATCGTCGCCGGCGGAGGCATCGCCACCCCCGCCGACGTGACAGCCACGCTGCGCGCCGGCGCGGACGCCGCCGCGGTCGGCACTCTGTTGCTCCGTACGGACGAGAGCGGGGCCGCCGCTGCGCACAAGGCAGCCCTGACGGACCCGGCCTTCACCGAGACCGTGATGACCGGTGCGTTCACCGGACGACCCGCGCGCGGCCTGCGCAACCATTTCATCGACAGCTACGAGGCGGTCGCCCCGGCCGGCTATCCGGCCGTGCACCACCTCACCGCCCCGCTGCGCAAGGCGGCCATCGCGGCCGGGGACACGCGTCTGATCCACCTGTGGGCCGGCACGGGCTACCGGGAGGCGAAGGCCGAGAGCGCCACCCGCACACTTCAGCGGCTCGCCGCTCAGCTCTGACCTGACAGCACCGGCGTCCCCGCCGCTCGGCGCCGCGGCACCGCATGGACCGTGTGCCGCAGGTGGCAGCAGGGAGCAGACGAGCGCCCCGGTGGCCGTCGGGCATCGGCGCACCCCAGCGAGAACCGGTCCGGCCGGGACGTCGGTCGCGAACAGCAGGGGGGTCCGGCGCGGCCGTGCGGGCGGAGTCCCGGGACTCCACCCGCACGGCCGCGCCGGACCCCTTCGCCGGCGGGTGATGTCTCAGGCCGCGGTGTCCAGTACGACGCGGAAGCGGGCCTGGCCCGAGAGCATCCGCTCGTATCCCTGCATGGCCTGGGTGAAGGGCACGACCTCGACGCTGGGCCGGATGCCGTGCGCCAGGGTGAAGGCGAGGTTGTCCTCGTTCTCGATGGAGGAACCGGTCAGGCTGCCGACGATGGAGTGGGTGCCGAAGATCAGGTCGGGGGTCGAGACCGTCAGCGGGTCGGGGGCGGCACCGACGACGACCAGTGTGCCGTTCGGGGCCAGGCCCCGCACCAGCGGGTTCATGGACGCACCGCTGGACGCGGTGGCGACGATGATCGAGGCGCCGCCCAGCTGAGCCAGTGCCTCTCCCGGATCGACGGTGGTGCTGTCGATGTACTCGTCGGCGCCCAGCTTCCGGGCGAGCGCCTCCTTCTCCTCGCCCCGCGCCACCGCGGCGACGCGGTGGCCGAGGCTGCGCGCGTACTGCAGGGCCAGGTGGCCGAGGCCTCCGATGCCCTGCACGGCGACCAGGGAGCCGGCCCGGGCGTGGCCCTGCTGCAGCGCTGTGAAGGTGGTCAGGCCGGCGCACAGCAGCGGCGCCGCGTCGATCGCGGAGAGGCCGTCGGGAATGCG
>NZ_JBICWR010000010.1:0-336507 GCF_043199855.1 Streptomyces sp. NPDC048521
TGTTGAGTTCTCAAGGAACGGTCGCTTCCTTCGTACTCACCCTCTCGGGCTTTCCTCCGGGCGCTTCCCTTCGGTGTTTCCGACTCTATCAGATCTTTTCTCGATCCGATTTCCTCGGCGCTTTCCAGGTTTCCGCTTTCGCAGTTCCCTTTCCGGCGGTTCCGACTTTATCAGAAGTTCTTGGCCGGTCTGACCGGCCGCTCATTTCTGAGTAATCGGGCGGATTGCTTCTTCAGAATGTCGTAGTGACTTCTCCGAAGCGGAGTAGAGTCTAGCGGCTGCCTCCGAACCTGTCCAGTTCCAGGCAACTGTTTGAATCTACCTCCCCACGCGCTCCGTGTCAACGGCTCTTGTGAGGCGAAGAGGAGAGTAGCAGCTCACAGAGGGTGGATGCACATCAGGCCGCGGTGGGTACGGAGGCGCTGCGCTCCCGCGCTTCGAGATCGCCCGTCTCGCCGGCGCGTGCCGCACGGCCGCCCAGGACGTAGACGTACGTGAGGAATGCCAGCTCGGCCGCGATTCCGATGGTGATGCGGGCCCAGGTGGGCAGGCCGGACGGGGTGACGAACCCTTCGATGGCGCCGGAGACGAACAGGACCAGAGCCAGACCGATGGCCATGGCGATCGCCGAGCGTCCCTCCTCGGCGAGAGCCGTGCGCCTGGTGCGCGGACCGGGGTCGATCAGTGTCCAGCCCAGGCGCAGGCCCGTACCGGCGGCGACGAAGACCGCGGTCAGTTCGAGCAGGCCGTGCGGCAGGACCAGGCCCAGGAAGGTGTCGAGGCGGCCGGCCGAGGACATGAGACCGAAGCCGACACCGAGGTTGAGCATGTTCTCGAAGAGGATGAAGAGAACCGGCAGCCCCAGGAAGACGCCCAGGACCAGGCACATCGCGGCTGCCTGGGCGTTGTTCGTCCACACCTGGGCGGCAAAGGCGGTCGCCGGGTGGCTGGAGTAATAGGTCTCGTACTCACCGCCCGGGCGGGTCAGCTCACGTAGCTGGCTGGGGGCCGCGATGGACGACTGCACGTCGGGGTGGGTACCGATCCACCACCCCAGGAGGATCGCGACGGCGGTGGAGACGAGCGCGGTGGGTACCCACCAGTGGCGTGCGCGGTAGACGGCGGCCGGGAAGCCCTGGCCCAGGAAACGCGTGACGTCGCGCCAGGAAGCGCGGCGGGTTCCGGTGACGGCACTACGCGCGCGTGCCACGAGTTGGCTGAGCCGCCCGGTCAGCTGCGGGTCCGGAGCGCTGGACTGGATGAGGGAGAGGTGGGTGGCGGTGCGCTGGTAGAGGGCGACGAGTTCGTCGGCTTCGGCTCCGTCGAGACGGCGCCGACGACGGAGCAAGGCGTCGAGGCGGTCCCATTCGGCACGGTGTACGGAGACGAAGACGTCCAGGTCCATCGGGTCTGCCTGCTCCTCGGCTGGTCGCCGACTGCTTGTGGTGGATGCTCGTGGGTGCTGTCAGCTTGTCGTACTGGGGCGCGACGCGCTCACAGCTTGGCAGACTTGCGGTTCACCGGGTGGACCAGGGAAGGGCGGCGGGCGTGAGTGAGCTGGTGACGGGCGAGGCGGTGGCGCTCGAGCTACGACCCGCGAAGCTGCCCAGCAGGGCGTTGGCGGTGTTGCTCGACCTGACGGCTGCCATGGTCGTGTACATCCTCGTGACCGTGGTGCTGGTGGCGACGACCTCTTCTCTGGACGAGGCCGCGCAGATGGCGTTGTCGATCGCGACGTTCCTGCTGGTGCTGGTCGGGGGGCCCATCGCGGTGGAGACGCTCAGTCATGGGCGTTCGCTGGGGAGGCTGGCGTTCGGGCTGCGGGTCGTGCGGGACGACGGTGGGCCGATCCGGTTCCGGCACGCGCTGGTGCGGGGCGCGATCGGTGTCGTCGAGATCCTGATGACGTTCGGGGTGGTGGCCTGCATCGCCTCGCTGGTGTCGGCACGCGGGCGGCGGCTCGGGGACGTGTTCGCGGGCACCCTGGTCGTGCGTGAGCGGATACCCGCCGGACGGACCGGTTTCGTCCCGCCTCCGCCCCCATGGCTCGCGGGCCGGTTCGCCGGGCTGGATCTGTCGGCGGTTCCGGACGGACTGTGGCTTGCCGTCCGGCAGTACCTGACGCGGATGCACCAGCTCGATCCGCAGGTCTCCCTGGGTATGGCGCAGCGGCTCGCGGACGACCTCGCGGTGCGGACGGGAACTCCGGTGCCGCAGGGGATTCCTCCAGCCGCTTTCCTGGCGGCCGTGGTGCACGAGCGGCAGGCCCGGGAGGCCCGGCGGGCGTTCGGCGCCCCTTCCTTCTCCCCACCCGTGGCACAGCCGCCTGGTACGCCGGCCGCGTATCCGCCGCCCGCGGGGGTGCGACCGCCCCAGCCGGCGTCTCAGGCCCGGGTTCCTCTCGCTCCGTCGGTGTCCCCGGCGCACGCCCCGCTCGCGCCGTCGGCGCCGGCTCCGGATCAGCCGCCCGCCGACCGGCCGGCCACGGGGTTCGCACCGCCGGCGTAGGGCGCGGGTGCGTTCGGTCCGTGTACGTGACGTTCGACGCCGCGTGCGCGCCGTTCAGTCGAACCGCGACGGCGGCGACTGAAGGTCTTCCAGCTCTATCCCGGGCGCGGCCAGGACGACGTCGCCGGCGATGTGGACGGAGTGCCGTTCGCCGGTGTCCAGGGCTGTGACCTGGTATTCGTCCACGGTCAGAGGCCCGTTGTCAGTGGCGTGTGCTTCGCTGTTCACCAAGGCCCAGGACTGGTCCACGGTGCGGGGGGCGAGGACCGGATCCGTGAAGGCCACCAGGCGGACGCGGGTCGCGGCGGCAGAGGGGGTGAGGCGTAGGAGACGGGCGGTGGCGACGAGGAACGCGGGGGACGTGCCGGTGAAGGCGTGGGCGCGCACATTGCCTTCGGTGGCATGGGTTCCGGTGGGGTCGGTGCGGACCCAGGTCACGCCGTCGAGGGCGGCACCGCGCACCTGCCAGCCTCCCGCGTGGAGTTCGAGACGGATGGGGCGGCCGAGGTCGTCCAGGGCGAGGTCGACCGAGCCGCGGTGGTCGCCGCCGGGGGTCGTCAGCTGGGAGACGTAGCGCCAGCCGGACGGACCGGGGGCGCACTGGAAGTGCTCTTCGGCGAGGGGGGTGTGATCGTGCGGATCGTGGAGCGAATAGCGGCCGCGGGGCATGGGGGTCCTGGGTCTTGACGGGCTGGTCGGGCCACAGCGGCCAAAGGGGCAGGCCCCCGGCACGGGGGTGCGGGGGCCTGCCTCGGAGGTACTTCCGCTGAGGAGCGCGTCGGCGCACCGACGCGCTCGCCACGGGCTGCGCCGGGCTGCTCAGTAGCGGTAGTGATCCGGCTTGTACGGGCCGTCGACCTCGACGCCGATGTACGCGGCCTGCTCCGGGCGCAGCTTGGTGAGCTTGACGCCGAGCGCGTCCAGGTGGAGGCGGGCGACCTTCTCGTCGAGGTGCTTGGGCAGCACGTAGACGCCGATCGGGTACTCGTCGGGCTTGGTGAACAGCTCGATCTGGGCCAGGGTCTGGTCCGCGAAGGAGTTGGACATCACGAACGACGGGTGGCCGGTGGCGTTGCCAAGGTTCAGCAGGCGGCCCTCGGACAGCACGATGATCTTCTTGCCGTCCGGGAAGGTCCAGGTGTGGACCTGCGGCTTGACCTCGTCCTTGACGATGCCGGGGATCTTGGCGAGGCCGGCCATGTCGATCTCGTTGTCGAAGTGGCCGATGTTGCCGACGATCGCCTGGTGCTTCATCTTCGCCATGTCCGACGCAAGGATGATGTCCTTGTTGCCAGTGGTGGTGATGAAGATGTCGGCGGTCTCGACGACGTCGTCCAGGGTGGTGACCTGGTATCCGTCCATGGCCGCCTGCAGGGCGCAGATCGGGTCGATCTCGGTGATGATCACGCGGGCGCCCTGGCCGCGCAGGGACTCGGCGCAGCCCTTGCCCACGTCGCCGTAGCCGCACACGACGGCGGTCTTGCCGCCGATCAGGACGTCGGTGGCGCGGTTGATGCCGTCGACCAGGGAGTGGCGGCAGCCGTACTTGTTGTCGAACTTCGACTTGGTGACGGCGTCATTGACGTTGATCGCCGGGAAGAGGAGGGAGCCCTCGCGCTGCATCTCGTACAGGCGGTGGACACCGGTGGTGGTCTCCTCGGTGACGCCGCGGATCTCGGAGGCCAGCTGGGTCCACTTCTGGGGGCTCTCGTCCAGGGTGCGGTGGAGCAGCTGGAGGATGACGCGGTGCTCGTCGGACTCGGCGGTGTCGAGGGAGGGGACCTCACCGGCCTTCTCGTACTCGACGCCCTTGTGGACGAGGAGCGTGGCGTCGCCGCCGTCGTCCAGGATCATGTTCGGGCCGCCGGTGGGGCTGTCCGGCCAGGTCAGCGCCTGCTCGGTGCACCACCAGTACTCCTCCAGGGTCTCGCCCTTCCAGGCGAAGACCGGGACGCCCTGCGGGTTGTCGGGCGTGCCGTTCGGGCCGACGGCGATGGCGGCGGCCGCGTGGTCCTGGGTGGAGAAGATGTTGCAGGAGGCCCAGCGGACCTGCGCGCCCAGGGCGACCAGGGTCTCGATGAGGACGGCGGTCTGCACGGTCATGTGCAGGGAGCCGGTGACGCGGGCGCCGGCCAGCGGCTGCGCCTCGGCGTACTCCCTGCGGATCGCCATCAGGCCGGGCATCTCGTGCTCGGCGAGGGTGATCTCCTTGCGGCCGAACTCGGCCAGCGAGAGGTCGGCGACCTTGAAGTCCTGTCGGTTGTCGACAGTCGTCATTGCGAGCTGCTCCTCGGGGTTGGGTCGAGGTGGGTACGGCTGGTCTGCGCGGCGGCGGACACAGGGGTGCCCGAAAGAGGACACAGGCATGCCCACGTGCGCGCAGCGCAGTCCGTCGGAGGCCCTCTCTCCCTCGGTCGGTCCATCACTGGACCGCCCGACCGCCATCAGCAGCGACGTCTGGCTCCGTCCCAAGCTACACCGGAGGACCCGGTCGTCCCCAGTCCGCCTTCGCATACTTCGAGCCGCACGGAAGGCGGTCTCGAGGCGGAGACGAGGGCGCGAGGCGGGGCCGGAGTGTGTGCGGCAACGGTGGAACCGGAGTGGTTTCGGAGTCGGCGGAACGGCGTGAACTGGGGCTTTTGTATGTTCGGGTCGGCGGCGGGGTGATGCGGAATGCAGGGGATCGGGGCGGAGCACGATGCCGCCCTGGCCGCCCGAGGGGCCCCGTAGGACGAGTTTCACGGGTGACCGCTATTCTCCGCGCCGCGGATGGGCCGCGTGGAAGGACGGGACATGGCGGGTAGAGGGCGGGGCCTCGGGATCGCGGCGCTCGTGGTGGGGCTGCTGGGGTTGGTGCTGGCGATCGGCACCTTCGCCCATATGCGGGCGGCGTACGGGGCCTCCACCATCCGGAGCGGCAGCATGGCGCCGACGTACGAGCCGGGTGACCGGATCGTCTGGGAGCACGTCGACGGGAGCGAGCTGCGGCACGGTGACATCGTGATGTTCAGGGCGCCGGAGTCCTATGGAGTCGACGGGCTTCTGATGAAGCGGGTCATCGGCGTGGGCGGGGACCGGGTGGCGTGCTGCACGCTCGTGGGCTCGCAGGAGCGGGTGACCGTGAACGGGAAGCCGATCGCGGAACCGTACGTGCACGGCGGTGACGCCGACGGCGCGCACCAGTCGTACGACGTGAAGGTCCCGGCGGGCCGGCTGTTCCTGCTGGGCGATTACCGCGCGAACTCCCAGGACTCGCGTTTCCACCTCGACGAGGAGGGCGGCACGGTGTCCGTGGACGCGGTGCGGGGCCGCGTGACGGACGCCCGTACGGCCCCGGCGCTGCTCGCCACGGCCCTGCTCCTCGGGGGTGTCCTCGTCCTGACCGGCATCGGGCTCGGGATCGGGGCGTGGGCCGTACGCCGGCGGAAGGCGGCGCAGCTGCCGCCCGCGCCGTGGCCGGTGCAGCCGGTGTGACGACGACGTGAGGCCGGCCGGGACGGCGATGACGTGACGACGGCCACGGGGCCCGCCGAGTGATCGGCGGGCCCCGTGGCCGTGAGAGGACTCAGTGGTCGGCCGCGTGGGGGTTCGGGCCGCCCGGGGTCGCCTCCGGGTCCGGGCCCTTGGCGGCCTCGGCCTCGCTGTAGATGTCGGGCTCGAGGTAGATGACGCGGGCGATGGGGACGGCGGCGCGGATGCGGGCCTCGGCGGCATTGATGGCGTTCGCGACCTCGGCGGCCGTTTCGTCGTGCTGGACGGCGATCTTGGCGGCGACCAGCAGTTCCTCGGGGCCGAGGTGCAGCGTGCGCATGTGGATCACGCCGGTGACCGCGTCGCCGTCGACGATCGCGGTCTCGATCCTCTTGACCTCCTCGATGCCGGCGGCCTCGCCGAGCAGCAGCGACTTGGTCTCGCCGGCCAGCACGAGGGCGATGAGGACGAGGAGGACACCGATGCAGACGGTGCCGATGCCGTCCCAGATGCCGTCGCCGGTGAGCAGGGCGAGGCCGACTCCGCCGAGGGCGAGGACCAGGCCGATGAGCGCGCCGAAGTCCTCCAGGAGGACGACCGGCAGCTCGGGGGCCTTGGCGCGGCGGATGAACTGCGACCAGGACAGCTTGCCGCGCAGTTCGTTCGACTCCTTGATGGCCGTGCGGAAGGAGAAGCCCTCGGCGATGATCGCGAAGACGAGGACGCCGACCGGCCAGTACCAGTGCTCCAGTTCGTGCGGGTGGCGGATCTTCTCGTAGCCCTCGTAGATGGCGAACATGCCGCCGACGGAGAAGAGGACGATCGAGACGAGGAAGGCGTAGATGTACCGCTCGCGGCCGTAGCCGAAGGGGTGTTGCGGGGTCGCGTCGCGCTGGGCCTTCTTGCCGCCGACCAGCAGCAGGAACTGGTTGCCGGAGTCGGCGAGCGAGTGGACGCCCTCGGCGAGCATCGAGGAGGAGCCGCTGAACGCGAACGCCACGAACTTCGATGCCGCGATCGCGAGATTGGCGCCGAGTGCCGCCACGATCGCCCTGGTACCGCCTGACGCGCTCATGTTCCGCGTTGTCCCTTCGCCTCTGGCGACAGTCGCCCTCGTACGTCCACGCCGTCCAGACGTGTGCCCGGCTTTGCCCGGCCTTTGCCAGTGGGCCATTCTTGCAGCCCGGCCGGGCATCGGATCGTCAGGTATCCACAACCCCGGTCATACGATCACAGTGGCGCGGAAGACGGTGCCCTCGCCCGAGATCTCCGCCTTCTCGCCCGCGGGGACGAACACCGACTGACCAGGACTCAGCTCGTGTTCGCCCGCCCGGACGGAACCGGCCGTGCAGAGCAGGATCTGCGGGGTGTCACGGGTGACGTCGTGGGTGCTGCCGCCCTGGGGCAGGACGTACCGGGAGAGCCGGAACTCGTCGATCGGGGTCTCGTAGACCTCCTCGCCGTCCGGGGACGCCTCGGGGCGCAGCACGCCTGGGTCGCTCGCCGTGAAGCGGACTATGCGCAGGAGTTCGGGGACGTCGACGTGCTTGGGGGTCAGGCCGCAGCGCAGGACGTTGTCGGAGTTGGCCATGATCTCGACGCCGAGGCCGTTGAGGTAGGCGTGCGGGATGCCGGCGCCGAGGAACAGGGCCTCGCCGGGCTGCAGGCGGACGTGGTTGAGCAGCATGGCCGCGATGACGCCGGGGTCGCCCGGGTAGTGGTGGGCGATGTCGGCGTAGGGGGCGTAGTCGCCGCCCAGGCGGGTGCAGGCGGTGGTGGCCTCGGCCACCGTGCGGGCCATCTCCTCGGGATCGGCGGTGAGGATCGCGGTGAGGACCTCGCGCAGGGCCGCGTCCTCGGGGTGGGCGTGCAGCAGGTCGACGTACGGCTTGAGGGAGCCGACGCCGAGGCCGTCGAGCAGGTCGGCGGCCCGGGCCGGGTCGCGGAATCCGCACAGGCCGTCGAACTCGGTGAGGGCGCAGATCAGTTCGGGCTTGTGGTTGGCGTCCTTGTAGTTGCGGTGCGGGGCGTCGAGCGGGATGCCGCGGCGCTCCTCGTCGGCGTAACCCTCCTTGGCCTGCTCCAGGTTGGGGTGCACCTGGAGGGAGAGGGGCGCGCCGGCGGCGAGGATCTTGAGCAGGAACGGCAGGTGGGGGCCGAACCTGGCCACCGCGCGGGCGCCGAGTTCCTGCTCCGGGTCGGCCTCGATGACCTCGACGAGCGTTCCGCGCGCGGTGCGCGAAGGGGCGCCGGGGTGCGCGCCCATCCACATCTCCGCCTGGGGTTCGCCGGTCGGCTCGACGCCGAGCAGGTGCGGGATGGCGGTGGGGGAACCCCAGGCGTAGGGGCGGATGGTGTTGTCGAGGCGGTCCATGTGTCTTCTCTGTCTCCGTACGTACGCTGCTCAACCGGTGTCGAGCCGGTCCCTGACGCTGTGCCGGGTACCTGTACCGGTCTCTCCCCGGGGCATGCCTGTCGCGGGCGGCGGTCCCTGTGCCGGTCGCGGGCGCGGGTCGTTCGGCCCGCAGCAAGGTCAGGCCCTGGAAGCGAGCGCCAGGTAAACGGCGGCGAAATCCGTGACGGCGATCAGTTCCGCGAGGGTCTCCAGTTCGCCGCCCTCCTCCGGTTCGAGTTCGCTGATCGGCGTGTCGTGGCTGAGGGCCACGTCACGGGCGGTGGGGGCGGCGGTGAGGCCGCCGATCGGGCGGTCGCGGAGCAGCACCACGCGCGCGTGCAGCGCGGGAGGCTCCTCCACGCGGTCGCGGAAGAAGTCGTCCGGGTCGGCGCTGGCGGCGAGCGGGCCGGCCAGCAGGGCACTGTGCGCGGCGAGCGCCTCGGGAAGTTCGGCGACGAGGGCGGGGCGGCCGGCGAGTTCGGCGAGGGCGGCGGCGAACCGGCGGCCCGCCGGGCCCGCCGAGATGCCCTCCGTCCACACCACGGGAAGCGCGTCGGCCAGTTCCGCGGCGAGGGTCTTGGCCGGGTTGCTGTAGGTCGCGATGGCGGGACCGCAGCGCTCCGCGATGTGGTCCAGGCGGTCGGCGATCTTCTCCAGGGCGTTCGGCGGGGCGCCGCCGAGCAGGCCGATGCGGTCCAGGAGGGCGAGGAGCGGGGTCAGCAGGGCCCAGAAGACGCCCGGGGAGGACGCGGCGAGCGGTTCCTCCTGGTCGTACGGTGCCGTCGCCATCGGTACGAACAGGCCGTGCGCGCCGGCGACCGCCTCGGCGAGCGGGGTGCCGGGCGGCGCCACGGCGACGACCGAGCAGCCGCGGCGGTACGCCTGGTCGGCGAGGAGGGAGAGGCTCGGTTCGCTGCCGTCCGGGGTGGCGATCAGCAGCAGGTCCACGGAACCGGCCCAGCCCGGAAGCTCCCATCGCAGGGCGCCCGCGGCCGGGGCGACGCCGGCGGGGGCGAGCCGGACGACGGGGCTGCCGGGGCCGGCCAGTGTGCCGAGGAGGTCTGCGGTGTGGGTGGCGGCGGCGCCGGGGCCCGCGATCAGGACGGCGCGGGGACGGCCGTCGGGCTTCAGGTCGCCGATGCCGGCCTCGGCGGCGTGCCGGGCGGCGGTGCGGACGCGGGCGCCGGCCTCCGCCGCGCCGCGCAGCAGGCCTCGGTGGTCGGCCTCGGCGAGGCCCTCCGGGGTGTCGAGCAGCGATTCGTCCAGCATGGGCGGCAGCCTCTTCCGATCGCCGGGATCCTGTGCGGGTTTGTGGGCGCGAGGGGGTGCCTCGTCGCTACGAGGTGAACGGCCTCGTCACTCCGGGCGGCGGGCCTCGTCCACGAGCAGGACCGGGATGCCGTCACGGACGGGGTAGGCGAGACCGCAGTCCTGGCCCGTGCAGATCAGCTCGGTCTCCTGCTCCTTCAGCGGGGCGTGGCAGGCCGGGCAGGCGAGGATCTCCAGGAGGCCGGCTTCGAGCGGCATGGGGTGTCCCTTCGGAGGCGGGTACGGCTGTGTGGATGTGCTGGTCAGCGTACCGCCGGTGGCGCCGCGCCGGAGGGTTCGTTCGACTTCCGTCGCCCTGCGGGGGGCTTGGCCCCCTGGACCACCGGCCCTGTGCCCACGCACCACGCGAGTGTGTCGGCTGGAAGGGCAGGCGGCTGGATCGGTGGGGCGGGCGTCAGGCTCGGATGATCGCGAGGGCCTCGTCGCGAATCTTGGTCATCGTGGCCTCGTCCTTGGCCTCCGCGTTCAGGCGCAGGAGCGGCTCCGTGTTGGAGGGGCGGACGTTGAACCACCAGTCGGCCGCGGCGACCGTGAGGCCGTCGAGGTCGTCGAGGGTGACGTCGGTGCGGCCCTCGTAGGCGGTGCGGATGGCGGCCAGGCGGCCGGCCTGGTCGGCGACCGTGGAGTTGATCTCGCCGGAGCCCGTGTAGCGGTCGTACTGGGCGACGAGTGAGGAGAGGGGGCCCTCCTGGCCGCCGAGGGCAGCGAGGACGTGGAGGGCGGCCAGCATGCCCGTGTCGGCGTTCCAGAAGTCCTTGAAGTAGTAGTGGGCGGAGTGCTCGCCGCCGAAGATCGCGCCGGTGCGGGCCATCTCGCCCTTGATGAAGGAGTGGCCGACGCGGGTGCGGACCGGGGTGCCGCCGTTCTCCCGTACGACCTCCGCAACCGTGCGGGACGTGATCAGGTTGTGGATGATCGTGCCCTTGCCGTCATTGCGGGCCAGTTCCCGCGCGGCGACCAGCGCGGTGATCGCGGACGGGGAGACCGGGTCGCCGTGCTCGTCCACGACGAAGCAGCGGTCGGCGTCGCCGTCGAAGGCGATGCCGAGGTCGGCGCCCTCCGCCGGAACCCGCTTCTGCAGGTCCACGAGGTTGGCCGGGTCGAGCGGGTTGGCCTCGTGGTTCGGGAAGGTGCCGTCCAGTTCGAAGTACATCGGGACGAGGGTCAGGGGCAGGCCGGCGAAGACCGTGGGGACCGTGTGGCCGCCCATGCCGTTGCCGGCGTCGACCACGACCTTCAGGGGGCGGATGGAGGTCAGGTCGACGAGGGAGCGCAGGTGTGCCGCGTAGTCCTCCAACGTCTCGCGGGCGGTGAGGGTTCCCGGCTCGGTGACCGGCTCGGGGGCGCCCGACTCCAGCCAGGTCTCGGCCAGTTCGCGGATCTGTGCGAGGCCGGTGTCCTGGCCGACCGGGGCGGCGCCCGCGCGGCACAGCTTGATGCCGTTGTACTGGGCGGGGTTGTGGGAGGCCGTGAACATCGCGCCGGGCAGGTTCAGCGCACCCGAGGCGTAGTAGAGCTGGTCCGTGGAGCACAGGCCGATCTCGGTGACGTCCACGCCGCGGTCCGCCGCGCCGCGCGCGAAGGCGCGGGTCAGGCCGGGGGACGAGGGCCGCATGTCGTGGCCGACGACGATCGCCGCCGCACCCGTCACCTCCGCGAAGGCGGCACCGAAGAGTCCGGCCAGTGTCTCGTCCCACTGGTCCGGGACCACTCCGCGTACGTCGTACGCCTTCACGATCTGCGACAGATCAGCAGTCACGGCCAACCCTCCTGAAAGTCCTATGGGTGCCCACAAACTACCCGTCGGGGATGAGGGGGAGGTGTGCGGACACCAGGTGGAGGCCCAGCGGACTCCGAGCCGTAACCGAGGACGAGGCCGGGCGGGGGGGGGGTGGCGTGGGGTGGCTCAGTTGTCCGGGGAGCGCAGGACCCGCAGGTGACCGCGGCGGGCGACCTCCATGGGATCCGCCGAGCGGGCTCCTCCGCCGCCCGCCTGCGCCGCCCGCTCCTGGGGGCGGGCCGCCTCGCGCACGGCGTTGGCAAGGGCTTCCAGGTCGTCTCCGCTGGGCCGCGCGGGAGCCGAACCGTCGAGGAGGCGCACGACCTCCCAGCCGCGCGGGGCGGTCAGGCGCTCGGAGTGCTCGGCGCACAGGTCGTAGCAGTGGGGTTCGGCGTAGGTGGCGAGCGGGCCGAGGACCGCGGTCGAGTCGGCGTAGACGTACGTCAGCGTCGCGACGGCGGGTCGGCCGCAGGCGGTGCGCGAACAGCGACGTACAGGGCTCACGACGTTGGACGGTACCGCACTCTTGAGCGGGCCGCGACGACTCTCCCCCAGGTCACTCCACCGTGTCGTGCTGTGAGACGCCCCACACACCTTACCTCGCGGACCGCGTTGACCTGCGTGTCCGAGCTCTCGGCGGGTCCCGGGCGGGAGCGCGCCCGGTCACGAGTCGGCACAAACACCGTCAATTGCCTTGAGTTCGGCGGTCTTGGAGGGTTACGGAAACGAGCCAGACCTTGGCTGGAATGGTCAACCTGTGACAGGAATGTGCCGGTGGCCGGTTGCCGCGTGGGGCCGGGCGGGCGGAGCGCTCGGGGACTACCCTTCACCAGTGATGGACAACCGTGTACCCCGTGCCGCAGGCCCCGGGCCCCGTCGCCGTGATCGCCACGGGCGGGGCATGCGGGGGCCGATCGCACCGCCTCAGGTGCCGCTGGCGGCCAGCCGTGCGGAGGTGTTCGCGGATCTGGTGCAGGACTCCGTGGACCGCCTCGAGCGGCGGTGGCCGCAGCTGGCCGACATCGATTTCCTCGTGCTGGAGGTGCCTCGGCTGGAGAGCCGGGGCGGTCAGGCGGTCTGGGGCGACGATGCCGTGCCGCTCGGCGGAATCATCCCTGCGCGTGACGGGCGGCGGGCCCGGGTGGTCGTGTACCGGCGGCCGGTGGAGATCCGGACCAAGGGGCGGGACGAGCGGGCCGCGCTGGTGCACGAGGTGGTCGTGGAACAGGTGGCGGAGTTGCTCGGGCTCACGCCGGAGACGGTGGATCCGCGGTACGGGGAGGACTAGGGCCGGGCTGCCGGTTGCCCGGTGCCGCGGCCGCTCAGCGGTGTCGCCGTTGGTCCCTGGTGCTGTCGTCGGGCGGCCGGGCGTCGGCGGGTGCCGCTTTTCTCCTGGACGGGCGCCGCCCGACCGACCGCAGCCGCGCAGGTGCGACGACTGCCGGCCGCACCTGCGCAAGGACGGTCGATCGAATGCGCCCCGCCCGCTACTTCTGCAGCACCGACAAGTCCTCGTCCGTCCTCGGTACGGACACCATTCCCCGGTCGTCCGGGAGGGTCTGGATGGTGAAGCCGGGGATGCCGGCCTCGGTGGCCGCCAGGGTGCGGGAGGCGTAGACAGGGCCCCCGGAGACGGGTTCCACCGTCAGGGCGTAGGTGCCCTTCAGGCCGGACGGGCTCGGGACGTCGACGTTCTGCGTGGTGCCGGACTTGATCGTGTACGTCTTCGTCACCGCGGTGCCGCCCTCGCTGCCCGCCGAGGCCGTGACCTTGACCGTGGCGGTGGCGGTGGGCGCCGTGATCGCCAGGGTCGTGCCCTTGGCGCTGTTGTCGGCCGAGGTCGCGCGCGTGCCGACGGGGGCGGTGGCCGGGATGTACGCCGTCTCCCGCTTGTCGCCCTTGCCGCGCACGACACGCAGGGCGGCGACGACCGGGACGGACCGGTCGGTGGGGGTGAGCACCAGGGAGCCCGCCTCGCCGCGGGTGACGCGGCCGAGGTCGGCCGCGGTGGTCATGCCGGACTTGACGTGCAGGGCCTCGTTGCCGGCCGGGGTGATCAGGCCGTCGGGCGAGGCCAGGCGCACCTTCAGGTCGGCGTCGTCGCCGCCGGGTGTGAAGGCGATCAGGCGGACGTCGGTGGCGTCCTTGGGGATGCCGGGCAGGACCAGGCTGCCGGCCGGGTCGGTGGCCGCGGCCAGCCAGTCGCCGCCGGTGGCGTCGTCCAGGGCCTGCACGGCCGCGCCGACCCGTCCGCTGCGCACGCTGACGTGCACGGTCAGGTCGCTCTGGTGCTCGTCGCTGAGCGTGGAGAGCAGGATCGGCTCGCTCGTGTGCGGCTTGATCGTGAGGTTCTCCCCCAGCGGGGATTTGATCGCGCCGTCCTTGCCGTACAGCTCGATGTCGACGACGGCCGCGGAGTCGTCCGGGTTGGTCAGGTGGACGTAGTCGGTGCGGCCGGTGGCCGTACTGGCGCCCGGGAACCAGAACTCCGTGTCCGGGGCGGTGCAGTTGACGCCCTGCAGGCCACGGCCGGTGCCGGCGGCGACCTCGGTGGTCTCCTGGACGGTCCAGCCGGGCGCGAACCTCCCGTCGGCGGTGCCGATCAGCGCGGGTGCGTCACCCCCGGAGGTGTCGCCGGTGACGGGCGTGCCCGGCGCCTTCGGCGTGAGCACCGGCTGGTCCGCCTTCTTCTTGGTGCCCTTGCCCTTCTGGCTCTTCTGCGAGCCGTCCGTGCCGTCCGCCGACTGCTCGCCGGCGGCCTGGAGTTGGGCCTTGCCGCTGTTCGCGGTGCCCTTGATGACGGGCGTGAACGAGGTGTACGACGTCTCGGCTATGTCCGAGAGGCTCGGCGCGGGGCACAGCAGGCTCGTGCGCTCCACGGGCAGTCGGGCGGCCGCCTCGGCGACGGACGCGCCGGACGCGGACGGGCTGTCGAACGCCGCGAACGCGGTGACGGCGGCCAGCGCGGAGGTGCCGGCGATCAGGGACAGGGTGGTGCGCTTCACTGCTGGCTCCCGTCGGGGCGCTCGCTGCCGGTGCCGTGGGGGTGCTGGGCCGGGTCGTAGCCCTGCTGGGCGGGGTCGTAGCCCTGCTGGGCGGGGTCGTACGCCGGGTCGTAGCCCTGCTGGTAGGTCGTCGGGTCGTACGGCATCTGGTCGGCCGTGCCGCCGTAGGCGTAGGGGTCGTACGGGGCCGCCTGGTACGGGTCGGGCGGGTAGGCCTGCTGGTCGTAACCGGAGGTCTGGTGCTGTCCGCCGCCCTGGTACTGGTCGGCTCCGTAGCCGGTGTACCCGGCGTTCGCGTAGCCGGCCGGGTCCCACTCGTCGTAGGACTGCTGCTGGGGCACGGCGGCCGGGGCCTGTGCCGGGGGCGGCGGGGTGCCGGGCTGGTCCCCGGCGGCCGTTTCCTCGGCCTGGGCGCGCAGCCGGCGGGCGCGGCGGCCCTCGCCGGCGGTCGCCTGGGCGGGCAGCGGCTGCTCCTCGGGCAGGTCGTCGTCGACGTCGCGGCGGCGGCCGGGCAGGGCGAGGACGACCAGGACGACGGCGAGCGCGCCCTGCACCCACAGCCAGGCGGTGTGGCCGATCGGGTCGTCGTAGACGACGTCCAGCTTGCCGCCGCCCGCGGGCAGTTGGAAGCCCTGGGCCCAGCCGTCGACGGTGGTGCCGGTGAGCGGCTTGCCGTCGAGGGTGGCCGTCCAGCCGTCGGAGGCGCTGTCGGCCAGGCGCAGGACGCGGTTGCCGGAGCCGGAGGGGATCGTCGTGTGGACCTCCACCGGTCCCGCGCTGATCGGCTGGGCCTTGCCCGAGCCGCCGGCGGGCACGATGGCGGCTCGGGAGACCTGCTGGTCGACGCGCCACAGGGCGCTGCCGTCCTGCTGGCTGAGCCGGGCCAGGCCGGGGGTGGCGTCGAGGACGCGGGTGATCTCGCGGGGCGCGCCCTTGTGGACGAGGACGTACCGCACGGCGAAGCCGCCGAGTTCGTCGGCCTGGTCGGCACCGGAGCCGGCGACGAGGTTGGCGACGACCTTGGCCAGACGTGTGTTCTCGCCGTCGGCGGCGGCCAGTTCGGCGTCCCCCAGCCGCGCGCCGGAGCCGCGGACCAGGGTGTAGCGCACGCGCGCGGTCGAGTCGCTGTCGAGGACCAGGGTGCGCGCCTGGTCGCCGCCGCTGGAGTCCTCGGCGACGAACGCGGGCACCTGGGCCGGGTCGCGGCGCTCCAGGGGGCTGTCGGCACCGCGGATCATCCAGCCGGCGGCGACGAGCAGCGGACCCGCAGCGGCGGCGAAGGCGATCAGGGCGGCGACGGGCTGACGCCAGCCGAAGCTCTGCTCGGCCACCCGGGCGCGTGCGCCGTCGGCGCCGAGGGCGGCGGCGGCCAGCAGGGCGACGCCGTAGACGAGGGTGGCCGGGCCGGCCCAGGCGGACTGGTTGGACAGGACGGCGAGGACGAGGCCCAGCAGGGCTACGGCCCAGGCGGTGCGGATGCCCAACTGCCGCTCGGAGCGCAGGAGCGCGCCGAGGGCGGCGAGCACGATGCCGATGAGCATCAGGCCGTGCACGGTGCCGGGGCCGCCGGGGCTGGAGCCGAGCAGATCCAGCGCGGAGGCGGTCGAGGGGCCGTAGTCCAGGCCCGCCTCCTCGAAGAAGCCGGTCGGGAGCAGGGTCAGCGACCAGGGGGCGAGGACGAGCAGCGGGGTGCCGAGCTGGGCGAGGAAGCGCAGTCCGTGGGCGAGGAGGTCGCCGCGGCGCAGGACGAGCACGCCGAGGCCGAGGATCAGCGCGAGAGGCCAGACGATCGGCGTGAAGGCGGTGGTGATGGTCAGCAGCAGCGCGTACGCCCAGGTGGCGCGCCAGCTGCCGCGTGCGCCGGTGCGGTTCGCGAGGCCGCTCGCGGCGATGCCCGCGCGCGCGATGAGCGGGAGCAGCACGGCCAGGACGGCGGTGCCGATGCGGCCGCCGGCCAGGGCGCCGGTGGTGGCGGGCAGGAAGGCGTAGGCGATGGCCGCCCAGGCGCGCAGCAGCCGGGAGGTGACGAGCGGCCGGGAGGCGAAGTAGGCGGTGCAGCCGGCGAGCGGCACCGAGCAGACCAGCAGGACGGTGACGGCGAGCCCGGTGGAGCCGAACAGGAGGGAGGCGAGGGTCGCGACGATCGCGAGGTAGGGCGGCGCGGACGGGGCGCCGCCGGCACCGACCGGATGCCAGGCGTCCAGGTAGCGGGACCACAGGTCGCCGGCGCCGGCCGGGCCGGGCAGCAGGGCGCCGCCCGCGAGCGCGCCGCCGCCGAGCAGGGCGCGGCAGGCGACGAGGGAGACCAGGAGCAGGGCGAGGAAGAGCACCGGGCCGGGTTTGCGGGCGATCCGCTTGAGCCGGGCGAACTGCTCGACCTCCAGGAAGTCGGCGTCGTCGCCGCCGGGCCCGGACTCCACGGCGCCGCCGTGCCGGCCGGCCGAGGAGGTGTCGGTGTCGGAGCCGCTGGCGAAGTTGCCCGCGATCTGTTCCACGGTGGCCCGGATGGTGGCGCCGGGCGGCGGGAAGAGCCGGCGCAGCTCGCCCTTGTCGATCTGCGCGGGGCCGCGGCTGCGCCGGGCGGCGATGATCCGCTCGGGCCGCAGCAGGACGCTCAGCAGGCCGCGGATCTCGTCGACGGCCTGGCCGGGGACCTTGCCGACGAGGTAGGCGAGGGTCCGCAGGAGGGTGCCGAGGACGAGCCGCAGCAGCACCCAGGGCAGGGCTGCGGTGCGGGTGTTGGCGAGCAGGGTGTGGACGGCGCCCGCCTTGTCGACCTTGTGCGGGGAGGCGGAGGTACGGCCCGCGCAGTCGACGGTGCGGCGCTCGCGGGAGGCGGCCTCGGCGTGCCGGACGACCGCCTCGGGGGCGACCAGGACGCGGTGGCCGGCCATGTGGACGCGCCAGCACAGGTCGACGTCGTCGCGCATCAGGGGCAGCCGGCGGTCGAAGCCGCCGAGCTGTTCGAAGACGTCGCGGCGGATGAGCATGCCGGCGGTGGAGACGGACAGCACGGTGCGGACGTGGTCGTGCTGGCCCTGGTCCTGTTCGCGGCGGTCCAGGCCGGTCCACCGGCGGCCGGAGTTGGCGATGGAGACGCCGACCTCCAGCAGCTGTCGGCGGTCGTACCAGCCGCGCAGCTTGGGGCCGACGACCGCCACGTCGTCGCGGCCGAGCTCGAGTTCGTTGTCGACGACCCGGAGCAGCTGGGCGAGGGCGTCCGGTTCGGGGGCGCAGTCGTCGTGCAGCAGCCACAGCCACTGGACGGGTTCGCCGTGCGGCAGTTCGGGCAGGTCGTAGGCGTCGTCGCGCCATGAGCGCGTGACCGGGTCCCAGCCGCTGGGGCGTTTGAGGTACGGCAGCTCCTGCGGGGTGAGGACCGGGGCGATGCGGCTCGCCTCCTCCACTGCCTGGCCGAAGCCGGTGCGGCGGGCGAGGTGCAGCACATTGCCGTCGCCGAGGGCGTCGGTGAGCAGCTGGGCGGAGTCGTCCGCGCTGCCGGTGTCGGCGGCCACCGCGTGCTGGACGGGGCGCTCCTGGCCGAGCAGGCCGGCGAGCGCGTCGGGCAGCCAGCGGGCACCGTCGTGGGAGACGAGGACCGCGGTCACCACATGACGCGGGAACTCGGGCGGGCGGGACGGGTCAAACACGGCGGTGGCAGCGTCGTGTTGGGCTGCCGCATGGCTGTGCACGGACATCGAGGTACGGGCCCCGGTTCGATGGACTGCGGTGGACGCCTGTGTCTCCTCGTGCGTCAAGGGGACAGCGGGGCGTCTCGGACGAGCGCCCACACTATCGGCTGGCCAAGACGGCGGCCCGCCGCCTGTGGATAACCCACCTGCGACGGGCCGTTCGTGACGTTTTCGGGCGCGTACGCGCACGCGTGCGGGCGTGCGCGTCAGACGGCGGCCTTCTTGAGCCTGCGGCGTTCGCGCTCGGACAGGCCGCCCCAGATGCCGAAGCGCTCGTCGTTGGCGAGGGCGTACTCGAGGCACTCGGAGCGGACCTCGCAGGCGAGGCAAACCTTCTTCGCCTCTCTGGTGGAGCCGCCCTTCTCGGGGAAGAAGGACTCGGGGTCGGTCTGGGCGCACAGCGCGCGCTCCTGCCAGCCGAGTTCCTCGTCCGCGTCGTCGACCAGCAGTTGCTGCACCAGCTCGGTCATGTGCGCCCCTCGTCTGTCTTCGCGTCCCCGTGCGTAGCCGTTACCGATTTCGGCTGAACGACACGAGTGAAATTACAAGTGTGCTGCTCCGGGCGAGTCAAGCCGAGATCTGCTATTGGGTCCGTTATTCACTCTGCGGAACCAAGGCCGTGCGGAAAGTGTTCAAATCGCCATAAACCTTGACACGCAGACGGGACCCACGGGGCGACTGGACCCCGTACAGCTCTCTGTACGGAGAAGGACGTCTCCGTGTTCGATCGCGTTCCGCGAGGCTCGAGCGCTCGGTTGTGCCCCATGTGTCCCGGCATCCCGGTGAACAAACCTTTCACCTGACAGATGAACCGGATGAGGTGAAACATGTCCCACATACCGGGCGCCGAGTTGACACTGCGGGTGTGAACCGGTGTCCTAGTGGGCATGCTCGCGAACTTGGCACTCACCTCGACCCGCACCGCCGGGTCGCACGGTGCCGCACGCGCGCGCTGTAGCTGTTGTTGCTGTTCCAGCTGTTGAGCCACGCTCGCTCCGGCTGTTCCCGAGTCCATCCCGGCTCGGTCGCGTTTCCCGTCGTGATCCCTCATCCAGGGCACCCCGCCCGCCCGTGACCCGGGCGGACCGTACGCGCCGTCCCAGCTCCAGCCCCCACTTCTTCGCCGAGGACCACCGCATCCGATGAACAGCGACAACGACCTCCAGATCGCCGGCGACATCCTCGAAGTCCCGCACCTGCTCCAGCCGCCGCGCGAGCACCCGGCCACCGTCGCCGAGTTCGTGGGGCTCGCCCGCTCGATCGCCGCCGACCGCTCCGCGTGGGCGCACCTGGTCCGCTACGACGCCACCACCCGCTGGTACCACCGGCTGCGCACCGGTCCCGGCTACGAGGTGTGGCTGCTGTCCTGGGTGCCGGGACAAAGCAGCGGACTGCACGACCACGGTCGCTCCGCCGGTGTCCTCACCGTCCTGGAGGGCACCCTCACCGAGCGCACCGAGCGCGGCACGCGCGCGTTGGCGGCGGGTGCGCAGCGGGTGTTCGCGCCGGGGTACGTGCACGAGGTCGTCAACGACGCCCTGGAGCCCGCGGTCAGCCTGCACGTGTACTACCCCGGCCTGACCGAGATGCCGATGCACACCTCCCCGCACTGCGAGGCCCGGACCGAGCCGGGTGCGGTGACTGCCTGACGCGTTGTCGGACGAGCCTGCAAGACTTGGTCCATGCGCATTGTGGTTCTGGCAGGCGGCATCGGCGGTGCCCGGTTCCTGCGCGGTCTGAAGCGGGCCGTGCCGGAGGCGGACGTCACGGTGATCGGCAACACCGGCGACGACATCCACCTCTTCGGGCTCAAGGTCTGCCCGGACCTGGACACGGTGATGTACACGCTGGGCGGCGGCATCAACGAGGAGCAGGGCTGGGGAAGGACCGACGAGACCTTCCACCTCAAGGAGGAGCTGGCGGCCTACGGCGTCGGCCCGGACTGGTTCGGGCTCGGCGACCGGGACTTCGCCACGCACATCGTGCGGACGCAGATGCTGGGTGCCGGCTATCCGCTGAGCGCGGTCACCGAGGCGCTGTGCGACCGCTGGAAGCCGGGCGTGAAGCTGATCCCGATGACCGACGACCGCGTGGAGACGCACGTCGCGGTCGAGATCGACGGTGAGCGCAAGGCCATCCACTTCCAGGAGTACTGGGTGCGGCTGCGGGCCTCCGTCGCCGCCGCGGCCGTGGTCCCGGTCGGCGCCGAGCAGGCCAAGCCCGCGCCGGGCGTCCTGGAGGCCATCGCCGAGGCCGACGTCATCCTCTTCCCGCCGTCCAACCCGGTCGTGTCCATCGGCACCATCCTCGCCGTGCCCGGCATCCGGGAGGCCATCGCGGAAGCGGGCGTGCCCGTGGTCGGCCTCTCCCCCATCGTCGGGGACGCGCCCGTGCGCGGAATGGCCGACAAGGTGCTGGCCGCGGTCGGCGTGGAGTCCACGGCCGCCGCGGTCGCCGAGCACTACGGCTCCGGGCTGCTGGACGGCTGGCTGGTGGACACCGTGGACGCGGGCGTGGTCGAGCGGGTCGAGGCGGACGGCATCCGCTGCCGGGCCGTACCGCTGATGATGACCGATGTGGACGCGGCCGCGCAGATGGCGCGGGAGGCACTGGCACTGGCCGAGGAGGTGCGGGCAACGTGAGCGAGGAGCGCCCGGAGTACACGGTCCGGGCCCTGGACGGCATTCCCGAGGTGCAGCCGGGCGACGATCTCGCCAAGCTGATCGCCGCCGCCGGGCCGGGGCTGGCGGACGGGGACGTGCTGCTCGTCACCTCCAAGATCGTCTCCAAGGCCGAGGGACGGATCGTGCGGGCGGCCGACCGGGAGGCGGCCATCGACGCCGAGACGGTCCGGGTCGTGGCCCGGCGCGGCCCGCTGCGCATCGTGGAGAACCGGCAGGGCCTGGTCATGGCCGCCGCCGGGGTCGACGCCTCCAACACCCCCGCCGGCACGGTGCTGTTGCTGCCCGAGGACCCGGACGCGTCCGCGCGCGCGATCCGCGACGGCCTGCGCGACGCCCTCGGCGTCAACGTCGGTGTCGTCGTCACCGACACCTTCGGGCGACCCTGGCGCGCGGGGCTCACGGACGTGGCGATCGGCGCCGCCGGGGTGCGCGTGCTGGACGATCTGCGCGGGGGCACGGACGCGTACGGCAATCCGCTCAGCGCGACCGTGGTGGCCACGGCGGACGAGCTGGCCGCCGCGGGCGACCTGGTCAAGGGCAAGGCGGCGGGCCGGCCGGTGGCCGTGGTGCGCGGACTCCCCCATGTGGTGAGCGCAGACCGGGACAGCGAGGCGGGTGAGGGGGCGCGGGCGCTGGTGCGCACCGCGCGCGACGACATGTTCCGGCTCGGCACCTCCGAGGCGGTCCGTGAGGCGGTGACCCAGCGGCGCACGGTCCGGGCCTTCACGGACGAGCCCGTGGACCCCGGCGCGGTACGGCGCGCGGTGGCGGCGGCGGTCACCGCGCCCGCCCCGCACCACACCACGCCGTGGCGGTTCGTGCTGCTGGAGTCGGAGGAGTCCCGGACCCGGCTGCTGGACGCGATGCGGGACGCCTGGATCGCCGACCTGCGCCGGGACGGCAAGAGCGAGGAGTCCATCGCCAAGCGGGTCCGCCGCGGGGACGTCCTGCGCAACGCGCCCTACCTCGTCGTGCCCTGCCTCGTCATGGACGGCTCCCATCATTACGGGGACGCGCGGCGGGACGGCGCCGAGCGGGAGATGTTCGTCGTCGCGATGGGCGCGGGCGTGCAGAACTTCCTGGTCGCACTGGCCGGGGAGCGGCTGGGCTCGGCGTGGGTGTCGTCCACGATGTTCTGCCGGGACGTGGTGCGCGAGGTGCTCGGGCTGCCGGCGGAGTGGGACCCCATGGGCGCGGTGGCGGTCGGTCATCCGGCTCAGGATCCGAGACCGCGGCCGGAGCGGGACGCGGGGGCGTTCGTCGAGGTGCGGTGAGTTTTCCGCACAGGCGTTTCGCGTACGCCTTCCGTGCATTGCGTTCCGCGGATGAGGTCCGCGGGTGCGTTCCACGGATGGATTCCGCTACGACCGCCTAGTCTCATAGGACAGCCCCCGCATCCCGAGGACCTCACGTGGCAGGACGTTTCCCCCCGCGGCCCACGCGTACGACCGTGCGCGGTGGGCAGGTCGGCGTACCCGCGGGGGCGCGCGCCGGGATACCGCGGCAGGCGGGGGTCCCGACGCGGGTACGACGGTGGGTGCCGGACGGGCCGCTCGACCTCGGGCTGGTGCTCGGGCCGCTGCGGCGCGGGCCCGCCGACCCGACGTTCCGGGCCACGGCGGACGGGTCCGTGTGGCGGGCCACCCGTACGCCCGCCGGACCGGGCACGTTGCGGGTGCGCGCGTACGGCGGTGAGGTGTTCGGCGAGGCATGGGGGCCCGGTGCCGAGTGGCTGCTGGACCGGCTGCCCGAGTTGCTCGGCGCGGCCGACGATCCGGACGCGTTCGTGCCCCGGCACCGGGTGGTGGCGCTCGCGCGGCATCGGCGGCCGGGGCTGCGGCTGACGCGGACCGGGCTGGTGCTGGAGTCTTTGATCCCGTCGGTGCTGGAGCAGAAGGTCACGACCGACGAGGCGTACCGGGCGTGGCGGCTGCTCGTACGGAGGTTCGGGGAGCCGGCGCCGGGACCCGCGGGGGTGGGCGAACGGCCGATGTGGGTGATGCCCGCGCCGCGGACCTGGGCGTTGATTCCCTCCTGGGAGTGGCACCGGGCCGGGGTCGACGACAAGCGGGCGTCGACGATTCTGCGGGCCGTGCGGGTCGCTGCGCGGCTGGAGCAGGCTGTGGGGATGCCGGCGGCCGAGGCTCAGGCGCGGTTGGAGGTCGTGCCGGGGGTCGGGCCGTGGACGTCGGCGGAGGTGGTGCAGCGCAGCCACGGGGCTCCGGATGCGGTGACGGTCGGGGATCTGCATCTGCCGGGGATCGTGGGGTGGGCACTCGCGGGGGATCGGCATGCCGATGATGCGGTGATGCTGCGGCTGCTCGAGCCGTATGCGGGGCAGCGGCATCGGGCGGCTCGGTTGATTCTGCTGAGCGGGCATGTGCCGGCTCGGCGGAAACCGAAGATGCCTCGGGTGGACATCGGGTTGCTGTGAGGCGCCGTCCGCCGGTGCCGTTCTTCACCGCCCCCGCGCTTCCTCGTGCCCTGTGCTGCGACTGAGCGGGGGCGTTTCGCTTGCCCGCGCCGGCGGGGTGCCGCGCGCCCACCCGTGCCGCCCCAAGCGGCACGACTGCCCCCAGCTACGCAAGATGGACAGCCGGCCGCGGGGGCGCGGGGAACTGCGCGAGCGGCCACGACGGCCCGCAGGTGGGGCGCAGCCCCCATGGGCGGCGCCCCGAAGGCCGCTGACGTTACTGGTCGGAGGAGAAGCGCACCGCCCCCGCCGGGATACGGGCGTCGCACCACACCCGTACTCCCTCGCGCAGCTCGTTGTCGGCGCCCACGATCGCGCCGTCGCCGATCACCGTGCCGGTGAGGACGGAGCGTTCGCCGACGCGGGCGCGGGTGCCGATGAGGGAGTCGGTGATGACGGCGCCCGGTTCGATGACGGCACCGGGAAGGATCGTGGAGCCGAAGACGCTGGCGCCCTCCGCCACGAACGCGCCCTCGCCGACCACCGTGCCGCCCGTCAGCTTGGCGTCGGGGGCGACCGTCGCCGTGGGCAGCACGAGCCGGTCGCCGCAGCGGCCGGGCACGGCCGGGGAGGGGGCACGGCCGAGGACCAGGTCGGCCGAGCCGCGTACGAAGGCGGCCGGGGTGCCGAGGTCCAGCCAGTACGTGGAGTCGACCAGTCCCTGCAGGTGGGCGCCGGCGGCGAGGAGGCCGGGGAAGGTCTCGCGTTCCACGGACACCGGGCGGCCCGCCGGGATCGTGTCGATGACCGAGCGGCGGAAGACGTACGCCCCCGCGTTGATCTGGTCGGTGACGATCTCCTCCGGCGTCTGCGGTTTCTCCAGGAAGGCGAGGACGCGGCCGGTCTCGTCCGTCGGGACCAGGCCGTAGGCGCGCGGGTCGGTCACCTTGGTCAGGTGCAGGGAGATGTCCGCGCCCGTCGACTCGTGGGTGTCGACCAGGGCCCTGATGTCCAGGCCCGTCAGGATGTCGCCGTTGAAGATCAGCACCGGGTCGTCGGGGCCGGAGTGGAGGCGCGAGGCGACGTTGCGGATCGCGCCGCCGGTGCCGAGGGGCTCCTCCTCGGTGACGTACTCGATGTGCAGGCCCAGGGAGGCTCCGTCGCCGAAGTAGGGCTCGAAGACCTCGGCGAGGTAGCTCGTCGCGAGGACGATGTGCTCGACGCCCGCCGCTCTCGCTCTCGCCAGCTGGTGTGTGAGGAACGGCACCCCGGCGGCCGGGACCATGGGCTTGGGAGTGTGCACCGTGAGCGGGCGCAGCCGGGTGCCTTTGCCGCCGACCAGGAGGATCGCTTCTGTCACCTGTCGTCTCTGCTTCCTGCCGGGACCGGCCGAACTACTCGTCACTACTCGTTTCGGCCGGTCAGTGTATGCAGACCGTGCGACGACGCCCCGATGGCCGCGCGGTGTCCGGCGGGATCGGCGTGCGGATTCCCCCGACCGACCCCCCGGTCGCCCCACCCCGTTCCACGAGCCGCCCCCCACCCGTCCCCCGACGGCGTGAACGCGTGCCCCGGCGTCAGCGGCCCTGGTAGCGCGCCGCGTGCGAACGGGCCGTGCCGAGTTTGGCGTAGAGCGACTTGCCGGGGCACTCGGTGGCGAATCCGTCCCGATGGCCGGAGATCACATTCAGTCGTACGTTCTTCCCCTTGGGGTAGAGATTGCCACCGCCCGACGTGAGATATGTCTTTCCGCGCGGATTGGCCCCATAGAGCCCGAGCTTCCACGCGGTGAGCCTCGCGACCGCCGTCACCGCCGCCCCGGACGGCTTGCTCGCGGCGTAACTGCCGATCACGGCGATGCCCATGCTGTTGGTGTTGAAGCCGCGGGTGTGCGCACCCAGGACCGCCTTCGCCACGCCTCCGGCCCGACCCTCGTAGATGGTTCCGCACTTGTCGACGAGGAAGTTGTAGCCGATGTCCCGCCAGCCCATGCTCTTGACGTGGTAGCGGAAGATACTGCGGATGACGGACGGGGCCTGGGAACAGGTGTACTTGTTGCCCGAGGCCGTGTGGTGCACGAACGCCGCCTTGATCTTCTTCGTGTAGGCGAACCCGCGTTCGCGCAGTGACTCGTACGCGCCCCAGCCCCGGCGCGTGACGATCCGCGGCCGCGGCCCGATGTGCGGTTTCGCCGACACCGGGCCCTGGAGCCGGACGAGTTCCCGCCCGGTGTCCCGCCGGCCCAGCTCGGGGATCTCGGTGGTGCCGAAGCCGGTGATGTCGGCGTTGGCGGCGGTCGCCGCGTCCGTGTGCGGCCCGGTACGGCGTGCGTCGACCGGTGCGCCCTCGGTCGGTGCCTCGTCCCCCGGGTCGACGAGTTCCACGCGCAACCCCGGGGGCAGCGCGGCCCGCGGCCCTGCGCTGCGGGTGCCCCGCGCGACGGGAGCGTCCGCGCGGACCCGTACGTCCACGCCGTCCGACTCGCCCACCCACAGCGGCGCGGTCGCCCCGTGCACGCGGTGCGAGGACCGTTCCGCGGTGCCCGGGTCGGCGCCGTGGTCGACGTTGTGGGTCTCGACGTCCTGCCAGCCGGACCACTCCCCCGTCACCACGGACCGGGTGCGCACCTGGACCCGGCCGTGCAGTTCGGCGTCCGGGTCGTCCCAGACGACCCCGATCAGCGAGAAGCATGCGATGTCGGCGCGGTACAGACCCTGCTCCGGGGCCGCGCCGCCGACGCGGTCCGGGGAGAGGGGCGCGAGGGGCAGCGAACGGGTGCTGCCCGCAACCGCGGGCCCGGCGGACGCGGAGGCCGCGGGGGTCACGGAAGACGCGGAGGCCGCGGCGGTCGCGGTTACGGGCAGGGCCGGCGGGAGCGCGAGGACGGCGCAGGTGACGCCGATCGAGGAGGCGGCGAGCGAGGAGGCACCGGGGGAGGAAGTGAGGAATCCACGCATGCCCATGATCTTGGACATCATCATAGAAATGTGTCCAACGGTGAATTGACGGTCCGTCGGGAGCCGTTCCGCCGAACCGGTGGCCCCGGCGCTCGGTGCGCGCGCCCGCGCGCGCGTACCCTGTCCCGGGTGAACGCCACCGATCGCACCCCCGCCGACCTGCTGACTTCCGCGCTCGCCGCGGACCCCGGCCGTCCCCTGGTGACCTTCTACGACGACGCCACGGGCGAACGCGTCGAACTGTCCGTGGCCACCTTCGCCAATTGGGTGGCCAAGACCGCCAACCTCCTCCAGGGCGACCTCTCCGCCGGACCCGGTGACCGGGTCGCGCTGCTGCTGCCCGCGCACTGGCAGACGGCGGTGTGGCTGCTGGCCTGTTCCTCGGTGGGCGTGGTCGCGGACGTCGCCGGGGACCCGGCGGCGGCCGACGTGGTGGTCAGCGGGCCGGACTCGCTGGAGGCCGCGCGGGCGTGCCGGGGCGAGCGGGTCGCACTGGCGCTGCGGCCGCTCGGCGGGCGCTTCCCGCAGACGCCGGAGGGTTTCCTCGACTACGCCGTCGAAGTGCCGGGCCAGGGCGACCGGTTCGTGCCGTTCGCGCCGGTGGACCCGGAGGAGCCTGCGCTCATCGTGGCCGGCCGGGAGTTCAGCGGGGCGGAGGTCGTCGAGCGGGCCTCGGCGGAGGCGCCGTCGCTGGATCTGACGGGACCCGGATCGCGGTTGCTGGCCGCCCTGCCGTACGACACGTGGGAAGGGCTGAGCGCGGGGTTGTACGCGCCGTTGGCCGTCGGGGGGTCGGTGGTGCTGTGCCGTCACCTCGACCGGCTGGACGAGGAGGCTCTCGCCAAGCGGATCGAGAGCGAGAGGGTGACCGCGGTGCGGCGGTGACCGCGCCTCTTCGGGCGGGGGTGCGCCGTGGTGTCCCGCGCCGGCGGGGGGCCGCATGTCGCTACGGCCCCGCGCCCCCACGGCGTCACGGTTTCCCCGTCGGGAGCAGCAAGGAGGACGCCCGTCTGGAGTAGCAAAGGGCGCTCCTCCTCCCCCTCCCCCGCCATGGTCGTAGAAGCAGGACGTGACGCTCGTACGCCATGAGGGGGTGCCCCGGTCGTGACCGACACGGCAGGCAGACCCCTCGGTCCCGGTCTCGGGGCCTCCGCCACCGGAGAAGGGCTCGTACGGCGGCGTCGGCGGCGGTGGGGGAAAGGGTCGGTGGTGGGCCTCGCCGGGCTCCTCGTCGTGGCAGCCGGGACCGGCTGGGTCGTCTACGCCAAGCTCAGTGCCAACATCACCGCCGACGAAGCGGCCGCCGCCGAGCTGGCCCGGTACGAGCGGGAGCGGCCCACCGCGCTGGTGCACGGCGCGCAGAACATCCTGCTGATCGGGTCCGACACCCGGGCCGGGGACGGCAACGGCGAGTACGGACGGGACGTGGGCAGTGAGCGGTCCGACACGACGATCCTGCTGCACCTGGCCGCCGACCGGCACAGCGCCACCGCCGTCTCGCTGCCCAGGGACCTGATGGTGGACGTACCCGGCTGCCGGCGTACGGACGGCAGCCGGAGCGAGCCGGTGTTCGCGATGTTCAACCACGCGTTCCAGGTCGGGGGTTCGGCGTGCACCGTCCGTACCGTCGAGAAGCTGACGGACATCCGGGTCGACCATCACGTCGTCGTCGACTTCAGCGGGCTCAAGGAGATGGTGGACGCCGTCGACGGGGTGCAGGTGTGCCTGAAGGAGCCCGTCGACGACAAGGCGGCCAAGCTGAGGCTGCCCGCGGGCAGGGTCACCCTCGACGGGGAGCAGGCGCTCGGGTACGTGCGGGCGCGCAAGTCGCTCGGCGACGGCAGTGACACCGAGCGGATGGAGCGGCAGCAGCTCTTCCTCGGCGCGCTCGTCGACAAAGTGCAGAGCAACCATGTCCTGCTGAACCCGGTGAAGCTGTATCCGGTGCTGGACGCGGCGACCTCCTCGCTGACCACCGACCCGGAACTGGCCAGTCTGCGCGGTTTGTACCAGTTGGTCCGCGGGTTGCGCGGCATCCCCACCGAACGTGTGCAGTTCCTGACGGTGCCGAGGGAGTCGTACGTCTACGACGCCAACCGTGACCAGCTCGTGGAGCCGGAGGCGGAGAAGTTGTTCGCGCGGCTGCGGGCCGACCGGCCCGTGGCGGTGGCCCAGGACCATTCACGGCAGACTCCCGGAAAGACCGGGAAGGGGGGCGGCAAGAGCCACCCCTCCCCGGCCCCCACCTTCCGCGGGAACACCGCCGCCGAGCACGCCTGTGAGTAGGGCGACCACCGGGACGAAGAACTTTCCTTCAGAAAATGAGGGGGATTGCCCGGTTGTAGGAAGGTCGAATTTGTCACGGGCGTCGCTCGAGGCTGAACTGGGCGGATAGTGTGAGCGATCCGGTGCACCTGGCCGCGAGGTCCGTCCTGGGGTCGTGCACTGATTCACCGAGACCCGAGCGCCTTGGAGGGGGAAGGCGCCGCGTGGCCCCGACGGAGGATTCGGACAACCGTGGACGCGCAAGGCCGTGGGCGGGCGGACAACATCGACCCCGCAGACCAGTGGGTACTCAATCCGAACACCGGCGAATACGAACTGCGACTGAGCCCTTCCCCAGCGCAGTCACCGGTCCCCGGACCCCGGAGACCGGCGCGGGGCGACGGCGGTGCGCCGCGCCGCCGTGACGACGCGGCGCCCGGGGGGACGCGTGAGCAGCGCCGCCGCGACGACGCGGCGCCGGGGGGGACGCGTGAGCAGCGCCGGGTGCGCCCCGGGGACGTCCCCGCGCCGCGCGGACGGCGCCGGGCTGCCGAGCCCGAGGCGCCGCAGGGGCGGCGCGCGGCCCGGCGGCCGGTGAAGAAGAAGTCGAAGGTGAAGAAGGCACTGCTGTGGACCGGTGGGTCCATGGCCTTCGTGCTGGTCGCCGTGTCGGCCGCCGGTTACCTCTACGTCAAGCACCTGAACGACAACATCACGTCCGTCTCCGACGACGGCGCGAGCACGGGTGGCTTCCGCAAGGACGAGGCGATCAACATCCTGCTGATCGGCACGGACAAGCGGACCGGCAAGGGCAACGAGGGCTACGGCGACGCGGGCAGCGTCGGGCACGCCGACACCACGATCCTGCTGCACGTCGCCAAGGACCGGTCCAACGCCACCGCGCTGAGCATCCCGCGCGACCTGATCGTGGACGTCCCCGACTGCCCGACTGAGCAGGAGGACGGCACCACCAAGGTCATTCCGGGGTCGGAGGGCGTCCGCTTCAACACGAGCCTCGGCCAGGACGGCCGTACGGCGAGCTGCACCATGCGCGCGGTGACCGAGCTGACCGGGGTCAAGCCGGACGACTTCATGGTCGCCGACTTCAACGCGGTCAAGACACTGACCGAGGCGGTGGGCGGTGTCGAGGTCTGCCTGGCCCATGACATCGACGACAAGGACTCGCACCTGAAGCTGTCCAAGGGCACGCACAACATCTCCGGCGACCAGGCGCTGGCGTTCGTGCGCACCCGGCACTCCGTCGGCTTCGGCGGCGACCTGAGCCGGATCGCCCTGCAGCAGCAGTTCCTGAGCGCGCTGATGCGCAAGCTGAAGGGCAACGCCACGCTCACCAGTCCGACGAAGATGGTGAAGCTGGCGGAGGCCGGCACCAAGGCGCTGACCGTCGACGCCAAGCTGAAGAGCATCGGGAAGCTGAAGGACCTGGGCCTGGAGCTGGGCAAGCTCGACCCGAAGAACCTGACGTTCACGACGGTGCCGGTCGTGGACAACCCGGCGGAGAAGGTCAAGTCCACGGTCGTCCTCAACCAGTCGAAGGCGCCCGCGGTCTTCGACGCCATCCAGAACGACGTCTCCTTCACCGACGTGAAGAAGAAGAACAAGGCCGCGAAGGACGCCCAGGCCGCCCGACTCAAGGGCACCAAGGCGCCCGCCTCCGAGGTGCGGGTGCGCATCCTCAACGGCGGGGCCGTGGCGGGCAGCGCCCAGGCGGTGCTCAACTGGCTGCAGAACGACGAGGGCGTGACCAAGTCGGAGAACTCGGGCAACGCGCCCGCCGCGCTGAGCAGGACCACGCTCGAGTACGCGCCCGACCAGGCGGCCCAGGCACGCCGGCTGGCCGCCATCATGGGGCTGTCCGGCGCCGCGCTGAAGCCCGGTGAGAGCGTGACCAACTCCCAGGGACTGCCGGCGATGACGCTGACCCTGGGGAAGGACTTCAAGGGGGCGGGCGTCTCCCTCACCCCCTCGACGAAGGCACCCGACGTCGACAAGTCGACGGCCGACAAGGTGCAGTGCGCCTCCTAGACCGTGGGGTGCGCTCCATAGACACAGGGCGCGAGACACAGGGCGCGAGACACAGGGCGCCAGCAAGCGGTGATCTCACGAAACGAGTTCGTTTCATATGCGTGCGTATTCTGTGCGATGACTAGCAGATGGGGTGCGCCTCGTAGGTAACCCAATGGGCCCGTCGTGCGTCTAAGGGGACGCGGGACGGGCCCGTTGTATGGCGCAAGGGTGGGGAGGGCAGGGAGTTGGCGCAGAGCGAGGTGCGCGGGGAGGCTCCTGCGGCCGAGGACACGATGTCGTTCACGCCGCAGGCCTCGGATGCGTCGGCGGGTTCCGCAGGGGGCGGCGGCGGACGGCGGGCCGGCAGGGCGAAGGGTGAACGGCGGCGGCGCAGACGGCGCGCGCTGCGCTGGTCGGCGACCGTGCTGGCGGTGGTGATACTCGGCACGGCCGGCGCCGGATACCTGTACTACCAGCACCTCAACGGCAACATCCAGAAGGGCAAGCGCAACAGCGCCGACGACTCCAAGGTGCACAGGACCGAGCCGAACGCGGCCGGCCAGACACCGCTGAACATCCTGCTGATCGGCTCCGACAGCCGTAACTCCGCCGAGAACGTGAAGCTCGGCGGCAGCCGGGACCACCGGGGCGACCCGCCGCTCGCGGACGTGCAGATGCTCATCCACATCTCCGCGGACCGCAAGAGCGCCGCCATGGTCAGCATCCCGCGCGACACCCGGGTCGACATCCCCCAGTGCACGGATCCGGACACCGGCAAGGTCTACCCGGCGACCAACGACATCATCAACGTCAGCCTGGCCCGGGGCGGGGCCGGCTGCACGCTCGCCACCTGGCAGAACCTCACCGGCGTCTACATCGACCACTGGATGACGATCGACTTCGCGGGCGTGGTGCGGATGGCCGACGCCATCGGCGGTGTCGACGTCTGTGTCAATCAGAACGTGTGGGACCGCCCGACGCCCAAGGTGCCCGGCGGCTCCGGCCTGAAGATGAAGGCGGGCACGCACAAGGTGAAGGGCGAGCAGGCCCTGCGGTGGCTGCGCACCCGGCACGCCTGGGGCAGCGACCTGATGCGGGCCCGCGCCCAGCACATGTACCTGAACTCGATGATGCGCACGCTCAGGAAGCAGAACGTCTTCACCGACACCGGGCGGCTGATGGACCTGGCGGAGGCGGCCACCAAGTCGCTGAAGGTCTCCGAGGAGATCGGCACGGTCAAGAAGCTCTACGACCTGGGCATGCAGATGAAGTCGGTGCCGTCGGACCGCATCACGTCGCTGACCATGCCCAATGTGCCGGACCAGTTGAACGACAACCACGTCGTGCCGGACAAGCCCAACGCCGACCAGGTGTGGCAGATGCTCCAGGACGACGTGCCGTTCGACAAGAACGGCAAGGAGTCGGGCGCGAAGAAGGCCACGGACAAGGAGCCGACCAGGCAGCCCTCGGTCGACACCGGCCGACTCGGCGTGCTGGTGCAGAACGCCACCCGGACCGCCACCGAGGCACCGGTGCCGCAGCGGGCCGCGGCGATCGGCCAGGCGCTCGCGCAGCAGGGCTACGCCAGGGCGACCGCCGACACCTCGGGGTCGTTCGCCGAGGACAGGACGGTCGTGCGGTACCCGAGCGCGGACCTGGAGGGTGACGCCCAGGCGGTGGCCAAGACGCTCGGCATCCCCCTGAGCGCGGTGAAGAAGTCGACCGACGTGTCGGGCGTCACGGTCGTCGTCGGCGCGGACTGGCGCACCGGCACGTCCTACCCGAAGCAGTCCACCCCGAAGCCCGGAGACCTGCCCAAGGGCAGCGACGCCGTCAACGGCTCGGACGACACGAAGTGCATGGACGTGTACGACGTCTACCGCTGGTAGCGGAGCGCGGCGGCGCGCCGCCGACCACGCTCGGGGCCCCCTGCCCGACGGAGGAGGGGGCCCTGACGTGTCATCAGGCGGCGTCCACGACCGCCGGCCGCCGGGAGGCGATGACCTTCTTCGCCAGGGACCTGGGGCTGGTCAGGAAGCCCCAGCCCCACGACATGTGCATGGTGGTCAGCGCCACCGGGATCTGCAGGCGGGCCCTGAGGGGCAGGCCCTTGCCCGCCGGGACGGAGCCCGCGACGATGGCCGCGAGGTAGCCGCCGGGGATCACGAGGCCCCACGGGGTGAGCGCCACGCCCACGACCAGGCCCGCCGCCATCGCGCACACCGCCGTCGGCGGGGCGAGGTAGCGCAGGTTGATGGAGCCCGAGTGGTAGCGGGCGACGACGTGCCGCCAGCGGCCGTAGTCCTTGTACTGCTTGGCCAGCGCCCGCACCGAGGGACGCGGGCGGTACGACACCTTCAGCTCCGGCGAGAACCAGATCAGGCCGCCCGCCTCGCGGATGCGGAAGTTCAGCTCCCAGTCCTGGGCGCGGATGAACTCCTCGTTGTAGCCGCCCTGTTGCTCCAGGGCCTCGCGGCGGAAGACGCCGAGGTAGACCGTCTCGGCGGGGCCGGCCTGGCCGCCGGTGTGGAAGGCCGCGTTGCCGACGCCGATCTTCGAGGTCATCGCGGCGGCGACCGCGTGCTCCCAGGCGTTCTCGCCCTCGGCGTGCATGATGCCGCCGACGTTCTGCGCGCCGGTCTCCTCCAGGAGCCGGACAGCGGTGGCGATGTAGTTCGGCGAGAGCATGCCGTGGCCGTCGACACGGACCACGATCGGGTGCCGGGACGCCTTGATCGCCGCGTTCAGCGCGGCGGGCGTGCGGCCGGTCGGATTGGGGACGGTGTGCACGCGCGGGTCTTCGGAGACCAGCTCGGCGGCGATCTCGTCCGTGCGGTCCGTGGACGGACCGAGGGCGATCACGACCTCCATCTCGCCGGCGTACTCCTGCGCGAGGATCGCTTGGACGGCCCCGCGCAGATGCCGCTCCTCGTTGAGGACGGGCATGATCACGGAAACAGCGGGGAGCCGCACGTCGGGCTTGGCGTTCATAGGACGCTCACGTTACCGCGAACGGGGGACACCGGTGCGCGCCGCAGGGGCGTAAGACGCGGGCTGCAGATCGTATCGGCCTACTGTGCTCACGGATCCCACGTACGGCCTCGTCCGGAGGTGTCCCCCTTGCCCAGCCCGCCCCGGTCCCCCTCCCCCACCGCCGAGAGCGGGGGAGCCGCCCCCAGGCCACAGCGCCGCCCGCGGCCGGCCCGCCGGGTGCCCCGCCCGCCCGAGCGGCCGGCGCGGTCCGTCCGGCCGCCCAGGCGGCCGCGCTGGGCCATGCGGGCGATCACCACACTGTCCGTGGTGGTGCTCGCCTCGGCCGGCATCGGGCACGCCGTCGTCACCAGCCTGGACGCGGGCATCGCCCGCATCGACGCCTTCAAGGACATGAAGAACCGGCCCCGCGCCGGCCACGGCATGAACGTCCTGCTGGTCGGCACCGACGGCCGGGACAAGATCAGCGAGCAGGAGCGGCGCGCCTACCGGCTCGGCGGTCAGCCCTGCCACTGCACCGACACGATGATGATCGTGCACATCTCGGACGACCGGGAGCGGGCCACCGTGGTGAGCCTGCCGCGCGACTCCTACGCCGACGTGCCCGCGCACGTCGACCAGAACACCGGCCGGCGGCACGGCCCGCATCCGATCAAGCTCAACGCGGCCTATGCCGAGGGCGGTCCCCAGCTGACCATCCGCACGGTCGAGAACATGACCCATGTGAAGATCGACCACTATCTGGAGGTGGACTTCACCACCTTCATGAGGACGGTGGACGTGCTCGGCGGGGTGCAGGTCTGCACGCCGACGCCGCTGAAGGACGCGTACACCGGGCTCGACCTCGCGCCCGGCACGCACACCCTCAGGGGCGGGCAGGCGCTGCAGTACGTGCGGGCCCGGCACCTCGACGGGGCGAGCGACCTGGGGCGGATGAAGCGGCAGCAGCGGTTCCTGGCCGCGCTGATCGAGAAGACCACCTCCTCCGGGGTGCTGCTGAACCCGATCAGGTTCCGGGACGTGACCCGGGCGGTGCTCGGCTCGGTCCGCGCCGACAAGGGTTTCGGCACCGACGAACTGCTCGACCTGGGCCGCGCGATGCGGAACTTCTCCCCCTCGTCCTCGGAGTTCACCACCGTCCCCATCGGGCAGATGAACTTCCAGGTCAAGGGCGTCGGCTCGACCCTGAAGTGGGACCCGGCCAAGACGGGCCGGCTCTTCAGCTCCCTGCGCGACGACAAGCCGCTCGCCGTGGACCGTCCGCGCCGTGGCCCCGCCGCGGCGCCGGTGGAGGTGGACCCGCGGCAGATCCGGGTGCTGGTGGCGAACGGCACCGGCACCGTCGGGCTCGCCAAGCGGGTCGACGCGGCGCTCGCGGCGACCGGGTTCGCCACCACCCACCAGCCGGTGACGGCGCCCGCCCATGTGCCGCGCACGGTGATCTCCTACGACCCCCGGTGGGACCGCTCCGCCCGCTCCCTGGTCGTGGCCCTGCCCGGCAGCGAGCTGCGCGCGGTGCCGGGCCAGGGGCCGCTGATGAAGGTGACCGTCGGGGCCGGCTTCAAGGCGGTCCACAAGGTGCGGTTCGAGGACCCCGGACAGCCGGAGCAGAGCGTGGTGCGGGGCGACGAGGTGGTGTGCTCCGGGAGCGCGTAGCTCAGCGCTCCGGGACGCGTAGCTCAGTGCGCCGGGCGCGGCGCACCCGGCCGCGTGATTAGCTCAGCGCTCCGGCCGCGGGGCGCGGCGCACCCGGCCGCGCACCCGGCCTCGTCGGCCGTGCGCCCTCGGCGTCACGAGGCGCACTTCACCTGGTCCGCCGTCGTCTTGCGCACGGACGGGGCCTTCGCGGGGCCGGTGAGCGGTATGCCCGCGCCCTTGAAGTCGGCGCCGAGCCTGAGCACCATCGCGGGCAGCCCCTGTGCGTTGGTCTCGCTCTCGCCCGGCTTCAGGGCGGACGCCGGAAGCCCCATGAGGTCGGCCAGTTCGCGGGCCTGGGCGGCCTGGGCGGGCGCGTACTGCAGGGTCGTCTTCTGCTGGGGGGTGCCGGCGTTGCCGAGCTGGCTGGACTTGGTCACGCCCTTCTCCGTCTGCAGCCAGGCCAGCGTCGTCTGGGCGGAGCCGGCGGGGGCGCCCGCGTTGTAGAGATCGACCCGGACGTCGCCGGGGGCGGAGCGGGCGCCCTTGAGCTTGGCGGCCTGCTGCGCCTTCTGCTGCTTCTTCACCTCGGTGAAGGAGACGTCGTCCTTGATCATGGAGAAGATCTGCCGGGCGGGCACCTCGTCCTCGATGACGGTCTTGTGGACCGGGCCGTCGGCGGGGTTGTCCCGGACCGGCAGCGTGAGGAAGGAGATGTTCTTCGGCGGCACCTTCTTCATTTCCAGGGCCACGTCCTTGAGCGTGCTGATGTGGCCGATGCCCTTGTCCACGGTGAGGGCCTTGGTCGCCGTCTCCGCCAGATCCATGAGCCGGGTGGGGCTGGTGAGCGTGGAGTCGGACTTCATCTTGCGGAACAGGGACCCGAGGAACTGCTGCTGGACCTTGATGCGGTCCAGGTCGCCGAAGTTGCCCCAGCTGTACCGGGTGCGGACGAAGGCCAGGGCCTGTTCGCCCTCGATCTTCTGCGGTCCGGCGGCCAGGTTCAGGTGCGACTTCTCGTCGTTCACGGCGTGCGCCAGGCAGACGTCGACGCCGCCGACGGCCGTGGTCAGCGTCTTCACGGCGTTGAAGTCCGCCATCATGAAGTGGTCGACCGTGAGCCCGTCGCCGAGCTTGGCCACCGTGCGGACCGTGCAGCCGGGGTCGCGGCCCAGCTGGCCGAGGCTGGTGTTGAAACGTATGCCCTGCGTGCCCGGGATGGTCTTGACCGAGTCGTCGGGCTGCTTGGTGGGGCAGGCGGGTATGTCGGTGATCAGGTCCCGGGGGATGCTGAGCGCGGTGGCGTTCGTCCGGTCCTTGGAGACGTGCAGCAGGATCGTGGTGTCCGCGTGACCGATGCTGTTGGCGTCGCCGTAGCCGGAGTCGCCCTTGCCGGTCCGCTTGTCGGTGCCGATCACCAGGATGTTGAACGCCTTGTCCTTGCTGAAGGAGTCACTGGTCGCGCCGGCGGTGTCGGTCGTGGTGATGTTGCCGTCGAGGTGCCTGAGGTAGAGGTAGACGGTGCTCGCGCCGGCGACGAGGACGAACGCCAGGGTGCCGCCGGTCCACAGCAGAATCCTTTTGCCCCTGGGCTTCTTCTTGGCCTTGCGCTGGTTGCGGCCCGTCGCACGGCGGTGGCCCGGCGCGGCGGGCTCCGCTGCCGGCTCCGGCGCCGAGCGGGGCCCGGGCACGGTGGGCCGCCCGGCGGAGGTGTCCGGCTGCCGCAGCTCGTACTCACCCGTGCCCGGGTTCAGCACCCACTGGTCCGCGGGATCGATGTCGTCGCCACTGCCACGGCCGGGTGTGTCCACGCCTCTGCCCCCCGTCCGGGCCACACGCCGAGGGCCCGGCTCCACTCTCCAGCTACCGGACGGCGAGAGACCGCACGGCCACCCACCGGAGCGCACACACTATCCGCACACTCCTCCGGCCAGCAGCCCCCGTGATACTTCCCACTCCCGTACAACCCCCTTTGCGGAAGGGGGAATTGCAGGGCCCGTCCGGCCATTCCCGGCTGCCGTGATAGGTCGGACAGGCCCTAGTCCTCGAAGCCCTCGGCCGCGCGCTTCTCGCGCAGTTCTCGGATCGCGCGGCGGCGGGCCAGGCGGTGGGTGCGGCGGATCTGGGCCTCCTGGTAGCGGCGGCGGTCGCGGTCCGTCTCCGGCACCACCGGCGGCACCCGGCGCGGCTTGCCGTCGGCATCGACGGCCGCGAAGACCAGATAGGCCGAGCCGACCTGGGTGGCCGGGTCCGACTCGTTCCAGCGCTCGGCGAGGACCCGGACGCCGATCTCCATCGAGGTCCGGCCGGTCCAGTTCACCTGTGCCTTCACATGGACCAGGTCGCCGACGCGGACCGGCTCGAGGAACACCATCTCGTCCATGGACGCGGTGACGGCGGGACCGCCGGAGTGCCGGCCGGCCACCGCGCCCGCCGCGTCGTCGACGAGCTTCATGATCACGCCGCCGTGCACCGTCCCCAGCAGGTTGGTGTCGTTGTGGGTCATGATGTGGCTGAGGGTGGTGCGCGAGGCGGATGTCGGCTTGCCCGGGATGTCCGGCTCCATGTCCGTGGCCTGGTCTGTCATGCCCTCCACCTTATGCCGAAGCGACATTCGCGGAATTTGTGTCAGCTTGGCAACAGCGGCGCCCTGATTTTCCGACAACCCTTGTAAGGCACACAGTGCGGCCCTGCACACTGGGGCGCATGAATGACTGGCCCGAGGGATGGTCCGACGACAACCGCGGCCCGCGCTACGGACGCGGCAGCGCCGGCGCGCGGCCGGAGGGTGCCCGCGTGATGCGCCAGGTACGGCGCGGCCCGGTACCGCCCGGGCAGCACTCCGGGTACGGCACCCCCGGCCCGTCGGCACCGCCGTACGGCTCCGGTGTCCCGCAGCAGCCGTCGTACGTCGACGGCCGGGGACACGAGGAGGGCGCCGGCTACGACGCGTACGACAGCGGCTACAACACGGGCCAGGTCTACGGCAGCCCCGGCGGTCGCGGACCGGGTGGGCCGGAGGATGCGCCCGGCCGGGCGCCGCGTCCCGCGCCGAACTGGCGGCGCCGGATCAAGTGGACGGCGATCACGCTGGCGACCGTGCTGGTCGTCACCTCCGTGGCGACGTACTTCTGGGCCGACTCCAAGCTGCGCCGCGAGGTCGACCTGTCGAAGGTCATCGACCGGCCGGCGGCGGGCGACGGCACGAACTACCTGATCGTCGGCTCGGACAGCCGTGAGGGCATGTCCAAGGAGGACGAGAAGAAGCTGCACACCGGGGGCGCCGAGGGCAAGCGCACGGACTCGATGATGATCCTGCACGTCGGCGACAACGGCGACACGCTGATATCGCTGCCGCGCGACTCGGACGTGGTGGTCCCGTCGTACCAGGGCTCGACGTCCGGGAAGGTCTACCCGGCGCAGGGCCGGCACGCGAAGCTGAACGCGACCTACGCCGAGGACGGGCCGACGCTGCTGGTCCGCACGATCGAGGCCAACACCGGCCTGCACATCGACCACTACGTGGAGATCGGCTTCCAGGGCTTCGCGAGCATCGTGGACGCGGTGGGCGGCGTCGAGATCGACATCGACAAGGGCTTCAAGGACAAGTGGTCGGGCGCCGACTTCAAGGCCGGCAAGCAGACCCTGAACGGCCAGCAGGCCCTCGCCTTCGTCCGCACCCGGCACGCGTTCGCCGCCTCGGACCTGCAGCGCACCAAGAACCAGCAGAAGTTCCTGGCCGCCCTGGCCCACCAGGTGGCCACCCCCTCGACGGTCCTGAACCCCTTCAAGCTCTACCCGACCATGGGTGCGGGCCTGGACTCCCTGATCGTCGACAAGGACATGGGCCTGTGGGACCTGGCCTCGATGTTCTGGGCGATGAAGGGCGTCAGCGGCGGTGACGGCACGTCCATGAACATGCCGATCTCCGGCTCCTCGGGCGGCAACCTCGTCTGGGACAAGGCGAAGGTGAAGACCCTCGTGAACGAGCTGAACAACGACCAGAAGGTCACCGTCTCCGGCAACTAGCGGACCGCGGACCCGAGCAACGCCACATGGGGAAGGGCCAGCCGCCCTTCCCCCTCGGCGTCCTCGGGCACGAAGGGGGCGCACAGCCGCTCGTACGCCCGCCGGATCCGCACGAGGGTCCCGGCGTCCTGCGAGGTCACGACCAGCCCGACCCTGGCGACTCCGCCGATCGCCCCACCCCACCACTCCTCGACGGTCGTCCGGTGGTCCCAAGCCAGTTCGCCCGCCTCGGCGGCGGCGAAGCCGGCCGCGGCGAGCAGCCCGGACAGCCCCTCGGCGGTCCGGGTGAAGTCCTCGGCGGGGTCCAGGCGCGGCAGGTACGGCGGCGGCACCGCCCCGCCCGCCGCGCACGCCTCGCCGAGCAGGTCCTGGCCGGCCCCACGCCGGGCGCCCCACAGCGTCAGGGCGAGCCGGCCTCCGGGGCGCAGTACGCGTCGCAGCTCGGCGAGGACGGCGCGGGGCCGGCCCACGTGGTTCAGTACGAAGTTGCCGAGCACGGCGTCGAACTCACCGTCCCGGAAGGGGAGTCCGGGCAGTACGGCGACCTCGGCGGCGACCCCGCGCCGGCGTGCCTCGGCCACCATCCCGCGGTCGGCGTCCACGGCCCGCACCAGCGCGCCCCGCTCCGCCGCAGCGAGGGCCGCCGTACCGGTGCCGGTGCCGATGTCGAGCACCCGCGTACCGGCCGAGACCCGGGCCGCGTCCAGCAGGGCCGGCACCGGGTACGCGCACAGCCGGCCGAAGCTCCTGGCGTACGCCTCCGTCCGGCCCGCCCACATCGACCGCTCGGCGGCGTCGAAGGCCGCGGTCGCATCCGTCGCGTTCACAGGCCCCAGCCTGCCGCACAAAAGCTCAAGGGCACCCCGTGGGGATGCCCTTGAACACGGTCAGGCGTGGCAGGTCACATGCTGCCGGCGCCCGCCATCGCTCGGCAGGTGTCCGCGCAGCGGCGACACGCCTCGGCGCAGCGCATCATCTGCTGGTCGTCCGGCATGGACATACACGCCTCGGCGCACATGTCGCAGACCTTCGCGCACAGCGTGCACATCTCCGCGGACATCGGCGAGCGCCGCATCATCATGTCGGCGCACATCCGGGTGGTCTCGGAGCAGTCCATGAGCGCGCGCATGATCTGCATCTGCTCCGGGCCGCCCTTCTGCATGCAGGAGCTCATGGTCTCCTCGCACATGCTGTGGCAGCTCATGCAGGCCTCGATGCAGTCCTGCATCTGCTGGGTGAGGGCAGGCATCATTCCTGACTTGGACTGGGTCATGGCTCCTCCTCGGAGGCGGGGACCCGGACCGGGTCCCGTCTGCTTCCGTCCTACGTCCGGGAACGCCGCCCCGCATGTCGGCTTACGGCTTCCGGCTCAGCCCGCGGCCTTCGAGGCTGAGTGCCTGCACTGCAAGGGGAAGGCGACACCTTCCGCCGAGTCGGCGTCCGTCGATGGTTTCCGAGGTATCAGGACCTCGTTCGCCTCGGTCCGCGCGTCTTGATCGCTTCCGAGCCTGCTGGCTAGGTTGGCCGGCATGCCTGATCCCAGACCCCTCACCTGGCCGCCTGCCCCGATCAAGACCGAGCGGCTCGTACTCCGCGAGTCGGAGGCCCGGGACCGCGCGGCGGTCATCGAGCTGAACGCCTCGCCAGAGGTGAACGCCTATCTGGGTGGCCCTCGACCGCGCGCCGAGCTCGAACGCACGGTACCCGAGGTGCCCGGGCAGCGCCCTGGCTGGTTCGTGGTCGAGCTCGACGGAGCAATGATCGGCACGGTCCAGCTCAAACCGCACGCCCCCGGGAGTCCGAGTAACCGCCGTCCGGAGGCCGGGGAGACGGAGCTCGGCTACTTGTTCCTACCGCAGGCGTGGGGCCGTGGGTACGCCACCGAGGCGTGCACAGCGGCACTCGACTGGTTTGCCGACGCGCTGCCCGGTGAGCCGGTGGTGCTCTACACCCAGACCGCCAACGCCGGCTCGATGCGCCTCGCGGCGAAGCTGGGGTTCACCGAGGTGGAACGGTTCGAGGCGTGGGGCGCCGAGCAGTGGTTCGGCGTGTGGTCCGCGCTCACGCCGTCCGGTTGACGGGCTCTGCAGTCGACGATCGCGCAGGTATCCCCGGCGCCGACGACTCCACGGAGGCGTGCGAGGTCGCCTGATCCGCGTACGACGACAGCCCCCGGCGTCGCGCCGGGGGCTGTGTTGTCTGTGCAGGTCAATGGCTGTCTGACCTGTACAGACCTGCTAGGGGAGGTTCCTTGCCATCACGATCCGCTGCACTTGGTTCGTACCTTCATAAATCTGGGTGCTTTACAGGTCATACGGCTCTGGCCTGCACGAAGACTCCTCCTAGAGAGGGCCTCCCCAGCATTTCCCCATGATCGTCAACAGTCTGTGCAGGCCCGAGGCGCGCTGGAGGCCCCGCCGCCAATCGCGCGGTATACGAGCAGGCTCGACGCAAGTTACGCGGTTTCCCGTTCCGTCAACCGTGATCGCTTGACCGGTGCGCACAGCCCTCGGGAGCATCAACCCAGAGGCGGGGTACTGGCAGCGGCACGGGAGAGGGGAACCCAGACCATGAAGGTCACCAAGCTGGTCAGCACGTGCGACATCAAGGACTGCCCGACGATCTACGCCACGGATCGCGGCACCTTCCTGGTACAGGGCGAGACGCCGACCGACCACGGGCTTCAGATTCCCGCGCACGAAACCCTGGTCGAGATCCCGATGGAACTGATCCAGAAGGCCATCCGTGACAACCTCATCTAGGACCCTCGGCGACCTCTTCGAGGCATTCGAACGCGAGGCATTCCGGCTGGAGACCCTGGACGACTACAGCAAGTCCGGGAGCGTCGACGCCTATCAGGCATTCCTGGCCGGGGAGACACAGCCAGACGACTACAACGCAGGCTGGATCGAAGAACTACGCTCGCACACCGAGAAGGGGAAGCGGGTATACCGGGTCCATATCCTGTCCCGCCCGCTCACGGACTATCTCAGGTTCGAACTCGGCTGGGGCTACCACAAGAATGTGAGCGGGGGTGAAGAGTTCTTCATCCTCGACATCACCGACAAACCCAACCCCCTGGAGAACGTTCCGGATTTCTGGTTCTTCGACTCCGAATCCGTGGCCGTGATGAACTACGACGGAAGCGGAAAGTACCTGGGATCGGAAGTGCTACCGCCGGAACGGACAGCGGAATTCACGCGGTACCGTGATGCGGCTCTCGCGCACGCGGAACCGTTCACCGAATGGTGGGCCAAGTACGGGACGTGAACAGAGCACAGCTTGGAGCCGCGCTGCGGGCGCTGCGAGTGGCATCCGGCAAGGAAGCCAAAGCGGTGGCCCGCAGCGCCCTCATGTCTCCGTCCAAGCTGTCCAAGATCGAGAATGCGAAGCTGGCACCCAGCGCGACGGACGTAGAGCGCATCCTGACCGCCATCGGTGTCTCGGACGAGGTCAAAGCGGAGTACGCGGAAGCCGCACGCGCGTCAGCGACGGAAGCGACGGCGTGGCGCCTGCTCAAGCGAATCGGGGTCCACAAGGGCCAGCAGGCCGCCAAGGCTCTGGAAGCCCAGATGTCTGTACTGCGGCTGTTTCAACCCGCGCTCGTTCCGGGCCTGCTCCAGACGCCCGAGTACATCAGGGCCATTCTGCAACGGCACAATTTGAGTGAAGACGCACTCACGCGAACGATCAATGCGCGACTCGAACGGCAAGCGGTTCTCTACGACAACGCAAAGTCGCTCCGGTTCATCATCACCGAACCTGTTCTGCGCTGGCGCATCGTACGACCGCAGATGATGGCCGCTCAGCTTGATCGCATCGTCTCCATTTCGCGGCTCTCCCACGTGGACATCCGGATAGTCCCTCTGCAAATTCAGCAAAATGACATCGCAAATCATGCCTTCGTCATCCGTGACGACCGCATGGTGACGGTTGAAACCGTCCATGCCGAAGTCGTCGTTACGGACCCGCGAGATGTGAGTCTCTACGTTGATAAGTTCGAAGGATTCGCGCGAGCCGCGCTGGCCGGCGACGAAATGCGGGATCTGATCGAAAGCATCCGCAACGACTTTTTGCGGGAACAGGAAACAGGCTAGAGGCGCAATCGTGGGCCGCCGAAGATGGGGCCCATGGTGAGCGACAGCAAGGCACATAGGACCGAAGCGGCTGATCATCTGGGCAGCAGTGAGGCCCGCCAGTTCCTCTCCCGTCTCTCCGGAGCGTTCGGTGTCGGCGGCGTGCTCATGGTGCAGAAGAGCGACCCTGGCCCCGAAGGCGCGGACGTGGCGCCGAGTTCGGCTTTGCGCTGGCCTCGGTGTGAGTGCGGGAGCCCGAAGTGTCCTGACTACAAGCCCCCGCCGAATAGCCCGTCAGCGGGACTGAGCGGCAGAGTCGCCGCAGCCAACGCGCGGAGCCGTAGGGGTGGGCTGTGAGCGTCAGAGCGGCTATGCGGTACGTCATGCACCGGATCATCGAGCATCCCGACACGGACGTGACGTTCGAGGCCGAGTGTCTGCACTGCGGTTGGAAGGCGACTCCCGCCGATGACTCGGCCTCCGTCGACGTGGAGTGCATGAGCCACACGGGCCGGTCCGGGCACGCCGGTTTCCGGCGCATCCGGACCTCGTTCGCCATGGTCGTTCGCGCCGAGTGAGACACCGCCCCTGCGGTGGAATCCCTGAACTCCCGCCCGGTATGGGCGGCGACGGTCAGTCATGGCCGTGATCAGTTGAGCAGGAAGGTGCAGTGATGCTGGACGGAAGTGATCTGTACGCGCTCGACATCAACGGGGCGTCGTTCGTGAAGGCATGCGGCGGCCCCTGCACCGAAGGGTGCGTGACCCTGGCGCGGATCGGTGACGACGCCTGGGCCCTGGGGGACAGCAAGCGGCCGGACGCCCAACCGCTGCGGTTCACCACGGAGGAACTGGACGCGGCCGGTATCGACCCGGCGCGCTTCGGCCTGAACGTCTGAGCCTCCCCCTCCCGCCAGCCGGGCCGGGTCCTCCTGTCCCTGGGTCCGGCCCGGCTGGCACTCCTCGGAACGGAACGACTGGTGCACCACCACGGCTATCTATGGACCGGCCCGAAAGAGCGTTTCGACAATGAGGCCCTGCGGCGACCTCCACATCCTGAGCCGCCCCCGGCCGGAAGCAGGCCAGAACTGATCCAGCGTTACCGGGAGGTCGCGGCGGAGTTCCCGACCGTCGACCTGCCGCCCCTTGAAACGGCGTACTGGCTGATCAAGCCCCGTTCCATCGTTCGTGGCACATGGGAGGAAGCCAAGGAGGCTGCAACCTGGCTCGGTGAGCGGCTGGCCGAGTACGCGCCCCGGTTCGCGGCGGAACGGGACCGAGACACCACCCGCCTAGCCCGCCTGATGGTCTCTGCTGCCGAACACCTGCACTCGGGCGCTGATGTGTCGTACGGCTTCTATCTGGAACGTCCCTCGTATCTGTCCCTGGCAGTGGTGACGTGCTCCCCGAATCGTGCGCTTCCTGAAGCGGCCTGCCCAGTCGCGTAGTCGAAACAGTGAAAGGCCCCGTCCGAATGGACGGGGCCTGCTTGGTTTGCCTAGAGCAGCGCAAGGAAGGGATTCGTGTCCCCGAGCGGTTCCGGTCGCTTCGGTTCCGGCGCAGGCTTGGGTGCTGGTCGGTAAGCGTCAAGCTGGACAACCGTTGCGCGGTTCTGTTCACGCTCCGCGCTGGCCGGCTGCAGCTCAGCGTGACGGGAAGTGTCCCGGTTCCTGTTGCTGTCCGTGCTGGCCGGCTGCGGCGCAGAGTCACCTCACGAACAACTTCTCAGCTAACCAGCCGATGACATCCACTCAGACGGACAACTGACAATTCACAAACGCCGTCAGAGCCATCCTTGCGAAAACCATTGGTGCCCGGCTTGCTCCGCTGATGAACTGACGTCCTGCCGTGAGTCTGCCGCGTGACGGAGGTAGTAGTTGTGACGGGTTATAGCGCGCTTGCCGAGGTGTACGAGTGGCTCATCTCGGATGCAAAGCTGGCTCCAGCCGAGTTCGCTGCGTCGTTCGATGACGTCCTCAATCTCCTGCCGTCGAACGCTCACGTCCTCGACTGTTCGTGCGGCACCGGACAGTTGGCGGTTGGCCTCGCCGGTCGTGGCATTCAGGTTGTCGCAACTGACGCCAGCGAAACGATGGTTCGTCGGACTGCAGAGTTGTCTGAGGAGTTCGGGGCATCCGTCCGGGCCGTACGGGCGAACTGGGAAGAGTTGCCCGACCATTTCCAGGACAACATGTTCGACATGGTGTTCTGCGTTGGCAACTCGCTGCACCATGCCGTGGGCGCGAGAGGCAGGGTTGCTGCTCTGGAGTCGATGTCACGGCTTCTGCGTCCCGGCGGGCGCTTGGTACTCACCTCCCGTACTTGGGAACTCGTGAGGGCCAGAGGTTCCCGGCTGGACATCAGTGACCGACTCGTCCGCCGAAACGGTCGCGATGCCATCGTGGTCTACCGCTGGGAGATTGCGCCGCATTGGGAGGAGGAGCACCACATCGAGATTGCGATCGCGCAAGTTGATGCGACCGGGTTGGTTCTTGTCCGCTCGGAACTGCTGTCCTGCTGGCCCTACCGGTACGAGGAACTCGAAGTCGAGCTGCACCGGGTCGGACTCCAGACGGAACTGAGCACGTTCGATCTGGAGGCCGAGAACTACATGGTGGTCGCGAGCAAGGTATAAACACCGGACTCTCAGTCCCTGCCCGGACCGCGCGGTTGCTCGCAGGACGCTTGCGCCCTCTCATCGGTGCGGTTTCACCACGTACTCGCTCACCAGGGCACCCATCCAGCCGGTGTAGACGTCGACTGGCGCCACCTGCCAGATGCCGGACGAAGCCCCCGGAAGTGGTTCCGAGGGCTGACTTTGTTTGCTAGAGCAGTGCGCGGAACGGGTTCTCTTCGAGCGGTTCGGGCCGCTCGGCCACGGAAACCGGTGGGCGAACCGACCGCTTCGGTTCCGGCGCAGGCTCCGGGGCACGGTTCGGCTCCGGACGGTAGGCGTCCAGGCGGACCACGGTGGGCCGCTGCGCCTCCCGATCTGCTGCGGCCGGCATGGGGGCGGAAGAATGGGGGACCGGTTCTGGCTCGGACTCGGAATCGTCACCGCGGAGTGTGAAAACGGTGGCCGGCCGACCCGTCTTGCCTGACCGTTCTACGGTCACCACAACTTCCGGAAGTGCTCGGACCTCAGCGGCCGTCGCTCCCACGTACGGGAGCACCTGCGAGGACGTGGCCGATCCTCCATGAAGTTCGATCCTGGCCCGGACCTTCTCAGCAAGGCTGAGCGGCTGACGCTTCCCCTTCGGAGACTCGCCCCCGGCGATCTCTTCCACCGAGTCCATGGTGTACGTGACAAGTGACGCCGCCGCTTCCAGGTCGGTCGCCGTGATCTGCGACCGCAGATCGAAGAGCGCGAACAGTGCTGCGATGCGGCGTACCTGTTCGTTGCAGCGGGCAGCGAACGCCTTCAACCCCTCGGACTCACGGGCCTTTGTGAGCAGGTCCCGCCGGATGATGTCGGCTACCTCGTACGCATCCTCGGAGAGGGTGACCAGACCGGCCCGCTGACTGTGCCGCACTGCGCGCGCCATCGCTTCCCCAGCTTCCGGGATCAGATGCCGGGGCATCTGCTCGCGCTCGCTCAGCCACTGGACCTGGGCAACGGGCAGGATCAACAGCCGGTTGTACGACCCGCCGTCGCGTTCCGTTGTGCTCATGCTGGCCCGGAACTCTTCGGGCGTGATGTGACCCATGATTGCCACGCGCGGATCATCGACCTGTACCGGTTCCTTGGCCCTAGAAGTGGCGACCGTTGCCCCGTCCCACAGATCACGGAGCACCTGAGAGAGGTTCGCCTGTCGACGCCCCGCCCGCAGGACGCGGGCGTATTCGGTGTCCACGATGAGCGCATGTCCGTCGCGGTCGGCCACGGCTTGGATGACACCGGCTCCGCCGACCACACCATTGATGACGTGCCCGCTCATGAAAGAACTGTTCGCGTCCTTGGCCACTGCTGAGGCGATACCCCAGGACTGGCCCTTGCCCTCACCTGTGCCACCACACAGCAGAACGTGAAGCATGAGCGGCATGGAACCGGAACCGCGCTGAACTCGGGTCTCCGGCAGCATGGCGGAGAACACGCACAGCAGGCCACCGAGCAGACCAACCGGGGACCACTCCACATGGGGAGCCAGGGAGGCCACGACTTCCCTCAGCCGACCGGTGCTCATCGCGCGGAAATCGGGGGTGCTCATGCTGCCTGCGCTTTCTGGGAGTTGGTTTGGTTGCGGAGGGAGACGACGCGTCGCCACCGGCCTCCCTCCTTGGTCTGAAAGTTGGGTTCCTTGGCTGACTTCCGCAGCAGGGGAAGTGTGTCTCCCCCGTCCGCCGGAACGATCACAGCGGTACAGCGGGATACCTTGTCCATCGGGACATGTCGGCGAACAGCGGCCACCGATAGCGGGTCGTTGCTCACGATTCCGGTACGGCGCTTACCCTTGGGCGTGGTCCAGGTGACCCAGGAACCGGGAGTGCAGTCCCCCTTGGATGGTTTGGACTCGGCCCCGTACGCCTTGGCGCTCTTCCACAGGCTCAGGTCAGTGAGCCGGGGGTGACGGCCGCAGTCAGCAGCCGTCACAGTGGGCGCGGCGCTTACGCCGCTATTCCTTTTCCCTCCGACGCATCCTTGTGCGTCAGTTCGTAGGCGTGCCGCACGTGCATCGGGATGCGTCCCTTCGTAGGGACTGTGTATCCGTTCTCTCGTGCCCACGCGCGTACGGCTCGGTTCCGCTCCCGCTCGCTCACTCCGGAACGGTCGACCTTGGCAGGCTCCGGCAGCGCGTCACCACCGACCAACTCACCGGCGCGAATCGCGTCACGGAACCGACCCGGCTTCCGCACGTCCATCATAGGAATGCCACGCTCGGAAGCGTCACGCAGCTTGGTCGCATTCCGGTCGCCACCGTCGCCAAGGATGAGCAGGACCGTGCTCTCATCGGCCCGCCCCACTACCTCATAGCCCATGCGGCGAACGGCTTCACGAGCGTCCGTCCAGTCGTAGCCGGGAACCTCACCTGCGATCATCACGGACGGGACAGGCTCCGCGTCGGGCTCCACCACAGGTGCCGCTTCTCGCTCCGGCTCCGGCTCCGGCTCCGGCTCCGGCTCCGGCTCCGAGACAGGCTCAACCGGCATGGAATCAGGTGCAGTCGGCGTGACCTCATTCTCAGACGGAGCACCCAACGCATCGCAGAGGTAGCGACCGAATGTGACGTCATGCTCCAAGCACAGATGCCACGTGTCCTTACCTAGCGTCAGCGATGACGTGGCCTCCACTTCCGACCCGTCACGAGCAATGTGGGCATCACAAAATGTGTACTCAACCGGAACCAGAATGGTACGACGCATGACGCTGCATTCCTTTGATGAGGCGGAAGTCTTAGCGAGTGTCCGGAGCGTTGCTCTGACGGTCTTCTCGCTTGAGAACTATTCTTCCGTACCCCTATCACGGAACGATAACTAGCGAATATCTGACGCATTACTCAATTGTTTATAACCCCGGGGGTAATGCCTATTTGAAAAGGAATAGGACCCACCGGGGGTGCCACCCTTCGACCGCGTTTGCCAATCAAAATGTGGGGCTTGATGTACTAGATTTGCCAAAGAAGGCATCCATGATGTCATCGAAGTCACTAGATGGTCGAGTCCAACGGATTGGATCCGTGGTGAAGTCTCGGCTGTGAGCTTCCCGGAGCTGATCGGCGTATGATAGCCGCAAATCACGAATTTGCTCTCGATTGTCGGGGGCGCGCTTACCCGGGAAGGATTGGACAAACCATCGGCGGCGTTCCGGAGTGGCCAGCTCTTGGCAGACGGCTTCAACGCGCCGAATGGTCCTGACGCACTCCTGGTGTGCGTCTTGGTAGCTCTCCAGAAGCCGTATCTCTCCGAGCGGAGTTCCCCTCCAGTAGGTGATCTTCTGAAACTCCCTACGCATGATCCATTGCGGGAGGGGGGCATCTGACTTGCTCTGGTTGCAGTCGTCGCAGGCTGGCACGAGGTTCTGCGTGCTGTGCCTGCCCCCGCCTGCGAGCGGGATCACATGGTCCATCACTTCGGACTCTGCGCCGCAGTAGACACAGCGGCCGTTGTGGGCTGTGAGAACCATCATGTGTACCCAGAGATAGAACGACTTCCGTGCCACTTTTCCCCTCCCACGATCTCGGAGCGGACCCTATCTCTGGGCACTGACACTCAGTTGGCTACTCCCTCTGACACTCGAAGCACCGAGAGGGCACGTGGTGATGGTCGTCGTCCCACGGGCGGTGCTTGCCGGTCGCCAGCCAGGCGATGTGCACGGAGAACTCCAGGAGGCAGCTAGGGCACTGAGGGTCGTCCCAAGGGCACTGGACACCGGGCCTGTGCTGGCCGTCGTGCGCGGTGGCTGCCCCAGCCTTGGTGGCTCGCCGGGCACTCACTGGGCATCTCCCTCGAAGGCCCAGCCGAGGCGCTTCATGCCCTCTGCGGTGAGGCCCAGGGCCCCGGCAAGGTGACGGAACTCCATCTGATGAGTGCTGGTGGCAGTGCCATCAAGGATCTTGCCGAAGTAAGTGAGCATCACGGCCACGGTCGGGATGAACGACTCGTCCCACATGGCGGCTTGCGGAGACTCCCACCACTGCTGCCACTGTTCCCGTTCAGCCTCCGTCCAGTCCCGGACGGCCGGCATGTCCGGCACGGGAAGCCCGTGGTCGGAAGGCAGCTCCACCACACCCCTATATCTGGAATGGGGACTATTCGGGTTTCGAAACTTCGGCATCTCATCACCTCTCAAGCAAAACAATGGCCCCCTGCTACGTGCAGGGGGCCGGTTCGGCTGCGATTGTCAGGCGGCATCTTCCTCAGGCGGTGCGACGAAGTCTCCGAACTCAGCCCGGTTGCCTCGGTACTGGTCGATCAGGCCCAGGTCCTTGGCGCTGTCGAAAGTGAGTCGGCCATCCGAAGTGGTCCGCCAGGCGATCACCTCTTCGCCCAGGGCGCCAGAGAATCCGCGCCACTTGGGCCGGGTCAGCTCTCCCCCGGTTGTCGCCCACAGGAAGCGGCTGACGCTGCCTGCCAACTGGGCGCGTGCCGCTTCTGCCTTGGCGATTGCGGCCCGGTACTGCTTCAGTGCACGCTCAGACTGCTCGAACCCCTGGCGGGCCAGCTCCGGCAGATCCTTCACGATGGCCTGAGTCACTGCGGATTCGGCCTGTTCCACGGCAAGGGCTAGGGCAGGCTCTACCCGCTCATACTCCTTGACTCTCGAACGGACATCAGTCAGAAACTCATCCCGATCGGGGAACGGTCGGCCGTCGGCTACGGCTTGCATCTCCTGCTCCCTGAGCGCCTTATCAGCCCTACGCAACGCGGGAACATAGTAGTCACGCGACGCGCGGCCGTGGCTGTCATCGATGTACTGACGAGCGCAATCCGCATTCTCTGTTCTGTACTTGCGATGGCGTTCCTCCAGCTCGTCACGCTTGCGGATCAGGTCCAGAGTCTCTCCAGAGAGCTGAAATGCCGACAGATCAAATCCTGGGTGAATGATGGGCATGAGTCTCCTCGTATTTCAGTTACGGCCGAACATCAGGTCATCAAAATGGCCCGAGCGTCGGGCCTGGGAAATCTGCTCCGGCGACATGCGGGCGAGATCGTCCCGCGTGTACTGCGCGGGCCTGACCTCCTGCATCGCCTTGAGGATTTCGGCTCGGATCATTGCGCGCATCGGGTCATCTTCATCGTTGTTCTCCTTGGCTATGCGATGAATCTCGGCAAGCTGAATCGCTCGGGCGGAGTTCTCATCCCCTCCGGCCTGTTCGACCAGGGAAGCGATCGGAATCCGGAGGTGATGAGCAATGACCACGAACGTAGTCAGGCTCGGCTTACGCTCACCACGCTCCCACTGGTAGACAGCCTGGGTGCTGCACCCGATTCGATCGGCTAGCTCCTTGACGGTGATTCCCAAACTCAGACGTCGAGATTTTCCCTTCTCTGGGTCATACATGAATTTCTCCAAGCATTCGAGTGAGTAACAAGAAGAGCAAAAGACAGGGCCCCTGCGCGGCTGAGAGGTGAAGAAATCCAGTGATGCCACAGAGGCGACTATCACTCCACTTGACCTAAAATTCTCTGACCGAGAATCCAAGTGAAGAGGGCCGCTTTGGGGGCGGCCCTACACCTCACAAGAGGACAACGTAAGAGAAGACACTGCCCCCCTTACCCCCCACTGTGATTGAGATCAGCAGGAAGCAAGGGGAGGAGTGTTTCTCTACGTTGTCATCTCACAGGGAGGTTTCCGCAGAGCCCCGTAACGACTTGGGAACTGCCCGGCCGGGTAGGCCGTGCCAGAGGCACACCGCCGAGTGTGCATGGCCCCAGAGGATCGCTCCTCCACTGTTCTGAATAAATGCGACACAGACGGGAGCTGCCCTGATGCGGTCACCTTCCGGTGGTGTTGATCTGGCCCCACAACTCCCGGTAGCCCGAGAGATCCTGTTCCTCCAGGCCGTCGAAGCCGTACACGAGATTCCTGTTCAGCCCCACTTGGATTCCGGCATACCGCGAACGCCGTGTACGGGCCCTGGCGTCCTTCTGATGAGCCTGACAGTGCTTACGCGGGCGCCCACGCTTCCGTGGTGCCTGCGAGGCATACAGAGGCTCACGGCATCCGGGCCATTGGCAGGAATCAGGGGGGTCGCTCCGGCGCTCCACAGTGAAGCCTGAACCGTATTGTGCACCGGAATCCTCGGCTTGGGAGAGAAGTGAGAGCAGTTCGCCATAGTGGTCGGGTTCCTCCGCGCCTGGGCGTTCCTGCATGAGGCATTCCAGGTCTCGACGTCTCGACTCTGGGTCGAAGGTGGGCAATGCCGCTACCACGGGAGCCCAGCGCAAAGACACCATCCCGGTATGCGCCGCCGCTATTCGCTCAAACTCCGTTTCCTCCCGCTGCGGCCAGAGTGCCGGCCACGCCTCCCAGTTCTCATCTCCTGCCGCTTCCAGAAGTACATCCGCCTGACACTCCAGTTTCCGTCTGGCCGACTCGTTATGCGGCGGGATCGTTCTGGTCACGTAGTCCTCTCAACAAACAAAAAGGCCCCCGAAATGCCTCGGGGGCGTTCGCGTTTGGCAGTTCTTCAGTTCTGGCCGTCCAGCCAGCGATCCAGGTCGGCAGGGCGGCATCGAAGCGACTGCCCTACCTTCCGGAACGGGATCTGTTCGGCCTTCCAGTTCCCGTACACCCAGGATCGGGCCTGTTCAGATAGTCGGCTACGTCATCAACGGTCATAAGCTTGGCTAGCGCCATCCGTCCTCCAAGAAACAAGAAAGCCCCCGAAGACCCTCGGGGGCTCATGCGTATGAAGTGCTAGGTAGTTCAGCCGCCTTGGCTACCTGCTTCAGCCATTTCCTCAAGTATGGCTTTGGCCTTGTCCGTCAACTCTCCACCCGCCTTACCGGCAACTGTGGTCAGGAAGCCGTCCCTTCTCGCCCGCTTCAGGTGATCCTTCACCGTCTCAGGTCGGCGGCCGATGAGCCGTGCCAGCCACGGAATGGGCGCAGGAGCCCCAAAATCCGCCATGGCGGTGTACGTGGCAACAAGCAAGGCCAAGTACCGCTCTGAGACGCCCTCGCCCTCCAGGGCGAGCCCCGCCGCCTCTCCCATCCCATTCAGCTTCCCTGCCACCTCCTCCATCGTCCGCTGGGCTTCGGGAGCCTGCTTGGCCAACTCCAGGGCTGCGGCTACATCGAGCCTGCGCAGGACAGTGGTCGAGATGCCCCGTGCCACCTCACGAGCAGGGCCATCTTCGGCCGGCTCGATGGTGATCCGTTGTGGTCCCCCGTTGATCGGCCCCACGGGCCACCACATGCGGACCACCCAGGCGCCTTGCTGCTGAGTGATCTCGAACCCACTGTCATCCGCTTCCATATCACTCAAGTTAGCACACCCAGGGGGTTCCACCCTGTGTTGACAACCCAGGGTGGTCAGTGTGCAAACTTGAAACGCCGGGGAATGACCGGCGCGACGGCGGGGTGGGCCCGTACGTCGGCAGCAGCAGGAGGGGGCCGCTTCAGTGGCAAGGGCATGGGTCGCGCGGTCAAAGGACGACCCGAAGAAGTGGACGACGTTCTGGTACGACCCGGACGGCAAGCAACGACAGAAGACGTTCGAGACCAAGAAGCGGGCTGATGACCAGCGCAAGCGCAAGGAACAGGAACTCGACGCCGGGACCTACCTTGACGACCGCTTGGGCAAGCAACCCGTGACGGCCGTGTGGGAGCAGTGGACGAATCAAAGGAAGCTGGAGAACAGCACCAAGAAGCAGTACCGGTCGATCCTCAACACGACCATTGAGCCGTTCTTCAAGGCCCGTTCCATCGTGTCCCTGAAAGTCGCTGATGTTGAGCAGTGGCTCTTGTGGATGGAGCAGGACCGGAAGCTGTCCGCCCGCACACGGCGTCAGCGGTTCTCGTTCTTCTCCGGGATGATGGACTGGGCTGTCGTCAACGAGATCGTCGGCCGGAACCCGTGCAAGAAGGTCAAGGGCGCGGGCAGCCGCGCCAAGGAGATCCGGGAGCAGAAGAGCACCGCAAGGCGGCTCACGACGCGGGAAGTTCTTGCGATGCTGGATGCCGCTCCTCCGCGATACCGCGCGTTGCTGTGGCTCATGGCCGGGTGCGGCCTGCGGCTGGGTGAGGCCATGGCGGTGTCCCGTGATCAGATCGACTTCAAGGCCGAGACGCTTCGCGTCGACTTCCAGATTGCGGAGGACGGAGATACCGAGTCGGGGAAGAACAGCGCGATCCAGCGTCGGCACATCAAGGCTCGTGATGAAGGTGAGCCAGGGCGTACCGTCCCCCTCCCGCCGAACGTCGCCTTCGAGCTACGGCGGCACATCAAGAACCACGGCGTATGGGGGCCGGAGCGACTTCTGTTCCCCAACGTGACGCGGACTGGCTACCTCTACGCGTCGTACTTCTACCCGAAGATCTGGATGGAGGCTCTGGGCAAAGGACAGGTGAAGTACTGCAAGGCGCACTCACTCCGGCACTACTACGGGTCGCGACTGCTGTACGCCGGAGTCCCCGAGAACGACGTGGCCGACTGGATGGGCCACAGCAGTACGGACGTGCTGAGGGAGCACTACCACTACATCTTCGAAGGGGCCGAGCAGCGTGGCCGGGCGGCCATCGCGACGATGTTGACGCCCGGCGCCGACGACCCGACGGAGGCATCAGAGGTCGCCTGATCCGCGTACGACAACAGCCCCCGGCGTCACGCCGAGGGCTGTGTTGTTTGTGCAGGTCAGTGGCCCTTTTCAGCCCGGCATCTCCCCAGGATTCCCCCAGCATGACGCCCAGGAACGGCCCTGATCAGGCCGCAACGGACAGAAAGCCAGGGGCGTCCCTCCGGACCTTCGAAACAGCTCCTGACCTGCAAAAACCTTGCTAGGGAAGGTTCCTTGCCATCACGATCCGCTGAACTTGGTTCGTACCTTCATAAATCTGGGTGATCTTGGCGTCGCGCATCATGCGCTCCACCGGGTAGTCGCGGGTGTAGCCGTAGCCGCCGAGGAGCTGGACGGCGTCCGTGGTGACCTCCATGGCGACGTCCGAGGCGAAGCACTTGGCGGCCGCGCCCTGGAAGGTGAGGTCGCTGTCGCCGCGCTCGGAGGCTGCCGCGGCCTGGTACGTCAGGGCGCGGGCGGCGGCGATCTTCATGGCCATGTCGGCGAGCATGAACTGGATGCCCTGGAAGTCGGCGATCGGCTTGCCGAACTGCTTGCGCTCCTGGACGTAGCCCTTCGCGTAGTCGAGGGCGCCCTGGGCGACACCGAGCGCCTGGGCGGCGATGGTGATGCGGGTGTGGTCCAGGGTCTTCATCGCGGTGGCGAAGCCGGTGCCCTCCTCGCCGATCATGCGGTCGGCGGGGATGCGGACGTTGTCGAAGTAGACCTCGCGGGTCGGCGAGCCCTTGATGCCGAGCTTCTTCTCGGGGGCGCCGAAGGAGACGCCCTCGTCCGACTTCTCGACGACGAAGGCCGAGATGCCCTTGGAGCGCTTGGCGGGGTCGGTGACCGCCATCACCGTGTAGTACTCGGAGACACCCGCGTTGGTGATCCAGCGCTTCACGCCGTTGAGGACCCAGTGGTCGCCGTCGCGGACCGCCTTGGTCCTCATGCCGGCGGCGTCGGAGCCCGCCTCCGGCTCGGAGAGGCAGTACGAGAACATCGCGTCGCCCTTGGCGAGCGGGGCCAGGTACTTCTTCTTCAGGTCCTCGGAGCCGGAGAGGATCACCGGGAGCGAGCCCAGCTTGTTCACGGCCGGGATCAGGGAGGAGGAGACGCAGGCGCGGGCCACCTCCTCGATCACGATGACGGTGGCGAGCGCGTCGGCACCGGCGCCGCCGTACTCCTCGGGGACGTGCACGGCGTGCAGGTCGTTGGCCACGAGCGCGTCCAGCGCCTCCTGGGGGAAGCGGGCCTCCTCGTCCACGGCGGCGGCGTACGGCGCGATCTTCGCCTCGACCAGCGAGCGGACGGCGTCGCGGAGCATGTCGTGCTCCTCGGACGGGCGGTACAGGTCGAAGTCAGCCGATCCGGCCAAGGTCTCTCACGCTCCAAAGACGCAGTGATACTGACGCTAATTACCGTTAAGTAACTCAAATTTTAAAGCGATGCCGGGGACACGCCTACGTGACCTACGCGACAGCGGGGAAATTGCCCGGGGCAGGGCCCGACTATGCTCAGGCACCGCACGAGCAAGTCCCCGAGCTGGAGCGCACCCATGAGCCTGAAGATCACCGTGATCGGCACCGGCTATCTCGGCGCCACACACGCCGCGGCCATGGCCGAGCTGGGCTTCGAGGTGCTGGGGCTCGACGTCGTGCCCGAGAAGATCGCCATGCTGGAGCGCGGCGAGACCCCGATGTTCGAGCCGGGTCTCGAGGAACTGCTGCGCCGGCACGTGGCCGGCATCGAGGGGGCCTCGGGGCGGCTGCGGTTCACCACGGACTGGGCCGAGGTCGGCGCCTTCGGCGATGTGCACTTCGTGTGCGTGAACACACCGCAGAAGCACGGCGAGTACGCCTGTGACATGTCGTACGTCGACTCCGCCATCGCCTCTCTCGCGCCTCATCTGCGCGGCCCGGCCCTGGTGGTCGGCAAGTCGACGGTGCCGGTGGGCTCGGCCGACCGGCTGGCCGCCTACCTCGCCGAGCACGCGCCGGCCGGCGGGGACGCCGAACTGGCCTGGAACCCGGAGTTCCTGCGTGAGGGCTTCGCCGTCCAGGACACCCTGCACCCGGACCGGATCGTGGCCGGGGTGCGCAGCGAGCGGGCCGAGAAGCTGCTGCGCGAGGTGTACGCCGGCCCGATCGGCGAGGGCACGCCGTTCGTCGTGACCGACTTCGCGACCGCGGAGCTGGTGAAGACCGCCGCGAACTCCTTCCTCGCGACCAAGATCTCCTTCATCAACGCGATGGCGGAGGTGTGCGAGGCCGCGGGTGGTGATGTGGCGAAGCTGGCGGAGGCCATCGGGTACGACGACCGGATCGGGAAGAAGTTCCTGCGCGCCGGGATCGGCTTCGGCGGCGGCTGTCTGCCGAAGGACATCCGGGCGTTCATGGCCCGGGCGGGCGAGCTGGGCGCGGACCAGGCGCTGACCTTCCTGCGGGAGATCGACTCCATCAACATGCGCCGGCGCGGCCAGATGGTCGAGATGACCCGGGAGGCGCTCGGCGGCGGCTCCTTCCTCGGCAAGCGGGTCGCGGTGCTCGGCGCCACCTTCAAGCCCGACTCGGACGACGTCCGCGACTCGCCCGCGCTGAACGTGGCCGGCCAGATCCACCTCCAGGGCGGCCAGGTCACCGTGTACGACCCCAAGGGCATGGACAACGCGCGCAAGGTCTTCCCGACGCTGGGCTACGCCGACTCGGCGGTGGAGGCCGTCCGGGGCGCCGACATCGTGCTGCACCTGACCGAGTGGCGGGAGTTCCGCGAGCTGGACCCGGCGGCGCTCGGCGAGGCGGCGGCGGCCCGGGTGATCCTCGACGGGCGCAACGCCCTCGAGCCGGAGGTGTGGCGGCGGGCGGGCTGGACGTACCGGGCGATGGGCCGGCCGACCGCGTAGGGCTCGGCGGGGCGACGCCGTCCGGCACCGGGGGGCGCGGGTGGCTGCTCGGGCGGTTCTTCGCCCCCTTTCGGGGTCGCGGCCCCGCAGCGGACGTGATCGGTGCCGCTCGTTTCCCGGACGGAGGTGACGCCGGTTCGGCCGAGGCTCAGTCGGCCGAACCGGCGTCTTTCCGCATTCTGCACCAAGTCGCCGCCTGTCACGGCCCCTTCGCCCGGTACCGGCGCATCTTGGCGCGGGCCCCGCACACCTGCATCGAGCACCAGCGGCCGCGTCCGGCGGGGCTGCGGTCGTAGTACGCCCAGTGGCAGGTCCCGGCCTCGCAGGCCTTCAGCCGGGTCCAGGTGCCCGCGACCAGTGCCTCGGCGACGGCGGCGGCGACCCTGGAGAGCAGCGGGCCGTCGGCGGCGGGGGCGAGGACCGCGGAGCCGTCGCGGTCCTCGACGCGGACGTACAGCGGCGCGCGGGCCAGCAGGGTGCCGAGCGAGGTGACCGTACGGTGCGGCGGGTGCCCGGCGTGGGCGAGCAGCGCGGCCCGCAGCGACTCGCGCAACTCCCGGGCGTCGTCCAGGTGTGCCTCCGTGATCCCGAAGCGGTCGCGGCCCTCGGCCGAGTCCAGCGAGTCGGCGCCCGTCTCGATGTCCAGGGTGTTCACCAGGGACTCGATCAGGGCCAGGCCGCCGGGAGCGGCCGATCTCTCGCTCATGCTTGCGACGTTACCCCCTATGCGGGAGCATGCAGTAACCGTTACTGGTTACCCGGCTCTACAGGTAACAGAAGGAGGTAGTCATGGCTCTCGCCAAGCTCGGTGTCGTGGTCCTGGACTGTCCCGATCCCCGCGCGCTGGCCGGCTTCTACGCCGGGGTGCTGGGCGGAACGGTGGAAGGGGAAGGAGAGTGGGTGGACCTGAAGGTGCCCGGCGGGCCCGCGCTGGCCTTCCAGCAGGCGCCGGGGTTCGTGCCGCCGAAGTGGCCCGCCCCGGACGACTCGCAGCAGTTCCACCTGGACCTGGTCGTGGAGGACCTGGACGCGGCGGAGAAGGGGGTGCTGGAGCTGGGTGCGAAGCCGCTGGACGCGGAGGACCGCTCGCGCACCTTCCGTGTCTACGCCGACCCGGCGGGGCACCCGTTCTGCCTCTGCGCCTGCTGAACCGTCCCGAAGGAGGACACCATGGCGTCCGTCGCCCGTTTCCGTTCCGTCGTGCTCGACTGTCCCGACCCGCACGCGCTGGCCGCCTTCTACGCGGCGGTGGCCGGAGGCACTCCGCAGGCCGAGGACGACGACTGGGTGGTGCTGAAGGTCCCGGACGGGCCGCGGCTGGCCTTCCAGCGGGCCGAGGGGTACACGCCGCCGGAGTGGCCGCGCGCGGACCGCAACGGCCAGCAGTTCCACCTCGACTTCGACGCGGGACGGACCTGGGCGGAGGTCGACGCGGCGCACGAGCGGGTACTGGCGCTGGGCGCCCGCCCGCTGGATCTGGAGGACCGCGAGAAGAAGGACTTCCAGGTGTACGCCGACCCGGCGGGGCACCCGTTCTGCCTGTGCCGGATCGACCACCCGTGACGAGGGCCCGGCCCAGCCGACTCGGCGGCTGAGCCGGGCCGTCGACGCCTCCCGGCCGGGCTGTGCGGCCCGGGCCGTGAAGTCCGCGGTGCGCAGCACCCCCGGACGTTGCCCCAGGTCAGCCGGGGCGGCTCGGACTCGGCTCAGCCGCGCCGGAGCAGCTCGGGATCAGGTGCGGCTGACGGGAGGCGCGCGCCACGGTCGCCCGGAGGGCCGCGGAAGCCCCTGGTGAGTGGGGCGTTCGGGGTACGGCGGTCAGGCCTCGCGGGCCGTGCGGATCACCTCGTCCAGGGTCTCCCGGGACCGCTCGAGGTCCGCGATCATGCGGTCGATGCGGTCGCGTTCGGCGGTGAGGTCGGCGACCAGCCGGGGGGTGGCGACGGCCGAGGGCCCGCCGTCGCGGTCGCGCATGCAGGGCAGCAGCTGCCGGATCTTGTCGCTGTGCAGCCCGGCCGCGTACAGCTCCTGGATGCGGATGACCCGGTCGACGGCCGCCTCCGCGTAGTCCCGGTGTCCGCCGGGGGTGCGCTCGGCCGCGAGCAGCCCCTGGGTCTCGTAGTAGCGCAGCGACCGCTCGCTCACGCCCGTGCGCCGGGCCAGTTCACCGATCCGCATGCCGACCTCCGCCGTGCGGGCTTGAATCTGACATCAGTGTGAGGTTCTAGCGTACGGGCATGACGCAGACGACGGACTTCCTGGCCCCGGCCCGGCTCGGCCGGCTGGCGCTCCCCAACCATCTCGTGATGGCCCCGCTCACCCGCAACCGCGCGGAGGCCGACGGCACCCCGACCCCGCTCATGGTGGCGCACTACGCCCAGCGGGCCTCGGCCGGCCTGATCGTCGCCGAGGGGTCGACACCGAACGCGGTCGGGCAGACGTACCCGGACATCACCGCGATCCACACCGACCGGCACGTGGCCGGATGGCGGCAGGTCACCGACGCGGTACGCGCGGCCGGCGGACGGATGTTCCTCCAGCTCCAGCACGGCGGAAGGGTCAGCCATCCGGCGACCACCGGGCTGACCCCCGTCGCGCCGTCCCCGGTCCCGCTGCCGGAGACGATCTTCACGCCGGGCGGGCACCGGCCGGCCGCCGTCCCGCGGGAGATGACGGCGGACGACATCCGGGCCACGATCGCCGACTTCGCCGCCGCCGCCCGTCGGGCGGTCGAGGCGGGTTTCGAGGGGGTCGAGGTGCACTCGGCCAACGGGATGCTGCTGCACCAGTTCCTCGCCGGCAACACCAACCGCCGCACGGATGCCTACGGCGGCTCGGTCGAGCGGCGGGTGCGGTTCGCGGTGGAGGTGACCGAGGCGGTGGCCGACGCGATCGGCGCCGACCGGGTGGGCGTACGGATCTCTCCCGGCTCCACCGTCAACGGCGTCCTGGAGGACGACACCGACGACCTCTACGCCACGCTCCTGGCCCGTCTGAAGGGGCTGGACCCGGCCTATCTGCACCTGGTGCGCTCCGACCCGGGGACCGGCTGGTACCGGCGGATCCGCGCCGACTGGCCCGGCGTCCTGATCGGCAACCCGGACCTGACCGACCTCACCACCGAGGCCGTCACCCGGGCCGCCCGGGACATGCTGGCGGCCGGCGCCGACCTGGTGGCGCTCGGCAGGCCGTTCCTCGCCAACCCGGACCTGGTCGAGCGACTGCGCCTCGGCGCACCGCTCAACTCGGTCCGGGACCGGTACTTCATGTACGTGGGCGGGGCCGACGGCTACAACGACTACCCCACCCTCGGCGAGCTGCCCGCTCAGGCGGCGCCGCTGTCCAGCGACTCGATCGTGGCGTTGGACGGGGCGCGCGTGGCCTGAAGGTCACGGGCCACGTCCTCCGCCGCGCCCAGCACCCGCACCGCGTTCTGCCAGGTCAGCTTGGCCAGGTCGGCCGTGGACCAGCCGCGGTCCAGCAGCTCGGCGAGCAGGTTCGGGTAGCTGGAGACGTCGTCCAGGCCGTCCGGCGTGAACGCGGTGCCGTCGTAGTCGCCGCCGATGCCCAGGTGGTCGATGCCGGCCACCTCGCGCATGTGGTCCAGGTGGTCCGCGACCGTGGAGACCGTGGCGACCGGACGCGGGTTGCGCTCCTCGAAGGCGCGGTGGATCTTCATCGCCTCGGGGCTGGTCTCCAGGTGGTGCAGGCCGTGCGCGCGCATGTTCTCGTCGGCCGCGGCCGTCCAGTCCACGGCCGCCTGGAGGACGAACTTCGGCACGAAGGTCACCATCGCCACGCCGCCGTTGGCGGGCAGGCGCTCCAGGACGTCGTCGGGGATGTTGCGCGGGTGGTCGCACACCGCCCGCGAGGAGGAGTGCGAGAAGATCACCGGCGCGGACGTGGCGTCCAGCGCGTCCCGCATCGTCGTCGCCGCCACGTGCGAGAGGTCGACGAGCATGCCGAGCCGGTTCATCTCACCGACGACCTCGCGGCCGAAGGCGGACAGGCCGCCCACGTTCGGCTCGTCGGTCGCGGAGTCCGCCCAGTCCACGTTGTCGTTGTGGGTGAGCGTCATGTACCGCACGCCGAGGGCGTACAGGCCGCGCAGCGTGCCGAGGGAGTTGGCGATGGAGTGGCCGCCCTCGGCACCCATCAGGGAGGCGATACGGCCGTCCCGGCGGGCCTCCTCCATGTCGGCGGCCGTCAGCGCGGCCCGCAGCTCGCCGGGGTGCCGCTCGATCAGCTGCCGTACGCAGTCGATCTGCTCCAGCGTGGCCGGCACCGCGTCCGGCAGGTCCGAGCGCACGTACACCGACCAGTACTGCGCCCCGACCCCGCCCGCGCGCAGCCGCGGGATGTCGGTGTGCAGATGGGCGTCCTGGCGTACGGCGATGTCGCGGGCGCCGAGGTCGTAGCGGACCTGCTCGCGCAGCGCCCACGGCAGGTCGTTGTGGCCGTCGACGACCGGGAACTCACGCAGCAGCGCGCGGGCCGCGTCCAGCGAGGCCGGGGAGGTCATGGGCGTCACTTCCCGAAGCCGAAGCCGCTCGCGCCCTCGACCTTGGAGCGCAGTCGCTTGCCCTTCTCGGTGGCCTGGTCGTTGAGGTCCTGCTGGAACTCGCGCATCTTCTGCAGCAGCTCCTCGTCGTGCGCGGCGAGCATGCGGGCCGCGAGCAGACCGGCGTTGCGGGCACCGGCGACGGAGACCGTGGCGACCGGGACACCGGCCGGCATCTGCACGATCGACAGCAGGGAGTCCATGCCGTCCAGGTACTTCAGCGGGACCGGTACGCCGATGACCGGCAGCGGGGTCACGGAGGCGAGCATGCCCGGCAGGTGGGCGGCGCCGCCCGCACCGGCGATGATCGCCTTCAGGCCGCGGTCGGCGGCCTGCTCACCGTAGGTGATCATCTCGCGGGGCATGCGGTGCGCGGAGACGACGTCGACCTCGTAGGCGATCTCGAACTCGTCGAGTGCCTTGGCGGCGGCCTCCATCACGGGCCAGTCGGAGTCCGACCCCATGACAATGCCTACGACCGGGCTCATTCGGTGATCGTCCCTCTCAGGTAGCCGGCTGCGTGACGGGCGCGCTCCAGCACGTCGTCCAGGTCGTCGCCGTAGGTGTTGACGTGACCGACCTTGCGGCCGGGTTTCACGTCCTTGCCGTACATGTGGATCTTGAGCTTGGGGTCGCGGGCCATGCAGTGCAAGTACGCGGAGTACATGTCCGGGTAGTCGCCGCCCAGGACGTTGACCATGACCGTCCACGGCGCGCGCGGGCGCGGGTCGCCGAGCGGCAGGTCCAGGACCGCGCGGACGTGGTTGGCGAACTGCGAGGTGATCGCGCCGTCCATGGTCCAGTGGCCGGAGTTGTGCGGGCGCATCGCCAGCTCGTTGACGAGGATGCGGCCGTCGCGGGTCTGGAACAGCTCGACGGCGAGGTGCCCGACGACGCCGAGTTCCTTGGCGATGGTCAGGGCCAGTTGCTCGGCGCGCAGGGCCAGGTCCTCGTCCAGGTCGGGCGCAGGGGCTATGACGGTGTCGCACACGCCGTTGACCTGCTGCGACTCCACCACCGGGTAGGCGACGGCCTGCCCGTGCGGGGAGCGTACGACGTTGGCGGCCAGCTCGCGGAGGTAGTCGACCTTCTCCTCGGCGAGGACCGGGACGCCCGCCTTGAACGGGTCGGCGGCCTCCTCGACGGAGCCGACCACCCACACGCCCTTGCCGTCGTAGCCGCCGCGGACCGTCTTCAGGACGACCGGGAAGCCGTCGCCCTCGGCCGCGAAGGCGGCGACGTCCTGCGGATCGGCGACGATCCGGTGCCGTGGGCACGGGATGCCGATCGAGTCGAGCTTCGCGCGCATCACACCCTTGTCCTGGGCGTGCACCAGCGCGTCGGGCCCGGGGCGCACGGGGATGCCGTCCGCCTCCAGGGCCCTGAGGTGCTCGGTGGGTACATGTTCGTGATCGAAGGTGATCACATCACAACCGCGCGCGAACTCACGCAGCGTGTCCAGATCGCGATAGTCGCCGATGACGACATCGTTCACGACCTGCGCCGCGGAATCCTGAGGGGTGTCACTGAGGAGCTTGAACCTGATGCCCAACGGGATGCCCGCCTCGTGCGTCATACGCGCGAGCTGGCCCCCGCCGACCATGCCGACTACCGGGAACGTCACACCCCTAGCGTATCGGCCACGCCGGGGTGGACCGGATCGCGTCCCTCTCATGGCCTCTTACCCATTGCTTTCCCGTCTCTTTCCGACCTGTTTCCGCGCCTTGGCCCGGTCCACAGGCGTCGGCGGGCCCGGCTGGATAGCATGACTGGGTTGACGAAACCTACCGACGGGAGCTGCACAGCCATGGAACCTCGTTCCTCGGGGCTGCAACGGCTCGTACGCGAGGTGGCCAAGTTCGGCGCCGTCGGCGGCGCCGGCGTCCTTGTCAACCTCGGCGTGTTCAACCTGGTCCGGCACGTCTCCGACCTGCCGGTGGTGCGCGCCAGCATCATCGCGACCATCGTCGCGATCGTCTTCAACTACGTCGGCTTCCGCTACTGGACGTACCGGGACCGCGACAAGAGCGGCCGCACCAAGGAACTCACGCTGTTCCTGCTGTTCAGCGCCATCGGCCTGGTGATCGAGAACGGCGTGCTGTTCCTGGCGACCTACGGATTCGGCTGGGACAGCCCGCTGCAGAGCAACATCTTCAAGTTCGTCGGCATCGGCGTCGCGACGCTGTTCCGGTTCTGGTCCTACCGCACCTGGGTGTTCCGGGCGCTGCCGGCAGCCCGGGAGGCGGAGTCGATCCTGGCGGCCGAGGCGCACCACCCGGCGCCGAAGAAACCCACGTCGAAGCAGCACGTTCCGTAGGGGTTGCTCCGCGTCGGTGCCGCTGCGCCGCGCGCGGGGGGCCTGTGGCGCGTAGGGGCCTGCTGGGCGCGGGGGCCGGTCAGCGGACCGTCGGCTGGTTCTCGTCCGGCTTGCGGGCCGGGGGCGTGCGCGAGAGGAACAGACCGAACACGGGGGGCTGCGCCTGCAGCAGCTCCAGCCGCCCGCCGTCGGCCTCCGCGAGGTCACGGGCGACGGCTAGACCGATCCCCGTGGAGTTCCGCCCGCTGATCGTGCGCTCGAAGATCCGCGCGCCGAGGTCGGCCGGAACGCCGGGGCCCTCGTCGGTGACCTCGATCACGGCCTGGTTGCCGGTGACCCGGGTGCGCAGGGCGACGGTCCCGCCGCCGTGCATCAGCGAGTTCTCGATCAGTGCGGCCAGTACCTGGGCGACCGCGCCCGGCGTGCCGACGGCCCGCAGATGCCGCTTTCCCGAACTGACGACGGCCCGGCCGGCGCTGCGGTAGGCGGGCCGCCACTCGGCGAGCTGCTGCTGGATGACCTCGTCCAGGTCGAAGGTGACCGCGGAGCCGGTGCGCGGGTCGCGCGAGTTCGTCAGCAGCCGCTCCACCACGTCCGTCAGCCGCTCGACCTGCGTCAGCGCGATGGTCGCCTCCTCCTTCACCGTGCTCGGGTCGTCGGTGAGGGTGATCTCCTCGAGCCGCATGGACAGCGCGGTCAGCGGCGTACGGAGCTGGTGCGAGGCGTCCGCCGCGAGGCGTCGCTCGGCGGTCAGCATGCGCCCGATCCGCTCGGCCGAGGAGTCCAGCACATCGGCGACCCGGTCCAGCTCGGGGACGCCGTAGCGCTTGTGCCTCGGGCGCGGGTCGCCCGAGCCGAGGCGTTCGGCGGTCTCGGCGAGGTCGGTCAGCGGGGAGGCGAGCCGATTGGCCTGCCGTACGGCGAGCAGCACGGCCGCGACCACCGCGAGCAGCGCGACCAGGCCGATGATCAGCAGGGTCCGGCCGACCTCGCGGGTCACCGAGGAGCGGGGCTCCTGCACGATGACCGTCTCGCCCTCCTCGCCGCGCTGCGTGGCGTGGATGACGTCGCCCTGCGGCTTGGTGCCGATCTCGATCGGCGCCTTGCCGGGCATCCGGATCAGCACGTACTGGTCCTTGCTGACCGGGTTGCGCAGCACGTTCGCGTTGACGTTCTCCGCGGCGAGGATGCGGCTGTCCACGATGCTGGCCAGCCGCACCGCCTCGGACTCCACCCGCTCCTGGGCGCTGTTGCTGATCGTCCGCGTCTCGACGATCACGAGGGAGACACCGAAGACCGCGATCACCACGAGGACGACGGCGAGGGTGGACTGGATGAGACGACGACGCACTGGGCCCTCCGGGCAACGGCTTACGACGACCAGTGTGCCTCGTCCCGACGGCGTCTAACTCTTCTCGAACCGGAAGCCGACCCCGCGCACCGTCGCGATGTACCGGGGGTTCGCCGCGTCGTCCCCGAGCTTCTTGCGGAGCCAGGAGATGTGCATGTCGAGGGTCTTCGTCGAGGACCACCACGTGGTGTCCCAGACCTCGCGCATCAACTGGTCCCGTGTCACGACCCGGCCGGCGTCCCGCACGAGGACCCGCAGCAGGTCGAACTCCTTCGCCGTGAGCTGGAGTTCCTCGTCGCCCATCCACGCCCGGTGCGACTCGACGTCGATCCGCACGCCGTGCGTGGCCGGCGGCTGCTGCGGCTCTGCGGCGCCGCGCCGCAGCAGGGCCCGTACCCGGGCGAGCAGTTCGGCGAGCCGGAAGGGCTTGGTGACGTAGTCGTCGGCGCCCGCGTCGAGGCCGACGACGGTGTCCACCTCGTCGGCCCGCGCGGTCAGGATGAGGATCGGCACGGTGTGACCGTCGGCGCGCAGCCGGCGGGCGACCTCCAGGCCGTCCATGCCGGGCAGGCCCAGGTCCAGCACGACGAGGTCGACGCCGCCCTGCATTCCGGCGTCGAGCGCGGCGGGTCCGTCCTCGCGCACCTCGACCTCGTAACCTTCCCGGCGCAGGGCACGGGCCAGCGGCTCCGAGATGGACGCGTCGTCCTCGGCGAGCAGTACACGGGTCATGCAGTGATGGTAGACCGCCCGCATGCACTGCTGGGGTGTGATCGGTTCCAGGGATTCTTACCTTCGGACCCTGCTGGTACGAACCATTGACCTGGGGATGCGATCGTAGGAAGGACCTTCGAAACGGGCCCTTTGGTTCCCCCGACACCTGTGATCCGTGTCTCAAGTCCTTCCATATCAGGCGGTGTCCTGCCGTATGGTGACTTGAACGCCTGTAGTACACAGGGGACCTTTGGCGGGCACGTGACGCTGAAGGTCTTCTTTGTGTGCGGGCTGGTCCCCGCCAGCCTTGAAAGGAACGACCTCTGGCCGGGCTCCGGACGCGGTGACGCGTCCCGGGCGTGGATCCCGGTGGTCGCCGTCCGCCGCTCCGCGATCCGGAGCGGACTCCCTCTGGGCGTGGGGGTGGACGACCGACCCCGCCGGTGCCGGCCGACACCCCCACCGGGCGCGCAACGCTCCACCGCGCGTCCCGATCAGCAAGGAACGACCATGGCGTCCAGCCTGACGAAGGACTCGGTCCGCCCGGGCACCCCCGGTTCCGAGAAGACCTTCTTCGGCCACCCCCGCGGACTGGCCACTCTCTTCATGACCGAGATGTGGGAGCGCTTCAGCTTCTACGGCATGAGGGCCCTGCTCGTCGTGTACCTGCTCTCCGGCGGCCCCGACGCCAAGAAGGGCAGCATGGGCGGCGGGCTGGGCATGGACCTGGCCACCACCACGGCGATCTACTCGGTGTACCTGTCGATGGTGTACCTGCTCGCCATGCCCGGCGGCTGGCTCGGCGACCGAGTCTGGGGTCCCCGCAAGACCGTCGCCATCGCGGCCGTCACGATCATGGCCGGTCACGTGGTGCTGGCGCTGCCCGGCGGGCAGGCGCCCTTCTTCGCCGGTCTGGGACTGGTGGCGCTCGGCTCCGGTCTGCTGAAGGCCAACATCTCCACCATGGTCGGCCACCTGTACAACGGTCCGGACGACCCGCGCCGTGACGGTGGCTTCACGATCTTCTACATGGGCATCAACATGGGTGCCTTCTTCGCGCCGCTGATCATCGGCACGGTCGGCCAGGAGGTCAACTGGCACCTCGGCTTCGGCCTCGCCGCGGTCGGCATGGCCATCGGTCTCGCCGCGTTCCTGCTCGGCACCCGCAACCTGAGCCCGCAGAGCAACCTCGTCCCGAAGCCGCTGGCGGCCGAGGAGCGCGCCATGTGGCTGCGCAAGGGCCTGACCTGGCTGGCCGTCGCCGCCGTCTTCTACGGCATCGTCGGCTTCACCGGCCACTTCACCCTGAACTGGGCGATGATCCCGCTGACCGTGATCGGTCTGGTCATCCCGGCCGGTGTGCTGCTGCGCATCAAGCGCGACAAGGACCTCTCCTCCGTCGAGCAGTCCAAGATGACGGGCTACATCTGGTTCTTCGTGGCCGCCGCGGCCTTCTGGATGATCTACGACCAGGGCGGCTCCACCGTCCAGGCGTTCGGTGAGAACAAGGCCGCCGGTTCGCTGTTCGGCCTCGACTTCCCGTCCTCGTGGTACCAGTCGCTGAACCCGGTGTTCATCATGGCGCTGGCCCCGGTCTTCGCCTGGTTCTGGCTGTGGCTGAGCCGCAAGGGCAAGGAGCCGAGCACGGTCGCGAAGTTCGCCGCCGCCCTGTTCTTCATCGGCGTCTCCTTCTTCTTCTTCCTGCTGCCGCTGGGCATGGCGTCCGACGGCACGAAGGTCAGCCCGATGTGGCTGGTGGGCATCTACCTGATCCAGACCGTCGGTGAGCTGTGCCTGTCGCCGGTCGGCCTGTCGGTCACCACGAAGATGGCTCCGGCCAAGTACGCCAGCCAGATGATGGGTGTCTGGTTCCTCGCGGTCACCGCGGGCGACTCGGTCACCAGCCTGCTGTCCAACCCGGCCATCGCGGGCGTCGACCTCAGCGGGTCCGGCGCGGTCCTGGTGGAGGCGATCCTCGCCGCCGTCGCGGGTGCCGCGGTCTACATGTACCGCCGCAACGTGAAGTCCCTGATGGGCGACGTGCACTGACCTGGTCCCAGGCTCCGGGAGGGCCACCGCGCCATCGGGCGCGGTGGCCCTCTTCGCGTGCGGGCGGACCTACCGCATGTGCCGCCCCGGCAGGAACGTCGACCCGTCCACCACATGCATGCGAAGTTCCTTCACGGCCGGGTATGTGACGGCGCATCAGGTCTGTCCGCCGAGGTACGCCCGGGGCCGTGAGGAAGGAAGACGCGGCGCGCGCCGGAGTTGTGCCGATCCGGCGTGCGCGCGGTGAGGTGCCGGAGTGGAGTACGGGGACCCGGGAGGCGTGACGGACCCTGGGAAACCCCCGGCCGGCGCAGCGCCTCCGGCAGCTCTCGCCGCGCGGACAGGACTTGCAGGAGAACGAGTGACCCGGGGCCCGCGGGCAGAACGCGCGGACAGGAACTCGAACGTCGGGCGCGTACGCGGAGACCCTCGGCTAGGCCACCCTCGCCTACGCGGAACCCCCGACTCCGCCACCGCCCTCCTACGCGGGAGCGCCCGGTCCCACCGCCCGCTTTTACGCCGGAGCGCCCAGTTCCGCCCATACCGTCTTGCCGGGGCGGTCCGGTGCGCGGACGACGCCCCAGTCCAGGCACAGGCGCTGCACGATGAACATGCCGTGGCCGCCGGGGCGGCCGGCGCGGTGCGGGGTACGCGGGGCCGGCTGGCCGGCGCCGCGGTCGGAGACCTCCACCCGGATCACCTTGTTGTCGCAGGCGAGGAGGAGTTCGTCGGGGCCCTCGGCATGCAGGCAGGCGTTGGTGACCAGTTCGGACACGACGAGCAGCACATCCTCGGCGGCGGCCCGCTGATCGGCGGTCGCGGCGGGCAGCCAGCCCCACGCGTACAGCGCCTGGCGGGTGAAGTCGCGGGCGAGCGGGACGACCCCGCTCTCGCCTTCCAGGCCGAGCCGGCGGACCTGCCGGCCGCGCGCCCCCGCGGCGCCGCCGGGCGGCGCGGACGGCACGGACGGCGCGGCTGCCCCCGTGGCTGCGCCGACGGCCGGCGCCTCCCCCTCGGACACCCCGGAAGCGCCGCTGGGCTCCGGGCCGCGGTCGCCCGGCGAGTAAGGCCGGGTGGTGCTCATCAGCGCTTCACCTCACCGATTCACCAGTTCACGATTCATAAGTTGTCCGGCACTGTTCGGCGCCGGCCGCTCCGTACGTCGTCCGCCCGTCGTCCGCGCGGGGTCGATTGCCTGCCCGTGCGTCGCACACATGTCCCGTCCAAGTCGCCATCCAGGTCGTTCGCCGGTCCCGGGACGGTCCGGCGGCGGGCGGTCGGCAGGATGTCTCCTGCCTTCTCCTGCCCACTCCTGCCCGACGGATCCGGCGAAACACCCCCGTATTCGCCGTGACAGAGGCAACGCGGAGAGTGGCCGGGGCGCGGGAGGCCGCGGGACACGGGCTCAGTCGGCGCCGTCGGCCAGGGCCGCCTCCACGGAGTCATGGACGGTGAAGACCGCCTCGGCCCCGGTGATCTCGAACACACGAGCGACCACTGGCAGCATGCCCGCCAGATGGACCCCGCCACCGGCGGCCTCCGCCTTCAAGCGCGCCCCGAGGAGGACGTTCAAGCCCGTGGAGTCACAGAACTCCAGGCGTGAGCAGTCCACAACGAGGCGCGAGTAGCCCTTGTCCAGGAGGTCATCGAGGGGCTCACGCAAAAGATCGGCGGTGTGGTGATCGAGCTCACCCGCCGGTGTCACAACGGCGCTGGAGCCCTCTTCCCGCACCTCCACCAGAAGCCGGCCCGACTGTGCGCTGCCGACCGTCCCGTGGTCCATGCCGTCTCTCTCCCGAGGTCGTGGCTGCTGATGCCCTCGAACATTACGCCTTCCATGCGCACTCCGACACCCGAACAACCGCACACAATCGGACATACCACAACAGAACGCACTTGCGACCCGCTCGGTGAAGCGGGTAGGGCTAGTAAAGGACACACACCCCTACACGCCGGCTTCGGAGGCGCCGCACACCGCAGTGCACGTACTGGCTTCGGCAGCCATATGCCGAGAACGATGGAGGACACCCATGTCACCCCGGCTCGACGCATCGCATACCCCGATCGCGACGTCGACACCCCCACCGGAACAACTGGATCATCCCATCGATCCCGTCGACCCCTTCGAGGGGCTCCCGGAGATCCCCCCCTACGACGAGATCGGCCCGGTCGACGCGCGGGCCCTGTCCAAGACCCTCTTCGAACGGCTGGAGTCGCTGGAGGAAGGGACGCACGAGTACTCGTACGTCCGCAACACGCTCGTCGAGCTCAACCTCGCCCTCGTCAAGTTCGCCGCTGCCCGCTTCCGCTCCCGCAGCGAGCCGATGGAGGACATCATCCAGGTCGGCACCATCGGCCTGATCAAGGCGATCGACCGCTTCGAACTCTCCCGCGGTGTGGAGTTCCCCACCTTCGCGATGCCGACCATCATCGGCGAGATCAAGCGTTTCTTCCGTGACACCTCGTGGTCCGTGCGCGTCCCGCGCAGGCTGCAGGAGCTCCGGCTCGACCTCGCCAAGGCGGGGGACGAGCTGGCGCAGAAGCTGGACCGCGCCCCCACGGTCACGGAACTCGCCGAGCGGCTCGGCATCTCCAACGACGAGGTCGTCGAGGGCATGGCCGCCTCGAACGCCTACACCGCCTCCTCGCTGGACGCCCAGCCCGAGGAGGACGAGACCGAGGGCGCCCTCGCGAACCGCATCGGGTACGAGGACCACGGGCTCGAGGGCATCGAGTACATCGAGTCGCTCAAGCCCCTGATCGCCGAACTCCCGTCCCGGGACCGGAAGATCCTCTCCCTGCGGTTCGTGGCGAACATGACCCAGTCGGAGATCGGCGAGGAACTCGGCATCTCCCAGATGCACGTGTCCCGGCTGCTGTCGCGCACGCTGGTCCGGCTGCGCAAGGGGCTGACCCTGGAGGAGTGACCTGAGGGTCCGCCCCGAGCCGCCGAAGCACGGGAAGCGGTCCGGCCGGTTGCCGCCGGGCCGCTTCGGCGTATCCGCCCCACCCCTCCGGCTGGCCGGTACCCAGGCTCCCAACCGTTATGCGGTTACCGCCGGAAACCTCTTTCCCCGATCCGCCCCCTCCACCACTATGGGGCCCCCGAACCGGCCGGTATGCCGGAGCGGGGGCCGCAAGGGCGCGGCCACGCGCTGTCGCGAGGAGGCGGGACGAATGGCTCAGGGGGACCGGGCCGAGGCGGGCGGGGGCCAGGACGACGCGCCGGAGGCACGGTTGACCGCACTGCTGCGCTCCCCCACGCCGACGGCGTACCCGGCACTGCAGGAGCTGCGGCGACGGCACCACCCCGCGGTCCTGGCCTACGCCCGGTTGTGCGCCGCCAGCGAGTCCGCGGCCCGCCGGCTGGCGGCGGAGGCCTTCACCACGGCGGCCCGCGAGACGGCCCGCGGCGTCGAGCCGGCCCTCCCCGTGCGCCACCGGCTCCTGCTGCTGACCGTCCAGTCGGCGGTCGGCTGGGCGCTCGACGAGCGCTCCGCGGGCGTCGACCCGGGCCTGCTGCTCGTGCTGAACACGGCCGGCCTGCCCGACGGCCCGACCCCGCCCCTGCTGCCGGCGTTCCAGTCGCTGCCGTCCCGCACCCAGGGACTGCTCTGGTACGGCGTCCTGGAGGAGGAACCGCAGGAGCGCACCGCCGCCTTCCTCGGGCTGAGCCGCGCGGACGTGGCCTACGGCACCCCGCAGGCCCTCAAGGCCCTGGCCCAGGCCTGCCTCAGACACCGGCTGGCCGCCTCGGACGACCCGCGCTGCGCCGACTTCCGCCGGCTGATCGAGGGGGCGGTACGGCCGGACGGGCCGCGGCACAGCGCCGACCTGGACGCCCACATGGTCCGCTGCCCGCACTGCACGGCCGCCTTCGAGGACCTGCGGGCCCTGCGGGACGCCCCGCGGCAGACGCTGGCGGAGGGGTTGCTGCCGTGGAGCGGAACGGCGTACATCCGCGCGGAGGAACCACCGGCGACCGCGGTTCCCCTTTCCGGACAGCCGAGCTGGCCGCCCCGGCGCCGTGTCCTGCTGGCCTCGGCGGCCCTGAGCGTGGCCCTGGCCCCGCTCCTGGTGTTCCTGCTCTCCCCGGCCGACCGCTCCGGCCGGCAGCGGACGGCGGCGACACCCTCGCCTCCCCCGGTGACGGTGACGGCCACGGTCTCCGTCACCCCGTCCGCCTCCGCCTCCCCGTCCCACTCCGCCACCTCCAGAGCCCCCTCCCCCACCCCGACGTCGCACCGTCCGACCACGCCCCCGCCGCACCGGGACACGCCCAGGCCGACGCCCCCGCCCTCGCCGCCGGGCGCCTCCTCCGCCCAGGTGGTGAACCTCGCCACGGGACGCTGCCTGGACATCCGCGACGGCGACCTGGACCAGGGCAACGACGTCGTCACCGCTCCCTGCTCGTCCTCCCCGACCCAGCGCTGGCGGGTCGACCCCTCCCTGGGCGTGCTCCGCTCGGCGGCCGACGACGACTTCTGCCTGGACAGCCGGGGCTCGGTCGACCGGGGCGTGGGCATATGGAGCTGCGACTCCGTCTACGGCCGCAACGGCGACAACCTGCGCTTCACCGTCGACCCCGACGGCACGATCCGCCCGGCGATCGCCATCGAGACGGCGGCGACACCGGACGGCGGCGACGGGGTGGTGCTGGAGCCGTCGAACGGGGAGCCGACACAACGATGGCGGGCGGGGGCGGCATAGACGACGGGACGGGGTGAGCGGCGCAGGCCGCAGGGCCGGGTCGGCGGCGTGGGCCGTGCGGATGCGAGGGCGGCGCAGGCCACGGGGCGGGGGTTGGCGGGGGCGCAGGCCGCGGGGCGGGGCGGAGACCACGGTGACCAGGCGCCCGGCGCAGGCCGGCGGAGACCACGACCGAGGGCCGGCACCGGGAGACGGGGGCACCTTCATCACCTCGGTGCTGATCGGCCGCGCCAACGCCAGTGGCGGCGAGGGCGGGCGTGTACGCCGCCTCGGGCGCCCACCTGCTCGCCACTACGCTGTCCGAGCCCGGTGACCTGCTGCTGGGCGACGACCGCCGCACGCTGCACCCGGTGACCCCGGTGCGCCCGGTGGACCCCGCGCCGGCCGCCCACCGTGACGTCCTGCTGATCGCCTGCACGGCGCGCCGAGTGCCTGCCGCCGCCCTCGCCCGTCCTTCCGCACGTCCCCCGAGGAGTGTCCATGAGCGTCACCGCGGCCCGCAGCGGCCGGCTGACCGATCTTCCCGTCCTGCTGGTCGCGGCGGTATGGGGCTCCAGCTATCTGGCCGCCAAGGGCGTCACCACGGAGCGGACCGTGCTGGCCGTGCTGGTGCTGCGGTTCGCCGTGGCGCTGCCCGTGCTGGTCGCCACGGGATGGCGGCGGCTACGGGCGCTGAGCGCCGTCCAGATACGTGGCGCCGGGCTGCTGGGGCTGATCCTCGCCGGGATCTTCCTGTTGGAGACGTACGGCGTGGTGCACACCTCGGCGACGAACGCCGGGCTGATCATCAGCCTCACCATGGTGTTCACACCGCCGGCGGAGAGCCGGGTGCGCGGCACCCGGCTGCCGGGATCCTTCCTGGCGGCCGCCGGTCTGTCGGTGCTCGGCGTGGCGCTGCTCACCCAGGGCACCGGGTTCAGCGCCCCGACCGGGGGCGACCTGCTGATGCTGGGGGCCGCCGTCGCCCGTACGGTGCACGTCCTCGCCATGTCCCGCATGGAGTCGGTGCGCGGGGCGGACGCGCTGTCGCTGACCACCGTCCAGTTGGGCGGCGCGGTCGTCGTGTTCGCCGTGCTGGCGGCGGTGCCGGGCACCGGTGCCTCGCCGTGGGCGGCCGCGGCCGACTTCGGTGCCGGGGACTGGCTGGGGCTGCTGTACCTGTCCGCGTTCTGCACACTGTTCGCGTTCTTCGTGCAGATGTGGGCGATCCGCCGCACCTCCCCGTCCCGGGTGAGCCTGCTGCTGGGCACGGAGCCGGTGTGGGCGGCGGCGGTGGGCATCGCCGTGGGCGGGGACCGGCCGGGATGGCTGGGCCTGCTCGGCGCACTGCTGGTGCTCGCCGGTACGGCCTGGGGGCGGTCGGTGGCGGACCGGCAGCGGGACGCCGGTGCGCGGAAGACCACGGTGCCGGACGACCCGGCGGTTCCCGAGGGTGCGGCGGTCTCCTGAGCGCAGCGACAACCTCGGGGCGGCGGGGTCCTGACGGCGGCGCCCTTGCGACGGCGGTGGCGTTCTGCGGGCAGCGACGACCTGGCCGGCCGATGTGGCCTCCAGGCCGTGTGACGCCCGCTCAGACGACGCGTACGCCCCCGCGCCACACCCCGCTGACCAGCGGAACGCCCGGGCGGTAGGCCAGGTGGACGTGGCTGGGGGCGTCCAGGAGGGTCAGGTCGGCCCGCGCGCCGGGGGTGAGGCGGCCGATGTCCGTGCGGCGCAGGGCCGCCGCGCCGCCCGCCGTGGCCGACCAGACCGCCTCGTCGGGGGTCATCCGCATGTCGCGGACCGCCAGGGCGATGCAGAAGGGCACGGAGGAGGTGAAGGACGAGCCCGGGTTGCAGTCCGTGGACAGGGCGACCGTGACGCCCGCGTCCAGCAGCCGGCGCGCGTCCGGCCACTCAGCGCGGGTGGAGAACTCGGCGCCGGGCAGCAGGGTGGCGACCGTGCCGCTGTGCGCGAGGGCGTCGACGTCCGCGTCCGTGAGGTGGGTGCAGTGGTCGGCGCTGGCGGCGTCCAGTTCGACGGCCAGCTGGACCCCGGGGCCGTAGGAGAGCTGGTTGGCGTGGACGCGCGGGTGCAGGCCCTTCGCCTTGCCGGCGGTCAGGATCGCGCGGGCCTGGTCGCCGTCGAAGGCGCCCTTCTCGCAGAACACGTCGATCCAGCGGGCGTGCGGCGCGCAGGCGTCCAGCATCTCGCCGGTGACCAGGGCGACATAGGCCGCCGGGTCGTCGGCGTAGTCCGGGGAGACGATGTGGGCGCCGAGGTACGTCACCTCGTCGGTGTGCTCGGCCGCGATGCGCAGGGCGCGGGACTCGTCCTCGACGGTGAGGCCGTAGCCCGACTTGGTCTCGAGGGTGGTGGTGCCCTGGCGCAGCGCCTCCGCCAGGTAGTGGGTGAGGTTGGCCTGCAGTTCCGCGTCGGTCGCGGCGCGGGTGGCCGCGACCGTGGTGCGGATGCCGCCCGCCGTGTAGGGGCGGCCGGACATACGGGCGTTGAACTCCTGGGTGCGGTCGCCGGCGAAGACGAGGTGCGAGTGGGAGTCCACGAAGCCGGGCAGCACCGCCCGGCCGCCCGCGTCGACCCGGTTGTCAGTGGCGGGTGCTTTGCTGGATTCACCGGTCCACGCGATGCGGTCGCCGTCGATGACGACGGCCGCGTCCTGGATCAGGCCGAGGGGGGATCCGTCACCGTAGGAGGGGTCGTTGGTGACCAGCGTGGCGATGTTGGTGATGACGGTGCTGCTGCTCATGGTGTCCTCAGGGGTGGCCGGGTCGGGTTCGGCGGGGTTCAGCCGCGAAGGGCTTCGATCGCGTCGGCCAGCGCTGACGCCACGTCCGGTACGAGCGCGTGCGCGCCGTCCCGTACGACGTGCCGACCGCCCACGACCGTGTGGCGTACGTCCGCGGCGGAGGCGGCGAATACGGCGGTCTCGGCACCGAGTCGCGGCACCGGCCCCGCTGTCCTGACGGAGTCGAGGGCGATGGTCGTGAAGTCGGCGAGCGCCCCCGGCTCCAGGGTGCCCGCGTCCTGCCAGCCCAGGGCCGCGTGACCGTCCGCCGAGGCCGCGCGCAGCAGGGCCGCGGCCGTCCAGTGGCCCCGGGTGCGGGTGCGCAGCCGCTCGTTCAGCTCCATGGCCCGTGCCTCTTCGAGCAGGTCGATGACGGCGTGGCTGTCGGAGCCGAGGGAGAGCGGGGAGCCCGCCCGCTGCAGGGCGGCGGCCGGACCGATCCCGTCGGCCAGGTCGCGCTCGGTCGTCGGGCACATGCAGGTGCCGGTGCCCGAGCCGCCGAGCAGGGCGATGTCCTCGTCGGTGAGGTGGGTGTTGTGCACGCCGGTGGTGCGCGGCCCGAGGACGCCGTGGTCGGCGAGCAGCCGGGTGGGTGTGCGGCCGTGCGCGGCGAGGCACGCGTCGTTCTCCGCCGTCTGCTCCGACAGGTGTACGTGCAGCGGGGCCCGCCGCTCCCCGGCCCACCCCGCCACGGTCGCCAACTGCCCGGCGGGCACGGCCCGTACGGAGTGGACGGCCGCCCCGATCCGTGCGTGATCCCGCTCCTTGAGAACTGCACAGCGTTCGGCCCAGGCCTCCGCGCTGCCGTCGGAGAACCGCAGCTGGTGGCCGTTGGGCGGCTCGCCGAAGCCGGAGGAGAGGTAACAGGTGTCGAGGAGGGTGATCCGGATGCCGGCCTCGGCGGCGGCCGCGATCAGCGCCTCGCCCATCGCGTTGGGGTCGGCGTAGGGGGTGCCGCCGGGCGCGTGGTGGACGTAGTGGAACTCGCCGACGCAGGTGATGCCGGCCAGCGCCATCTCGGCGTACACCGCGCGGGCGAGGGCGTGGTAGGTCTCCGGGGTCAGGTGTTCCGCGACGGAGTACATCACCTCGCGCCAGGTCCAGAAGGTCCCGGAGCCGACCTGGACGGTGCCGCGCAGCGCCCGGTGGAAGGCATGGCTGTGGGCGTTCGCCAGGCCCGGGAGGGTGAGCCCGCGCAGGATCTCGGCTCCGGGCGGCGGGGCGGGCACGTCGGTACGGACGGCGCTGATCCGGCCGTTCGAGCCCGCGGCCGAGCCGCTGGTCGACACGGTGACGACGACTCCCGGTTCGACGTGGGTGTCGAGCCAGGCGTGCTCCAACCAGTAGGTCCGCTCGGTCACCTGCAGGCCAGCCCTTCCAGTACGTCGGCGAGCGCGCTCACCCCGGCCACGCAGTCGTCCTCGGCCGCGAACTCGGCCGGGGAGTGCGAGACACCGGTGGGGTTGCGCACGAACAGCATGGCGGTCGGGATGCTCCCGGAGAGGATTCCGGCGTCGTGTCCGGCGCCGGTCCCGAGGACGGGCACCGTCAGGCCGGTGTCCTTGCCCAGGATGCGGCCGAGTTCGTCGCGCAGGGCGTGGTCGAACTCCACGACCGGTGTGAAGGACTCCCGGACGACGTCCAGGTCGATGCCGTGGGCGTCCGCGTACTCCCGGGCCGCCTTCTCGATACCGCCGACCACGGTGTCCAGGGTCTCCTGGTCGGCGGCGCGGGAGTCGAGCCAGCCACGCACCAGCGAGGGGATCGCGTTGACGCCGTTGGGCTCCACCGCGATCTTGCCGAAGGTGGCGACGGCGCCGGCGAGTTCGGCCTCGCGGCGAGCGGCGAGGACGGTCTCGGCGTACGACAGCATCGGGTCGCGGCGGTCGACCAGCCGGGTGGTGCCGGCGTGGTTGGCCTCGCCCCGGAAGTCGAACCGCCAGCGGCCGTGCGGCCAGATGGCACTGGCGATGCCGACCCGGTCCCCGGACAGGTCCAGCGCGCGGCCCTGTTCGACGTGCAGCTCCACGAAGGCGCCGATCCGGCCCAGCCGTTCGGGGTCGGGCCCGATGGCGTCGGGGTCGTACCCGGCGGCCGCCATGGCCTGCGGCAGGCTGACCCCGTCGCCGTCGGTGAGCCGGTGGGCCTGCTCGACGGTCAGCTGCCCGGCGGTGAGCCGGGAGCCGACACAGGCGAGCCCGAAGCGGGCGCCCTCCTCGTCCCCGAAGTTGACGATCGCCAACGGCCTGGAGAGCCGGGCGTTCCTGCTGCGCAGCTCGTCCAGGGCGGCGAAGGAGGACACGACACCGAGGGGCCCGTCGAAGGCGCCGCCGTCCGGCACCGAGTCCAGATGCGAGCCGGTGACGACGGCGTCCCCGGCGGCCGGGTCCCCGAGCCAGGCCCACTGGTTGCCGTTCCGGTCGACCTCGTACGACAGCCCGCGCGCCTCGGCCTGCTCCAGGAACCAGGACCGGCACTCGGCATCGGCACCGGTCCAGGCGTACCGGCGGTAGCCACCGGAGTCGGAGTGCCGGCCGATGGGGCGCAGCTCGCGCCACATCTCGTGGAAGGAGCTACCGCCGGCAGGCCACGAGCCGTCGCCCCGTGCAGGCCGCGGCGCGTCGGCGCCCGCGGGCCGTACCGGCCGTGGGCGGTCGTTCCGCGCGGCGGAACGGGTGGGCACGGCCGGACCCGCACCCGGCGACGAGACCTCGGCCCCCGCCGGACCGTTGCCGTGCCCGCCCTGATCCCGACTCACGCCTCGTCACCCTCACGCATCGGCACCCGCACACCCCGGTCGGCCGCGACGGACTCGGCGATGTCGTACCCCGCGTCCACGTGCCGGATGACACCCATACCGGGGTCGTTGGTCAGGACCCGGCGGATCTTCTCGCCGCCGAGCTTCGTGCCGTCGGCCACCGTCACCTGCCCGGCGTGGATGGACCGCCCCATGCCCACACCGCCACCGTGGTGGATGGACACCCAGGACGCGCCCGAGGCCACGTTGACCATGGCGTTGAGCAGCGGCCAGTCGGCGATGGCGTCGGAGCCGTCGAGCATGGCCTCGGTCTCGCGGTACGGGGAGGCGACGGAGCCGCAGTCCAGGTGGTCGCGGCCGATGGCCAGCGGAGCCGCCAGCTCACCGGAGGCCACCATGTCGTTGAAGCGCTCGCCGGCCTTGTCGCGCTCGCCGTAGCCGAGCCAGCAGATCCGCGCGGGCAGGCCCTGGAAGTGGACGCGCTCGCGGGCCATCTTGATCCAGCGGGCCAGGGACTCGTTCTCGGGGAACAGCTCCAGGATCGCCTTGTCGGTCTTGGCGATGTCGGCGGGGTCGCCGGACAGCGCCGCCCAGCGGAAGGGGCCCTTGCCCTCGCAGAAGAGGGGGCGGATGTACGCGGGGACGAAGCCGGGGAAGGCGAACGCGCGGTCGTAGCCGGCCAGTCGCGCCTCGCCGCGGATCGAGTTGCCGTAGTCGAAGACCTCCGCGCCGGCGTCCAGGAAGCCGACCATGGCCTCCACGTGCTTCGCCATGGACTCGCGGGCACGGGTGGTGAAGCCGGCCGGGTCCTTGGCGGCGGCGTCGGCCATGTCCTCGAAGGCGATACCGACGGGCAGGTAGGACAGCGGGTCGTGGGCGGAGGTCTGGTCGGTGACGATGTCGATCGGCGCGTTCATCGCGAGCAGCTGCGGTACCAGCTCGGCCGCGTTGCCGAGGACGCCGATGGACAGCGGCTTGCGCTGATCGCGGGCCTCGACGGCCAGCTGGAGCGCGTGGTCGAGGGAGTCGGCCCTGACGTCCAGGTACCGGTGCTCGATGCGGCGGTCGATGGCGCGCGGGTCGCAGTCGATGCACAGGGCGACGCCGTCGTTCATGGTGACCGCGAGGGGCTGGGCGCCGCCCATGCCGCCGAGACCGGCGGTGAGGGTGATCGTCCCGGCCAGGGTGCCGCCGAACTTCTTCGCGGCGACGGCGGCGAAGGTCTCGTAGGTGCCCTGGAGGATGCCCTGGGTGCCGATGTAGATCCAGGAGCCGGCGGTCATCTGGCCGTACATGGTCAGGCCGAGGGCCTCCAGGCGGCGGAACTCCTCCCAGTTGGCCCAGTCGCCGACGAGGTTGGAGTTGGCGATGAGGACGCGTGGGGCCCACTCGTGGGTCTGCATCACGCCGACCGGTCGGCCGGACTGGACCAGCATGGTCTCGTCCTGCTTGAGGGTCCGCAGCGTGCGGACCATCGCGTCGAAGGAGCGCCAGTCACGGGCGGCCTTGCCGGTGCCGCCGTAGACGACGAGCTTGTCCGGGTGCTCGGCGACCTCGGGGTCGAGGTTGTTCTGCAGCATCCGCAGGGCGGCTTCCTGCTGCCATCCCAGGGCGCTCAGTTCCGTGCCGCGGGGTGCTCGTACGGGGCGGGGTCCCGACATCGTCTGCCTCCTCCTGTTACTGCGTCTATTCACATCCTGTCGGTCTGAATAGAGCTAGTCAATACACCGGGCCGGCCCCGTCCGCGCACGGTGGGTGTTTGGCTGGGAGCACCGGTAGCCGAGACAGGGCAGGGAAGGCCGTGGAGCACGAGCACGAGCACGAGGACGAGCACGACATCGAGAGCGGGGCCCGGGAGCGCGCCGGGCGGCGGGACGAGGCGGTACGGGCGGCGGTCGCGCAGGGACTGCTGGGGCCGGGCGCGGCCGTGGTGGGGCTGCTGGACGTCACCGGCATCCGGAGGTCGGCGGCGGCCCTGCGGGCGGCGTTCGACGCGGTCGCCGCACCCGGGACGCCGGTCCTGCACGCTTTCGCGGTGAAGGCGACCCCGCTGGTGCCGGTGCTGCGGCTGCTGCACGAAGCGGGCATCGGCGCCGAGGTGGCGAGCCCCGGGGAGCTGGCGCTGGCCCGGGCGGCCGGGGTGCCGGCCGCCCGGACGGTGCTGGACTCGCCCGCCAAGACACCGGCGGAGCTGCGCGAGGCACTGGCGCTGGGCGTCGCCGTGAACGCCGACAATCCGCAGGAGCTGGACCGGCTGGACGCCCTGGTGCGGTCCGCGCCCAGCCGGTCGCCGCTCGGCATCCGGATCAACCCGCAGGTCGGCGGCGGCACGATCGGGGCGACCTCCACGGCGACGGAGACCTCGAAGTTCGGGGTGGCGCTGCGCGACGAGGGGGCGCGCGAGTGGGTCGTACGGGCGTATCTGGAGCGGCCGTGGCTGACCCGGTTGCACGCGCACACCGGCTCGCAGGGCATCCCGCTGTCACTGATGGCGCGGGGGGTGGCGGAGACGTACGCGCTCGCGGAGGAGATCAACGCGCGTGCCGGACGCCACCGGATCGACACGCTCGACATCGGCGGCGGACTGCCGGTGAACTTCGCCTCCGAGGGGACGACACCGTCGTACGCGCAGTTCGCGCGGCTGCTGGCGGAGGAGGTACCGGGGCTGTTCGACGGGCGGTACGGGCTGGTGACCGAGTTCGGGCGGTCGCTGCTGGCCAAGCACGGGACGGTGGTGGCCCGGGTGGAGTACGCCAAGAGCGCGGGCGGACGGCGGATCGCGGTGACGCACGCGGGCGTGCAGGTGGCGACGCGGACGGTGTACGCGCCGGAGGCGTGGCCGCTGCGGATCGCCGCGTACGACGCCGAGGGGCGCCCCAAGGCGGGGCCGGAGGTGGTGCAGGACGTGGCCGGACCGGCCTGCTTCGCGGGCGACCTGCTGGCCGAGGGCCGCGCGCTGCCCCTTCTGGACCAGGGCGACTACGCGGCGGCGCTCGACACGGGCGCGTACTACTTCGCGCACCACTACGCCTACAACTCCCTCGCCCGCCCCGGCATCTACGGCTTCGCGCCGGACGGCTCGGGCGGCATCAGGTTCGCGACCGTACGGGAACCGCAGACGATCGCCGAAGTGGTGTCGGAGTCCGGTGGGGCGCACGCGTCGGCGCTCACCACCCTGTGCGCGCACGAGAGCCGTTGACACACACCGTGTCCGTTCGAACAAATGGATCAACTGAACGGGCACACACCCCAGTTGACCCACCTTAGTACGCCGGACGCACGTTCCACTGGAAAATGCCAAAGGCCTCACCCCCCGCACACACGTTGCGTAGTGTCTCTGTCACTCAGCCGGAGTCCCAGGCGGGAGGGGAGCCACGGTGCCCGGAATCGACGAGTGCCTGCTGGAAGCGATGCGGTTACCGGGTGCCCGGGGAGCCGCACTGGTGGACTGGACGAGCGGACTGGCCCTCGGCACGGTCGGGGAGGCCCCCGGCGGCGATCACGAGACGACCGCCGCCGAGGCCGCCGAACTGGCCCGGATGGCCGCCGAGCACGGCGCCTTCGCGGCCCCTGGGGATGAGCATCCGCCCATCGAGGACGTGATCGTCAGCAACCACGACAGCTACCACCTGCTGCGGTTCGTGGACACGACCTTCGACAGCAGCGTGTTCCTGCACCTGTGGCTCGGCCGCGAGGAGGGCAACCTCGCGCTCGCCCGCATCCGGCTCGGCGAGATGGCCGCCCGGCTGGTGCTGGGATGACCGCGGTCCGGACGCCTCCGCCGCCCCTGCCGGTGCGGGACAAGGCCGCCGCCCGCGCCCTGTCCCCGATGCTGACCCGGCTCGCCGAGGAGCGGGCCACCGGTGTCCTGCTCCGTGAGCACGGCACCCTGTACCTCGCCGAGGGCCGGGTGGTGCACGCCGAGAGCCCCCTCTCCCCGGGCCTCGACGTGCTCCTCACGGCCCACGGCACCCTCGCGGCCGCCGCCTGGCAGCGGGCCGCCGCCGAGGCCGCGGGCCCGCTGCAGGCCGCCGAACTCCTGCTGGAGTCCGGGCTGCTGCCCGCGGGCGCGCTGGAGCTGTGCCACCTGGACGCGCTGTACGACGCCGGGTACTTCGCCCTGGCACAGAGCAGCACCCCGGGCCGGTTCCGCTACGACAACACGCCCCGGACCGGCCCGCTGCCCTCGGTCCCGGTCGTCGCGCTGGAACGCGAGACACTGCGCCGCCGCCTGCTGCTGCACCGGCTGTGGCCCGACCCGGCCGCCGACAGCGCCCCGCTGATCCGCGCGGACCCGGCGACGGCCGCGCCGGTCACGCCCCGGCAGCGGGCGGTCCTGGACCGGGTGGACGGCGTCCGCACGGCCGTCGAGATCGCCCGGAACCTGGGCCGGCAGGCCTTCCACACGCTCGTCGACGTGCGCCGGCTCGCGGCCGCCGGCCACGTCACCCCGGTGGCCCCCGTCCACCCGGACCCCGCCCCGCCGCCCCCACCCCCGGTCACCGACCCCGACATCGCGCTGCTGAAGAGGCTCAGGGATGCGCTGGAGGCGCTTTGAACGGCATCGCCCCGCCGAGAGGAGAGAGCTGATGGTGTCCGAGGAGGACCGGCAGACGGTCCTGGACGAGCTGCACCGGCTGCGCAGCCGGGTGCCCCAGCTCACCGGCTCCCTCGCGGCCGGCGTCGACGGTCTCGTCGTCGCCCACGACACCCCCGGGGTCGACCCGGACGGCCTGTCGGCGCTCACCGCAGCCGCGCTCGGCGTCGCCGTACGGGTCGCCGACGCCACCGGACACGGCGGCTTCCGCGAGCTGCTGGTGCGCGGCGAGCGCGGCTACATCGCCACCTACGCGGCCGGCCGCACCGCCGTACTGACCCTGCTCGCACAGGACCGGGTCAACGTCGGCCGGCTCCACCTGGAGGGCCGCCGGGCCGGTGCGCGCGTCGGGGAACTGCTCGACGCCGCCGAGGCCGCGGCCCGGGCCGCCCGCCCGGCCGGCAGGCCGCTGGGCGCCGTCAGCACCGCACCCCCGGTCCGTACCCGTACGACCCGTACCACGAGCGCCGAAGCGCGCACCGCAACCGACAGCTGAGAGGACCACCATGGCCAACACCGAGACCGCACTGAAGGAAGCCCTCACCTCCATCGAGGGCGCCACCGGCGTCGCGCTCGTCGACTACACCAGCGGGATGGCGCTGGGCACGATGGGCGGCAGCAAGAGCTTCGACCTGAACGTGGCCGCCGCCGGCAACACCGACGTGATCCGCGCCAAGATGCGCACGATGGAGATGCTGGGCCTCAAGGGTGGCATCGAGGACATCCTGATCACCCTGTCGGACCAGTACCACCTGATCCGCCTGCTCAGCAGCCGCGGCGGCAACGGCCTGTTCCTCTACCTCGTCCTCGACGCGAGCCGGGCCAACCTGGCGATGGCCCGGCACCAGCTGAAGAAGATCGAGGCGGAGCTGGAGGTCTAGTCAGACCAGCGCCGCGGTACGGCGGCGGGCCCCGCCCGGGGCCGCGTCGCCGGCCGCGACGCCCGTACCGCGCAGGCCCGTCACGGCCTTGCCCGCCGGGCGCCCGCCGCGCTTGTCGAGCCAGTCGACGCGCACCCACAGCAGCATCTCCTCGGCCCGCTCGCGCCGGCCGAGCCAGGCGGCCTTCAGCCGGAGCCCGGTGCCGATCCCGGCGAGCAGCATGCCACCGGCCGCGGGCACCACGAAGGAGCCGCCGAGCGCGGCCAGGAACGCCAGCAGCAGCCACCAGCGGTGGCCCCGGCGCCAGTTGCGCACGGTCACCGCCCGGTCCTGCAGCACGTCGTACTTGCCCGCGCGGGCCGCCCCGCGGGCGAGGGCTGCGTACCGGCCCCGGCGCACCAGCACCACGACGGCCGCGCCGATGAGGAACAGCGCGGCCCCGGCCGGCACTCCGATCCGGCGCCCGGTCACCCCGGGTACCAGCACTCCGATCCCCGCGGCGAACACCCCGAGCCACCACATCGGCGCGGCCCCCGCCCGTACGACGACGGCCACCCGAGCCAGTCCCTGACCTCCGCGCGCCACGTCAGCCTCCCGTGTCACGTCTCCACAGCGCCTGCGTCTCGTACAGAAGCTAATAGCAGAACGTGAGACGAATCTGAGAGAGCGGCAGGTCATTCCACGAACAGGTTCCGCGCCGCCGCGTGCGCGTCGAACTCCTCCAGCCTGGCCTGTGCGTCCGGCAGGTCGTCGCAGAGCGCCTCCAGCAGCACCCGGCCCAGCAGCATCGGCGCACACGCGGTGTCGAAGGCGAGCCCGGTGCCGACGGCGGCGGGCAGCAGCAGGTCGGAGTGCTTGGCGACCGGCGCGAAGGCGGAGTCGGCGACCGTGACGACGGTCAGACCAGCCTCCTGGGCGTAGGCGAGGGTGTCGACGACCTCGCGCGGATGCCGGGGCAGCGCGAAGCAGAGCAGGGCCGTGGCGCCCGCGCGGACGGCCGCGTCGATGCGGTCCTGGATCATCGTGCCGCCCTCGTTGAGCAGCCGGACGTCCGGGTGGACCTTGGCGGCGAAGTACGCGAAGCCGTACGCCTGCGAGGCGGCGGCGCGCAGCCCGAGCACCGGCAACGGCCGCGAGGCGGCCAGGAGCCGGCCGGCCTTCTGCACCGGGCGGGGGTCGGCGAGCAGTTCGGCGAGGTGCCTGAGGTTCTCGATCTCGGCCTCGACGGCCTGCTGGTACTCGTTGTACGCACCCGCCTCGGCGGCCGGTTCGGCGGGCACGACGTCGCGCAGGTGCTTGCGCAGGGCGGGGTAGCCGTCGAAGCCGAGCGCGACCGCGAACCGGGTCACCGACGGCTGGCTGACACCCGCAAGCTCGGCCAGCTCCACGCTGGACAGGAAGGGCACGTCGGCGGCCCGCCGCACCATGCTGTGCGCGATGCGGCGCTGGGTCGGCGTGAGCCGGTGTCCCTCGAACAGCGCCTGCAGCCGCGAGGCCGGGCTGTCCGTCACACCGGACGACCCACCGGACGACCCACCAGCCGACCCGGCCGCTGGCCCTCCCGACGACCCGGCAGACGGTCCACCCGACGACCCACCGGACGACCCACCAGCCGACCCGGCCCCTGGCCCTCCCGACGACCCACCGGACGGCCCACCAGCCGACCCGGCCCCTGGCCCTCCCGACGACCCACCGGACGGCCCACCAGCCGACCCGGCGGACGGTCCACCAGCCGGCCCACCGGACGTCGCCCCGGGTGTCGCCCCGGTATCCCTGTCCACGCTCATGACGTGCTCCCCCTCCAGATGTCCGTGAACCGGTCGAGCAGTGCGGCCGCCGCCGTCACGTCGTCCGTGAGCGGCCGGTCGGCCGGGTCGGCGTCGAGGACCGACTCGGCGAGCGCCAACGCCCGTCCGGCCGGCAGCCCCGGGTCGGGCCGCAGACCGCGCTGACGCAGCGCCCGGACGGCGGCGACGAGTTCGCAGCCGACCACCAGACGGTACGCACCGCACGCGCGCAGGGTCTGCCGCGCGGCGAGCGAGGCGAAGCTCGCCTGTTCCTCGACGCCCCGGGAGAGTACAGCGTGGCCGAGCGAGGCGGGCGCCGAGAAGGCCCGCAGATCGCCGAGGGCCGCTCCGGCCGCGTACTCCAGGATCATCACGCCGGAGGAGGCCGGCTCGTGGTCGGCGAGGAAGGGGCGCAGGCGCGTGTAGGCGGGCTCGTTGAGCGTGGACAGGCGGGACGTCGACAGCCGGGCCACCTGGGTCACGGCCAGCCTGAAGTGATCCAGGGCGAGGGCGAGTTGGGCCTGGTAGAAGCCGCCGTGGTGGTAGGCGGCCAGATCCTCGGGGGCGATGAGCGGGTTCTCGGCCGCCGCGTTGATCTCCACGTCCAGGACCTGCTGCAGGGCGTCGGCCGCGTCGTGCGCGGGGCCGTGGATCTGGGGCAGGCAGCGGAAGCCGTACGGGTCCTGGATCCGGCCCAGCGGCGGCGTCGGCCGGTCCGCGGCGCCGATCAGCTCCCGCATCCGCCGGGCCACTTCGGTGCTTCCCCGATGCGGGCGGGCGGCGTGCACGGGCGCGGCGTACGCCTCGTGGGAACCGTCGACGGCGAGCAGGGACAGCGCCGCGACGACCTGGGTGGCGCCGATCAGCCCGTGCAGTTCGTGCAGGGCGAGCGCGGACTGGCCGAGGGTGAGGGCGTTGCTGCTGATCAGGGCGAGGGCGTCGTTGTTGTCGAGGGGCTGCGGCCCGGGGGCGCCGGCACCCCGCCACGGGTGCTCCCCGGCCAGCGCCAGCCCGACCTGGGCGAGCGCGGCGATGTCACCGGTGCCGACGGAGCCGAACTCGTTGACGACCGGATGGGCGCCCGTCCGGAGCGCCTCGCACAGAGCGGTGACCACACTGGGGCGCAGTCCGGCGCCCCCGGCCAGCAGCTGGTTGGCCCGGACGGCGAGCATCGCGCGCACCTGCCGGGCCGGGAGCTCCCCGCCTATGGCACCGGCGTGGCTGCGCAGCAGGCGCAGGCCGTGTCCGGCGGCGGCCTCGGTGGGCACGTCCTCGTTCCGGTTCGCGCCCACACCGGTGGAACGGCCGTAGACGCGTCCGGTGGCCGCGATCTGCCGGGCGGCGTTCCAGGACTCCTCCGCCCGCCGCATCGCGTCGGCCTCCGGGACCGGCAGGGCGACCCCGTCGGCGAGCCGTACGACGTCCTCGACGCCGAGTCCGTCCCCGGCGAGGACGACCGTCGCGGACCGCACGTACTTCGGCGCGTCCATGATGCGAGACGACATCAAGCCCAAACTCCCCTCAATCCGGACATCCGATCTTGCTGTGCGGTCATCGGTTACCTCGGATTAACGCCGGAGCATTGACAACCTATTCAGACACCAAGAACTCTGCATGACGTTATACAGCCGGGCAAGGGACATCTCATGATCCAGTTCGATGCGGTCCACAAGCGTTTCCCGAACGGCACCACAGCAGTCCACGACCTCGACCTGGAGATGCCGGAGGGCGGTATCACCGTCCTGGTCGGATCCTCCGGTTGCGGCAAGACGACCACCCTGCGGATGATCAACCGAATGGTCGAACCGACCTCCGGCACCATCCGCGTCGGCGGCAAGGACGTCACCCGTCAGGACGCGGCCGAGTTGCGCCGCTCCATCGGCTACGTCATCCAGCAGGCCGGCCTCTTCCCGCACCGCACGGTGCTCGACAACATCGCCACCGTCCCGCTGCTGCTCGGCTGGAACCGCAGGAAGGCCCGGGCCCGCGCCGCCGAACTGCTGGAGACCGTCGGCCTCGCCGCCGACGCCGGCAAGCGCTACCCGCACCAGCTGTCCGGCGGCCAGCAGCAGCGCGTCGGCGTCGCCCGCGCCCTCGCCGCCGACCCGCCGGTCCTGCTCATGGACGAACCCTTCGGCGCGGTCGACCCCGTCGTCCGCACCCAATTGCAGGACGAACTGCTCAGACTCCAGCAGGAGTTGAGCAAGACCATCGTCTTCGTCACCCACGACGTCGACGAGGCCGTCCGGCTCGGCGACCAGATCGCGATCTTCCGCACCGGCGGCCACCTCGTCCAGTGCGCCTCCCCCGCCGAACTGCTCGCCCGCCCGGCCGACGACTTCGTGGCCGGCTTCCTCGGCGCCGAGCGCGGACTGAAGCTCCTGTCGCTGAAGACCCTCGCCGACGTCCCCCAGGGCCCGGCCCCCGAGGGCGGGACCTGGACCCTCGTCCTGGACGCGGCGAACCGGCCCCTGCACTGGGCCTCCGAGGCCGCCGAACTCCCCGTCCGCCCGCTGCGGGACACCGATTCCCTGCTGTCGGCCCTCAACGAGTCGGTCGCCTCCCCCACCGGCCTGATCGCCCGCGTCGACACCGACGGCGTACTCACCGGCGTCTCGTCCCGGGACGACATCCACGAGCACGCCGGCCGCGCCCACGCCGAAGTGAGGGTGGCCGCATGACGATCGACTGGTCCTGGATATCGGCCCACACCGGCGACCTCACCACCCTCACGCTCTCCCACCTCCAGGCCGCGCTGACGGCCGTCCTGCTCGGCCTGCTGATCTCCCTTCCGCTGGCCGTGCTCGCCCATCGGATCCGCCCGCTGCGCGGATTCCTCCTCGGCGCCTCGAACGTGCTGTTCACGATCCCGTCGATCGCGATCTTCGTGCTTCTGCTGCCGGTCAGCGGCCTGACCCGCACCACCACCGTGACCGGCCTGACGGTCTACACCCTGGTCGTCCTGCTGCGGAACACGGTCGAGGGCCTCGACTCGGTCCCCGGGAAGGTGAAGGAGGCCGCGAAGGCGATGGGCACGCGCCCCCTGCGCACCCTCCTCACGGTCGAGCTCCCCCTCGCGCTCCCCGTGATCATGGCGGGCGTCCGCATCGCCACGGTCATGTCGATCTCCCTCGTCTCCGTGGCGACCTACATCGGCGACGGCGGCCTCGGCCAGCTCTTCACCGACGGCTTCCAGCGCGACTTCCCGACCCCGGTGATCGCCGGAGTGGTCCTCACCCTGCTCCTCGCCGTCGTCGCGGACGCGGCCCTGGTCGCCCTCCAGTACCTCCTCACCCCCTGGCAGAGGCGGCGAGCCTGACATGTACGAACTCTTCAGCGACCTCGGCAGCTGGCTGACCAGCGGCGCCCAGTGGACGGGCCCCGACGGCATCGCCCACCGCCTCGCCGAACACCTCCAGTACTCCCTGCTGGCCACGCTCATCGCGGCCGCCATCGGCCTCCCGCTCGGCCTGCTGATCGGCCACACCGGCAAGGGCGCGTTCGTCGCGATCAACCTCGCCTCCTTCGGCCGCGCCCTGCCGACCGTCGGCCTGGTCGTGCTGGTCTTCCTGGCGGGCGGCCTGTCGATGCTGCCGGTGTACGTGGCGCTGGTCGCCCTCGCGGTCCCGGCGATCGTCACCAACACCTACGCGGGCATGACCGCCGTGGACCCGGACGTGAAGGACGCGGCGCGCGGCCAGGGCATGCGCGGCCACCAGGTCCTGCTCCAGGTCGAGCTGCCGCTCGCCCTCCCGCTGATCATGACGGGCCTGCGCCTGGCCCTGATCCAGGTCGTCGCCACGGCGACCATCGCCGCGTACGTCTCCTTCGGCGGCCTGGGCCGCTACGTGTTCGACGGCCTCGCCCAGCGCGACCTGGTCCAGGTGCTCGGCGGCGCGGTCCTCGTCGCCGTCGTCGCCGTGGTCCTGGACATGGCCCTCGCCTCCCTCCAGCGCTTCCTCTTCCGCCACCGCACTGCCTAGGAACCCGAATGCATCGTCGTACTGTCCTCGGCGGCCTTTTCGCGGTCGCCACCGTCCCCGCCCTCTCCGCCTGCGCGAGCGGCGTCACGTCCCTCAAGGGCGGCGGCGGCAGCGCCGGCGGCGGTGGCTCCAGCAAGGGCGGAGTCACCATCGGCACCGCCAACTTCACCGAGAACCAGGTGCTGGGCTACCTCTACGCGGCCGCCCTGCGGGGAGCCGGCGTGAAGGTGACCGTCCGCCCCAACCTCGGCACCCGAGAGATCGTCATCCCGGCCCTCGAGGGCGGCGACATCGACCTCCTGCCCGAGTACCAGGGCGCCCTGCTCAACTACCTCGACCCGAAGGCCACGCCCACCGAGTCGGGCGCCATGCAGAACGCCCTCACCCTCGCCCTGCCGGCCGGGCTGCAGGTGCTGCCGTACGGGACGGCGGAGGACTCGGACGCCTTCGTCGTCACCCGCGAGACCGCGCGGAAGTACGGCCTGTCCTCGCTCGCCGATCTGCGGAAGCACAACGGCGAGCTGGTCGTCGGCGCCGCGCCCGAGGTGAAGAAGCGCCAGGTCGGCGCGGTCGGTCTGAAGGAGGTGTACGGCGTGGAGTTCAAGGAGTTCAAGTCGCTGGACTCCGACGGGCCGCTGGTCAAGGGAGCCCTGAAGAAGGGGGACGTGGACGTGGCGAACCTGTTCACCACCGACACCGACATCAAGGCCAACGACTGGGTGGTGCTCACCGACCCCGAGCACCTGATCCCCAGCCAGCACATCGTCCCGCTCATCGCCGACCGCAAGGCCGACGACACCGTCCGCAAGGCGCTCGCCCGGCTCGGCAACGTCCTGACCACCGCCCAGCTCACCGAGCTGAACCGCCAGGTGGACAAGGACAAGAAGGACCCGGAGGACGTGGCGAACGCCTACGCCCGGCAGCACGGAATGGTGAAGTAGATGAGCGGCCTGGTGGAACTGCGCTCCATCGACGTCGTCCCGGACGAGGAACGGCACGGCACGGCCTTCAGCCAGTTCACCCTGTGGCTGGGGGCCAACCTCCAGATCACCGCCGTCGTCACCGGCGCCCTCGCGGTCGTCTTCGGCGGGGACGTCGTCTGGTCGGTGATCGGGCTGCTGCTCGGCAACCTGCTCGGCGGCGCGGTGATGGCCCTGCACTCCGCCCAGGGCCCGCGCCTCGGTCTGCCCCAGATGATCCAGTCGCGGGCACAGTTCGGGGTGCGCGGCGCGGTCGTACCGCTGCTGCTGGTGATCGTGATGTACGTCGGGTTCTTCGCCTCCGGCAGTGTGCTCGCCGGGCAGGCGGTGGGCGAGCTGACGCACACGAACGACACGACCGGCATCGTCGTCTTCGCCGCCGTCACGGCGGTCACGGCGACCGTCGGCTACCGGGTCATCCACGCCCTCGGCCGTGTCGCCAGTACCATCTGCGCGCTCGCCTTCGTCTACCTCGGCATCCGCCTCCTGGACCGCGCCGACGTGACCGCCCTGCTGCACGACGCGCACTTCTCGCTGCCGATGTTCCTGCTGGCCATGTCCCTGTCGGCGTCCTGGCAGCTGGCGTTCGGCCCGTACGTGGCGGACTACTCGCGCTATCTGCCGCGCACGACGTCCACCAAGGCCACCTTCTGGTGGACGCTGTCCGGCTCGGCGCTGGGCTCCCAGTGGTCGATGACCTTCGGGGTGCTGGTCGCGGCCACGGCGGGCGAGAAGTTCCTGGCCGGCCAGGTCGGCTACGTCGTCGCACTCGGCGGCACCGGCCTGGTGGCGTCCTTCTTCTACTTCGTCATCGCGCTCGGCAAGCTCACCATCAACGTCCTCAACACCTACGGCGGCTTCATGTCGCTGGTGACGAGCGTGAGCGGCTTCCGCGGGCAGCGGCAGCTGTCCCGGGCCGGCCGGGCCACGTACATCGCGCTGATCATGGTCGCCGGCACGGCCGTGGCCCTGCTGGGCAAGGACACCTTCCTGTCGTCCTTCAAGGACTTCCTGCTGTTCCTGCTGACGTTCTTCACGCCCTGGTCGGCGATCAACCTGGTCGACTACTACCTGATCTCCAAGGAGCGCTACGACATCCCGGCCCTCTCCGACCCGCACGGCCGCTACGGCGCCTGGCGCTGGGACGCCCTGGGGATCTACGCGGTGGGCCTGCTCGCCCAGCTGCCGTTCCTCGCCACCGGCTTCTACACCGGCCCGCTGGTGGACCCGCTGGGCGGCGCGGACATCTCCTGGATCGTCGGCCTGGCCGTGCCGGCACTGCTGTACCGGCTCCTCGCACCGCGGTACGCGGCGCTCCCGCCCGGGGACACGAAGAGGGGGGTTGTCCCCAGTGCGGAGGACCTGAGCGCTCCCTAGGGTGAGCCGCATGAGCGCACCGGACCCGCGGAACGTCGACCTCAAGCAGGACCTGGAGCTGAGGAAGGACCTCGACGCCACCGTACGAGCACGCAGGGAACTGGGCGAGGAGTACGACTCCGCGCTGGTGGACTCCTTCCTGGAGAAGGTCGAGCAGCGGATCGACGACGTGGTGGACCGCCGGGTGCGGCGGCACCTGGCCGAGCAACAGATGGCGACGGCTCGCGGGACCCGGCGGCCGAAGCCGGCCGACTCCTGGGCCGACCGCTACGGCTTCGCCCTGATCACGCTGGTCCTCGCGATCCCGCTGTCCGCGATCGCCGGCGCCCTCGCCGGGATGGCCGGGATGGTGGCCACCTGGGTCGGCATCGTCGGCGTCAACACGGTCCAGGCCGTACGGCTGAACCCGGACCTGTTCACCGGCCGACCCGGCCGGGACCGGTCCGCCCAGGACGACTGACCGGTCCGGCGGCCGCGGCCTCAGGCCTGCCGGGTCGGCAGCACCATGATCTGGCGGAGGTTGACGTGCCGGGGCCGACTGGCGGCGTAGGCGACCACATCCGCGACCTCCGCCGCCGTGAGCGCTCCGATCGCCTCGAACATGCCGTCCAGCTGCCCGGACAGCTCGGCGCTGTCGACGTGCGTCTTCAGCTCGGTCTCGGTCAGCCCCGGCTCGATGTTGGTGACCCGCACGTCGCGCGGCCCGAACTCGGTGCGCAGGGACTGCGACAGATAGGTGACGGCCGCCTTGGTCGCCCCGTACACCGCGTAGTTGGGGAAGGGGACGTGGGCGCCGATGGAGGAGACGTTCACCAGGTCGGCGGTGCGGCCCTCGGCGCCGGCGGCCACCAGGTCGGCGGTGAAGGCGCGGATGATCCGCAGCACCCCGGTGACGTTGGTGTCGAGCATCCGCTGCCATTCGTCGAGCCGTCCCTCCTCGATGGGGTTGGGCTGCATGACCCCGGCGTTGTTGACGACCAGGTCGACGGCTCCGAACGCCTCGTGGACCAGGTCCCGGGCGGCCTCGACGGAGGGGTCGTCGGTGACGTCGGCGGCCACGGCGAGCGCCTGGCCCCCGTCGGCCCGGATCTTCTCCACCAGCGCCGCGAGCCGGTCCGCGCGCCGGGCGAGCAGGGCCACCCGGGCGCCCTCGGCGGCGAGCCGCAGGGCGACGGCCTCGCCGATGCCGCTGGCGGCTCCGGTGACGACGGCGGTGCGGCCGGACAGGTTCTCGTACGACATGGGTCTTCCCCCTGGTTCGCTGCCCCGCCGGGGCGTCTCCCCGGCGGCTGACACCACCCTCGCCGCAGCCCGCGGCCGTACCCAGGGATGCGCTTTTCCTGGGTCTGCCAGTACCAGGTTGGCGCGCCGCGGACGGCCTACGATCGGAGGCATGAACGGGGAATGGTGGGAAGGAGAGGTGGGGGACTTCCTGCGCTCGCGCCGCGCCCGCATCCGGCCCGAGGAAGTGGGGCTGCCCTCGCACGGGCGGCGCCGCGTGCCGGGCCTGCGCCGCGAGGAGGTGGCCCAGCTCGCCGGGGTGAGCGTGGACTACTACATCCGGCTGGAGCAGGGCCGGGGGACGAGTGTGAGCGACGCCGTCCTCGACGCCGTCGCGCGGGTGCTGCGGCTGGACGAGACGGAGCACGCCTACCTGCGGACGGTCGTCCGGCCGCCCCGCCGGCCGCGCGGGCGGCGGGCCCCCGCGCCGCGCGTCCGCCCCGGCATCCAGAACCTGCTGGACGGCATGGAGCGCAACCCGGCGTTCGTCCTGGGCCGCCGCATGGACGTCCTGGCGTGGAACGCGCTCGGCGACGCGGTGAGCGGCTTCAGCCGCCTGGCACCGGCCGAACGGAACGTCCCCCGGCAGGTCTTCCTCGACCCGGCGGGCCGGGACCTCTACCCGGAGTGGGCCGCGGTGGCCGCCCAGACGGTGGCCCACCTGCGCCTGAACGCGGGCCGGTACGCCGACGACACCGACCTGTGCGCGCTGGTGGGCGAACTGTCGCTGAAGAGCGAGGACTTCCGCCGGCTGTGGGCGGACCACGAGGTCAAGGAGTGCGCGTACGGCGCGAAGAAGATACGGCACCCGGTGGCCGGCCTGCTGACGCTGCCGTACGAGACCCTGACGGTCCCGGCGGACCCTGAACAGACGATCGTGGTGTACACGCCGGAGCCGGGCTCGGAGACCGCGGAACGCCTTGCCCTGCTGGGCAGTTGGGAGTCGAGCACCGCCCGCTGAGCGGTGCCCGGCACCACCCTCACTCCACCGTCACGGACTTCGCCAGGTTCCGCGGCTGGTCCACCTCGTTGCCCCGGGCGGTGGCCAGTTCGCAGGCGAAGACCTGCAGCGGCACCGTCGCCACCAGCGGCTGCAGCAGCGTCGGCGTCGCGGGGATGCGGATCAGATGGTCGGCGTACGGGACCACGGCCTCGTCCCCCTCCTCCGCGATCACGATCGTCCGCGCCCCGCGCGCCCGGATCTCCTGGATGTTGGAGACGATCTTGTCGTGCAGGACGGACCGGCCGCGCGGCGACGGTACGACCACCACCACCGGCAGGTCCTCCTCGATCAGCGCGATCGGCCCGTGCTTCAGCTCGCCCGCCGCGAAGCCCTCGGCGTGCATGTAGGCCAGTTCCTTGAGCTTCAGGGCGCCTTCGAGGGCGACCGGGTAGCCCACGTGCCGGCCCAGGAACAGCACGGTGTTCTTGCCGGCCAGGGTGCGGGCCAGGGCCCGGACCGGCTCCATCGTCTCCAGGACCCGCTCGACCTCCTCGGAGATCCGGGACAGGTCCCTGATGACGGCCTGGATCTCGTCGCCCCACTTGGTGCCCCGCACCTGGCCCAGGTACAGGGCCACCAGGTAGCAGGCCACCAGCTGGGTCAGGAACGCCTTCGTGGAGGCGACGGCGACCTCGGGACCGGCGTGCGTGTACAGCACCGCGTCCGACTCGCGCGGGATCGTCGAACCGTTGGTGTTGCAGATCGCCAGCACCTTGGAGCCCTGCTCGCGGGCGTGCCGGAGGGCCATGAGGGTGTCCATGGTCTCGCCGGACTGGGAGATGGCGATGACCAGGGAGCGCCCGTCCAGGATCGGGTCCCGGTAGCGGAACTCGCTCGCCAGCTCCACCTCGCACGGGATGCGCGTGAAGTGCTCGATGGCGTACTTGGCGATCAGACCGGCGTGGAAGGCCGTACCGCAGGCGACGATGACGACCTTGTCGAGCTCGCGCAGCTCGGACGGGCTGATGCGGACCTCGTCCAGGGTCAGCGAGCCGGACGGGTCGATGCGCCCGAGCAGCGTGTCGGCGACCGCCTTGGGCTGCTCGGCGATCTCCTTGAGCATGAAGTAGTCATAGCCGCCCTTTTCCGCGGCGGAGGCGTCCCAGTCCACGTGGTAGGAGCGGACCTCGGCCGGGCGGCCGTCGAAGCCGGTCACCGTGACGCCGTCGCGGCGCAGCTCCACCACCTGGTCCTGGCCCAGCTCGATCGCCGACCGCGTGTGGGCGATGAACGCGGCGACGTCGGAGGCCAGGAACGCCTCGCCTTCTCCCACGCCCACCACCAGCGGGGAGTTCCGGCGCGCGCCGACGACCACGTCCGGATCGTCGGCGTGCGCCGCGACCAGCGTGAACGCGCCCTCCAGCCGCCGGCACACCAGCCGCATCGCCTCCGCCAGGTCGGCGGTCACCGAGAACTCCTCGGCCAGCAGGTGGGCGACCACCTCCGTGTCCGTCTCGGACGTCAGCTCGTGCCCCCGCTCGGCCAGCTCCGCGCGCAGCACCGCGAAGTTCTCGATGATGCCGTTGTGGACCACGGCGACCCGGCCCGCGTTGTCCAGGTGCGGGTGCGCGTTCGCGTCCGTGGGGCCGCCGTGCGTGGCCCAGCGCGTGTGGCCGATGCCCGTCGTACCCGTCGGCAGCGGCCGCTCGACCAGTTCCTTCTCCAGGTTGACCAGCTTCCCGGCCTTCTTCGCGGCGGCCAGTCCGCCGTCCGCGAGCACGGCGACACCCGCCGAGTCGTACCCCCGGTACTCCAGCCGCTTGAGCCCGGCCATCACGACATCGAGCGCCGACTGCGGCCCTACGTATCCCACGATTCCGCACATGAGCGGCAGCCTAAGGCTCGGAACCGTCCCGAACGGGCCTCCTCCTGCCCGAAATCGGAAATTCCCACCGTCGTACGAAGGGCCCCCGCGGCCGAACGCACGAGCGGGTGCGGGTGCGTGACGGACCCCACCCGCCGCCCCGTTCAAACTCCGTTAACAATGGACTGTGATCTCACCGGTCTCCTCGATGCCCCGGAGCGCCCACCGGCACAAGCCGGAGGCGACTCCCTACGTCGACCTCACCCGTGCCGAGTGGAGCGCGCTGCGCGACAAGACTCCGCTGCCGCTGACCGCCGAGGAGGTGGAGAAGCTCCGCGGCCTCGGCGACGTCATCGACCTCGACGAGGTGCGGGACATCTACCTCCCGCTCTCCCGGCTCCTGAACCTCTACGTCGGCGCCACGGACGGTCTCAGGGGCGCGCTGAACACCTTCCTCGGCGAGCAGGGCTCCCAGTCCGGCACCCCCTTCGTCATAGGGGTCGCCGGCTCGGTGGCCGTGGGCAAGTCGACCGTGGCCCGCCTGCTCCAGGCCCTGCTCTCCCGCTGGCCCGAACACCCGCACGTGGAACTGGTCACCACGGACGGCTTCCTGCTTCCCACCAGGGAGCTGGAGGCCCGCGGCCTGATGTCGCGGAAAGGATTCCCCGAGTCCTACGACCGCCGAGCCCTCACCCGCTTCGTCGCCGACATCAAGGCCGGCAAGGACGAGGTGACGGCCCCCGTCTACTCCCACCTGATCTACGACATCGTCCCCGACCGGCGGCTCACCGTCCGCCGCCCGGACATCCTCATCGTCGAGGGCCTGAACGTCCTCCAGCCCGCCCTGCCCGGCAAGGACGGCCGCACCCGGGTCGGTCTCGCCGACTACTTCGACTTCAGCGTGTACGTCGACGCGAGCGCCGAGGACATCGAGCACTGGTACCTCAGCCGGTTCAAGAAGCTGCGCCGGACGGCCTTCCAGAACCCGGACTCGTACTTCCGCAAGTACACCCAGGTCTCCGAGGAAGAAGCCCTCGACTACGCCCGCATGCTGTGGCGGACGATCAACAAGCCCAACCTGGTGGAGAACATCGCCCCCACCCGCGGCCGCGCCACCCTGATCCTCCGCAAGGGCCCGGACCACAAGGTGCAGCGGCTGCGCCTGCGCAAGCTGTGACGTGTCCCTGGCGACCTGTTAAAAAGACGTCATGCTGCATCTGCGCCTGATCACCCCGGCCGAGACGACGGACGAGGTGGTGCGGCTGATCGAGAACACGGTCGGCACCGCCCACCTCGTTCTCCTGCCGGGAGCCGCCCGCGATCCCGCCGGGGACGTGGTGATGTGCGACGTGGCGCGCGAGGCGGGCGACGAACTCCTCACCTCGCTGCGCCGGCTGGGCCTGGACAGGACCGGGTCCATCGCGATGGAGACCATCGACCTCTCCCTGTCCCGGCGGGCGGACAAGGCGGAGGCGGAGGCCCCGGGCGAGGGTGCGGACGCGGTGCTGTGGGAGGGTCTGGCCGACGCGACCCACGAGGAGTCGACGCTGTCGGTCACCTATGTCGCCTTCATCACGCTGGCCACGATGATCGCGGCGTGCGGTGTGGTGCTGGACAACGCCATCCTCATCGTGGGCGCGATGGCGGTGGGACCGGAGTTCGGCCCGCTGGCCGGCATCTGCACGGCCCTGGTGCAGCGTCACCCGCGCCTGGCCTGGCGGTCCGTGGTCGCGCTGCTGGTGGGCTTCGCCGCGGCCATGGCGCTGACGTCCGCGTTCAGCCTGTTCATGGACGCGGTCGGCCTGTTCAGCAAGTCCCAGCTGGAGGCCGACCGGCCCAACACCGGCTTCATCTACGCCCCGGACTGGTTCTCGTTCGTCGTGGCCGTGCTCGCCGGGATCGCCGGCACTCTGTCGCTGACCTCCGCCAAGTCCGGCGCCCTGGTCGGCGTCGCCATCTCCGTGACGACCGTACCCGCCGCCGCCAACGCGGCCGTGGCCCTGGTCTACAGCGACACCAACCAGACGGTGCGCTCCTCGGAACAGCTGCTGCTGAACCTGCTGGGCATCATCCTCGCCGGGACGCTCACGCTGCTCACGCAGAAGTACGTGTGGACGCGGCAACGCCAGCGGGCCATGAGGGGCGCGGGAAGCTGACGACACGCGGCTCCGCCGCGGGGACGCGATCGGCCACGGCCGACCCGCGGCCCGCGGCCGGCGGTACCCGGCACCCCTTGCCCGGCCGTCAGCCCAACGCCGACTTCACCGCGTCGGCGAGCCGCCCGGCGACGGCCCGAGCCTGATCGATGTCCGCGGCTTCCACCATCACCCGCACCAACGGCTCGGTCCCCGAGGGCCGCAGCAGCACCCGGCCGGTCTCCCCCAGCTCCCGCTCGGCCTCGGACACCGCGGCGGCGAGGTCGGCCGACGTACGCACGCGCGACTTGTCGACGTCCGGCACATTGATCAGCACCTGCGGCAGCCGCTCCATGACGGAGGCCAGCTCCCGAAGGCTGCGGCCGGTCTCCGCGACCCGAGCGGCCAGCAGCAACCCGGTCAGCGTGCCGTCACCGGTCGTCGCGTGGTCGAGGATGATCACGTGCCCGGACTGCTCGCCGCCCAGGGCGAAGCCGTGCGCCTTCATCTCCTCCAGCACGTACCGGTCGCCGACGGCCGTCTGCACGAGCCGGATACCCGCACGCTCCATCGCCAGCTTGAAGCCCAGGTTGGACATCACCGTGGCGACCACCGTGTCTTCCCGCAGAGCGGAGTGCTCCCGCATCGCGAGCGCGAGCACGCAGAGGATCTGGTCCCCGTCGACCTCCTCGCCGGTGTGGTCCACGGCCAGGCACCGGTCGGCGTCCCCGTCGTGCGCGATGCCGAGGTGCGCGCCGTGCTCGAGGACGGCGGCCTTCAGCTTGTCCAGGTGGGTCGAGCCGCAGCCGTCGTTGATGTTGAGGCCGTCCGGCTCGGCACCGATCGTGACGACCTCGGCGCCCGCCCGGGAGAACGCCTCCGGCGAAACCCCCGAGGCCGCGCCGTGCGCTTCGTCCAGGACGATCTTCAGTCCGTCGAGCCGGTTGGGCAGCACCGACATCAGATGGGCGATGTACTGCTCGAAGCCCTCGTCGTACGAGCGCACGCGGCCGACCCCGGCGCCCGTCGGACGCTCCCAGGGCTCACCGTGCCGGTGCGACTCGTACACCGCCTCGATCCTGTCCTCCAGCTCGTCGGCGAGTTTGTGGCCGCCGCGGGCGAAGAACTTGATGCCGTTGTCCGGCATGGCGTTGTGGCTGGCGGAGAGCATCACACCCAGGTCGGCGCCGAGCGCGCCGGTGAGGTGCGCGACCGCCGGCGTCGGCAGGACACCGACGCGGAGCACGTCCACGCCCGCGCTGGCCAGGCCCGCGACCACGGCCGCCTCCAGGAACTCCCCAGACGCGCGCGGGTCCCGTCCGACCACCGCCGTCGGCCTGTGGCCCTCGAAGGTGCCCGCCTCGGCCAGCACATGCGCCGCCGCGACGGAGAGACCGAGCGCCATCTCGGCCGTCAGATCCGCGTTGGCGACACCGCGCACGCCGTCCGTGCCGAAGAGTCGTCCCACTTGTCCTCCAGAGGAAGCGTCATCGCTGCCGGGAATGATGGCAGGCGCCGTAACATCCGATCACATAAGCCTTTGAGCGTCTTGTGTCGTTATACGCCCTTGGCTGGGATAAACGAACGCCCCGACGGCACATGTGGCGTGCCGCCGGGGCGTTCGGAGTACGAGCAGGCAGCTCCTGTTTAGCGCTTGCTGTACTGCGGGGCCTTGCGGGCCTTCTTCAGACCGGCCTTCTTGCGCTCGACCGCACGGTCGTCGCGCTTGAGGAAGCCGGCCTTCTTCAGCGGGCCGCGGTTGTTGTCGACGTCGGCCTCGTTCAGCGCACGGGCGACACCGAGACGGAGCGCACCGGCCTGACCGGAGACACCGCCACCCGCGATGCGGGCGATGACGTCGTAACGGCCTTCCAGCTCGAGCACCTTGAAGGGCTCGTTGACTTCCTGCTGGTGCACCTTGTTCGGGAAGTAGTCCTCGAGGGTGCGACCGTTGATCTTCCACTTGCCGGTGCCCGGGACGATCCGGACGCGGGCGATGGCGTTCTTGCGGCGGCCCAGGCCGGCGGCCGGCTGCGGCTCGCCGAAGCGGGAGGCCAGGGACTCCGAGGTGTACTCGCCCTCGACGGGGACCTCGGACTCGGTGGTGTAGCTGTCGATGTCAAGCTCTTCGAGCGGCTGCTCGGCAGTGGTCTCGGCCACGATTCTCCTCAGATTCTGTTCAGTCTTAGGGGGTGGCCGGACTTACTGCGCGACCTGGGTGATCTCGAACGGCACCGGCTGCTGGGCAGCGTGCGGGTGCTGGTCACCCTTGTAGACCTTCAGCTTCGAGAGCATCTGACGGCCCAGGGAGTTCTTCGGGAGCATGCCCTTGACGGCCTTCTCGATGGCCTTCTCGGGGTTCTTGTCGAGCAGCTCGTCGTAGCGGACGGAGCGCAGACCGCCCGGGTAACCGGAGTGGCGGTAGGCCATCTTCTGGGTCCGCTTGTTGCCGGACAGGTGCACCTTGTCGGCGTTGATGATGATGACGAAGTCACCAGCGTCGACGTGGGGCGCGTAGATCGGCTTGTGCTTGCCCCGGAGAAGGGTCGCTGCGGTGGTGGCGAGACGGCCCAGGACAACGTCCTGAGCGTCGATGACGTGCCACTGGCGCGTCACATCGCCGGGCTTGGGGCTGTACGTACGCACGGTTCGTAGCCTTCGCTTCGAGTGAATGGTCCTAAACAAGGTCACCGAAACGATCACGACAGCCTTGACCGCACTGCGGTGACGCAAACCGCGTGCTGATCGCTGGTCATCGGCCCGGTGGACCGGTGTAAGGGCCCGTCCCGTGAGAATGAGCAAGCCAATACACAACGAAGAAGCAGGTTACCGGTAGGCCCCCGGACGGGTCAAAACGAGGCATGCCGACGGACAAACAAGGCATGCCGCCAGACGGACTCCGGCACCCCTCGCCCCCCGTCTAAGATGCGCCCCATGAGTTACGGGCAGGGGGAACCCCAGTCTCAGTGGGATCCCTGGAAACCGCATTCCCAGCAGCCTTGGAGCAGCAGCGGCGACGACGGGACTCCGGACTGGGCCGCGCTCGCGGAGGCCTCGGAGACCCGGAACAAGCGCCGCAGGCTGCTGTTCATCGGCGGTGGCGCGCTCGCCACGGTCGCGGTCGGCACCGCCGTCGCGATGGCCGTCGTCTCCGCGAACGGCGGCGACGACCCGCAGGGCGGCCCCTCCAACCTGCCCGCCAGCGCCTCCCTGCCCGGGTCGGACACCGCGACGCCGTCCTTCGCGCCCACCAGCGCGCCACCGCCGCTGGATCCGAAGGACTTCATATCCAGCGCCAAGAAGGACACCGCCCCGCTCAGCCCCGACACCCTCTTCCCTGGCACCCGGCTGACCATGGGCGAGACGGTGTACAAGAAGGGCACCACGGCCGACACCAAGAACTGCGCCAGTGCCGCCGGCGGCACACTGCCCAAGATCCTCACGGCCAACGGCTGCACCCGGCTGATACGGGTGAGCTACGCCAACGGCGGCATCGCCGTCACCGTCGGTGTCGCCGTGTTCGACACGGAGGCACAGGCCACGAAGGTCAAGGCGCAGGCGGTCGGCAAGAAGAACCTCGTGAACCCGCTGCCCGGCAAGGGCATCAAGAACTTCTGCGACGCCGCGATCTGCCGCACGACCACGAACGCCTACGGCCGCTACGCCTACTTCACGATCAGCGGCTTCACCAGCGGCAAGAACGTCACCACCAAGGACACCAAGGTCTTCGCGGCGGGGGACGACCTGCAGAACTTCACCTTCAACCAGATCCACCGCCGCGGTCAGGCCCAGGCCTCCGCGGCGGCGAACCAGTAGCTCAGCAGCACCCCGCCGACGGCAGCGAGCGCTTGTTCCGCGCCTCCTTGTTGCGCGCGGCCAGCAGCTCGTCGGCGGGGTAGCCGACCTCCTCCAGGGTCAGCCCGTGCGGCCGTACGACATGCACGGCGGAGTCCCGCACCCCGGCGGCCAGCACCTTCCCGGGCCACTCCGGGCCCCGGTGCCCGTCGCCGACGAACAACAGCGCGCCGATCAGCGAGCGCACCATGTTGTGACAGAACGCGTCCGCCCGGACCGTCGCCGTGACGACCCCGTCCGCGCCCCGCGCTAGCGTCAGTTCCTGCAGCGTGCGGATCGTGGTCGCGCCCTCCCGCTTCTTGCAGTACGCGGCGAAGTCGTGCTCGCCGACCAGCGCCTGCGCGGCCTCGTTCATGGCGTCGACGTCCAGCGGCCAGTCGTGCCACAGCACATGGCCGCGCAGCAGCGGATCGACGCCCCCGGGGTTGTCCGTCACCCGGTACGCGTACCGGCGCCAGATCGCCGAGAACCGGGCGTCGAACCCCGCCGGAGCCTCGGAGAGCCGCCAGATCCGCACGTCCTTCGACAGCCGCCCGGCGAGCCGCTTCAGCAGCTTCTCGCGGTGCTCCGCCCACACCTCGACCGGCAGATCGACGTGCGCCACCTGCCCGCGCGCGTGCACCCCTGCGTCCGTCCGCCCGGCCACGGTCAGCTCGTACGTCTCCTTGGACCGCGTCACCGTACGCAGGGCGTCCTCGATCTCCCCCTGCACGGTCCGCTTGCCGCCGGCCTGCTTGGCCCAGCCGTGGAAGCCGGCGCCGTCGTAGGAGAGATCGAGGCGGATGCGGACGAATCCAGGCTGTACTTCACTCACAGACAGATCCTTTCAAGCTCTGACTCCTCCCAGGGCAGAGCGTGGTGAAAAGCGCGAAAGCGGGCCCGCCCCGAAGGGCGAACCCGCTTCCAGCGTCAGGCAGAGCCTCAGGCGTCCTTCGACTCCTCGGCCGGAGCCTCGGTGGCCTCGGTCTCCTGGACCTTGGTCTCCTCGGCCTTGGCCTCGTCGGCCTCCTTGACCGCACGCTTGGTGGCGGCCTCGGCCTCACCCACGGCGTTCTGCTGCACCGTCAGCGCCTCGACCAACTCGATGACGGCCATGGGCGCGTTGTCGCCACGACGGTTACCGATCTTGGTGATGCGGGTGTAACCACCGGGACGGTTCTCGTACCGCGGGCCGATCTCGGTGAAGAGCGTGTGGACGACGCCCTTGTCCGTGATGACCTGGAGCACCTGGCGGCGGTTGTGAAGGTCGCCCTTCTTCGCCTTGGTGATCAGACGCTCGGCGTACGGGCGCAGGCGGCGGGCCTTCGCCTCGGTGGTGGTGATGCGGCCGTGCTCGAAGAGGCTCTTCGCGAGGTTCGCGAGGAGCAGCTTCTCGTGCGCGGCGCTGCCGCCCAGACGGGCACCCTTGGTGGGCTTCGGCATGGTTCTTCTCCTGTGTGTCTGCCCCGGCCGTATCAGGTACCGGGGTCAGTATCCGAGCGAGCGGTTGCCCGTCGGAGATCCAGGCCCCCCGAAGGGGGCCTGGAAGGGGCGCGGGGAACTGCGCGACCAGCCACAACCGGCCCGCAGACGCAGTACGGCCTCCCCGCCAAGCGCTTAGTACTGCTCGGTCTCCACGAAACCGGCGTCCGCGTCGTCGTCGGCGCCGAAGGCGTCGGCGGCGGCGGTCGGGTCGAATCCGGGCGGGCTGTCCTTCAGGGCCAGGCCCATGCCGGCCAGCTTCGCCTTGACCTCGTCGATGGACTTCGCACCGAAGTTGCGGATGTCCAGCAGGTCGGCCTCGGAACGCGCCACGAGCTCACCCACGGAGTGGATGCCCTCACGCTTGAGGCAGTTGTACGACCGGACGGTGAGCTCCAGCTCCTCGATCGGCAGGGCGAGATCAGCGGCAAGGGCGGCGTCCGTCGGGGACGGACCCATGTCGATGCCCTCGGCGTCGATGTTCAGCTCGCGGGCGAGACCGAACAGCTCGACCAGGGTCTTACCGGCCGACGCCATGGCGTCACGCGGACGCATGGCCTGCTTGGTCTCGACGTCGACGATCAGCTTGTCGAAGTCGGTGCGCTGCTCGACACGCGTGGCCTCGACCTTGTACGTGACCTTCAGAACCGGCGAGTAGATCGAGTCGACCGGGATACGGCCGATCTCCTGGCCCACCTGCTTGTTCTGCACGGCCGAGACGTAGCCGCGACCGCGCTCGACGGTCAGCTCCATCTCCAGCTTGCCCTTGCCGTTGAGCGTGGCGAGGACCAGGTCGGGGTTGTGCACCTCGACACCGGCCGGGGGCGCGATGTCGGCGGCGGTGACCAGACCCGGGCCCTGCTTGCGCAGGTACATCACGACCGGCTCGTCGTGCTCCGAGGAGACGACCAGCTGCTTGATGTTGAGGATCAGGTCGGTGACGTCCTCCTTGACGCCCGGCACGGTGGTGAACTCGTGCAGCACGCCGTCGATCCGGATGCTGGTGACAGCGGCACCCGGGATCGAGGACAGGAGGGTACGGCGCAGGGAGTTGCCGAGGGTGTAGCCGAAGCCCGGCTCCAGCGGCTCGATCACGAACCGGGAGCGGAACTCGTCGACGACCTCTTCGGTCAACGAGGGACGCTGAGCGATCAGCATGTGTGGATCAGATCCTTCATTCGTGGACGCCCGCTATTTGACGCCCGACGGAAACCGCACCCGTGAAAAGTGCGGGTACTGCAAGGGTACGGGCGGCACGACCCGAAGGAGCCGTACCGCCCGGAACCCGAAGCCGGTCGAAGCAGCCAGGCGTCAGACGCGGCGGCGCTTCGGCGGACGGCAGCCGTTGTGCGGGGTCGGGGTGACGTCCTGGATGGAGCCGACCTCGAGGCCCGTGGCCTGCAGGGAGCGGATCGCGGTCTCACGACCGGAACCCGGACCCTTGACGAACACGTCGACCTTGCGCATGCCGTGCTCCTGAGCGCGGCGGGCAGCCGACTCGGCGGCCATCTGCGCGGCGAACGGCGTCGACTTCCGGGAACCCTTGAAGCCGACGTGGCCGGCCGAGGCCCAGGAGATCACGTTGCCGGACGGGTCCGTGATCGAGACGATCGTGTTGTTGAACGTGCTCTTAATGTGCGCGTGGCCGTGAGCGACGTTCTTCTTTTCCTTGCGGCGCACCTTCTTGGCAGCGCCCTGACGTCCCTTGGGGGGCATCTACTAACTCCTACGGGAGGTGGTCGGTCCTACAGCGAAGACCGTGGACAGGTGTCCGCTGCGGACTACTTCTTGCCCGGCTTCTTCTTGCCGGCGATGGCGCGACGCGGGCCCTTGCGGGTGCGAGCGTTGGTGCTGGTGCGCTGACCGCGGACGGGCAGACCGCGACGGTGACGGAGACCCTGGTAGCAGCCGATCTCGACCTTGCGGCGGATGTCGGCCTGGATCTCGCGACGGAGGTCACCCTCGGTCTTGATGTTGTTGTCGACGTACTCGCGGATCGCGACCAGCTGCTCTTCGGTCAGGTCACGAACGCGGGTGTTCGGGTCGACGCCGGTCGCAGCCAGCGTCTCCTTCGAGAGGGTCCGGCCGATGCCGAACACATAGGTGAGGGCGACCTCCACGCGCTTTTCGCGCGGGATGTCAACACCGGAAACGCGTGCCATTCAATGGCTCCTGGTGATCGTCGGAGGTCTTCCGCAGGACCGGCTCCCAGCCGCCGTATCAGGTACGAACTGGGTCCCCGGCCTCCGAACCGGGGGTGTCAGGCATGCGCCTGGGCCCTGCGTATGAACAATTCAGCTTGCGTCGCGCGAATCTCTGCGATGGATGCAGAGGGATCGGTCGTGCGTCAGCCCTGGCGCTGCTTGTGGCGCGGGTTCTCGCAGATGACCATGACCCGGCCGTGACGGCGGATCACCCTGCACTTGTCGCAGATCTTCTTGACGCTCGGCTTGACCTTCATGGGGTGAGGTTCTCCGGGTCAGTGCCATCGCTCCGGGAGGCCCGGGGCGCGGGCAAGATCTACTTGTACCGGTAGACGATCCGGCCACGCGTCAGGTCGTACGGAGACAGCTCCACCACGACCCGGTCGTCAGGGAGGATGCGGATGTAGTGCATACGCATCTTGCCGCTGATGTGTGCCAGGACCTGGTGGCCGTTCTGGAGCTCGACCTTGAACATGGCGTTCGGCAGAGACTCGACGACAGTGCCCTCGATCTCGATGGCACCTTGCTTCTTGGCCACGCTTCGCCCTTCGAATCGACTACCTTGATCGACTCTCTCGCTCACCCCGAGGGGCGAGTGCGAGCGCATGAAGACATGCGGGTGCACGAGAGCCGACGAGTCAGTCTACGTCGGCGCACCCGGAAAGGCGAATCGAGAAAGCCTGCCCCGCCCGGAGCGTCACTATGCGAGCGGATCCGGCGCAGCCGTGACGCCGTGCTCGGCCAGCTTGGCCTTGCCGCCGTCCGGGGCCGTCAGGACCAGGGGGCCCTGTTCGGTGAGCGCGACCGAGTGCTCCCAGTGGGAGGACCAGGTCCCGTCCGTCGTGATGACCGTCCAGTCGTCCTGGAGTACCTCGGTCTTCGGGGTGCCGAGGGAGACCATCGGCTCGATCGCGAGGCAGAAGCCGGGGACCAGCTTGGGGCCCTTGCCGCGACGGCGGTCGACGTAGTTCAGCAGGTGCGGGTCCATGTGCATCTCGGTGCCGATGCCGTGGCCGCCGTAGTCCTCGATGATCCCGTACCGGCCGCCGCCGGGCTTGGGCTGGCGGCGGATGTACGTCTCGATGGCCCGGGAGACGTCGACGAGCCGGTTGCCCTGCTTCATGGCCGCGATGCCGGCCCACATCGACTCCTCCGTCACCCGGGAGAGCTCGATCAGCTCCGGGGCGTGACCGGAGCCGACGAAGGCCGTGTAGGCGGCATCCCCGTGCCAGCCGTCCACGATCGCGCCGCAGTCGATGGAGATGATGTCGCCGTCCTTGAGGACGACGTCCTCGGAGGGGATGCCGTGCACGACCACATCGTTGACCGAGGTGCAGATCGTCGCCGGGAAGCCGCCGTAGCCCAGGAAGTTCGACTTCGCGCCGTGCTCGGCGAGGACCTTGCGGGCGACCTCGTCCAGATCCTTGGTGGAGGCGCCGGGAACGGCGGCTTCGCGCGTGGCCGCGTGGACGGCGGCTACGACCAGGCCCGCCGCACGCATCTTGGCGATCTGCTCGGGGGTCTTGATCTGCACCATGGGGACCTGCGCCCTCCGTCACTCTCGTCGGCTGGGTTACCTACACAACAGTACGGCCGCGGCGCCCTGGGGGTCCGCCGGACCAGTTCCGGGGGAGGGCACCGCGGCCGGAAGAACCGCGATCTACTTGTTCTCGGCCTTCTCGCGCTTCAGCGCCTCCAGCGCCCGCTGGGTGATCTCGTCCACGGGGCCCAGGGCGGAGATCGTCACGACCAGGCCCTGCGCCTTGTAGTAGTCGATGATCGGCTCGGTCTGCGTGTGGTAGACCTCCAGCCGCTTGCGGACCGTGTCCTCGGAGTCGTCGTCGCGCTGGTACAGCTCGCCTCCGCAGACGTCGCACACGCCCTCCTGCTTCGGCGGGCTGTACGTCACGTGGAAGACGTGGGAGGAGTCGTTGCGGCAGATGCGCCGGCCGGCGATCCGCTTCACGACCTCGTCCTCGGGGACCTCCAGGTCCAGAACGGCGTCCAGCGTGATGCCCTCGGTCTCCAGCAGCTCGTCCAGCGCCTGGGCCTGCGAGACGTTCCGCGGGAAGCCGTCCAGCAGGAAGCCGTTCTCCGCGTCCGGCTGCTCCATGCGGTCCTTGGCCATCGCGATGGTGACCTCGTCGGGAACGAGGTTGCCGGCGTCCATGTAGGACTTCGCGAGCTTGCCCAGCTCGGTCTGCTGGCTGATGTTGGCCCGGAACAGGTCACCCGTGGAGATGTGCGGGACGGCCAGCTTCTCTGCGAGCCGGACGGCTTGCGTTCCCTTACCAGCACCCGGCGGCCCGACGAGGACGATACGCATCAGCGGAGGAACCCTTCGTAATTGCGCTGCTGGAGCTGGCTCTCGATCTGCTTCACCGTCTCGAGACCGACACCCACGATGATCAGGATGCTGGTCCCGCCGAACGGGAAGTTCTGGCTTGCCCCGAAGCCGACCAACGCCACTGTTGGTACGAGAGCGATCAGACCCAGATACAGCGAACCCGGCCAGGTGATCCGGTTGAGCACGTAGCTGAGGTACTCAGCGGTCGGTCGGCCAGCCCGGATGCCCGGGATGAAGCCACCATACTTCTTCATGTTGTCGGCGACTTCCTCGGGGTTGAAGGAGATCGCCACGTAGAAGAACGCGAAGAAAACGATGAGCAAGAAGTACATCGTGATGTAAATCGGGTGGTCGCCCTTGGTGAGGTTCTGCTCGATCCAGGTCTTCCAGCCCGATTTGCCCCCGGCGAACTGAGCGATCAACGCCGGGATGTAGAGCAGCGACGAGGCGAAGATGACAGGAATCACACCTGCCTGGTTCACCTTGAGCGGGATGTACGTGGACGTACCACCGTAGGAGCGCCGGCCGATCATGCGCTTGGCGTACTGCACCGGGATGCGGCGCTGGGCCTGCTCGACGAAGACGACGAGCCCGACCATGATCAGGCCGACCAGGATCACGGTGCCGAACTCGATCCAGCCGCCGGCCAGGGTGCCCTGCTTCTTGATGGCCCACAGCGCGGACGGGAAGGTGGCGGCGATCGAGATGAACATCAGGATCGACATGCCGTTGCCGATGCCGCGGTCGGTGACCAGCTCGCCGAGCCACATCACGACGGCCGTACCGGCGGTCATGCAGATCACCATGGTGATCGTGGTGAAGATCGCCTGGTCCGGGACGATGCTCGTGGCGACCGAACAGCCGTTGAACAGCGCGCCGCTGCGGGCGGTGGCGACCAGGCCGGTGCCCTGCAGGATGGCGAGCGCCACGGTCAGGTAGCGGGTGTACTGCGTGATCTTCGCCGTGCCGGCCTGGCCCTCCTTCTTCAGGGCTTCCAGGCGGGGGATGACCACGGTCAGCAGCTGAAGGATGATGCTGGCCGTGATGTACGGCATGATGCCGAGCGCGAAGACCGTGATCTGCAGCAGCGCACCACCGCTGAACATGTTCACGAGGCCGAACAGGCCCTGGTTGCCCTGTGCCTCGTTCACACAGGTCTGGACGGCCTTGTAGTTGACGCCGGGGATCGGGATGTGGGTACCGACCCGGTAGACCACGATGATGCCCAGCGTGAAGAGCAGCTTCTTGCGCAGGTCGGGCGTCTTGAACGCCCGGGCGAACGCGGTGAGCACGGTGCCTCCTGCGACCCCCGCGCAAGTGCGTCAAGGGTGACGGTCTTGAGGTTCGACGAATAGATAACGGTCAACTGCCGCTCAGGGTGCCCCATGGGAGGCACCCAGTGAAAGCAGGCAGTGCAGGCCACCTTACCGGCGAGAGCACCGCCCAAGGAACGACCAACCGGGGATACCCCTTTTGTGGGGTATCCCCGGTCGGGATCGCTCACGTCATCGAGGCGCCTGAGGGACTCAGACGAGCTCGGTGACCGTACCGCCGGCGGCGGTGATCTTCTCCTTGGCGGAACCGGAGACGGCGTCGACCGTCACCTGCAGCGCCACGGAGATCTCGCCCTGGCCGAGGACCTTGACGAGGCTGTTCTTGCGAACGGCACCCTTGGCCACCAGACCCTCGACCGTGACCTCGCCACCCTCGGGGTAGAGCGCGGCCAGCTTGTCGAGGTTCACGACCTGGTACTCGGTCTTGAACGGGTTCTTGAAGCCCTTCAGCTTCGGGAGGCGCATGTGCAGCGGCATCTGGCCGCCCTCGAAGCGCTCCGGAACCTGGTAACGGGCCTTGGTGCCCTTGGTACCACGACCGGCCGTCTTACCCTTCGACGCCTCACCACGACCGACACGGGTCTTGGCGGTCTTGGCGCCCGGGGCGGGACGGAGGTTGTGGATCTTGAGCGGGTTCTGCTCCGCCATGATCAGTCGACCTCCTCGACCGTCACGAGGTGGCGGACGGTGTGCACCATGCCGCGGAACTCGGGGCGGTCCTCCTTGACGACCACGGTGTTGATCCCCTTGAGACCAAGCGACCGCAGGGTGTCACGGTGGTTCTGCTTGCTGCCGATGTAGGACTTGACCTGCGTGATCTTGAGCTGCGCCATGATTACGCACCCGCCCCGGCACGCGCACGCAGCAGGGCCGCGGGAGCGACGTCCTCGAGCGGCAGACCACGGCGGGCCGCGATCTCCTCGGGACGCTGCAGACCCTTCAGGGCCTCCACGGTCGCGTGCACGATGTTGATCGCGTTGTCGGAGCCGAGCGACTTCGACAGCACGTCGTGGATACCGGCGCACTCGAGCACGGCACGCACCGGACCACCGGCGATAACACCGGTACCCGGGGACGCGGGCTTGAGCAGCACGACGCCGGCAGCCTTCTCACCCTGGATGGGGTGGGGGATGGTGCCCTGGATACGGGGGACCTTGAAGAAGTGCTTCTTGGCCTCCTCAACGCCCTTGGCGATGGCGGCCGGCACCTCCTTGGCCTTGCCGTACCCGACACCCACGGTGCCGTCACCGTCGCCCACCACGACCAGCGCGGTGAAGCTGAAGCGACGACCACCCTTCACAACCTTGGCGACGCGGTTGATCGCGACGACGCGCTCAACGTACGCGGTCTTCTCGGCGGCAGCTGCGCCGCCGTCACGGCCCTTCCGGTCCCGCCGCTCGCCGCCACCGGCACCGCCACCGCGGCGCTGGGGTCCAGCCATTGGAATTACCTCTCTCTGTCTCCGCTAGCTACGGAACCGACTCAGAACTTGAGTCCGGCCTCGCGGGCGGCGTCCGCCAGGGCGGCGATGCGCCCGGCGTACTGGTTACCACCACGGTCGAACACGACGGCCTCGACACCGGCGGCCTTGGCACGCTCGGCGACCAGGGCGCCGACCTGCTTGGCCTGCGCGGACTTGTCGCCCTCGCCACCGCGGATCGACGCGTCCAGCGTGGACGCCGACGCCACGGTGTGGCCCTTCAGGTCGTCGATCACCTGCGCCACGATGTGGCGGTTGGAGCGGGTCACGACCAGACGGGGACGCTCGGCGGTACCCGAGACCTTCTTGCGGATCCGGATGTGACGACGCTTGATAGCAGCACGCTTGTAGGCGTCGCCCTTGAGGATCTTCTGCCCGTATGCCATGGCTTACTTACCCGCCTTTCCGACCTTGCGGCGGATGACTTCGCCCTCGTACTTGACGCCCTTGGCCTTGTACGGGTCGGGCTTGCGCAGCTTGCGGATGTTGGCCGCAACCTCGCCGACCTTCTGCTTGTCGATGCCCTCGACCGAGAAACGGGTCGGGGACTCCACCTTGAAGGTGATGCCCTCGGGGGCCTCGACCACGATCGGGTGGCTGTAGCCGAGCGCGAACTCGAGGTTCGAACCCTTGGCGGTCACGCGGTAACCGACACCACTGATCTCGAGCTTCTTCACGTAACCCTGGGTCACGCCGGTGATCATGTTCGCCACCAGCGTGCGGGACAGGCCGTGCAGGGCCTTGCTCTGACGCTCGTCGTTGGGGCGGGTCACCTGCAGGGTGCCGTCCTCGCCCTTGGCGATGTCGATCGGCGCCACGACGGTGTGGGTCAGCGAGCCCTTGGGGCCCTTGACCGAAACCGTACGGCCGTCGATGGTGACGTCCACGCCGGCGGGAACCGCGATGGGGAGCTTGCCGATGCGCGACATAGCTGTTTCCTCCGTTCCCTTCTGCTACCAGACGTAGGCGAGGACTTCCCCACCCACGCCCTTCTTGCCGGCCTGCTTGTCGGTGAGGAGCCCGTGCGACGTGGAGATGATCGCCACGCCCAGGCCGCCGAGCACCTTCGGCAGGTTGGTGGACTTCGCGTACACCCGGAGACCGGGCTTGGAGATCCGCTTGATGCCCGCGATGGAGCGCTCACGGTTCGGGCCGAACTTCAGCTCGAGAACGAGGTTCTTGCCGACCTCGGCGTCCTCGACCTTCCAGCCCGTGATGAAGCCCTCCTGCTGGAGGATCTCCGCGATGTGCGACTTGATCTTGGAGTGCGGCATCGACACCGAGTCGTGGTAAGCCGAGTTCGCGTTCCGCAGACGCGTAAGCATGTCTGCGATCGGATCAGTCATGGTCATGAATTGGCCTGTGGCCTTTCTCGCCGGGGTTTCCTATATGCGCCATCCCTCTCCCCGTACTTCTGCAGACGGGACGGGTGCGGTGCGGGGACCTACGGCGTAGTAAGTCGATCCAGGGCGGCAGAGGCCCAACCCTCCTAGCCTAAGCCATGAGGGGATGGGCCTCTGCCGACCCAGTTGCTTACCGAGAGGTCCAGGAATCCCTAAAAGTGGGGATTACCAGGAGCTCTTGGTCACGCCCGGCAGCTCGCCACGGTGAGCCATCTCACGAAGGCACACGCGGCAGAGGCCGAACTTGCGGTACACGGAGTGGGGACGGCCGCAGCGCTGGCAGCGCGTGTAGCCACGCACGCCGAACTTGGGCTTGCGAGCAGCCTTCGCGATGAGAGCCTTCTTCGCCATCTCGCTCACGCCTCCTTGAACGGGAAGCCGAGGTGACGGAGAAGGGCGCGGCCCTCTTCGTCGTTGGTCGCCGTGGTCACCACGGTGATGTCCATACCCCGGACACGGTCGATCTTGTCCTGGTCGATCTCGTGGAACATGACCTGCTCCGTGAGACCGAAGGTGTAGTTGCCACGGCCGTCGAACTGCTTGGGGGACAGACCACGGAAGTCGCGGATGCGCGGGAGCGCGAGCGACAGGGTGCGGTCCAGGAACTCCCACATGCGGTCGCCACGGAGCGTGACGTGGGCACCGATCGGCTGACCCTCACGCAGCTTGAACTGCGCGATGGACTTGCGGGCCTTGGTGACGGCCGGCTTCTGACCGGTGATCGTGGTGAGGTCGCGGATGGCGCCCTCGATCAGCTTGGAGTCGCGGGCGGCGTCGCCCACACCCATGTTGACCACGATCTTGACGAGGCCGGGAACCTGCATGACGTTCTCGTACTTGAATTCGTCACGCAGCTTGCCCGCGATCTCCTCGCGGTACTTCTGCTTCAGACGCGGAGTGGTGGTGGTAGCCATCAGATGTCCTCACCCGTCCGCTTGGCAACGCGGATCTTGTTGCCCTCTTCGTCGAAGCGGTAACCGACACGCGTGACGACCTTGTTGCCGTCCTTCTCCACGACCAGCTGAACGTTGGACACGTGGATGGGGGCCTCGGTGGTCACGATGCCGCCGGCCTGCGAACCGCGAGCGGTCGGACCGGCCTTGGTGTGCTTCTTGACCCGGTTGACACCCTCGACCAGGACGCGGTCCTCGCGGGGGTAGGCCGCGATGACCTTGCCCTGCTTGCCCTTGTCCTTGCCGGTGATGACCTGGACCAGGTCGCCCTTCTTGATCTTCATGCTTACAGCACCTCCGGAGCCAGCGAGATGATCTTCATGAACTTCTTCTCGCGCAGCTCACGCCCGACCGGGCCGAAGATGCGGGTGCCGCGAGGGTCGCCGTCGTTCTTCAGAATGACGGCGGCGTTCTCGTCGAAGCGGATGTACGAGCCGTCCGGACGGCGGCGCTCCTTGACGGTGCGAACGATGACCGCCTTGACGACGTCACCCTTCTTCACGTTGCCACCGGGGATCGCGTCCTTGACGGTGGCGACGATGACGTCACCGATGCCCGCGTAGCGGCGACCGGAGCCACCGAGCACACGGATGCAAAGGATCTCCTTCGCACCAGTGTTGTCGGCGACACGCAGTCGCGACTCCTGCTGGATCACGTCTATCTCCTGATCGTCTGCCGGTTCCCCGGGGGCCGCCTCTCAGCGGCCCCCGGAGCCTGGCGGAACTGACCTGCGGGGTTTGCCCCGCAGGAATTACTTGGCCTTCTCGAGGATCTCGACGACGCGCCAGCGCTTCGTCGCGGACAGCGGCCGGGTCTCCATGAGGAGGACGCGGTCGCCGACACCCGCGGCGTTCTGCTCGTCGTGCGCCTTGAGCTTGTTCGTACGGCGGATGACCTTGCCGTACAGCGCGTGCTTGACGCGGTCCTCGACGGCGACGACGACGGTCTTGTCCATCTTGTCGCTGACGACGAGGCCCTCACGCGTCTTGCGGAAGCCGCGCGCCTCGGTGTTCTGCTCAGTCACGTTGTTCTCGCTCATGCGTTCTCCACCGTTTCGATGCCCAGCTCGCGCTCGCGCATCAGGGTGTAGATCCGCGCGATGTCCTTACGGACGGCCTTCAGCCGACCGTGGTTCTCGAGCTGGCCCGTCGCCGCCTGGAAGCGGAGGTTGAACAGCTCTTCCTTGGCCTCGCGGAGCTTCGCCAGAAGCTCCTCGTTGCCCAGCTCGCGCAGCTCGGACGCCTTGGTACCGGCCGACATCACGCTTCACCTGCCTCGCGCTTGACGATCCGGCACTTCATCGGCAGCTTGTGGGCCGCACGAGTCAGCGCCTCACGGGCGATCTTCTCGTTGGGGTACGACAGCTCGAACATGACGCGTCCGGGCTTGACGTTGGCGATCCACCACTCCGGAGAACCCTTACCGGAACCCATGCGGGTCTCGGCCGGCTTCTTGGTGAGGGGACGGTCCGGGTAGATGTTGATCCAGACCTTGCCGCCACGCTTGATGTGGCGGGTCATCGCGATACGAGCCGCCTCGATCTGGCGGTTCGTCACGTAGGCCGGGGTCAGCGCCTGGATGCCGTACTCGCCGAACGCAACCTGCGTTCCACCCTTGGACATTCCGTTGCGCTTCGGGTGGTGCTGCTTGCGGTGCTTGACCCTACGGGGGATCAGCATGACGGTCAGGCCTCCGTTCCGGTGCTCTCAGCCGGAGCGGCGGCGGGAGCCTCGGCCTTGGGGGCCTCGGCGCCGGCAGCCTGCTGCGGCTTGCGACCGCGCCGCTCGCCACCGCGGCCACCACGGGCCGGGCGGTCGGCACCGCCACGGGCCGGGCGGTTACCCGCACGGGCCGCAGCGTTCTCGGCGCGGACCTCGGCGATGTTCTTGACGTCGCCCTTGTAGATCCAGACCTTCACGCCGATGCGGCCGAAGGTCGTCTTGGCCTCGAAGAAGCCGTAGTCCACGTTCGCGCGGAGCGTGTGCAGGGGCACGCGGCCCTCGCGGTAGAACTCCGAGCGGGACATCTCGGCGCCGCCGAGGCGGCCACCGCACTGGATCTTGATGCCCTTGGCGCCGGCCTTCATCGCCGACTGCATGCTCTTGCGCATGGCACGGCGGAAGGAGACGCGGGAGGAGAGCTGCTCGGCGACGGCCTGGGCAACCAGCTGAGCGTCGGTCTCGGGGTTCTTGACCTCGAGGATGTTCAGCTGGACCTGCTTGCCCGTGAGCTTCTCGAGGTCACCGCGGATGCGGTCGGCCTCGGCGCCACGGCGGCCGATGACGATGCCGGGACGAGCGGTGTGGATGTCCACACGCACGCGGTCACGGGTGCGCTCGATCTCCACCTTGGAGATGCCGGCACGCTCCATGCCGGACGTCATCATCCGACGGATGGCGACGTCTTCCTTGACGTAGTCCTTGTAGAGCTTGTCGGCGTACCAACGCGACTTGAAGTCGGTCGTGACACCGAGCCGGAACCCGTGCGGGTTTACCTTCTGGCCCATTACCGGGTTCCTTCCTTGCTGCTGACGACCACGGTGATGTGGCTGGTCCGCTTGCGGATCCGGTAGGCACGGCCCTGGGCACGCGGACGGAACCGCTTCAGGGTCGGGCCCTCGTCGACGTAGGCCTCGGAGATGAAGAGGCTGTCGACATCGGTGTGGTCGTAGTTGTGCGCGGCGTTGGCGATGGCGCTGTCCAGCACCTTGCCGACCGGCACGGAGGCGGCCTGCGGAGCGAATCGCAGGACGGCCTGGGCCTCCGTGGCGTCCATGCCACGGATGAGGTCCACCACGCGGCGGGCCTTCATGGGCGTGACGCGGATGTACCGCGCCTGGGCCCTGGCTTCCATGGTTGTCCCTTCAGTTACTTACGTGTCTGAATGCGATCCGCTACTAGCGGCGCTTCGACTTCCGGTCTTCCTTGACGTGGCCCCGGAAGGTGCGGGTCGGCGAGAACTCGCCGAGCTTGTGGCCGACCATCGACTCGGTGACGAACACCGGGATGTGGGTCTTGCCGTTGTGCACCGCGATCGTGTGGCCGAGCATGGCCGGGACGATCATCGAGCGACGGGACCAGGTCTTGATGACGTTCTTAGAGCCCGCTTCGTTCTGGGCGTCCACCTTCTTGATCAGGTGGTCGTCGACGAAGGGTCCCTTCTTCAAGCTACGAGGCATCTCAACCCGTCCTTAGCGCTTCTTGTTCGTCTTGCGGCGGCGGACGATGTACTTGTTCGACGCCTTCTTGGGCGAACGAGTACGGCCTTCCTTCTTGCCCCACGGGGACACAGGGTGGCGACCACCGGAGGTCCGGCCCTCACCACCACCGTGCGGGTGGTCAACCGGGTTCATGACCACACCACGGACGGTCGGGCGAACGCCCAGCCACCGCTTGCGGCCCGCCTTGCCCCAGTTGATGTTGCTCTGCTCGGCGTTGCCGACCTCGCCGATGGTGGCGCGGCAGCGGACGTCGACCAGGCGGATCTCACCGGACGGCATGCGGAGGTGGGCCATCGAGCCCTCCTTCGCGAGCAGCTGCACGGAGGCACCGGCGGAGCGGGCGAACTTGGCACCGCCACCGGGACGGAGCTCGATCGCGTGGATCGTGGTACCGACCGGGATGTTGCGGAGGGCCAGGTTGTTGCCCGGCTTGATGTCGGCCCCGGGACCGTTCTCGACACGGTCACCCTGCTGCAGGTTGCGCGGGGCGAGGATGTAGCGCTTCTCGCCGTCGGCGTAGTGCAGCAGCGCGATGCGCGCGGTGCGGTTGGGGTCGTACTCGATGTGCGCGACCTTCGCCGGCACGCCGTCCTTGTCGTGACGACGGAAGTCGATCACGCGGTAGGCGCGCTTGTGTCCGCCACCCTGGTGGCGAACGGTCACACGACCGGCGTTGTTACGGCCGCCCTTGCTGTGCAGCGGGCGGACCAGCGACTTCTCCGGCGTGGACCGCGTGACCTCGACGAAGTCGGCGACGCTGGCGCCACGACGGCCCGGCGTAGTCGGCTTGTACTTGCGGATTCCCATTTCTCAGTCCTCGTCCGATATCGGACGATCCGGACCGCCCTTAGGCGGTCGGACCGCCGAAGATGTCGATACGGTCGCCCTCGGCGAGGGTCACGATCGCGCGCTTGGTGCCGGCACGCTGGCCGAAGCCCGTGCGGGTCCGCTTGCGCTTGCCCTGGCGGTTGATCGTGTTGACCCCGGTGACCTTGACCGAGAAGACCGCCTGGACGGCCTGCTTGATCTGGGTCTTGTTGGCGTTCGGGTCGACGATGAACGTGTACTTGTTCTCGTCGAGGAGCGCGTAGCTCTTCTCCGAGACGACCGGCTTCAGCAGGACGTCACGGGGGTCCGTGTACGACTTGCTCAGCGGGGTCTCGACGGTGTTCTTGCCCTCGGTGGCGTGGCGACGCGCCTTGGCGACGCGCGCGGCCTTGGCGGCCTTGGCGGCCTTCGAGGCGATGCTCGGGTGACGCGTAGCCATCAGGCCTCGCTCCCTTCGGTGTCGTTGGCCTTCGGGCCGGCGACGAAGGACTCGAAAGCGGCCTGGGTGAAGACCACGTCGTCCGAGACGAGAACGTCGTACGTGTTCAGCTGGCCCGGCTCCAGGATGTGGACCTGGGGCAGGTTGCGGGCGGACAGCCACGCGGCCTCGTCGGAGCGGTCGACGACCAGGAGCAGGTTCTTGCGCTCCGAGATCTTGCCGAACAGGCTCTTCGCGGCCTTCGTGGACGGGTTGTCGCCCTCGACCACGCCGGAGACGACGTGGATGCGGTTGTGACGCGCCCGGTCGGTGAGGGCACCGCGCAGGGCGGCGGCCTTCATCTTCTTCGGGGTCCGCTGCGAGTAGTCACGCGGCACGGGACCGTGCACGACGCCACCACCGGCGAACTGCGGCGCGCGGGTCGAACCCTGGCGGGCGCGACCGGTGCCCTTCTGGCGGTAAGGCTTCTTGCCACCGCCACGGACTTCACCGCGGGTCTTGGTCTTGTGCGTGCCCTGACGGGCAGCGGCCAGCTGCGCGACGACGACCTGGTGGATCAGCGGAACGCTGACCTTGGCGTCGAAGATCTCCGCGGGGAGCTCGACGGAACCGGCCTTGTCGCCCGCCGGCGAAAGGATGTCAACAGTGCTCATCGGTTACCTCAGGCCCCCTTGGCCGCGGTGCGGACCAGGACGAGGCCGCCGTTCGGACCGGGAACCGCGCCCTTGATGAGCAGCAGACCCTTCTCCGCGTCAACGGCGTGGACGGTCAGGTTCTGGGTGGTGACCCGCTCGTTGCCCATGCGACCCGCCATGCGGAGGCCCTTGAACACGCGGCCCGGGGTGGCGCAGCCACCGATGGAACCGGGCGAGCGGTGCTTGCGCTGGGTGCCGTGTCCGGCGCCGAGGCCCTTGAAGTTGTGACGCTTCATGACACCGGCGAAGCCCTTGCCCTTGCTCTTGCCGGTCACGTCGACCTTGATGCCGGCCTCGAACACCTCGGCGGTGATCTCCTGGCCGAGGGTGTACTCGCTGGCGTCAGCGGTACGGATCTCGACGAGGTGGCGGCGGGGAGTGACGTCGGCCTTGGCGAAGTGGCCCTTGAGGGGCTTGTTCACCTTGCGCGGGTCGATCTCGCCGAACGCGATCTGGACGGACTCGTAGCCGTCGACGTCATTCGTACGGACCTGGGTGACGACGTTGGGGCCGGCCTTGACGACGGTGACCGGAACAACACGGTTGTTCTCGTCCCACACCTGCGTCATGCCGAGCTTCTCGCCCAGGATGCCCTTGATCTGCTTAGCCATCTTTCAGATCACCGGCCTCAGAGCTTGATCTCGATGTCGACACCGGCCGGGAGGTCGAGTCGCATCAGAGAGTCAACGGTCTTGGGGGTCGGGTCGAGGATGTCGATCAGGCGCTTGTGCGTGCGCATCTCGAAGTGCTCGCGCGAGTCCTTGTACTTGTGCGGCGACTTGATGACGCAGTACACGTTCTTCTCAGTGGGCAGCGGCACCGGGCCCGCGACCGACGCACCAGTGCGGGTCACCGTCTCGACGATCTTCTTCGCCGAGGAGTCGATGACCTCGTGGTCGTAGGCCTTGAGCCGGATGCGGATCTTCTGTCCCGCCATGGCTACTCAGTAGTCCTGTCTCTCTTACGCTCCGGAACCCGGTGGTTCCGCCTTCGTTCTCCGACCCACGCGGTCGGGCGTGTCGCGCTCCCGCTGACACAGATGTCCCTTGTTCGAACATCCCTGCTGGGAATGCGCACGGCCCTTCCGGAACCGCAGACCGGGGGTCGGAAGGCCCACCGGGCGCCTGGTCGGTGCCGCGCCCACACTTCCCGGAAGATTCCCGTACGTCCGCCCCAGTGCTGCCCGAGGGCAGTTAGGACGACGAGTACTGTGGGACTCGCTTCCGGTCCTCCCGGCGGGAGGCGCGCAGCATCAACACTCGACCGAGCAACTCGGACAGTCTGCCATATGGGGCAGGGGCCTGGCCAATCGAGCCGAAGAGATTACCCCTAAGGTGACGTAGGTCAAACCGAAGGGATGCGTGCGGCGTGATCGCAGACCGGTGATCAGAGTTTGAACAGAACCCCTCGCCATACCCATCCCATACGGAGCACAGCTTCCTGCAGGGGTGTCTTCAGTTCCGCGGAGTCGAAGCGGAAGTCCTGCGTCATCCGGAGCCTGCCGTCGCTCCCCCGGTCCACCGTCCAGCGCCGCGAGACGGTCCTGACCTGCCCGCGGGACTGCTCCTTGGACAAGGCCAGCCTGGGCGTTCCGCCGACCCAGGTGACCTCCCACTCCCGGTCGAGGGCGCGGACCTCACGACGCTCCGGGACCAGACGCATCCGGATCTCAAGGGTCCGGCTCAGCTGTGTCCGGGTGAAGAAGGCGTGCCAGGCGGGATCCCGGACGCACCACTCCGCCACCAGCTCGGCGCCGTCGGCGGCGCCCTCTCGCACGGTGTACGGCACGTCCGGTCCGCCGACCGCCAGCAGCGCCGCCCGCACCTCCCCGGGCGGCCGTGCCGCGACCCCGCTGCCAGGGCGCCTGGTGCCGGTGAACAGATCGAAAAGCCCCATCAGAAGAACCGCCTGTGAATGGTCGACCACTGCTCGGTATGCGGGCGGACCGTCCGGACGAACGCCTGGAAATCCGCCAGGACGGCGTCGTGCTGTTCCGCGGTAGCGGTCAGGTACGCCCGGATCACCACCTGCTTGCGCTGATCCCTGGTGTCCAGCAGGCCCAGATACACCTGGGACTGCGTCAGATCGCGGCGCACCCCGCGCACGGGGGAGGGGGTGTCGGGGTTCTCGGAGTCGCGGATGTGGATGGTGGCCAGGAACACGCGGCCGTGACTTCCACTCGTCCTCGTAGCGGCCCTCGCCACCCGCTGGGCCGTCACCCAGGGGCGGCACCCGCGCAAGATCGTCTGGGCCGAGGTCGCTCTCACCGCACCGGAACCCGACACCCCATGCTCCGGCGCCATGGGCGGCTTTCCCCAAGGAACAACGAGGTGAAAGAACCCCGCCAAGCCCCACCCCTCCCACCCACGGCGCTGACTCACCCGCGAGGGTGAATACGTCCAACTCGGCCGGATTTCGGGCGGGTTGCCTGCCTTACGCTCGGCGCGACACGACCACACATGCGTCGGCCCTCGCCGGGACTAGCGATCCCGTGCGAGGGCCTGACCACCGAGGAAGGCTCCAACTTCCCGATGGATGTTGAAAACCCTAGCGCGCCCCCGTGCGCCTCGTCCCCTGTTACCGCCGACAACCACCCGAACCGGGCCCCTCACAGCGGCGGGCTCGTCCACGACCACACCCGCCACACCACCCGGTTCACGGTGATCGGCAACCACCTCGCCCAGCACCCGGACCTCTCGCTCCTCGCGATCGGGCTGGCCTGCCACATCCAGTCGCTGCCGCCCGGCGCCCGCGTCGACATCAAGAGCCTCGCCGCCCGCTTCCCCGAGGGCGCGACCCGTATCGCCGCCGCGCTGCGCGAGCTGGAGGCCCACGGCTACCTGCGCCGCGAACGCGCCCGCGTCCCCGGCGGCCGTATCGTCACCCGCACGGTCTCCTGCAACCAGCCGGGCCACCGGCGTGAGGCGTCCGAGGCCCCGCGAACGCGCCGGGCGGCCACCGCGGCGCAGCAGAAGCCCGCTCGCCGCGCGGCCCTCCCCGCCGTACCCAAGCCCGCGTGCCCCTCCCCCGCCCTCCTGCGGGCGGCCACCGGCGTCCTCGCGGACCTGCGTCGCACGGACCCCCGCCTGCTCCTGTCCGCCACCGAGACCGAGCACCTCGCCCCCGGTGTCGCGGCCTGGCTGGAGCGGGACCTCACCCCCACCGCCGTACGCCACGCCCTGACCACGGGCCTGCCGGAGGAACCCCTGATCCGTCCGGCCGCCCTGCTGGCCCACCGCTTGGCGGCCGGACTCCCGCCCCTTCCTCCATACCGCGCACCCGAGCCGCCCCCAGCCGTCCGGCACCCCCTCCAGACCTGCGAGAACTGCGACCGCGCCTTCCGCGCACCGGCGCCGGGCCGCTGCCGCGACTGCCGAACCGGCCTCCAGGAGTCCGCCTAGCATGAAAGCGACGATCCTTGCCCCTGGGCACAGGCGACGAGGAGCGAGCGCCATGACCATCGCACCGGGCAGCGAGCGGCAGGGCCCCTCCCGCGCCTGTCGAGCCATGCGGAACTCGTGCGAAGAGCAGCACCGGATATGAAGCCACTGGACACCGGAGATCCGATCCGCCTCGGGCTCTACCGGCTCCTCGGCGAGGGCGGCATGGGCAGGTGCTGCACCACCACCTCGCGGACGACCCCGAACTGGGCCGCGTCCCGCCCGCCTGCCAGGCCCTGATCGGCCCCTGCCTGGCCAGCCGCTCCTGGCTCACCGCCGCCAACCGCGTCTTCCTCCTGGACGGCAACGCACTCACGGCACTACCGGTGTTCTGACCCACCCCGACCGAGATACGCGGCTCACGCACACCCCATCGTCCTGAGAGTCGCAGGAAAGTAGGCCCGCATGAACGCCTCGATGTCCTTGCGATGGGACTGGTCCGTCGGCTTGATCCGGGGGAGCTGGAGAGTGAGGGTGAAGTAGTTTCCGCCCTTGGTTCTGCATCGAGTGGTCGCAATGGCTCCGTCGGTTCCCGCGATCGCCTTCATCCCGAAATCTGCCTTGCGAGGCTGATTCACCCGCGAGACGGTGCCGTTGCCTGTCGCCAGATACATGAGGTCCGTGGCAGTTTCGTCCCAGGAGAACTGAAACTCGAGTACGGGCTGACGCCCCGATAGAAGCACGCAAGGCGCCGTGATCGCCTCGTCGCGATCGACCCGGGTGAACTCATGCAGGTCCTCGAGGGAGGGTAGGAGCAAACGAGTCAGAGCAGGGTCGATGCGAGTGCCGCAGATGGCTTCAGGTACAGAGTGATCAGCGCCTCTGCTGCACGAGGTCAAGAACAGGGAGAGAAACAAGGCCACCAACCCGAGCGCGCTAACACGGCAGAGCTTGTTCACGCGGGTCGTTCCCCTGACATCCCAGCCGCGTGAGCGACTCCGTCGCGGGCGGACCTATTGATCTCCTCTTTTGGATGGAAATACGAACGCTCATCCACCTTGTGCGTCTTCATCCATTCTTGGGCGAGTGCCATCAACTGGCCGTTCCTCTTGGAGTAGGCCCGAACATTGTCATCAGCCTGTTTGTCATCCAGCCTCTTCTGCTCATCCGCAAGCCACTGATCCGTCACATAGTCGAACCCAGCCTGTACATCACCGCTCGCGACCGGGAGGTAACCGATCGCCGTGTCGAAGATCGGCTTCGCTTCGAACTCCGCGGTCTTGGGCTCCCCCTCCGCCTGGATGCGGGCCTCTTCCAGGAAGCCCACCGTGCGGCCGGCTCGGGTCAGGGATTCCGCGGAGTGGGAGTGGTCGCCATGCATGTGCGAGACCATCGCCTGGTTCAGCCCCCCGTTCAGCGTGCCGTAGGCCTCCTTGTCCTTGGAGATCTGCTTCGCCACCTCGAAGAGCTGGTCCTGCTTCAGCGGGGAGTGGGCGATGTCGATCTCGCTCATGGAGGCGTGGACGGCGGCACCGTGGTTGACCAGGACGTTGGCCATGGGGCGTCGCAGGGACGGCGGAAAGTCGTCGCCCCGGTCCGCCAGACAGCCCAGCGCCGAACGGAGAACCGCCTCGTTCTGCTTGCTGTGGGCGACGTAGTGCGCGTTCCTGTCCGCCGGGTCCATCCCCGTCGCCGCCGCCTGCAGCGCCGCCCCGAAGCCGGTGCGATCGTCTGTGTCCGTGCCCGGCGCGTAGGTGCTGTCCTTCGGCCCCTCGTGCTCGTGAAGGACGACGTTCCAGTCGCGTTCCTTCATCAGGTACGTCATGCGGGCCTCGGAACTCAGGTAGTCCGCAGCCGTGTGGGGGTCCCGGCTCATGATGGCCAGCGCGCCGTCCACCGGGTCGTTGGCGAACCAGCCGTCGTCCTTGCCGCTGTAGTCGCCCTTCGACCGCCAGATGCCCGGATGGCTCTTCTCTGCCGCGATCATGTCGTCCGTGAGGTCCTCGAGCATCCGCGGCGCGTATCCGTGCCCCTGGCTCATCAGGGTGACGAGCGACTGGTAGCCCACCGCCTTGTCAAGCCGCGCACCCTGCGCGTCCGTGGCGTAGTGCTCGAGGCCGGCCTGCCGCATGTCTGCGCGCCACCGCTTGTACCAGGGCGAGTCCGTGTCCCTCGTGGCCGTCGCCAGGGTGTGCGCCAGGCCCTTCTCAAGGGTCGAGTAGTCGCCGGTTCGGTCGCCGCCCCGCACATGGATCAGGTCGCTCAGCTCGTTCGTCAGCCGGAGCGTGCCCTTCGGCCCCAAGTCGTCCAGCAGCGTCCGCGAGAACCCCTCGTCGTCGGCGTTGTCGCGGAACGCCCGCTCCAGTTCGGCCAGTTCACGCCGTGACAGGTGCCCGCCCTGGCTCAGTTCCTCCAGCGCCCGTTCCGCCGCCCGCGCCTCGTACTTCTCGACGTCCCCCATGGCCCTGCCGTTGAAGCCCCGGCCCCCGGCCGGCAGGTCGGGGTCGACGACCGCCGCCGCCAGCGCGAGCTGGACTCCCGTGTCCGCGTCCGTGACGTCCCGTACCGCCTTGTCGATGCGGTCCTGCCAGGCACGTACGGCCGTTTCGGGGTGGGTCCCGGAGCCGTGCTCGCCGTCCTTCACCCGTTCGGGATCCGCACTGACCAGGCCGCCGTCCGAGACGCGCATCCCGGCCGCCACCGCCTCCCGCCGCGCGGCCGTCAGCCGGCCCTTCAGCTCCACGAACTGGGCGTGTGCGTCCCGCAGCAGGGAGGCGATCGCCTTCGCCTCCGTCTGCGCGTACTGGAACTCCTTGAGCGTGACGGCGAAGCGCCCGTGCGCCGCCTCCGCGCTCATGCCCACCCAGTGCGCGCCCCCCGCCGACACGCCGTACACATCCCGCCGGTAGGCCTGCTCCTGCTTGGCGAACTGTCCCGCCATGCCCTCCCAGCGCTCGGCCGCGGTGGTCAGCGTGCCGAGGTCGGCGGTCATGATCTCGTGGTACGTCGGCATCCGCGGCCGCCCCCCGTCAGTACCGATCCAGCGCGGACAACTGCCGGGCCCGCGCTCCGACGGCCAGGTCCGCGCTGGTCAGCACCGTGTTCGCGGCGCGCAGCGCGTCCTTGTCCGCCCCCAGCCGGTCCATCAGGTTCTTCACCTGCCCGGTCCAGGTCCGGTGGGCCGCGCGCAGCGCGCCCGAGGTCAGCCAGCCGTCCCCGTCCCGCGCGCCGAAGGCCTTCACCGCCGCCCCGGTCTCGTCGTCCGCCCAGGCTCCCGCCCTGCGGGTGTCCTTCTCGATGCGGTCCTCGACGGCCTTCGCCGCCGCCCGCTTCTCCGCGGGTGAGGACACCAAGCCCTTCGGCCCGTGGCCACCGCTCAGACCGCCCACCGTCCACCCCTCGCCGTATCGCCGTACTACAGCCGCCGACTCTCCAGCGGACCCAGGTACAGCGCCGGCAGCCCTCCCGTGTCGATCAGGAGCCGCTGCAGCACCACCGTCGGATCCACCATCCAGAACTTCAACCGTTGGACGCCGATCTTCGTCACGGTGTGTCGCGTGACCGTCGCGTTGACGTTGTCCGAGGTGTTCCTCGCCCAGATCGCGTTGAGGAGCCCGTCGTCGGCGCCCGCCGTGATGTCCACCGACTGGGGGTCGGCGTCGTCGAAGGACACCGCGTAGCGCAGGCCGGCGGTGGGCAGGGCCGGGTTGCGGGGGGACAGGTACGCCCAGACCGTCACCTCGCCCGGCCCCGTCAGCAGGCTCACCTCGTACTCCAGCCGAGGGGACGACGGCCCGCCGGGCGTTTGGCGTGGTGACGTGACCGGCCACGGGGTCATCCCCGCGCCCGTGCGGCCGATGCCGTCCAGTCGCCGCCACTCCCCCACCGCGCGGTCGTAGTGCTCCGCGTCGATCGCCAGGTACCCGCCGGCCTCGACGAACCCGTGCAGGCCCCTGGGTGACGGCTGCTGCGCCACGCACCCGACCGTCACCGACGTGCCCGCGCCGCTGACCGTCAGCGACCCCTCCGAGCGGCCCGCCGGTGCCCGGGACCAGTCCACCCTGATCTCCACCCGGACCTGTTGCTCCACCCGCCCCCGCGGCCGGTCCACCACGAGCCACGGCGCCGAGGTCTCCACCTCGTAGTCGAAGGGGGTCCGGCCCCGGTTGAAGAGCTCCACGTACTGCTGGGGGCGGGTCTGGTACGGGCTGAAGGGCGGCAGGGACGCCTCGTCCGTCGCGCCTCCGGGCCACCACGTGCCCGCGTCCTCCGTGCCGTCGACCGACACCCCCAGCTCCGCGGCCACCGGCGGGTCGATCCGGCGCACCGCCGGGAAGAGCACGTCGGGCAGGGCCACGTTGTCCTTCTCGGGCTGCTGCCAGCCCGCGTCGGGGCCGTACCGGTCGGCGTCCCCGTAGTCGATGTGCGGCTGGGTCTGGAAGCCCCGCCATTTGCCGCCCGCCACCGAGTCGAAACGGTCCGCGAGGGCGAGGTCCCGGGCCAGAGCGGCCTCCGCGGCGGCCGCGCGGTCGTTCGTCGCCGCACGGCCCTGGCGGGCGTAGAGGAGGTTGGTGAACTCGGCCTCGCGCAGGGCGTAGAGGTTCGCGGTCGCCGTCACCTCGTAGCCGACCAGCTCGAACCAGGCGTCCTGCCGTTCGGCGGGCAGCCGCCGGGCGATCCGTTCCGCCCGCCTGCCCAGCCGCCGCCACTCCCACGTGACCCGCTCCAGTTCGCGGTGTGCGAAGTAGTAGGGGGTCTGCTGGTCGTCGAGGACCACCTGGTCACCGGTACGTGTGATCCGGCGGTTCAGCAACTCGGGTTTGCGGCGTGCCTGGAGGCGGCCGTATGCCGACAGCACCGAGGCGATCTCCTTCGCCGGAGCCTCGCCGAAGTTCTGCCGGGCGTAGCGCTCCTCCCACTCGCCGAGTCGTTCGAGCGGCCAACCAGAGGGGTTCCAGGCGTAGCCGAGGAAGAACTCCGTGGGCAGTTCGTTGCCCTTCAGGTCACCCACGTTCGCCACCCACAGGCCGTGGTTGCCGTACGCGTGCGCCTGGTGGAGCTGGTCCCAGACGTTGCGCAGGTTGGCCGTGTCGACCCACTTGTAGTTGCGGCCGGCTCCGACGTAGTCGAAGTGGTAGTAGAGGCCGTAGCCGCCGGGGCGGGGGCCGTCCGGGTGTTTGCGGATGTTGCCCCAGTTGTCGTCCGTGAGGACCACGGTGACGTCGTCCGGTGCGCGCAGGCCTCGGTCCCAGTACCGCTGCACCTCCTTGTACAGCGTCCACGCCTGCGGTGTCTGCGCCGCCGGCCGTCCCGTCACCTCCTCGATGATCCGGCGCTGTTCCGCGATGATCTCCTGCATCAGCTCGATGCCGTCGCCGTCGGGGAGGCTGGTGTCGCCGTTGCCGCGCATGCCGAGCGTCACGACGCCCTCGAAGCCCTGGTCCACCATGCGCTGGATGCCCGCCCGCCAGTACTTCTTGATCGACTCCGCGTTGCGGCGGTACGACCACTCGCCCGTGCCCCCGTAGGGGTCGTGGCCGGAGCCCGCGTGCCGGTTCCACTCCTCGATGCCCCGCATCATCGGCGCCTCGTGAGACGTGCCCATGACAACTCCGTACTCCGCGGCCCGCCGGTGGTTGTCCGGGTCGTCCTCAGCGAAGGCCCGACCCCAGACCGCCGGCCACAGGTAGTTCCCCTTCAGCCGCAGCAGGACCTCGAAGACCTTCGCGTAGAAGTCGGCGGTGAAGCCACCGGGGTGGCCGGGGGCCTTCCCCGGGCCGAAGTACGCCGGTGCCCAGGTGCCGAGGGCCGGGTTCTCGTCGTTGATGAAGATGCCCCGGTACCTCACCGCCGGCGTGCCCTGGCTGAACCGGCCCGGCCGGACCCACACCGCGTCGCGCCGCACCGGCGGCACGTCGTCCCACCAGTGCCAGGGTGAGACGCCGATGCCGTACGAGACGTCGTACGCCCCGAAGATCGTGCCCCGCGGATCGCTGCCCGCGATGACGAACGCCCGCTCCACGCCCGGCATCGGGTGCTCCACGACCGTCTGCAGCGAGGTCTCCCACCGCCCGCGCACGCCCGTCACATCGAGCTTCCCGGAGCGCACCAGGCCGTCGATCAGCGGACTGCGGCCGATCGTGCCGAGCAGCACCGGCAGACGGGTGAGGGTGGCGCCCGGGCGGACGCCGGTGACGCGTTCGAGGTCGTCCCGCAGGTCGCCCGCGACCCGTACGACTCCGGGATGATCCTGGGGACTGACCACCACCGGCGCCCCGACCAGGGAGAACGCCCCTCCCGTGAAGGAGATGTACGCCCCCGGGTCCGTCACCCGCGGCCCTCCCCCGGCGGCGAGTGCGGTTCCGGAGGCCAGCACCGGCACCGCGGCCATACCGGCGCCCAACACGGTCCTGCGGCTGACGTGTGCGGACATGCGTCTCCCCTCCACCCGAACCCTGATTTGCTCAGCGGCATGACAAATAGTGGAGGGCGGGGAACGCGGTGCGGAACGGGTCGTGCGCGACGAATACTTTCGGAGCGACCCGGCAAAAAGCAGAGGAGGCCCGTACGACCGGAGTCGTACGGGCCTCCCCTCAGATCAGCTGGTGATCCTCAAGCAAGCGGAACTTACTTGACGATCTTGGTGACCTGGCCGGCGCCCACGGTGCGGCCACCCTCACGGATGGCGAACTTCAGGCCCTCCTCCATGGCGACGGGCTGGATGAGCGCCACCGTCATCTCGGTGTTGTCACCCGGCATGACCATCTCGGTGCCCTCGGGGAGGGTCACCACGCCGGTCACGTCCGTCGTACGGAAGTAGAACTGCGGGCGGTAGTTGTTGAAGAACGGCGTGTGGCGGCCACCCTCGTCCTTGGACAGGATGTAGGCCTGAGCCTCGAAGTCGGTGTGCGGGGTCACCGTGTTCGGCTTGATGATGACCTGGCCGCGCTCGACGTCCTCGCGCTTGATACCGCGGAGCAGCAGACCGACGTTCTCACCGGCCTGACCCTCGTCCAGCAGCTTACGGAACATCTCGATGCCCGTAACCGTGGTCTTGGTCTTCTCTTCCTTGATGCCGATGATCTCGACTTCCTCGTTCACCTTGAGGACACCGCGCTCGATACGGCCGGTGACGACCGTACCGCGACCGGTGATGGTGAAGACGTCCTCGATCGGCATGAGGAACGGCTTGTCGACGTCGCGCTCCGGCTGCGGGATCGACTCGTCGACGGCCTTCATCAGGTTGAGGACGGAGTCCACCCACTCCTGCTCGCCCTCGAGGGCCTTGAGCGCGGAGACCTTGACGACCGGAACGTCGTCGCCGGGGAACTCGTACTCGGTGAGGAGCTCACGGACCTCGAGCTCGACGAGCTCCAGGATCTCCTCGTCGTCCACCATGTCGGCCTTGTTCAGGGCGACGACGATGTACGGAACGCCGACCTGGCGGGCCAGGAGCACGTGCTCCTTGGTCTGCGGCATCGGGCCGTCGGTGGCGGCGACCACCAGGATCGCGCCGTCCATCTGCGCGGCACCGGTGATCATGTTCTTGATGTAGTCCGCGTGACCCGGGCAGTCGACGTGGGCGTAGTGACGCGCCTCGGTCTGGTACTCGACGTGCGCGATGGAGATGGTGATACCGCGCTGGCGCTCCTCGGGCGCCTTGTCGATGTTGTCGAACGGGGTGGCCTCGTTCAGGTCCGGGTACGCGTCGTGCAGCACCTTGGTAATGGCGGCCGTGAGGGTCGTCTTACCGTGGTCGATGTGACCGATGGTGCCGATGTTGACGTGCGGCTTAGTCCGCTCGAACTTCGCCTTCGCCACTGGGGTCCTCCTGTGGAGTGGTTCTGTACGCCTTACTTCATCGGCGCCAGGTGATCTTTGCTGTAAAGGCCCGGAACCCGGGGCAAACGCTCACGATTGCGGACGTTTGCCCCTGGAGGCTCCGGAGTCAAGCCTACGGCGTGTGAACGCGGTGCGTTACTCGCCCTTGGCCTTCGCGATGATCTCCTCGGCGACGTTCCGCGGAACCTCGGCGTAGGAGTCGAACTGCATCGAGTAGCTTGCGCGACCCGACGTCTTGCTGCGGAGGTCGCCGACGTAGCCGAACATCTCCGACAGGGGCACGAGGCCCTTCACGACGCGGGCACCAGCCCGCTCCTCCATGGCCTGGATCTGGCCACGGCGGGAGTTGATGTCGCCGATGACCTCACCCATGTAGTCCTCGGGCGTGGTGACCTCGACGGCCATCATCGGCTCAAGGAGCACAGGGCTGGCCTTGCGCGCGGCCTCCTTGAAGGCCTGCGAACCGGCGATCTTGAAGGCCAGCTCGGAGGAGTCGACCTCGTGGTAGGCACCGTCGTGCAGGATCACGCGGACACCGGTCATCTCGTAACCGGCGAGGATGCCGAACTGCATGGCCTCCTGCGCACCGGCGTCGACCGAAGGGATGTACTCCTTCGGGATACGACCACCGGTCACCTTGTTCACGAACTCGTACGAGGTGTCGCCACCCTCGAGCGGCTCGATGCCGATCTGCACCTTCGCGAACTGACCGGTACCACCGGTCTGCTTCTTGTGGGTGTAGTCGACGCGCTCGACGGCCTTGCGGATCGTCTCGCGGTACGCCACCTGCGGCTTGCCGACGTTGGCCTCGACCTTGAACTCACGGCGCATACGGTCGACCAGCACCTCGAGGTGCAGCTCGCCCATACCACCGATGATGGTCTGGCCGGTCTCCTCGTCCGAGTGGACCTGGAAGGACGGGTCCTCCTCGGCCAGGCGCTGGATCGCGACGCCCAGCTTCTCCTGGTCACCCTTCGACTTGGGCTCGATGGCGACCTGGATGACCGGCGCCGGGAAGTCCATGGACTCCAGGATCACCGGCTGCTTGTCGTCGGACAGCGTCTCACCGGTGGTGGTCTGCTTCAGGCCCATGACGGCGACGATGTCGCCGGCGCCCACCGACTCGATCTCCTCACGCTTGTTGGCGTGCATGCGGTAGATCTTGCCGATGCGCTCCTTCTTGCCCTTGACGGAGTTCAGCACCTGCGTGCCGGACTCCAGGCGGCCCGAGTAGACCCGGACGAAGGTGAGCTTGCCGAGGTGCGGGTCGCTCATGATCTTGAACGCCAGCGCCGACAGCGGCTCGTCGTCGGACGGCTTGCGGCGGACGACCTCCTCCGGGTCGTTGACCGCGTGGCCCTCGATGGCCTCGATGTCAACGGGGGAGGGCAGGTAGCGCACGACCGCGTCGAGCAGGGGCTGGACGCCCTTGTTCTTGAACGCGGTACCGCAGAACACCGGGGTCACGGTGGTGCCGGTGCCCTTGCCGGACGCGATGGTGATACGACGGATCGCGGCGTACAGCTGCTCCTCGGAAGGCTCCTCGCCCTCCAGGTACAGCTCCATGATCTCTTCGTCGTTCTCCGCGACGGCCTCGAGCAGCTTGCCGCGCCACTCCTCGGCGGCCTCGGTGTGCGTGGCCGGGATGTCGACGACGTCGTACATCTCGCCCTTGGTGGCCTCGGCGGACCACACGAGCGCCTTCATGCGGACCAGGTCCACGACGCCCTTGAAGTCGGCCTCGGCACCGATCGGGAGCTGCATGACGATCGGCTGCGCGCCCAGGCGGTCGCTGATCATGTCGACGCAGCGGTGGAACTCGGCACCGGTCCGGTCGAGCTTGTTGACGAAGCAGATGCGCGGGACGCCGTAGCGGTCCGCCTGACGCCACACCGTCTCGGACTGGGGCTCCACGCCGGCGACGCCGTCGAACACCGTCACGGCACCGTCGAGCACGCGCAGGGAGCGCTCCACCTCGACGGTGAAGTCGACGTGGCCCGGGGTGTCGATGATGTTGATGGTGTGGTCGACGTTCTCCAGCGGCCAGTGACAGGTGGTGGCAGCAGAGGTGATCGTGATGCCACGCTCCTGCTCCTGCTCCATCCAGTCCATGGTGGCAGCGCCGTCGTGGACCTCACCGATCTTGTAAGACACACCGGTGTAGAACAGGATCCGCTCGGTGGTGGTCGTCTTGCCCGCGTCGATGTGGGCCATGATGCCGATGTTGCGCACCTTGGCCAGGTCAAGTGAAGTGGTAGCCATAAGGCTTCAGTCTTCTCTCGGTCTCGATGTGGGTAGCGACTACCAGCGGTAGTGCGCGAAGGCCTTGTTGGACTCGGCCATCTTGTGGGTGTCCTCGCGCTTCTTCACGGCCGCACCGAGGCCGTTGGAGGCGTCGAGAAGCTCGTTGAGGAGACGCTCGGTCATGGTCTTCTCGCGACGGGCGCGGGAGTAACCGACCAGCCAGCGCAGCGCCAGGGTGTTGGCGCGGCCGGGCTTGACCTCGACCGGGACCTGGTAGGTGGCGCCACCGACACGGCGGGACTTGACCTCGAGGGTCGGCTTGATGTTCTCGAGAGCGCGCTTCAGCGTGATGACCGGGTCGTTGCCGGTCTTCTCGCGCAGGCCCTCCATGGCGCCGTAGACGATGCGCTCGGCGGTGGAGCGCTTGCCGTTCAGCAGCACCTTGTTGATCAGGGAGGTCACCAGAGGAGAACCGTAGACCGGGTCGATGATGACCGGGCGCTTCGGGGCGGGGCCCTTACGAGGCATTCTTACTTCTCCTTCTTGGCGCCGTAACGGCTGCGAGCCTGCTTGCGGTTCTTGACACCCTGGGTGTCGAGCGAGCCACGGATGATCTTGTAGCGAACACCCGGCAGGTCCTTCACACGGCCGCCGCGCACGAGCACGATGGAGTGCTCCTGCAGGTTGTGTCCCTCACCCGGAATGTAAGCAGTGACCTCGATGCCGCTGGTCAGACGCACACGCGCGACCTTACGCAGGGCCGAGTTCGGCTTCTTCGGGGTGGTCGTGAACACACGCGTGCAGACGCCGCGACGCTGAGGGGAACCCTCGAGTGCGGGCGTCTTGTTCTTCTCGACCTTGTCCTGCCGGCCCTTGCGGACCAGCTGCTGGATCGTAGGCACTACTTCTCCGGTTTCTGTGTGCCGATAGGTAAAGCTAACCTGGAACTTCGCCGACCCACGCGGTCGGGTGTGTCGAATCCCGCAGACTTCCGCCGCAAGGCGAAAAGGGCGCAGATTACGGTGGCCGGTGACGGCTCGCTATGCGGTTGAAGGCACGCACGAGAGCCAGGGCACACCCCAGGCACAAGGTATGAGCGTACCTACCTCATTCGCTGTGGTCAAAACAAATGCGACCCACCCGCCTCGCCCTGCGGGGCATGTCAAGCCCCTGTACGCTACGTGATCTTCGAATCGACGGTTGTCGATCTTCGAGCACGCCGTTCGGGACGACCCCGCCTCCCCGCTCTCGTGCGAGCCGCTCCCGCACCCACCGGCGCCCGCAGGACGCCCCAGCGGCCGGCGCACCCCTGGGCCCCGGCCGCGGACGCCCTCCGAGGCCCTCTGACGGCTCTCCGCGTCGCCGGCCACCGCACAACGCCGAAGGGCGGCCACCCCAGTGGAGTGGTCGCCCTTCGGTTCATGCTGCTCGCTTACTGGTTGTACGGACCGTAGTCGTAGTCCTCCAGCGGAACGGCCTGACCGGAGCCGGTGCCGAACGGCGAGTAGTCGATGTCGTCGTAGCCGACGGCCGAGTACATCGCGGCCTTGGCCTCCTCGGTCGGCTCGACCCGGATGTTGCGGTAGCGGGACAGACCCGTACCGGCCGGGATGAGCTTACCGATGATGACGTTCTCCTTGAGGCCGATGAGGCTGTCGGACTTGGCGTTGATCGCCGCGTCCGTCAGGACTCGGGTCGTCTCCTGGAAGGAGGCGGCCGACAGCCAGGACTCCGTCGCCAGCGAGGCCTTGGTGATACCCATCAGCTGCGGACGACCGGAGGCCGGGTGACCGCCCTCCTGGACCACACGACGGTTCTCGGTCTCGAACTTCGAGCGCTCGACCAGCTCACCGGGCAGCAGCTCGGCGTCGCCGGACTCGATGATCGTCACGCGGCGGAGCATCTGCCGGATGATGATCTCGATGTGCTTGTCGTGGATCGACACACCCTGCGAGTTGTACACCTTCTGGACCTCGCCGACCAGGTGGACCTGGACGGCACGCTGACCCAGGATGCGCAGCACGTCGTGCGGGTTGGTGGCACCCACGGTGAGCTGCTGGCCCACCTCGACGTGGTCGCCCTCGCGGACCAGGACCTTGGCACGCTTCGAGATCGGGTACGCCGTCTCGTCGCTGCCGTCGTCCGGGGTGACGACGATCTTCTTGGTCTTCTCGGTCTCCTCGATCCGCACGCGGCCGGAGGCCTCGGAGATCGGGGCGACACCCTTCGGGGTGCGGGCCTCGAAGAGCTCGACGACACGGGGCAGACCCTGGGTGATGTCGTCACCGGCCACACCACCGGTGTGGAAGGTACGCATCGTCAGCTGGGTACCGGGCTCACCGATGGACTGGGCGGCGATGATGCCGACCGCCTCACCGATGTCGACCAGCTTGCCGGTGGCGAGCGAACGGCCGTAGCACATCGCGCAGGTACCGACGGCGGACTCGCAGGTCAGGACCGAGCGGGTCTTGACCTCCTCGACGCCACGGCCGACCAGCTCCTCGATGAGGACGTCGCCCAGGTCGGTGCCGGCCGGGGCCAGCACCTGGCCGTCGACCACGATGTCCTCGGCGAGGCAGCGCGCGTACACGGACGTCTCGACGTCGTCCGCCTTGCGCAGCACGCCGTCCGCGCCCCGCTCCGCGATCTTGAGCTTGAGGCCGCGGTCGGTGCCGCAGTCCTCCTCGCGGATGATGACGTCCTGGGAGACGTCGACCAGACGACGGGTGAGGTAACCCGAGTCGGCGGTACGCAGAGCGGTGTCCGCCAGACCCTTACGGGCACCGTGCGTGGAGATGAAGTACTCCAGCACGGACAGACCCTCACGGAAGGACGCCTTGATCGGACGCGGGATGGTCTCGTTCTTCGCGTTCGACACCAGACCACGCATACCGGCAATCTGACGCATCTGCATCATGTTGCCTCGTGCACCCGAGTTCACCATCATGAAGATCGGGTTGGTCTTCGGGAAGTTCTCGTTCATCGCCTCGGCGACCTCGTTGGTCGCCTTGGTCCAGATCGCGATGAGTTCCTGCGTGCGCTCGTCCTTGGTGATCAGACCGCGCTCGTACTGCTTCTGGACCTTCTCGTCCTGCGCCTCGTAGCCGCGGACGATCTCCTTCTTCGCCTCGGGAACGACGACGTCGGAGATGGCGACGGTGACACCGGAACGGGTGGCCCAGTAGAAGCCGGACGCCTTCAGGTTGTCGAGCGTCGCCGCCACGATGACCTTCGGGTACCGCTCGGCGAGGTCGTTGACGATCTCGGAGAGCTGCTTCTTGCCGACCTCGTAGTCGACGAACGGGTAGTCCTCGGGCAGCAGCTCGTTGAAGAGCGCGCGGCCCAGGGTGGTGTTCAGCCGGAAGCTGTCACCCTGCTGCCACTCCGGCTCGCCCTCCTCGCGGGCCGGCGGGGTCCAGCCGCGCGGCGGGATGGTGCCCACCGGGAAGCGGATGTCCACGCGCGACTGCAGCGACAGCTCGCCGGCGTCGAACGCCATGATCGCCTCGGCCACGGACGCGAACGAACGGCCCTCGCCCTTGACGTCACGCATCTCGCCGTCGGTGGTGAGGAAGAACAGACCGAGGACCATGTCCTGGGTCGGCATCGTCACCGGACGGCCGTCGGCCGGCTTGAGGATGTTGTTCGAGGACAGCATCAGGATGCGGGCCTCGGCCTGCGCCTCCGCGGACAGCGGCAGGTGCACGGCCATCTGGTCACCGTCGAAGTCCGCGTTGAACGCGGTGCAGACGAGCGGGTGGATCTGGATGGCCTTGCCCTCGACCAGCTGCGGCTCGAAGGCCTGGATGCCGAGGCGGTGCAGGGTGGGAGCACGGTTCAGCAGAACCGGGTGCTCGGCGATGACCTCTTCGAGGACGTCGTACACGACCGTGCGGCCGCGCTCCACCATGCGCTTGGCGCTCTTGATGTTCTGCGCGTGGTTCAGGTCGACCAGGCGCTTCATCACGAACGGCTTGAACAGCTCCAGCGCCATGGCCTTGGGCAGACCGCACTGGTGCAGCTTCAGCTGCGGGCCGACGACGATGACGGAACGCGCCGAGTAGTCGACTCGCTTACCGAGCAGGTTCTGACGGAAACGGCCCTGCTTGCCCTTCAGCATGTCGCTGAGGGACTTCAGCGGGCGGTTGCCCGGACCGGTGACCGGACGGCCGCGACGACCGTTGTCGAAGAGGGCGTCAACAGCCTCCTGAAGCATGCGCTTCTCGTTGTTGACGATGATCTCCGGGGCACCGAGGTCCAGGAGCCTCTTCAGACGGTTGTTGCGGTTGATCACACGGCGGTACAGGTCGTTCAGGTCGGAGGTCGCGAAGCGGCCACCGTCCAGCTGCACCATCGGACGCAGGTCCGGCGGGATGACCGGCACGCAGTCCAGCACCATGCCCTTGGGGCTGTTGCTGGTCTGCAGGAACGCGGAGACGACCTTCAGGCGCTTGAGCGCACGGGTCTTCTTCTGGCCCTTGCCGGTACGGATGATCTCGCGGAGGCGCTCGGCCTCCTCCTCCAGGTCGAAGGACTCCAGGCGCTTCTGCAGCGCCGCGGCACCCATCGAACCGTCGAAGTACGTGCCGAAGCGGTCACGCAGCTCGCGGTAGAGCAGCTCGTCGCCCTCGAGGTCCTGGACCTTGAGGTTCTTGAACCGGGTCCACACCTCGTCGAGGCGGTCGATCTCGCGCTGCGCACGGTCACGCAGCTGCTTCATCTCGCGCTCGGCACCCTCGCGCACCTTGCGGCGCACGTCGGCCTTGGCGCCCTCGGCCTCCAGCTCGGCCAGGTCGGACTCGAGCTTCTTGGCGCGGGCCTCCAGGTCGGCGTCGCGGCGGTTCTCGATCTGCTGGCGCTCGACCGAGACGTGCGCCTCCAGGGAGGGCAGGTCGCGGGTACGGCGCTCCTCGTCGACGTACGTGATCATGTACGCCGCGAAGTAAATGACCTTCTCGAGGTCCTTCGGCGCCAGGTCCAGCAGGTAGCCGAGGCGCGAGGGGACACCCTTGAAGTACCAGATGTGGGTGACGGGCGCGGCCAGCTCGATGTGGCCCATCCGCTCACGGCGCACCTTGGCGCGCGTGACCTCGACGCCACAGCGCTCGCAGATGATGCCCTTGAAGCGGACGCGCTTGTACTTGCCGCAGTAGCACTCCCAGTCCCGGGTCGGACCGAAGATCTTCTCGCAGAAGAGTCCGTCCTTTTCGGGCTTCAGGGTGCGGTAGTTGATGGTCTCGGGCTTCTTGACCTCGCCGTGGCTCCACTGACGGATGTCGTCAGCGGTGGCCAGGCCGATCCGGAGCTCGTCGAAGAAGTTGACGTCGAGCACTATGCGTCAATCCCTCTCAGGGTCGAAAGTCTGTGGTCTGAAACGGGGGCCTGGGGGTCGGCGGGGCCCTGTGGGTGAGGGCCCCGCCGGACTCCCGTCAGACCTCTTCGACGCTGCTCGGCTCGCGCCGGGACAGGTCGATACCGAGCTCCTCCGCAGCGCGGAAGACGTCCTCGTCGGTGTCGCGCATCTCGATGGACATGCCGTCCGAGGACAGCACCTCCACGTTGAGGCACAGGGACTGCATTTCCTTGATGAGCACCTTGAAGGACTCGGGAATGCCGGGCTCAGGGATGTTCTCGCCCTTGACGATGGCCTCGTAGACCTTCACGCGGCCGGTGACGTCGTCGGACTTGATGGTCAGCAGCTCCTGGAGGGCGTACGCGGCGCCGTAGGCCTCGAGGGCCCACACCTCCATCTCACCGAACCGCTGGCCACCGAACTGGGCCTTACCACCCAGCGGCTGCTGGGTGATCATCGAGTACGGACCGGTCGAGCGGGCGTGCAGCTTGTCGTCGACCAGGTGGTGCAGCTTCAGGATGTACATGTAGCCGACCGAGATCGGGTCCGGGAACGGCTCACCGCTACGGCCGTCGAACAGCCGCGCCTTGCCGGACGGGAGCACCATGCGCTCGCCGTCGCGGTTCGGGATGGTGTGCTGCAGCAGACCCGCCAGCTCGTCCTCACGGGCACCGTCGAAGACCGGGGTGGCGACGTTGGTGCCGGGGTCGACCTGGTCGGCGCCGATGGCCTGCAGGCGCTGGGCCCACTCGTCGGCGAGACCGGAGACGTCCCAGCCGCGGCTGGCGAGCCAGCCGAGGTGGATCTCCAGGACCTGTCCCGGGTTCATTCGGGACGGGACGCCGAGCGGGTTGAGGATGATGTCGACCGGAGTTCCGTCCTCGAGGAACGGCATGTCCTCGATGGGCAGGATCTTCGAGATGACACCCTTGTTGCCGTGACGGCCGGCGAGCTTGTCACCGTCGGTGATCTTGCGCTTCTGCGCGACGTACACGCGCACGAGCTGGTTCACACCGGGGGGAAGCTCGTCGCCCTCCTCGCGGTCGAAGACGCGCACGCCGATGACCTTGCCGGTCTCGCCGTGCGGCACCTTCAGCGAGGTGTCACGGACCTCACGGGCCTTCTCACCGAAGATCGCGCGCAGCAGGCGCTCCTCGGGGGTCAGCTCGGTCTCACCCTTCGGGGTCACCTTGCCGACGAGGATGTCGCCGGCGATGACCTCGGCACCGATGCGGATGATGCCGCGCTCGTCGAGGTCGGCGAGGACCTCCTCGGAGACGTTCGGGATGTCCCGGGTGATCTCCTCGGGGCCGAGCTTGGTGTCACGGGCGTCGACCTCGTGCTCCTCGATGTGGATCGAGGAGAGGACGTCGTCCTGCACGAGGCGCTGCGACAGGATGATCGCGTCCTCGTAGTTGTGACCCTCCCACGGCATGAACGCCACGAGCAGGTTCTTGCCGAGGGCCATCTCGCCGTTCTGGGTGGCCGGACCGTCGGCGAGGACCTGACCGGTGATGATCCGGTCGCCCTCGTTGACGATGACCTTCTGGTTGACCGAGGTGCCCTGGTTGGACCGGGAGAACTTGGCCAGGCGGTACGTGATGTACGTGCCGTCGTCGTTGGCCGTGGTGATGTAGTCCGCGGAGACCTCCTGGACCACACCGTCCTTCTCGGCCTTGACCACGTCGCCGGCGTCGACGGCGGAGCGGTACTCCATGCCGGTACCGACGAGCGGGGACTCCGACTTAATCAGCGGAACGGCCTGGCGCATCATGTTCGCGCCCATGAGGGCACGGTTGGCGTCGTCGTGCTCGAGGAAGGGGATCATGGCGGTCGCGACCGACACCATCTGGCGCGGCGAGACGTCCATGTAGTCCACGTCCTCGGGGCCGACGTAGTCGACCTCGCCGCCACGGCGGCGGACCAGCACGCGGGACTCGGCGAACCGCATCTCGTCGTTGAGCGGCGCGTTGGCCTGCGCGATGACGAAGCGGTCCTCCTCGTCGGCGGTCAGGTAGTCGACCTCGTCGGTGACCTGGCCGTCGACGACCTTGCGGTACGGCGTCTCGATGAAACCGAACGCGTTGACCCGGCCGTAGGAGGCCAGCGAGCCGATCAGACCGATGTTCGGGCCTTCCGGCGTCTCGATCGGGCACATACGGCCGTAGTGCGACGGGTGGACGTCACGGACCTCGAAGCCGGCCCGCTCACGGGAGAGACCACCCGGGCCGAGCGCGTTGAGACGACGCTTGTGCGTCAGACCCGACAGCGGGTTGTTCTGGTCCATGAACTGGGACAGCTGGCTGGTGCCGAAGAACTCCTTGATGGAGGCGACGACCGGCCGGATGTTGATCAGGGTCTGCGGCGTGATCGCCTCGACGTCCTGGGTCGTCATGCGCTCGCGCACGACGCGCTCCATACGGGCGAGACCCGTACGGACCTGGTTCTGGATCAGCTCGCCGACGCTGCGGATGCGGCGGTTGCCGAAGTGGTCGATGTCGTCGGTCTCGACCATGATGGAGCGACCGGACTCGCCGATCGTCTCGGTCTCACCGGCGTGCAGCTTCACCAGGTACTTGATGGTGGCGATGATGTCGTCGGTGGTCAGCACGCCGGCGTCCAGCGGCTCGTCCGCACCGAGCTTCTTGTTCACCTTGTAGCGGCCGACCTTCGCCAGGTCGTAGCGCTTGGGGTTGAAGTAGAGGTTCTCAAGAAGCGTCTGCGCGGCCTCACGCGTGGGGGGCTCGCCCGGACGCAGCTTGCGGTAGATGTCGAGCAGCGCGTCGTCCTGGCCCTGGGTGTGGTCCTTCTCCAGGGTGGCGCGCATCGACTCGTAGTCGCCGAACTCCTCGAGGATCTGCTCGGTGGTCCAGCCGAGCGCCTTCAGCAGCACGGTGACCGACTGCTTGCGCTTGCGGTCGATACGGACACCGACCATGTCGCGCTTGTCGATCTCCATCTCCAGCCAGGCACCCCGGGACGGGATGATCTTGGCGGAGAAGATGTCCTTGTCGGACGTCTTGTCGATGGTGGAGTCGAAGTAGACACCGGGGGAACGGACCAGCTGAGACACAACGACACGCTCGGTGCCGTTGATGACGAAGGTGCCCTTGTTCGTCATGAGCGGGAAGTCGCCCATGAAGACCGTCTGGGACTTGATCTCACCGGTCTCGTTGTTGGTGAACTCGGCGGTGACGAAGAGCGGGGCCGCGTACGTGAAGTCGCGCTCCTTGCACTCGTCGATCGAGTTCTTCGGCGGCTCGAAGCGGTGGTCCCGGAACGTCAGCGACATCGACCCGGAGAAGTCCTCGATCGGAGAGATCTCCTCGAAGATCTCCTCCAGACCGGACTTGGTGGGGACGTCCTGACCGTTCTCCAGAGCCTCCTCGACCCGACTCTGCCAGGCGGTGTTGCCGAGCAGCCAGTCGAAGCTCTCGGTCTGCAGCGCGAGCAGGTTCGGAACCTCGAGAGGCTCCTTGATCTTTGCAAAGGAGATGCGCAGCGGGGCGGTGCTGGCGCCGTTGTTCGTATTCGCGGTCGAGGCATTGCGCGAGGCGGCCAAGAGGGGGTCCTTCCGAGGGCTCGGACTCACTACGCGCGTACCGGCCCCTCTCCCGTACACAGAGACAGAAACCCCAGGTCGAGGGGCTTGTGTCATCAATGCTCGAGTGAGGGCAGACCCCTGGTGACGGGCAGGGGACAGCTAACAGGCAGCGCAAAGGGTCAGTGTAGCCACTTGGCACACTGATGTCCAGCGCGGGTTTTTCGAGACCCTCGTTGTGCTCACCGCTCTTCTCAACGCCCTCGGCATGTCTGCCCTCAACGCACGTTGATACTGCCCTCTTCGTCGCCGATCCATGCCTCGGATTCGGATCCTTGTGACGACGCGTCCTGAGAATTGCGCGCTGCGTGCGGTTCGTCAAGGCCCCTCAGTCCAAACGAGACTGGCCGGAGACACGACGAAGATCACCATACCCCTCGACGTCGCGAGTGCAAGGCAACCGAGGGCGCCCCTCCCATACGCCGAAGAGCGACCACCCGGATGGATGATCGCTCTTCGGTGCGTTCGCGTTACAGCCCTACGGGGCGCCTTCTACCGCGCTCCGGGCCGCACTCGCCGTGCAGCCGGGTTCGGGGAACCCGGAAGGTCTTACTTGACCTCGACGGAGGCGCCGGCGCCCTTGAGGGCCTCGGCAGCCTTGTCGGCGGCCTCCTTGTTGACCTTCTCGAGGACCGGCTTCGGGGTGCCGTCGACGAGGTCCTTGGCCTCCTTCAGACCCAGCGAGGTCAGCTCACGCACGACCTTGATGACCTGGATCTTCTTGTCGCCGGCGCCGGTGAGGATGACGTCGAACTCGTCCTTCTCCTCCTCGGCCTCGGCGGCGGCGCCACCAGCGGCACCACCGGCGACGACGACCGGCGCGGCAGCGGCGGCGGTGACGTCGAACTTCTCCTCGAAGGCCTTCACGAACTCGGAGAGCTCGATGAGGGTCATCTCCTCGAACTGGGCAAGCAGCTCGTCCTGGGTGAGCTTCGCCATGATGGCGGTCCTTCCACTCAATCGGCAGGTGCCGGATGTACTGGGTGAGGCGGGCGTACGTCGGCCCGCTGAGACCCTCGCCGCGTCATGCGGCCAGGGTCAGAAAGCGAGCCGAATTACTCGGCACCGCCCTGCTCGGCCTGCTTGGCACGGAGCGCGTCCACGGTGCGGACGAGCTTCGACGGCAGCGCCTGGAAGACGGAGGCAGCCTGGGACTGCTTCGCCTTGAAGGCACCGGCCAGCTTGCTGAGCAGAACCTCGCGGGACTCGAGGTCCGCAAGCTTCTTGATCTCGTCGGCGGACAGCGCCTTGCCATCAAGGACACCGCCCTTGATGACGAGATTCGGGTTGTCCTTGGCGAAGTCACGGAGACCCTTCGCCGACTCCACCGGGTCACCGGTGACGAAGGCGACAGCCGTCGGACCGTTGAACAGGTCGTCCAGCGTCGTGATCCCGGCCTCGTTGGCCGCAATCTTGGTCAGCGTGTTCTTCACCACGGCGTACTGGGCGTTCTCACCGAGCGACCGGCGCAGCGTCTTGAGCTGCGCCACGGTGAGACCGCGGTACTCGGTCAGCACGGCAGCGTTGGAGTTGCGGAACTGCTCCGTCAACTCGGCCACTGCGGCAGCCTTGTCGGGCCTCGCCATAGAGCCTCGGCCTCCTTCCGGGTGATTCTGACCGCGCGGACCCGAAGGAGGACTGGGGAAACGAAACGCCCCGGCGCAGGCGCACGGGGCGGACTCGACCGGCCGCACACACGAGAGCGCGTGCGTTCCGGGAGTACTTCCACTGTCACCTGCGCGGGTCGTCCACTTTTCAGCGGATCCTTCGGCCACCGCGCCCTCGTACGAGCACGCGGCAACGACCAGCGGTCTTTGGCTTCTGTAGGAGAGTACGGGACCGGGGCGCTGTCGAGCAAATCGGCCCGTAAGGCCCGCCCCGGTCCTTCCGTGGCGGGCCTTGCCGGCCGCCACGGTCGGTGCGTGTCGCCGGGGTCAGGAGCTGGTGCCGGTGCCGCCCGCGACGGTGCCGCCGGACTTGAGCAGGTCGGCGAAGTCCTTCGTGTCGCCGGCCGGCGGCGCCTCGGCGCTGACCTTCACGCCGTAGTCGCTGTAGTACGTGGTGTTGGTCATGGTGCCGTTGGCGGTGTCCGCCTTCTCGGTCTTCTTGACCAGCAGGTTGTCGTCGTTGATCCAGATGTCGACGGTGTCGGTGGTGACGCCCGCCTGGCTGAGCTGCTTCTTCAGGGCCGCCATCTGGTCCGCGCCGAGGTTGCTGGTCTTGTCCGCGAGGTCGGCGACGTCCACCGTGCCCGAGTAGTGCGTGGTGCGGGCGCCGGCGACGGTCTCCTCACCGACCTTCTTGACGTCGCCGGAGGCCAGCAGCATCTTCACGGACTGGTTCGGCGTGGCGGTCTGGATCTGGTCCTTCATGTACGAACCGGAGGCGCCGCCGAGCTTGGCGAGGTCGTCGTACGAGTACTTCAGCCAGTGCTTGCCGCCCGTCTGCTGGGCGTAGGCGTCGCTCATGTGCGCGTAGTAGGCGTCCGGCAGATACCGGGCCTCCATCGACGACGTGCCCGCCTTGCGCATCATCTCGGCGAGCCGGCCGCCGGTGTAGGTGATGGTGAGATTGCCCTTGAGGCCGTCGCCCCAGGTGAGGGCGCCGTCGGCCTTCATGGACATCAGGTCGCCCATGGCCGTGGTGGAGCGCACCTTGGCCGAGTCCGCGTTGTCGGTGGACTTCTCGACGGAGCGCAGGGCCGCGATGGGGCTGAGGTGTATCGAGCCCCCGCCGGCCGCCTTGCCGCCCTTGTCGCCGTCCGAGGAGCCACAGGCGGCCACCCCCGTGAGCGCGGCGACCACCGCGATCGAGAGGCCCGTCCGGCGCGCGGTCGTGCTCTTCATCTAGTCCCACCCCTATTGCGAGTCCTGTGCCTGCACCGTAGCCCAGGCCACCGACAGTCGTACGAAGGTCGCACAAAGAAAGGACGGGCCCCGCACCTGGAAGGTTCCAGGGGAGGCCCGCCCTCTGCCGACGCGTACCTGACGCGGCTACCGGGGTGAGCGGAAGGCTCAGACGGCGGCCGGGTCCTCCTCGACGAGGAGGTTGCGGGTGCGGTTCGGGTCGACCGGGATGCCGGGGCCCATCGTGGTGGTGATGGCGGCCTTCTTGATGTAACGGCCCTTGGCGGCGGACGGCTTCAGACGGAGGATCTCCTCCAGCGCGGCGCCGTAGTTCTCCACCAGCTTGCTGTCGTCGAACGACGCCTTGCCGATGATGAAGTGCAGGTTCGAGTGCTTGTCGACGCGGAACTCGATCTTGCCGCCCTTGATGTCGGTGACGGCCTTGGCCACGTCGGGGGTGACGGTGCCGGTCTTCGGGTTCGGCATCAGACCACGCGGGCCGAGGACGCGGCCGAGGCGGCCGACCTTGCCCATGAGGTCCGGGGTGGCGACGACGGCGTCGAAGTCCAGACGGCCCTTCGACACCTCGTCGATCAGCTCGTCGGCGCCGACGATGTCGGCGCCCGCGGCACGCGCGGCCTCGGCACGGTCACCGGTCGCGAAGACCAGGACCCGGGCGGTCTTACCGGTGCCGTGCGGAAGGTTCACGGTGCCACGGACCATCTGGTCGGCCTTGCGCGGGTCGACACCCAGGCGGAAGGCGACCTCGACGGTGCCGTCGAACTTGGTCGTGGAGGTCTCCTTGGCGAGACGGACGGCCTCGAGCGGGGCGTACAGCTTCTCCCGGTCGACCTTGGCGTCCGCAGCGCGGAGAGCCTTGCTGCGCTTGCTCACAACTGCTCCTGTGTGTTCTGAAAGGAGTCGTGGTACGGGCCGAGCAGGCCCTGCCACGTGCGACCGGCTATGGCCGCATGACTGCTAGGGGTGGGTTCAGCCCTCGACCGTGACGCCCATGGAGCGCGCGGTGCCGGCGATGATCTTCGCGGCCGCGTCCAGGTCGTTGGCGTTGAGGTCGGGCAGCTTCGTCTGGGCGATCTCGCGGACCTGCGCCTCGGTGATCTTGGCGACCTTGGTCTTGTGCGGCTCGCCGGAGCCCTTCTCGATGCCCGCGGCCTTGAGGATCATCTTGGCGGCCGGCGGCGTCTTGGTGATGAAGGTGAAGGAACGGTCCTCGTAGACCGTGATCTCCACCGGGATGACCCAACCGCGCTGCGACTCGGTCGCGGCGTTGTAGGCCTTGCAGAACTCCATGATGTTGACACCGTGCTGACCCAGCGCGGGGCCGACCGGCGGGGCCGGGTTGGCGGCGCCGGCCTGGATCTGGAGCTTGATGAGCCCCGTGACCTTCTTCTTCTTGGGAGGCATAGCTCTCCGGGTCCTTTCGATTCGGGTCCTGCCGGCATCCGGGGACCACCCGGGCGCAGGCATACCGCACAACGATAACGGGTATAGATGCGCGGCCAAAAACCGTGCAGGTCAGACAGGCTGTGGCAGCCCGCCTGACCTGCACGGAAGGTGTACGTCCAGAGAGAACTAGTTCTTCTGGATCTGGTCGAAGGAGAGCTCGACCGGCGTCTCGCGGCCGAAGATCTCCACCAGGCCCTTGACCTTCTTCGAGTCGGGGTTGATCTCGTTGATGGTCGCCTGCAGCGTGGCGAACGGGCCGTCGGTGACGGTGACCGAGTCGCCGACCTCGAAGTCCAGCACCTGGACCTCGACCTTGCGCTGCGGAGCGGGCTTGCCCTCGGCCTCGGCGGCCTCGCGGGCGGCCTTCTCCTCGGCCTCCGGGGCGAGCATCTTGACGATCTCGTCCAGGGTCAGCGGGTACGGGTCGTAGGCGTTGCCGACGAAGCCGGTGACGCCGGGGGTGTTGCGGACGACACCCCAGGACTCGTTGGTCAGGTCCATGCGGACCAGGACGTAACCCGGCAGCTTGTTCTGCTTGATGGTCTTGCGGTCGCCGTTCTTGATCTGGACGACCTCTTCCTGCGGCACCTCGGCCTGGAAGATGTAGTCCTCGACGTTCAGCGAGACGGCGCGCTGCTCCAGGTTCGTCTTCACGCGGTTCTCGTAACCGGCGTAGGTGTGGATGACGTACCACTCGCCGGGCAGGGAGCGCAGTTCCTCGCGCAGGGCCTCGATCGGGTCGACCGGCGCGGCCGGCTCCTCCTCGACCGCCTCCGCGACGGCGGCTTCCTCGTCGCCCTCTTCGGCGTCGTCTTCCTCGTCCTCGACGTGCAGGGCGGCCTCTTCGGCCGGCTCGCCCGACTCGGCCTCGGCAGCCTCGAACTCGTCCTGCTCATCCGCGCCTTCGACGATGTCGAGCTCGTCGTCCACCGTCTCGTCCGGCTCGATGGCGTCGTTCAGGTTCGGGTCAGACACGATGGCTGCTTCTTCCTGGATACATAGGGGTGGAACATGCGAAAACGGGCGCCGGTACCACGGCGCCCTTCGCTCTTGGCTCAGCCGAAAACGTACTTGGCCGCGTGGTTGAGCCCATAGTCAATCACGGTCACCAGGGCGATCATGATGGCGACGAAGAAGATCACCACCGTGGTGTACGACGTCAGCTGGTTGCGTGACGGCCAGACGACCTTGCGGAGTTCCGCGATGATCTGGCGGTAGAAGGTGGCGAGGCGCTTGAGCGGGCCCTTCTTGGCACGCTTGCCGCCCTTGCGGGCCCTCTTCGTGGATTCAGGCACCTCATCGGCATCAGGCGTGTCGATGGAGCCCACGGCGTCCGTCATAATCCTCACCTGATCCCGGGTCGTGGCCGTGCCGCGCCCGGTTTCTGAGCCGCACGGCGGTGCATTGCTGTACGTACATGCGCACACATCCTGGCGGTGTGTGTAGCAGGGCCGGAGGGACTTGAACCCCCAACCGCCGGTTTTGGAGACCGGTGCTCTACCAATTGAGCTACGACCCTTCGTGTGTCCCCCAACGTACCGCATCCGACCGGATGCTCGGTGTGCACCGGTTGGGGCGGTGGCTGCTGAAGGCCAACGAGGTGAGAGTGTACGTGGTCCGCGGCCCGGCGTCGAACAGAAAGTGGCCGTCCGGGGCCCCCTGACCAAAGATCGTCCTGGCCGACGGCCGGATTCGGACCCCTGTTCACGCCTCGACCCCTTGCTGTTCAGTCTGTGAAACCCGTGTGCCGGGGGTATTTCCGGTCTGGAACGATGGGCCTCATGAGCGCTGCAACCCCTCCCACCGAGCGCCGGGTCTCCGCCCGAGTCGGCGCGATCTCCGAGTCCGCCACCCTCGCCGTGGACGCCAAGGCCAAGGCCCTGAAGGCCGCCGGGCGTCCGGTGATCGGCTTCGGCGCCGGTGAGCCCGACTTCCCGACCCCGGACTACATCGTCGAGGCGGCCGTCGAGGCCTGCAAGAACCCCAAGTACCACCGCTACACCCCGGCCGGCGGCCTGCCCGAGCTGAAGGCCGCGATCGCCGCGAAGACGCTGCGCGACTCCGGCTGGGAGCCGGACGTCTCGCAGATCCTCGTCACCAACGGCGGCAAGCAGGCCATCTACGAGGCGTTCGCCGCGATCCTCGACCCGGGCGACGAGGTCATCGTCCCGGCGCCGTACTGGACGACGTACCCGGAGTCGATCCGCCTGGCCGGCGGCGTCCCGGTGGAGGTCGTGGCCGACGAGACCACCGGCTACCGCGTCACCGTGGAGCAGCTGGAGGCGGCGCGCACGGAGAAGACCAAGGTGGTCCTCTTCGTCTCCCCGTCCAACCCGACCGGCGCGGTGTACTCCGAGCCCGAGACCGAGGCGATCGGCCGCTGGGCCGTCGAGCACGGCCTGTGGGTGCTGACCGACGAGATCTACGAGCACCTGGTCTACGGCGACGCGGTCTCCGTGTCCCTGCCGGCCCTGCTGCCCGAGCTGCGCGACAAGTGCATCGTGGTCAACGGCGTCGCCAAGACGTACGCCATGACGGGCTGGCGCGTGGGCTGGGTCATCGGCCCGAAGGACGTGGTCAAGGCCGCGACGAACCTGCAGTCGCACGCCACCTCGAACGTCTCCAACGTGGCCCAGGTGGCCGCCCTGGCCGCCGTCTCCGGCGACCTGAAGGCCGTGGCGACGATGCGCGAGGCGTTCGACCGGCGCCGCAAGACCATCGTGCGGATGCTCAACGAGATCGAGGGTGTGCTCTGCCCGGAGCCCGAGGGCGCCTTCTACGCCTACCCGTCGGTGAAGGCCCTGCTCGGCAAGGAGATCCGCGGCAAGCGCCCGCAGAACACCGTCGAGCTGGCCGCGCTGATCCTGGAGGAGGCCGAGGTCGCGGTCGTCCCGGGCGAGGCCTTCGGCACGCCGGGCTATCTGCGGCTGTCGTACGCGCTCGGTGACGAGGACCTCGTCGAGGGCGTGAGCCGGATGCAGAAGCTGCTGGCGGAGGCCAGGGACTGAACCTGCTCATCATGACCAGGTCGTGCGGGCCGTTTCCCTCCGGGGAGGCGGCCCGCTTCTGTGTGCGAGCAAGACCACGTACGGGGAAACGGCTACCGGGACGGCGGTGGCGTACGGCAGGATCTGGGAATGGAGCGTGTACGTGATCTCTCTGAGCTGCCGAAAGCCCATCTGCACCTGCACTTCACCGGCTCGATGCGGCCGGGGACCGTCCTGGAACTGGCCGACAAGCACGGCGTGCGCCTGCCCGAGACGCTGACGGAAGCGCTGACCAGCGGCGAACCGCCCAAGCTGCGGGCCACGGACGAACGGGGCTGGTTCCGTTTCCAGCGGCTGTACGACGCAGCGCGCTCCTGCCTACGCGAGCCGGAGGACATCCAGCGGCTGGTCCGGGAGGCCGCCGAGGAGGACCTGAAGGACGGCTCGGGCTGGCTGGAGATCCAGGTCGACCCGACGTCGTACGCGCCCCGCCTGGGCGGCCTGATCCCGGCCCTGGAGATCATCCTGGACGCCGTCGACACGACGTCCCGGGAGACCGGCCTCGGCATGCGCGTCCTGGTGGCCGCCAACCGCATGAAGCACCCGCTGGACGCGCGCACCCTGGCCCGCCTGGCGGTGCGCTACGCCGACCGCGGTGTGGTCGGCTTCGGACTGTCCAACGACGAGCGCCGGGGCATGGCGCGGGACTTCGACCGGGCCTTCCACATCGCGCGCGAGGGCGGTCTGCTGTCGGCCCCGCACGGCGGCGAGCTGACCGGTCCGGCGTCGGTGCGGGACTGCCTGGACGACCTGCACGCCTCCCGGATCGGGCACGGGGTGCGCGCGGCGGAGGACCCGCGTCTGCTGAAGCGGCTGGCCGACCGGGGCGTGACCTGCGAGGTGTGCCCGGCCTCCAACGTGGCGCTCGGCGTGTACGAGAAGCCGGAGGACGTCCCGCTGCGCACCCTCTTCGAGGCGGGCGTCCCGCTGGCCCTCGGCGCCGACGACCCGCTGCTGTTCGGCTCCCGGCTGGCCGCCCAGTACGAGATCGCCCGGGACGCCCACGACTTCACGGACGCCGAACTCGCGGAGCTGGCCCGGCAGTCGGTACGGGGCTCGGCCGCCCCGGAGGACGTCAGGGCGCGGTTGCTGGCCGGCGTGGACGACTGGCTGACTCGCCCGGCCGCCTGAAGTGGGCGTAGGGCGGATAGGCCTGGAAGCAGATCAGCAGCTCCGGGCCGCGCCGGGTGCCGGGCTCGTCCTTCAGTCCCCGGACGCACTCCATCAGCGCGGAGCCACCCTTGACGATCCGTTTCTGCCGGGGGCCCCAGCCCGCCGCGTAGGCGCAGGACATGGCGGCGTCGGCGAAGACGTCACGGCTGCCGACGAGGAAGAGCGTCCGTGCGTGGGTCGTGTGCCCCAGCTCGTCCCGGAAGCCCGCGCGGTGGCGGCGCCGCTCCCAGGCCGCCGCGTCCCGCGCGGTCCGGGCCTCGTCGGTCCGGACCGTGAGCGGACTGCCCCGGACGAGCCCGCGGCGCAGCACGGGCCACTGGCTGGGCCGCAGTCCGTAGGTGTGGTGGACCAGCACCAGGTCGACCCGCTCTCCGTTGCCTGCGTGGTGCGCGGTGACCGTGTCGCGCAACGGGACATGGACGATCGTGTGCCGGGAGCAGGCGGCGAAGGAGAACAGACCGGCCAGCCGGTTCAGCCCGTCGTGGTCGCCGGTCAGGACGCCGTACGGCGCGGGGGCGCGCAGCGACGTGTGCCGCAGGGGCTCCCGGGGCTGGACGACACGGTGCCGGCGGGGCCCGGTCCCGAGCCGGAACTCGCGCAGCCTCAGCCGCATACGGGCTTGATCCCGAAGGTGCCTGTCATGCCCCCAGCGTGAGGCTCACGCGGAGGGCTCCGCAACGGAGATTCCGCCCAGCAGGGTCTTCGCGAGCCGAGCGGCGAACTCGTCCACGGGCGGACGCTCGCCGCTCTCGGTGGCGTCGTAGGCGAACGCACGCTGGGCGCAGGCGCCGAGGAGGAGGGAGGCGGCCGCGAAGGTGTCGGCGTCGGCGCGGACGCGGCCGGCGGCCTGTTCGGCGCGGAGGTAGGCGTCCAGGCCCTGGATGGGCATGTGCGGGCCCGAGCCGATCTTGCGCAGGGCCTCGTCGTGGCGCCGCTTGAGCTGGGTCTCGGCGTACAGGGAGGCGGCGATCGGGAAGCTCTGCTCGTAGAACAGGGCGGCCTGGCGGGCGATGTGGGTGAGGTTCTCCCGCAGGGTGCCCTGTCCGGGCTGCGCGGCGAGGCTGCCGAGCAGGGGCGTGAGCCGGGGCAGACGCTCGGAGAGCACGCCGACGAACAGGTCTTCCTTGCTGCCGAAGTACTTGTAGAGGGCTGCTTCGGAGCAGCCGGCCGCCTTGGCGATCTCCTTGGTGGTGGTGCGGGCGAGTCCGACGGTGAGCATCAGCTCATGGGCCGCGTCGAGGATGCGGACACGCGCCGGCTTCGTCTCCATGGGATCTCCGATCGGGCTTGACGGGTGGGTGAGTACTTACCCACCCTAGGGGGAAATGAGGTAAGTAAACACTCACCCACCCCTTCCCGAGTACGGGAGCAGTCATGAACCTCACCGTTTTCGGCGCCACCGGCGGGATCGGCCGGGAGATCGTCCGGCAGGCGCTCGACGCCGGACACCAGGTCACGGCCGTGGTCCGCGATCCCTCGCGGCTGGACCTCAGGGGGGACGCGCTGGAGGTGTTCCCCGCCGACCTGACCGATCCGCAGCGACTGGGCGGCGCCGTCGCGGGCCGGGACGCCGTCCTGTCCGGCCTGGGCGCACGCGGCCGCAAGAACGCCGGGGACGCCACCCGGCTGACCCGTACGGTCCTGCGCGCGATGGAGGCCGAGGGCGTACGACGGCTGCTGGTGGTCAGCGCCGCGCCCGTCGGCCCCGCTCCGCAGGACGACGGCGCCGTGGACCGCGGCATGCGGGGCCTGGTGTCGGCGATCCTCAAGGACATCTACGCCGATCTGCGCGAGATGGAGGCCGAGCTGGCCCGCAGCAGCACCGACTGGACGTCCGTACGGCCGCCGCGCCTGCAGGACAAGCCTCTCACCGGGCGCTACCGCACCGTCGTCGGCGGCTTCCCGACGAAGGGCCGCTTCATCGCGCGCGCGGACGTCGCCCACGCGATGCTGTCGATGATTGACGACGAGGGGACGGTGAAGCAGGGGGTCGGGGTGGCCTACTGAGCCGGTGGCGCGGCGGGGGCGCACACCGAGCCGACGGGGCTGAAGGGGCGGGCGAGTCGCGCACGACGCTGAAGCGCAGGCCGACCGGTTGCGGGGCTCGGGGCTCAGAGTCCGGGCGGGCCGGTGCGGTTGCAGGCTGTGCGGCCAAAGCGCGGGCGAGCCTGTGCCGGGGTCAAAGGCTCAGGGTTCACCGAGCCGGTGCGGGCTGAAAGCTCGCGCCGTGCCGGTGCCGGGGTCAAAGGCTCAGGGTTCACCGAGCCGGTGCGGGCTGAAAGCTCGCGCCGTGCCGGTGCCGGGGTCAAAGGCTCAGGGCTCCCCGAGCCGGTGCGGGCTGAAAGCTCGCGCCGTGCCGGTGCGGCGAGCGGCTCGCGGGAGTCTGTACGGGCAAGGGTCAGGCGAGCTCGTGCAAGGCGCCCGGGCCCCCGCGGGCCGGTGCGTTACAGGCTCACGCCCACTGTGACCGGTTCGTTGACCAGGGTGATGCCGAAGGCCTCGCGGACTCCGGCGACCACCTCGCGGGCCAGGGCGAGCAGGTCCTCGGTGGTGGCGCCGCCCCGGTTGGTGAGGGCGAGGGTGTGCTTGCCGGAGATGCGGGCGGGCCCGGTGCCGTAGCCCTTGGTGAAGCCCGCCTTGTCGATCAGCCAGGCCGCGGAGGTCTTCCTGCGGCCCTCCCCCGCCGGATAGGCGGGCGGCTCGACGCCCTCCCCCAGCCGCTCGTGCACGCGCGCGTGGAACGCGGCGAACTGCTCGTCGGTGAGGATCGGGTTGGTGAAGAAGGACCCGGCCGACCAGGTGTCGTGGTCCTCGGGGTCGAGGACCATGCCCTTGCCGGCGCGCAGCTTCAGCACGGTCTCACGGGCGTCGGCCAGCGGCACCCGGTCGCCCGGCCCCACGCCGAGCGCACGGGCGGCCTCCGCGTACTTGACCGGCGCGGACAGCCCGCCCGCGTCCTCCAGCTCGAAGCGGACGCGGAGCACGACGTAGCGCTCCGGGTCGGCCTTGAAGCGGCTGTGCCGGTACGAGAAGGCGCACTCCTCGTTGGTCAGCGTGACGGTCTCGCCGGCCCTCCGGTCGTAGGCGATCACCTCGGTGATGGTGGCGGAGACCTCCTGGCCGTAGGCGCCCACGTTCTGGATCGGCGTGGCGCCCGCGGAGCCCGGGATGCCGGCCAGGCACTCGATCCCGGCGAGTCCGGCCTCGACGGTGCGGGCGACGGCGTCCGTCCACACCTCGCCGGCGGCCAGCTCCAGCGTCGTACCGCGTAGTTCGACTCCGCGCGTGGCGATGCGCAGGGCGGTGCCGTCGAAGCCCTTGTCGCCGATGACCAGGTTCGATCCGCCGCCGATGACCAGCAGCGGCGTACCGCTGTCGTCGGCCTCGCGGACGGCCGCGATCACCTCGGCGTCGGTCCCGGCGGTGACCAGCCGCGTCGCGGGACCGCCCAGCCGGAAGGTGGTCAGCGGAGCAAGGGGGGCGTCGTGGAGTACCTGCACGGGCCCAAGACTACGAGACACCTCCAGCAGCCGAGGTCCTCGCCCAGGTCAGGCGGGCGGGGCCGGGGCGTCCTGCCGACCTCCGTCCTCCACGCGTGTCTTCGCCGCCCGGACGTGCGCCCTGTCGCCTCGATCTGCCACCGGCTCGCCACGACCCGGCCGTCCCGGCGCAGCCGCACGCGCGCGTGGTCCTCTCTCGAGGTCCACGCGCGCGTGCGGTCAGGTGCTGTCGGCCGCCGCTCTACGTCAGCCGCCGTATCGTCTCCCGCCAGTTCACCGGCAGCCGGTCGCTGGAGGTCTGCCAGGTGGCGAACGCGACGTCGCGCATCTGGGAGGCCAGGTGGCGTGAGGTGGGCCGGTGGGCGCCGGAGTGGGCGAAGGCCTTGAGCGCATCCGCCGACTCCCAGGCGGACAGCGTCCAGAAGACCCGCCGCAGAGGCTGCGCCCTGAGGGAGGCGCCGTAGGCACCGGGCGCGTGGGCGACCTGCCGCCACACGGCCGGGGTACGGACGAGGAAGCGGAGGGCGCCCCACAGGGTGCGGGTCTCGAAGCGGGAGGCGAAGACGTGGACCTCGGTGTCCTGCGGCGGGGTGTTCGGCACGGTCCAGGGAAGCGTGGGCATCGCGGTCTCCTTGCCGGGAGGGTTCCGGGTCAGCGGGTGGTGGTCTCCAGGACCGGGGCGGGCGCCTGCTCGAGCGCGGGAGCCCCTTGGCCGGCGCCCTTGCGGCGGGCCGGGATCAGCAGGGCCGCGACACCGGCGAGCACGACCACCGCGGAGCCGGTGACCAGGGCGGGCCGCAGGCCGTCCACGAAGCTCTGCGCGCTCTCGTAGCCGCCCTGCGCGGAGAAGATCGACGACATGACCGCGATGCCGAGCGCGCCGCCCACCTCGCGCAGCGCGTTGTTGGCGCCGGAGGCGATGCCCTGTTCCTGCGGCCGGACGCTGGACATCACCAGGTTGGCCGCCGGGGCGAAGAACAGGGCCATGCCGATGCCGCTGATGATCAGGGCGGGCAGCTGGACGGCGTAGGAGGCATCGGCGGTGGCGACGGAGGCCATGTAGCCGAGGCCGGCCGCCTGCAGGAACAGGCCCGCGGCGACGACCGGCCGGCCGCCGATGCGGTCGGACAGCATCCCGGCGATCGGCGCGACGAGCATCGGCATGCCGGTCCACGGCAGCATCCTGAGGCCCGCCTCGGTGGGCGAGTAGCCGAGCACGCCCTGCATGTACTGGCTGAGCAGGAATATCGAGCCGAACATCCCGACGAACATCAGCAGGCTGGCCGCGTTGATCCCGGAGAAGGCGCGGGAGCGGAACAGCCGCATCGGCAGCATCGGGGCGGCCGCGCGGGAGCTGTAGAGGACGAAGCCCGCCAGCAGGGCTCCGCCCCCGATGAGCGCGGTCAGCACCACGGAGTCGGTCCAGCCGTCGGCGGGCCCGCGGACCAGGCCGTACACGATCCCGAAGAGTCCGCCACTGGCGAGCAGCGTGCCGGGGGCGTCGAGCCGGGCGCCGACGCCGTGGGACTCGGCCAGCCGCAGACGCGCGAGCGGCAGCAGGGCCAGGCCGAGCGGGACGTTCAGCCAGAAGATCCAGTGCCAGGAGACGTGCTCGGTGAGGCTGCCGCCGATGAGCGGTCCGGAGGCGACGGCGAGCCCGTTGACGGCGCCCCAGATGCCGTACATGGTCCCGCGCTTGGCGGCGGGCACGGCCGCGGTCAGCAGGGTCAGCGTGAGCGGCATCATCACGGCCGCGCCGACGCCCTGGACCGCGCGGGCGGCGATCAGGGAGCCGATGCCGGGTGCCATGGCCGCGGCGGCGGAGGCGCCGGTGAAGACGGCGAGTCCGGCGATGAAGAGCCGACGGCGGCCGAAGCGGTCGCCGAGCGCGGCACCGAACATCAGCAGGACGGCGAAGGTGAGCGTGTATGCGCTCACGGTCCACTCCAGGTCGTCCAGCGCGCCCCCGAGGTCCCTGCGGATGGAGGGGAGGGCGGTGGTGACGACGAGGTTGTCGAGGGCCGCCATGAATCCGGCGACGCTCGTGATCACTAGGGCCCATACGGCGCGCCCGCGCGGTGCGCTGTCCTGTGCGCTCTGCTGTGACATCTCTCCCCCTGAGAGTGATCTAGTTAGTTATTGATGACTAACTTTCGTGGCCCAGAAAAAGCGGCACCGCCGTCGCCGGTTGCGCTACTTCTCCAGGCGACCCGTCAGCCGCGCCGACGGGTAGAGCCCTTCCCACACCCGGTGCTCGGGCGGAAAGCCCATGGCCACCAGGCAGTTGATGAGCATGCCGTACGCCAGGAAGACGGTCGTGTCGTTGACGTCCGCACCGAGCGCCAGGCGCACGGTGTCCCACAGCCGCATCCAGCCGGCCCGTACGCTCTCGCCGAACTCGCGGTCGCCCTCCTGCTCCGCGGCCGCCACGGCCACGTACATCTGCATCTGCATCATCAGCCGCTCGGGCCGTTCCGCGATGAGCTGGGTGTACGCGTTCGCCATGGCGTGCAGGGCCTCTTCGCCCCGCAGCCCCTCGGCGGCCTCCTCGAAGGTCCGGATGGTGTCCTCCACGCAGCGTTCCGCCGCCGCCAGGAAGATCGCCTTCTTGCCCGGGAAGAGCCGGAAGAGATACGGCTGCGAGACCTCGACCCGCCTGGCGATGGCCTCGGTGGAGGTGCCGTGGTAGCCGCCGCGCGCGAACTCGGCGGTCGCCGCGCGAATGACGCTCTCGCGTCGCTCATCTGCGCTCATCCTGGGCATGCAGCTAAGTTAGTGCTCAATCACTAACTTGGTCAACCCCGCCCCGGCCCCCGGGTACGCGTAAGGGGCGCCTCGCCTTGAGGGCGCCCCTTACGCCGAGAGCTCTCCCGGCCGGTCAGGCCAGGCGTACGACCGCCCGGGACATCCCCAGCACCTTCTGGCCGGCGCTCATGGCCGTGAGGTCCACGCGCACGGTGTTGTCGTCCAGCTTGGCCGCCACCTTGCCGCTGACCTCGATGAGGGCGCCCTGGTCGTCGTTCGGCACGACGACGGGCTTGGTGAAGCGGACGCCGTACTCCACGACCGCGCCGGGGTCGCCGAGCCAGTCGGTGACCACCCGGATCGCCTCGGCCATCGTGAACATGCCGTGCGCGATGACGTCCGGGAGGCCGACCTCCTTGGCGAACTTCTCGTTCCAGTGGATCGGGTTGAAGTCCCCCGAGGCACCCGCGTAGCGCACGAGCGTGGCACGGGTCACGGGGAAGGTCTGCGCCGGCAGCTCCGTGCCGACCTCGACGTCGTCGTACGCGATCTTCGCCGCCATCAGGTCCTCACACCTCCTCGGCCGCGCGGGCCACGAGCTTGGTCCAGGCGGTCACGACGTGCTCGCCCGCCTCGTCGTGCACCTCGCCGCGGATGTCCAGGATGTCGTTGCCCGCGAGGGACTTGATCGCCTCGATGGTGGAGGTGACCGTGAGCCGGTCGCCGGCCCGGACCGGGCGGCGGTACGCGAACTTCTGGTCCCCGTGCACCACGCGGCTGTAGTCCAGCCCGAGCTGCGGGTCCTCGACGACCTGCCCAGCGGCACGGAAAGTGATGGAGAACACGAAGGTCGGCGGGGCGATCACATCGGAGTGACCGAACGCCTTTGCGGCCTCCGGGTCCGTGTACACCGGGTTGGCCTCTCCCACCGCCTCGGCGAACTCGCGGATCTTCTCCCGGCCCACCTCATAGGGCGCGGTGGGCGGGTAGGTCCGTCCCACGAAGGACTGGTCGAGCGCCATGGCCCGGCACCTCCTGACGTCTGCTGTGATGGCCCCAAATTAGCCGGAAACCAGCCGGGGATGGTGTGCGGGGGCGCGTGCCGAGCGGGTCGCCGAGCACGGGAAAACGCCGTGAGGCCGCCCCCTCGGAAGGGGACGGCCTCACGGACGAGCCTGTTTTATCGCGTTTCGCGGTGCGCGGTGTGCGCGTTGCAACGCGGGCAGTGCTTCTTCATCTCAAGACGATCCGGGTTGTTACGCCGGTTCTTCTTGGTGATGTAGTTCCGCTCCTTGCACTCCACGCAGGCCAGCGTGATCTTCGGGCGGACGTCGGTGGCAGCCACGTGAGTGCTCCTAAGACGAACGGGTGGACTAACTTCAACGCAAGAAAGAGTAGCCGATCGAAGGACCGACCCCGCAATCGGCTACTGTCAGTAGCGGTGACCGGACTTGAACCGGTGACACAGCGATTATGAGCCGCTTGCTCTACCGACTGAGCTACACCGCTGCGATGCGATCGGACCCCGCCTTTCGGCGGGAACCTCTCACATCAGAGCCCCAAAACGGAATCGAACCGTTGACCTTCTCCTTACCATGGAGACGCTCTGCCGACTGAGCTATTGGGGCGAGCGATGAAGACATTACACGGTCCGCCGCCGTTCGCCCAAATCCGTATCCGGCCGCCCGCCATGACCCGCTTCCCAGCCCTCCCTGCCGCCTCCTGAGCCCCCAGGGAGCGGCACCTGCGGGGCACACGCGGGCAGAGCTTCGCGGGGCGACGACCGTCACACACGCGTGGGGGGCCGGGCACGCGCGCGTACGGATCGCGAGCGCAGGTGGCCGTCGCCGGAATCGGCGCGCGCCACGCGCGTGGGCGACACGTGTACCGCCAAGGGTGGACCACGCCGGTACGACTATTGCGCTCCTGCGCGTCACGCACGGTTCGCGACCCTAGGCTCGACTCACTCTGTGTGATCTTGGAGTCCCGGCCTCCAAGCCCTCACGCCGGCCGCCCCGAGCCCCCGGCCCCGACCCTGGAGCGCGATGCCCGACAGCCAGCCGCAGCCCCATCCGCCGTCGAACTCGTCGGGGTCCTCCGGACCGGCCGACCCCGGCGCCCTGCTGCTGTGCGGGGCACGGCTCACCGACGGCCGGACCGTGGACGTACGGCTGAGCGGCGGACGCATCGAGGCGGTGGGCACGGCCGGCAGCCTCGCTCCGGGCCCGGCCCGGACGACGGCCACGCGCGTGGACCTGAGCGGTTACCTGCTCCTCCCGGCACCCGCCGAACCGCACGCCCACGGCGACACCGCCCTGTCCGCCGAACGCCCCGGCCCGATGTCGTACTCCCCCGAGGACGTCCAACGCCGGGCGACGGAGGCGGCCCTGCTGCAACTCGGGCACGGGGCGACGGCGGCACGCGCGCACGTGCGCGTGGGCGACGTGCAGGGGCTCGGCGCGCTGGGCGCGGTCCTGCAGGCCCGGCGGTCGCTGCGGGGGCTCGCGGAACTGACGACCGTGGCGATGCCGCGGCTGCTGACCGGGGTGGCCGGGGCCGACGGGCTGGCGATGCTGCGGGACGCGGTGAAGATGGGCGCTTCCGTGGTCGGCGGCAGCCCGGACCTGGACCCGGATCCCACGGGCTACGTCGAGGCGGTCCTGGAGGTGGCCTCCGAACACGGCTGCCCGGTGGACCTCCACACGGACGCCGCCGACCCGGCTCGGCTGTCCCGGCTCGCGGCCATGGCGGGGGGCCTGCGCCCCGGCGTGGCGATCGGGCCTTGCGCCGGTCTCGCGCGCCTGCCCACCGACGCCGCCTCCCGGGCCGCGGACCAACTCGCGGCGGCGGGCGTGACGGTGGTGTGTCTGCCCCAGGGCGGCTGCGGTGGCGCCGACCGGCAGGGCACGGCTCCGGTACGGCTGTTGCGCTCGGCCGGGGTCCGGGTGGCGGCCGGGAGCGGCGCGCTGCGCGACGTCTCCAACCCCGTCGGCCGCGGCGACCCGCTGGAGGCCGCCTACCTCCTCGCCTCCGCCCACGGCCTGCGTCCGCAGGACGCCTACGACGCCGTGTGCGCCTCGGCCCGCGCGGTGCTGGGGCTGCCGGACGTACGCGTGGAGGCGGGCTTCCCGGCGGAACTCCTCGCCGTACGCGGAGAGCATCTGGCCGGCGCCCTCTCCCTGGCCTACAGCCGGATCGTGGTGCACCGGGGCCGGGTCGTGGCACGCACCAGCGCGGTCCGGGAGTACTGCGACTCGGCGGCCACGGCGGAACTCGGGTTGCCCCGGCAGGGGCGGGGAGCACTGTCCTGAGGGGGTGCCGAGCCGGCGGCGTACGGCACCCCCTCATGAGGCGGGGTAGGGCGCCCGGCGGGGTGCGCGGTTCGGTATACGCCCCGGCGGCCCGAGCGCGGCGGCGGCGCACGGCGCGGGGTGGACCGTCGCTGATCTCGGCGCACGGCGCGGGATGGGCCGTCGAGCGTGTGACCGGCCACTACGCGCTGGGCGTGTGATCGGCCGGTGCGCCGGGCGCATGGCAGCCGCCGCACGCTGGGCGCTCGCCTGTCCGCTTGAGCCGGGCGCTCGCCTGTCCATGTGAGCCGGGCGCACTCCGGCCGCGCCGGTTAACTCGTGCGGCGGATGCGCCCCTTCGGGCGTACGGTCGGAATCATGCGCATTGTCATCGCTGGTGGTCACGGTCAGATCGCGCTGCGGCTGGAGCGTCTGCTCGCCGCGCGCGGGGACGAGGTGGCGGGAATCATCCGCAAGGCCGAGCAGGGCGACGATCTGCGGGCGGCCGGTGCCGAACCGGTCCTCCTCGACCTGGAGTCCGTCTCGGTGGAGGAGGTCGCGGCGCACCTGCAGGGCGCGGACGCGGCGGTCTTCGCGGCGGGCGCGGGCCCGGGCAGCGGTACGGCCCGCAAGGAGACGGTGGACAAGGGTGCGGCGGTGCTGTTCGCGGACGCGGCCGTCCGCGCGCGCGTACGCCGCTTCGTGGTGGTGTCCTCGATGGGTGCGGACCCCGCGCACCAGGGAGACGGGGTCTTCGACGTCTACCTGCGCGCCAAGGGCGAGGCGGATGCGTACGTCACCCGGCAGGAGGCGCTGGACTGGACGATCCTGCGCCCCGGTTCGCTGACGGACGACGCGGGCACCGGCCAGGTCCGGCTGGAGGCGCACACCGGGCCCGGCACGATCCCGCGGGACGACGTGGCGGCCGTCCTCGCGGAGCTGGTGGACACGTCGGCGACGGCCGGTCTGACGCTGGAGCTGATCAGCGGGTCGACGCCGGTGTCGGTCGCGGTGAAGTCGGTGGCCGGGAACTGAGGGCGGCCGCCCGGCCGTTGAACGGTCACCCCCTCGCCGTCCGCTGCCCCGCCGGCACTCAGAACAGAGGCAGCTGCCCGGGAAAGTCCGGCACGACATACCCGTCCAACGACGGCTGGACGGCCCCGAGTTGTGCTTGCCGTCGCGATCCGGCGCAGGAGACGAGATACCCGCTCTCCCGCGCCCCCGGCGGGTCGTGGCGCGCGAAGCGGCCTGCGACGACGGCGATTTCGCGGTGGCACACGGGACAGGTTCTGCGTCGGGAGGGCATGCCGTCAGTGTGCCCGTAGCAGTGCGGAGGGCGACACCGCCGTCAGGTCCTGGTCTCCGCCTCCCACCGGTCCGGGCCCACCCCACGCCAGTCGATCAGCGGCGAATCGGCCACCTGCTCCGGCTCGATCTCCAGCCCGGCCCGGCGCAGGAACTCCACCAGGTCCCGCACGTTGTGCGCGAGGCCCAGGATCTCGCCGTCCACCCGGACCCGGCGGCCACCGGTAGGGGACGGCAGGTGCACGATGATGGGACGTTTCCCGGCCATGGCTCCAGCATCGTCCGGACCGCCCGGTCCCGCACCCGGGCCGGTCATTCGACAATTCCCAGCACGGTGTCCGGCCGGCACAGCGGGCATGCCATGACCCCTCCTTCGGTGAGCGCGTGTACCGCCTGCTCCCGGCCGACTCCCTTTGAGCGGCCACCGGCGCTCGAACAGCCGCCGACGTGGACGTAGACCGCGTTCCGGCCGTTGAGGCCGCGCTCGATCAGCCAGTCCGGAGCGGTCCGCCGGACCTCGAGGCGGCGTCGCCGTTCGGCTTCCCGGCGCTCTTCGTCCGCGATCCACCGGTCCATGAGCGCGAGCTGCCTGGCAGCCTGATGTTCGACGACGCGGCGCGCGAAGCGCAGCATGTCGAGACGCGTCAGCGGACGGTCATCGTTCACACGTTCGATTCTAGTGAGGTCGACCGGGAAAGCGCGACCAGCGGGACCGGGCCATGAGCAGAACCGCGTTCAGGCAACGCGAACGACAAGGGCCCCGTGATCCGCTCTCGCGGATCACGGGGCCCTTGTTCCCGTGTGGCGGCGCCAGGATTCGAACCTGGGAAGGCTGAGCCGGCAGATTTACAGTCTGCTCCCTTTGGCCGCTCGGGCACACCGCCGGGGTGCGCTGCCCACCGAGCCCGCTTTCGGCGGTGCTCCGTGGCAACGACGTAAACAATACCCGATGCACAGGGGTGCTTCGCCACCCGATTGATCTCCGCCCCGGGGTCGCGGGATGGCTAGGCTGGTGCGGATGCGGCCCGGTACGACGCCGGGCCCGGCGGCCGCCGCCGCGCACGCCGGCACGCACCCGACAAGCACCCCGATACAAGGAGCCACAGGACATGGCCGACTCCAGTTTCGACATCGTCTCGAAGGTCGAGCGGCAGGAGGTCGACAACGCCCTCAACCAGGCCGCCAAGGAGATCTCGCAGCGCTACGACTTCAAGGGCGTGGGCGCCTCCATCTCGTGGTCCGGTGACAAGATCCTGATGGAGGCGAACTCCGAGGACCGGGTGAAGGCTGTCCTCGACGTCTTCCAGTCCAAGCTGATCAAGCGCGGTATCTCGCTGAAGGCGCTCGACGCGGGCGAGCCGCAGCTGTCCGGCAAGGAGTACAAGATCTTCGCGTCGATCGAGGAGGGCATCTCCCAGGAGAACGCGAAGAAGGTGGCGAAGATCATCCGCGACGAGGGCCCCAAGGGCGTGAAGGCCCAGGTCCAGGGTGACGAGCTGCGGGTCACCTCCAAGAGCCGCGACGACCTGCAGGCCGTGATCGCCCTGCTCAAGGGCAAGGACTTCGACTTCGCGCTGCAGTTCGTGAACTACCGGTAGGACTCCCGGGACTCCGGCAGGACTTCCAGGACTTCGGCAGAACCCCTGGACTTCGGCAGGACCTGAACAGGAGGGGTGGGCGCCCGGCGGTGCCCACCCCTCGGTCAGTCGCGGGAGTCGGTCAGTCGCGGGAGTCGCCGAACAGGATGCGGTAGACGATCAGCAGCACCAGGGAGCCGCCGATGGCCGCGGCCCAGGTGGCGCCGTCGAAGAAGTCCTTGGTGATCGGGTGGTCCAGCCAGCGCGCCGAGATCCAGCCGCCGATGAACGCGCCCGCGACACCGATGAGGGTCGTGCCGATGAAGCCGCCGGGGTCGCGGCCCGGCAGCAGGACCTTGGCGATGGCTCCCGCCAGCAGGCCCAGGATGATCCAACCGATGATGCTCATGCCGTGAACCTGCCCTTCCGCGCTGTGTCCGCACTGTCCGGTCCCTGATGTTCGGGTGAGGAACCGCTGTCCGTCGCGCGCGTGTTCATGATGTGTCGATGAAGGGGACGCCACGGGTCCACCACCCGGTTGCGGTGGTCAGTAGGGTGCGGCGCATGACACCTGCCGCCGGTACCGTCCTGCGCCGCAGCCTCGGGGTGCGGGAAGCGGTGATCATCGGCCTCGGCTCGATGGTCGGAGCCGGTGTCTTCTCGGCCCTGGGGCCCGCCGCGCGCGCGGCGGGGACGGGGCTGCTGCCCGGGCTCGGCGTCGCGGCCGTCGTGGCCTACTGCAACGCCATGTCCTCGGCCCGTCTCGCCGCCCGCTATCCGGCCTCGGGCGGCACGTACGTGTACGGGCGGGAGCGGCTCGGCGCCTTCTGGGGATATCTCGCCGGCTGGGCGTTCGTGGTCGGCAAGACGGCCTCCTGTGCGGCCATGGCGCTCACCGTGGGCGCGTACGTCTGGCCGGAGCAGGCACACGCGGTGGCGGTCGCGGCCGTGGTGGCGCTGACCGCCGTCAACTACGGCGGGATCCAGAAGTCGGCGTGGCTGACGCGGGTGATCGTGGCGGTGGTTCTGGCCGTGCTGGCCTGCGTGGTGGTGGTCTGCCTGGCCTCCGGCCGGGCGGACGCCGGGCGGCTCGGCATCGGGCTGTCGTCGGGTACCGGTGGGGTACTTCAGGCGGCCGGACTGCTGTTCTTCGCGTTCGCCGGGTACGCGCGCATCGCGACCCTCGGCGAGGAGGTGCGCGATCCCGGGCGCACCATTCCCCGCGCGATCCCGCTCGCCCTCGGGATCGCGCTGGTGGTGTACGTCGCCGTGGCCGTGTCCGCGCTGAGCGTGCTCGGCGCCGGCCGGCTGGGGCAGGCGCCGGCGTCGCTGGCCGAGGCGGTACGGGCGGCCGGGGTGCCGGGGCTGGTGCCGGTGGTGCGCGTGGGGGCCGCGGTGGCCGCGCTGGGGTCGCTGCTGTCGCTCATCCTCGGGGTGTCCCGGACGACGCTCGCCATGGCCCGCGACCGCCATCTGCCCGAGTCGCTGGCCGCCGTGCACCCGCGCTCCCAGGTCCCGCACCGGGCCGAACTGGCCGTGGGCGCGGTGGTCGCCGTGCTGGCCGCGACGGTGGACGTACGCGGCGCGATCGGCTTCTCGTCCTTCGGCGTGCTCGCGTACTACGCCGTGGCCAATGCCTCCGCCTGGACCCTGAACCCCGTCCTCCGGGCACGCGTGGTGCCCACGCTGGGCCTCGTGGGCTGCGCGACGCTGGCCTTCGCCCTCCCGGCCGCCTCGGTCGCGACGGGGGCGGCCGTGCTGGCCGTGGGCGTGGCGCTCTACGGCGTACGACGGTGGCGGGCGGCGCGTGCCGCGGGCGGGACGGGGCCGAGGGGCCGGCAGGGCTGACGGGGCCTCGGCGGCCTGGGGTCTGCGGTTCCGCCTGCAGGCGTCACCGGCCGATACTTGCATGAGCAGGAGTGCCCCTGGAGCGACCTGGAGAGGTGCCGGTCATGAAGGTGTTCAACCTGGTGCTCAACATCCTGTGGCTCGTCCTCTGCGGCTTCTGGATGGCGATCGGATACCTGATCGCAGCGCTGATCTGCTTCATCCTGATCGTCACGATCCCGTTCGGCATCGCGTCGCTGCGCATCGCCGGCTTCGTCCTGTGGCCGTTCGGCCGCACCACTGTGGACCGGCCGGGCGCCGGGGCGGGGTCCTTCCTCGGCAATGTGATCTGGGTGATCTTCGCCGGGTGGTGGCTGGCGCTGGGGCACGTGATCACGAGCATCCCTCTGTTCCTGTCGCTCATCGGGATCCCCTTCGGGTGGGCGAACCTCAAGCTCATCCCCATCTCGCTCATGCCTCTGGGGCGCGAGGTCGTCCCGACGGACGAGGCGTTCGGCGGCCGCTGACACCGACGAGGCCCACCGGGGCGCTGAGAGTCTCATCTCTCGACGCCGCAGTGGGCCTCATCCGTCACGGCAGCGGCATCGTCACCCGAGGAGGCCGCTGATCAGTTTGAGCGTGCTCGTCGTGAGCCCCGTTGCCGCTTCGGCAACGCCTTGCGTGCCGCCCTGGGTGTTGTTGGTGCCGCTCTGCGTCCCGCCCTGGGTGTTCTTGGTGCCGCTCTGCGTGCCGCCCTGGGTGTTGTTGGTACCACCCTGGGTTCCGCCCTGGGTCTGGGTGTTCTTGGTACCACCCTGCGTGCCGCCCTGGACGTTGTTGGTGCCGCCTTGGGCGCCGCCCTGGGTGTTGCCGGTACCGCCCTGAGAGGCGCTCTGGACGTTCCCGCTGCCGCCCTGCGTGGTACCGATGCCGCCCTGCGTTCCGCCCTGGACGTTACCGTTCTGTACGTTATTGCTGTTTCCATCCCCCTTGCTGAAAATATTACCGTAGTACCCACTGTTGAAAACGAGGGTAATTCCACCGAGAGGCGTAGGATCCGCGGAAGCCTGGCCCGCTGTTACGCCCGTCAGTGCCACGGCAGCGGCAAAAGACAGACTTGCATAGATTCCGACCCGTTTCACAGTGGCCCTTTCTCGCGGTAGGCAGGAGATAGGAGTTCTGCGGATCAAAATGTCGCAAAACCCGACTCCACAACTACAGCGACACGGGCCATGTCACCCGTACAGCGTGGCGGCGGACCGCACCGTGATCGCGGCGTGGTGACCGGTAGGGGCGGGTGTTCGGCGCGGTGCGGCGTCGGGCCGGGCGAGGGCGAGTGGGGCGGGTGGCGGCAGGACGGCCCAGGTGAGCGTGTTCAGGAGCCGGCGGATGCCTCAACCGCCCCATACGGCTCAGTTGGGGTGCTGCCTTCCCGGGGAAGGGCTGAGTCTGGGATCAGACGGCGGGAGGCGCCGGCCGTCTGCTCCGCTGCCCATGCGACCGGCGGCCCCCATCTGCACTGGAGCATTGATGCGACCGTCTGTGACATCTGTGGCCGTTATCTGCGACTGGTCGCTGCTTGAACCGGGCCTCACGCAGACAATCAATTCTCAGCCGGATCTGCGCGTTTCGGCTTTTGTCAAGAGCATCGACGACCTGGCCGGTGAGTTGAATGAGTCAGAAATCGTAGTGCTCATCAACATGCACGCATCCGATCAGGTGGCGTCCGAACAGGTCGGGCGGTTGTACCAGCAAGGCTACGCGGTCATCGTGCTGTCGACCTCGGGAGCGCAGTCCGACGCCGTCCTGTGCATCAAGGCCGGCGCTCGCGGATATCTGAGCTGGCAAGCCGACGATTCCGAGCTGGTGTCGGCTGTCCGCGCCGCCGCCTCGGGAAGAAGTTACTTCGGCGCCAGCCTCGCCGGCCAGAGTCTGCCCGCACCGCCTCCGCACATCACGAGCCGCGAGAGGCAGATCCTGCAGCTTGTCGCTAACGGGGCGACGGATCGCGAGATCGCCGCCAAGTTGAACATCACCGAAAATACGGTTCACACGCACCTGGACAGACTGCGCAGAAAGAGCGGCTTTCGCCGGAGGGCCGACCTCACCCGTCTGGCCCTGAAGTATGGCGTGCTGGAAAGCTACTCCACGGAGGATACGGACGGTTCTTGATTCGGGGAGCTGCCGTTGGGGTGAATGTCGTCCAGGCTGTTGACGATTGTCACGGACGGCGGATTTGAAGGCGCGGGCACTTGGACGAGGATGGGGACGTAGACAATGTCTCCGTGCCGGTACTCAGCCTTCGCCGAGAATCGGTAGCACACGATGTCCGTCGGATTGTTCCGCGTCGCATAGCACCGAAGCGCCGACTTCTCGGTCGCGGCCCGCGATATGTGCGGTGCGCTGCTTCCCTCGCTCTGTGGTGCGCCCCATACACCGAACGCCAGAAAGACGGAAAGCGCAGCGGCAAGACCGCTGCTCGACAGAGCTGTCTTCCTCACTTGTCATCACCCACCGGACGTTCGGGATTGATTCTGCGGAAGTCGACATCACCTCGCAGAGGTTTTCCTCCGCGAGGTGATGAACTGAATTCAGCGATCAGCCCTGGACACCGCCCTGGGTCGCACCGCCACCGCCACCCTGGACACCGCCCTGAGTGGCACCGGCACCGCCGCCCTGGACACCGCCCTGAGTGGCACCAGGCCCGCCACCCTGGACACCGCCCTGAGTGGCACCAGGCCCGCCACCCTGGACACCGCCCTGAGTGGCACCGGCACCGCCGCCCTGGACACCGCCCTGGGTAGCACCGGCACCGCCGCCCTGGACACCGCCCTGGGTAGCACCGCCACCGCCACCCTGGACACCGCCCTGGGTAGCACCGCCACCGCCACCCTGGACACCGCCCTGGGTCGCACCGCCACCGCCACCCTGGACACCGCCCTGGGTCGCACCGCCACCGCCACCCTGGACACCGCCCTGAGTGGCACCGGGCCCGCCACCCTGGACACCGCCCTGGGTAGCACCGGCACCGCCACCTTGGACACCGCCCTGGGTAGCACCGGCACCGCCACCTTGGACACCGCCCTGGGTGGCACCGGGCCCGCCACCCTGAACACCGCCCTGGGTAGCACCGGCACCGCCACCTTGGACACCGCCCTGGGTAGCACCAGGCCCGCCACCCTGAACACCACCCTGGGTCGCACCGGCCCCGCCGCCCTGGACACCGCCCTGAGTGGCACCGCCACCGCCGCCCTGGACACCGCCCTGGGTAGCACCGGCACCGCCGCCCTGGACGCCGCCCTGGGTAGCACCGCCGCCGCCGCCCTGGACACCGCCCTGGGTAGCACCGGCACCGCCGCCCTGGACACCGCCCTGGGTAGCACCGCCGCCGCCGCCCTGAACGCCGCCCTGGGTAGCACCGGCACCGCCGCCCTGGACGCCGCCCTGGGTAGCACCGGCCCCGCCACCTTGGACACCGCCCTGAGTGGCACCGCCACCGCCGCCCTGGACACCGCCCTGGGTAGCACCGCCGCCGCCGCCCTGAACGCCGCCCTGGGTAGCACCGGCACCGCCGCCCTGAACACCGCCCTGGGTAGCACCGGCACCGCCACCCTGAACGCCGCCCTGGGTAGCACCGGGCCCGCCGCCCTGAACACCACCCTGGGTAGCACCGGCACCGCCGCCCTGGACACCGCCCTGAGTGGCACCAGGCCCGCCACCCTGAACACCACCCTGAGTGGCACCAGGCCCGCCACCCTGGACACCGCCCTGGGTAGCACCAGGCCCGCCACCTTGGACACCGCCCTGGGTAGCACCGGCACCGCCACCTTGGACACCGCCCTGAGTGGCACCAGGCCCGCCGCCCTGGACACCGCCCTGGGTAGCACCGGCACCGCCACCCTGGACACCGCCCTGGGTAGCACCGGCACCGCCACCCTGGACACCGCCCTGGGTAGCACCGGCACCGCCACCCTGAACACCGCCCTGGGTCCTGCCGGTCCCGCCACCCTGGACACCGCCCTGGGTCCTACCGCCGCCCTGCTTGCATTGATTTCCCTTGCACGGCTTCGGCTTTTCCGGAAGCAGGCGCTGAGTCTGTGATTTACCTGGGTGGGCTTGGGTGTTGGCTACTGTTCCGTTCGCTGCCGGCGCCGCAGAGGCAGGGGCCCCGATGGTGACGAGTCCTCCGGCCATTGCAGCTGACACTATCGCTGTCGCTATCTGCTGCTTCCGAATGTGCCGCACGGGTGTGCTCCTCTCTTCCGAGTCAAGCGCTATCGCTTCGGCTTCCAGTGATGTTTTGCGTCGGCTCTGGCCTCATCGTGGTGATTGTTCGGCCACTCAGGAAAAGGCCCGTCCAACTGGGCGCCTGGCTCGATAATCGCGGACTGCCCTGGACCGCCGGGTTCTACGCGGTGGTCGGATGCGTCCCATGCATCGAGCAGTTGACCCGGGCCAGGAACAAATACACCCCGCGTCGCACATCCACAGCGTTGAGCCCTGGAAACCTGGACGCCGCGAAGTGACCCATCCCCGATCGTTCTCCCACCAGCCAGCCGAGTCAACTCGAATCACAGGGACGCAAAATGTTCATCAACTCGGTTTGTCGACAGAAATACCCACCCCAGGGACCCGAAAGGGCCGCACCGCTCCGTCGATCGGTACTGGGAAATTTACTGCGGCGGCAAACCCTCGCGGCAGTTCGCCAATAAACTAACGGCAGCCTTGTGGGCGGAATTGGCTACAACGCGGAGCCTCGTCGAAGGGCGATCCGCCCCAGGACGGTCTTCACGAGTGGCGACCCGCCATCTTCTCGAGGCGGGCGATGCGCTCGGCCATCGGCGGGTGGGTGGAGAACAGCTTCGACAGTCCCTGGCCCGGGCGGAAGGGATTGGCGATCATCATGTGGCTCGCCGTCTCGATCCGGGGCTCGGGCGGCAGCGGGAGCTGCTGGGTGCCCGTCTCCAGCTTGCGCAGCGCGCTCGCGAGGGCGAGCGGGTCGCCGGTGAGCTGGGCTCCCGAGGCATCCGCCTGGTACTCCCGGGAGCGGCTGATGCCCAGCTGGATCACGGTCGCGGCGAGCGGGCCCAGGATCATGATCAGGAGCATGCCGAACAGGCCGGGGCCGTCGTCGTCGTCCGAGCGGCCGATCGGGATGAGCCAGGCGAAGTTCACCAGGAACATGATCACCGAGGCGAGGGCGCCGGCGACCGACGAGATGAGGATGTCCCGGTTGTAGACGTGGCTCAACTCGTGGCCGATGACGCCGCGCAGCTCGCGCTCGTCCAGCAGGCGCAGGATGCCCTCGGTGCAGCACACGGCCGCGTTGCGCGGGTTGCGGCCCGTGGCGAAGGCATTGGGAGCCTCCGTCGGGGAGATGTACAGCCGGGGCATGGGCTGGCGGGCCTGCGTGGACAGCTCGCGCACCATTCGGTACAGCGCCGGGGCCTCGAACTCGCTGACCGGACGGGCACGCATCGCGCGGAGCGCCAGCTTGTCGCTGTTCCAGTACGCGTACGCGTTGGTGCCGAGGGCGACGAGGACCGCGACGATCAGACCGGTGCGGCCGAAGAAGCTGCCGATGACGATGATGAGTGCGGACAGCCCCCCGAGGAGTACGGCGGTCCTGAGCCCGTTGTGCCGGCGGTGCACGGTGCGCCCTCCAAGTCGTGCAGCTGGGGAACACTTCGGTCCAGTGGACCCTCCCGCTTGTGACAACGCCAGGCAGCGGTCACGAGTTCCCTGGTGTGTGCGGTGGCACGGATCGGCCGTACGAGTGGCGTGCGCCTACGGCCTCACGCGCGCGTGGCGGCACGGGTGCCCCACGCGCGCCTGGGGATTCCTCAGAACAGGCCGGTGGCCGTGAAGCGAAGGACCAGCTGGGGTGCTCCGGACAGGGCGACGCCGAGGACTCCGGTCAGGGCGATGGCGGCCGTGAGGGGGGCCGGGACGCGGTGCCTGGCGGGCTCGCCCTCGGGGGCGCGGAACAGCAGGGCCGTCCACTGCAGGTAGTAGAAGAGGGCGATCACGACGTTGACGGCCATGACGACGGCGAGCCAGCCCAGGCCCGCGTCGACGGCCGCCGAGAACACGGTGACCTTGGCGAACAGGCCGATGACGCCCGGCGGCAGCCCGGCCAGGCACAACAGGAAGAAGGCCAGGAGGAGGGCGGTGAGCGGGTTGGTGGCGTACAGGCCCCGGTAGTCGGCGATCCGGTTCAGGCCCCTGCTACGGCCCACCAGGGCGGCGACCGCGAACGCGCCGAGGTTCACGGCGGCGTACATCAGGGCGTACGCGACCGTGGAGCCGATCGCCTTCTCGGGGTTCTTGGCGTATCCGGCGGCAGCGATCGGCACGAGGAGGTAGCCGGCCTGGCCGACGGAGGACCAGGCGAGCAGCCGTACGGCGCTGTACGCGCGCGTGGCCTGCTGGCGCAGGGCGGCCACGTTGCCGATGGTCATGGTGAGGGCGGCCAGGGCGGCGAGCGCGGGCCCCCAGACGTCGGCGTACGAGGGGAACGCGACGACGGTGACGAGGATCAGGCCGGAGAAGCCGACCGCCTTGCCGACGACCGACAGGTAGGCGGCGACGGGCAGGGGGGCGCCCACGTAGGTGTCGGGCACCCAGAAGTGGAAGGGCACGGCGGCCGTCTTGAAGGCGAAGCCGACGAGGGTCAGGACGACCCCGGTCTGGGCGAGGGTGTCCAGCCGGCCGTCGACGTGCGTCAGGCGCTGGGCGACCTGCGTGAGGTAGAGGGTGCCGGTGGAGGCGTAGACGAAGCTGATGCCCATCAGGCTCACCGCGGTGGCGGTGACCGAGGACAGGAAGAACTTCAGGGCGGCCTCGGAGGACCGTTTGTCACCCTGCCGGATGCCCACCAGGGCGAAGGCCGGCAGGGAGGCGACCTCCAGGGCGACGATCAGCGTGGCCAGGTCGCGGGAGGCGGGCAGCAGGGCGGCGCCGGCCGCGGAGGACAGCAGCAGGAACCAGAACTCGCCCGCCGGGACGCGCCGCCGGTCGTCGTCGAGGTTCGTGACCGACAGCAGGGCCGCCAGCAGGGCGCCGCCGAGGACCAGGAACTGGATGACGAGCGTGAACCGGTCCACGGTGTAGCTGCACACGTGCGCGTGGCCGGTCAGGCAGAAGGTGCTGCGGTCGCCGTCCAGGAGGGGCAGGAGCAGCAGGGCGGCCGCGGCCAGTCCGGCGACCGAGACCCAGCCGAGCACGGCCTTGCGGGGCTCGGGCAGGAACAGGTCGGCGACGAGGACGACGAGCGCCACGGCGGCGGCGATCGTGGGCGGGGCGATCGCCGGCCAGTCGACGGACTGGACCAGCGACTCGGCAAGCGGCTGGGCGCTCATCGGGTGCCTCCTGCGAGGAGCTGCTGCACGGCCGGGTCGGTCAGGCCGAGCAGGGCCCGCGGCCACAGTCCGGCGACGACGGTGAGGGTGACGAGCGGGGTCCAGGCGGCGAATTCGTACCCGTGCACGTCGGCGAGTTTCGGGACTTCCTGCTCCGCGGCGCCCATGCAGACGCGGCGGACCACGATCAGCATGTACGCGGCCGTCAGCAGGGTGCCGAACGCGCCGATGGCCATGAAGGTGAGGAACGCGGGCCGGCTGAGGTCGGCGGCGGGTCGGAACGCGCCGAACAGGGCCAGCATCTCGCCCCAGAATCCGGCGAGTCCGGGCAGGCCGAGGGAGGCGACGGCGCCGAAGGCGAGCAGGCCGCCGAGGCGCGGGGCCTTGCCGTACAGGGCGGCGCCCGTCTCCTGTGCGAGGGTGTCGAGGTCGGTGCTGCCGGTGCGGTCCTTCAGCGCGCCGACCAGGAAGAACAGCAGGCCGGTGATGAGGCCGTGGGCGATGTTGGCGAACAGGGCGCCGTTCACGCCGGTGGGGGTCATGGTGGCGATGCCCAGCAGGACGAAGCCCATGTGGCCGACGGACGAGTAGGCGATCAGGCGCTTGAGGTCGCCCTTCGCGCCCTGCTTGGCGAGGGCCAGGCAGGCCAGGGATCCGTAGATGATCCCTACGACGGCGAAGGCGGCGAGGTACGGCGCGAAGGTGTGGAAGCCGTGCGGCGCGATCGGCAGCAGGATCCGGACGAAACCGTACGTACCCATCTTAAGCAGCACACCGGCCAGCAGGACGGAGCCGACGGTCGGGGCGGCGGTGTGGGCGTCGGGCAGCCAGCTGTGCAGGGGCCACATCGGCGTCTTGACCGCGAGCCCGATCCCGATCGCCAGAACGGCGATGACCTGCACGGATGCGGTCAGCGACCGGCCATTGTCAGTGGCGAGTGCCACCATGTCGAACGTGCCCGCCTTGATCCCGATCAGGAGCAGGCCGAGCAGCATGACGACGGAGCCGAGCAGCGTGAACAGGATGAACTTCCACGCGGCCCGGGTCCGGCCCTCGCCGCCCCACCGGGCGATGAGGAAGTACATCGGGATGAGCACCATCTCGAACGCAAGGAAGAACAGCAGCAGGTCGAGGACGGCGAAGGTCGCGAGGGTGCCGGACTCGAGCAGGAGCAGCAGCGCGACGAACGCCTTCGGGGACGGGCCCGAGGGCGGCTTGAAGTACGAGTAGAGCGCGCAGAGGAAGGTCAGCAGCGCGGTCAGGACCAGAAGGGGGAGGGAGATGCCGTCGATGCCGAGGTGGATCCGCACGTCGAGTGCGGGGATCCAGCTGATGTCGGTCGTGGCCTGCATCTTCGACGGATGGTCGTGGTCGAAGCCGAGCGCCAGGACGCTCGCGGCGATGAGGATCGCGCCGGTGACGGTGACGCCGTGCCGGAGCACCGCCTGCTCGGGTGACTTCCCCTTCAGTCCGGGCGGTGCGGGCAGGAGAGCGGCGACGGCGCCGAGGAGCGGGCCGACGACGACGAATGCCAGAACGAACTGCATCACGGACTCGTTGATATCGATCACGCCTGCTCACGCTCCGGTCGCGACGAGGACGACGGCGACCGCCAGGACGACGGTGCCGGCGAGCAGCGCGCTCACATAGGTCTGCACATTGCCGGTCTGCGCGCGCCGTACGGCGGCCCCGAGGAACCGGGGCAGCGCGGCGGCGGCGTGTACGTAGGTGTCGACGACCTCGCGGTCGAGGAACCGGACGAGGCTCGCTCCGGCCTGGACCGGGCGGACGAACAGCGCCGTGTACACGGCGTCCAGGTGGAAGCCGGCGGCCGCGTGCCGGTGCAGCGGGCCGAGCAGCAGCCGCCCGGGGTCCGCCGGGTCGGGGGCGTAGGCGATGTCGCCGTAGGCCGGCCGGTGGGTGGCGATGGCCTCTGCCTCGACCAGTCCGGCGTCGCCCTCGGGATGGGCGGCGACCGCGCCGAGCGGGGCGCGGGCGGCGAGCGCGGAGGTGTGCTGCCAGGCGCCGTAGGTGAGCAGTCCGCCGACCAGGGCGAGGCCCGTGCCGAGGATGGAGGTGAGGAGGGTCGGGGTCAGGTCGCGGCCGTCGAACCAGCCGGGCAGCGTGCGGTAGGCGAACCCGCCGAAGGCCAGGGACGGGATCGCGAGCACCCACAGCACCACGGTCATCGTCAGCGGCTGACGCCCGTGCTCGGGGGCCTCGGCGCCCCGGCCGCGGAAGGCCAGCAGCCACAGGCGGGTGGCGTAGGCGGCGGTGAGCAGGGCGGTGACCAGGCCGGCGACGAGGACGATCCAGCCCGCCGCGCCGGGCGCGTGCTCGGTGTGACCGCCGGTGACGTGTTCGGCGGCGCCGAGGACCGACTCCTTGGAGAAAAAGCCGCTGAAAGGCGGGATCGCGGCGAGCGCGAGCAGCGCCACGGTCATCGTCCAGTAGGCGTCCGGGATGCGGTCGCGCAGGCCGTGCATGCGGGACATGGCGGCCAGCGAGTTGGTGCCGGCGGCGTGGATGATCACACCGGCCGCGAGGAACAGCAGCGCCTTGAAGGCGCCGTGGGACAGGAGGTGGAAGACGGCGGCACCGCGGTCGCCGACGGCGAGGGCGCCGGTCATGTAGCCGAGCTGGCCGATCGTCGAGTAGGCGAGGACGCGCTTGATGTCGTCCTGGGCGAGCGCGGCCAGGCCCGAGCCGGTCATGGTCACGGCGGCCATGACGGCGAGGACCACCATCGCGGCGAAGGAGGCCTCGAACACGGGAAGGAGGCGGGCGATGAAGTAGACGCCGGCGGCGACCATCGTCGCGGCGTGGATCAGCGCGGAGACGGGTGTCGGGCCCGCCATCGCGTCCGGCAACCAGGTGTGCAGCGGGAACTGCGCCGACTTGCCCGCCACGCCCGCGAGCAGCAGCAGGGCGATCAGTGTGGGGTGGTCGAGACCGCCGCCGGCGACGGCGCCGAGGACGCGGGTGATGCGGAACGACCCGGCGTCGGTGCCGAGGGCGAACAGGCCGATGAGGAAGGGCACGTCGCCGAGCTTGGTGACCAGGAAGGCCTTCAGGGATGCGGCGCGGGCCTCGGGGGTCTCCCAGTAGTGGCCCACCAGGAAGTAGGAGCAGATGCCCATGACCTCCCAGCCGACCAGCAGCACGATCAGGTCGCCCGAGTAGACGACCAGCAGCATCGCGGAGGTGAACAGGGAGACGAGAGCGGCGTAGGAGGGGTAGCGCGGGTCGTCGCGCAGGTAGCCCGTGGAGTAGATCTGCACGCAGGTCGCGACGAAGGCGACCAGGACGGCGGTGAGCGCGGCGAAGCCGTCGATGTACAGGGCCAGGTCGATCGGCACCGAGCCGGTGGGCGTCAGCTCGGTGTGGGCGTTGATGGTCCGGCCGCCGCCCTGTCGTACGGCGACCGACGCGGCCAGCACGAGCGCGGCAAGGGCCGGCAGCACGGCGAGCGGGCGGACGAAACCGGGGGTGGTGCGGCCCAGGAGCAGGCCCGCCGCGGCACCCAGGAACGGCAGGAGGGGGACGAGGACGGCGAGGGTGGTCGTGGTCACGCGGTGGCCTCAGCCTTCTCGGCCGCGGAGGTGTCGGGTCCCTCGGTCTCGGGTCCCTCGGCGGTGTCGCGGAGCTTGTCGATGTCGGAGGTGCCGCGGTTGCGGTAGACGGCGAGGACGATCGCCAGGCCGATGCCGATCTCGGCCGCGGCGATGGCGATGGTGAACAGGGTCAGCGCCTGGCCGGAGTGCAGGGTCTCCTCGGCGGCCCTGCTGAGCCAGACGTCGAAGGCGACCAGGTTGAGGTTGACGGCGTTGAGCATCAGCTCGACCGACATCAGCACCAGGATCGCGTTGCGGCGGGCGAGGACGCCGTACAGGCCGGTGCAGAAGAGGAGGGCGGAGAGGACGGCGGGATAGGCGAGGTGCATCAGCGGGCGCCTTCCTTGTCGCCGGGGGAACTCGCGGGCTTCGCGCCGGAGGAACGGGCGGGGCTGTTCGCGGCGGTGTCCGTCGGAGCGGCCGCACCGGTGACGGCCGCGTCCGCCTTCGCCTTGCGGGACAGGACGATCGCGCCGACCAGGGCCGCGAGGAGGAGGACGGAGAGGGCCTCGAAGGGCAGGACCCAGTTCTGGAAGAGACTCTCGCCGGTGACGCGGGTGGTGCCGGCGGCCGGGCCGTCCAGGTCGATCCAGGTGGTGCGGAAGGCGTCGACGACCACCCAGACCAGGGCGACGGCGGCGGCGACCGCGACGGTCAGGGCGGCCCAGCGGTTGCCAGAGTCGGCGTCCGGGGAGCGGCCGATGGGGGCCTTGGTGAGCATCAGACCGAACAGGAGGAGGACGACGACGGAGCCGACGTAGATCAGGACCTGCACCCAGGCGATGAACTCGGCCGTGAGCAGCAGGTACTCCACGGCGAGGCCGCCGAGGGCGACCACGAGCCACAGGGCCGCGTGCACCAGCTGCCGCGTGGTGACCGTGACGAGCGCGGCGCCGAGGGTGACCAGGCCGACGAGGAGAAAGGCGATCTCGACGCCGGTCGGGGACAGGAAGCCGTGCTGGGCTGCGGCGAGGCTCCCGTGCTGGGCTGCGGCGAGGCTCACGACTCACCCTCCTGCGGCTGCTGCGGTTCGGCCTGTGTGGCGGCCAGCTTCTCGGCGGTCTTGCGGGCGGCGGCGATCTCCTTCGGCTCCTCCGCGCCGGGGTCCAGGGCGGGCGGGGCCGGGACGGTCCACATCCACTCGCGGAGCTTGTCCCGCTCATGGGTGAGGTCACGGATGTCGGTCTCGGCGTACTCGAACTCCGGGGACCAGAAGAGGGCGTCGAAAGGACAGACCTCGATGCAGATACCGCAGTACATGCACAGGGAGAAGTCGATGGCGAACCGGTCGAGGACGTTGCGGCTGCGCTCACGTCCGCCCGGGGCCGCCGGAGGGACCGTCTCCTTGTGGGAGTCGATGTAGATGCACCAGTCCGGGCACTCGCGGGCGCACAGCATGCAGACGGTGCAGTTCTCCTCGAACAGGCCGATCACGCCACGGGTGCGGGGCGGCAGCTCGGGGAGGGCGTCCGGGTACTGCTCGGTGACGGTCTTCCGCGTCATCGTGCGCAGGGTGACGGCCAGGCCCTTGGCGAGGCCGGAGCCGGGAATGGGGGCCATGGTTAGCTGATCACCACCTTGACGATGCCGGTGAGGGCGATCTGGGCGAGGGAGAGGGGGACGAGGAGGGTCCAGGAGAGCTTCTGAAGCTGGTCCTCGCGCAGCCGGGGGTAGGTGACGCGGAGCCAGATGACGACGAACGCGAGGATCGCGGTCTTCAGCAGGGTCCACAGCCAGCCCAGGCCGTCGGCGCCCCACGGGCCGTGCCAGCCGCCGAGGAAGAGGACGGTGGTCAGGCCGCACAGGACGACGATGCCCGCGTACTCGGCGAGCAGGAACAGGGCGAAGCGCAGTCCCGTGTACTCGGTGTACGCGCCGAAGATGATCTCCGAGTCGGCGACGGGCATGTCGAACGGCGGACGCTGCAGTTCGGCGAGTCCGGCGACGAAGAAGACGATCGCGCCGACGATCTGCCAGGGCAGCCACCACCAGTGGAAGGCGTGGACGATGCCCGGCAGGGAGACGGTTCCTGCGGCCATGGCCACGGAGGCGGCGGCGAGCAGCATCGGAAGTTCGTAGGCGAGCAGCTGGGCAGCCGTGCGCAAGCCGCCGAGCAGGGAGAACTTGTTCGCGCTCGCCCAGCCGGCCATGAGCGAGCCGAGCACGCCGACGCCCATCACCGCGAGCACGAAGAACACGCCCGCGTCGAGGACCTCGCCGACGGCGCCCTCGCTCGGGCCGATCGGGATGGCGAGCAGGACGAGGAGGTACGGCAGCAGGGCCACGGCCGGGGCGAGCTGGAAGACGCGGCGGTCGGCGCCCGCCGGGACCACGTCCTCCTTCTGGGCGAACTTCACGCCGTCCGCGATGAGCTGGGCCCAGCCGTGGAAGCCGCCCGCGTACATCGGGCCGAGGCGGCCCTGCATATGCGCCATCACCTTGTGCTCGGTCTGGCCCACGATCAGCGGGAAGGTGAGGAACACGACGAACACGACCAGGAGTCGCAGGGCGACGTCCAGCACGTCGTTCACTGCGGGCCTCCTGCGGGGTGATCGGGCTGGTCGGGCTCGGCGGGGGTGCCGTCGGCGGCGGGCTCGGCGGGGGTGCCGGGCCTACGGGGTTGCTCGGCGGTTTCGCTGGGTTGCTCGATTTCGCGAGGCTGCGTGGGCTCCTCCGGGGTCACCACGGATTCCGCGGCTTCCTCGGGAGTCGCCCCGGACCGCGCGGGCTCCTTCGGGTGGGAGCGGGGCGTCGGCTCGGGCTCCGGCTCGTCGAAGGCCGGGCGCGCGTGGTGCCAGGGGGCGTCCGAGCTGCGCGGGGCCGTGCTCCGGCGGGCGGGCCGGACCGCGTCGTCCGGTTCCGCCGGCGCAGGTTCCGTGGGCTCTGCCGACCCCGGTTTCACCGGCTCCGTCGGCTCAGCCGGAGCGGGTGCCGCTTCGGGTGTGCCGGCCCGCTGCGAGGCCGAGCCCTCCGAAGCGGTGCGCGCGCGGCGCGGCCGTACCGGTGCCGGTGTGGGGGCGGCCGGCTGCGTCGGGCCGGGCTCATGTGCCACCGACGCCTCGGCGGCCGGTCCCTCCACCGCCGCCGCCTGCGCTGCGTCGCCCTCGGCCGCGGCCTGCTTCTGTGCCGCCGCGTCCTCGGCCGGTGCCGGCGCCTTCACGGCCCGTGCAGCCGTGTCATCGGCCGGTGCCGCCGCGTCCTCGGCCCGTGCGGTCGTGTCCTCGGGCGCTGCCGCCGCCTGGCTCACCGAGCCTTCGCTCGCGCTCCTCATCCGGCGCGGCCGACCCGGAGCACCGGCGCCCGCTCCGGTGCGCGCGCCCGCGGCGCCCGGCTGCGTACCCCCGGCTCCCGAGCCCGCGGGTGCCGTCTGTGAATCCGCGGCTCCCGAGGTGACGCCCTCCCCCGGCTGTGCGCCGGCGACGCCCTCCGCGGTGGTCGCACCGGTCTGGCTGGCGGAGCCCTGTGCCGTCGTACGGGTGCGCCGGACCGGGCGTTCCCCGGCCGCGCGGGCGGGGCGCTCACCCGCCGCGCGTCCCGCCGTACGGGCCGGGCGGGCCGGGGCGGGGGGCAGCTGGCCCTTGAGCGGGCCCCACTCGTTGGGGTCGGGGACGCCCGGGGGCAGCATCTGGCGGCGCTTCGGGCCGCCGTGCGCCGCACCCGCCGCAGGCTCCCCTGGTTCCTTGGCTCCGGGCCAGGCCTTGGCGACGCGGGCGGCGAGGACGAAGTCCTTGCGGAGTGGGTGGCCCTCGAAGTTCTCGGGGAGCAGCAGGTGCTCCAGGCCGGGGTGGTTGTCGAAGACGACGCCGAACATCTCGTGGGTCTCGCGCTCGTGCCAGGCTGCGCCCGCGTAGACGCCGACGGCCGAAGGGAGCGTCGGTGCCTCGTGCGGGACCGTCGTGCGGACGAGGAGCCGGCGGACCGGGTCCAGCGCGACGACGTGGGCGGACACCCGGAAGCCCGTACCCGGTTCGTCGACCGCGCTCAGCCAGTCGAAGTAGGTGCAGGACAGGGTCGTACGGGCCGTCTCCAGTGCGGTGAGCCAGGAGGACGGGGGCACGTCCACCGTCAGGACGTCGTACGACTCCTCGGCCGTGGCGTCCGTGCCGAAGAGTTCCTCCGCGGGGGCGGGCAGCCAGCCGACCGTGCTCATCGGGCGTCCCCCTCGGTGGCGGGGGCCGGGGGCTTGACCAGGTCGCTCTGCAGGGCGGCCGCGGACGGGCGGGCGGAGCCGGCGCCGTACCGCTCCCCCAGCGACTCGCGGGCGATCTTCTCCTGGAGCTTGAGGATGCCCTGGAGCAGTGCCTCGGGGCGCGGCGGGCAGCCGGGAACGTAGACGTCGACCGGGATGATCTGGTCGACGCCCTTGGTGACCGAGTAGGAGTCCCAGTACGGGCCGCCGCAGTTGGAGCAGGCGCCGAAGGAGATGACGTACTTCGGTTCGGGCATCTGCTCGTACAGGCGCTTGACGGCCGGGGCCATCTTGTCCGTGACCGTGCCGGAGACGACCATCAGGTCGGCCTGGCGGGGGCCCGGTGCGAAGGGGATCACGCCGAGCCGGATGAAGTCGTGGCGGGCCATCGACGCGGCGATGAACTCGATCGCGCAGCAGGCGAGGCCGAAGTTGAAGACCCACAGCGAGTAGCGGCGGCCCCAGTTCAGGACCACCTTCATCGGTTCGGGTGCCAGGCGTGCCAGGGCGCCCAGCCTCTTGGGCTCGGGCAGCGGAACCGGCTCGGAGACCGCGGGGTTCACGTCCATGCCAGGACGCCCTTCTTGTATGCGTACAGCAGGCCCACGGCGAGGAAGCCGAGGAAGATGAACATCTCCACGAGGGTCGTGGCGCCGTAGCCGTCGGCGGCGAAGACCGTCGCCCAGGGGAACAGGAAGATCGAGTCGACCGCGAAGATCACGTACAGGAAGGCGTAGACGTAGTAGCGGACCTGGGTGTGGGCCCAGCCCTCGCCGACCGGGTCGACGCCGCATTCGTAGGTCAGGAGTTTCTCGGGGGTCGGCACGACCGGGCGCAGCAGGCGGCCGGCGCCGAAGGCGACCGCGACGAACAGCACGCCGACGAGGGCGAGCAGTCCGACCACCGAATAGGACTGGAAGTAGCCGGCCGCGATGACGTCCGCGGCGGCGACCGGTGAGTCCCCCAACGTCTCCCGCACCGTCCGTTCCTCGCTCCCTGACCTCGTGACCCGGTGAACTCTGTGATCCCACGTTTTCGAGGATCTGTACGCACGGGAGTCTAGGCCCTGATAAAGAAAGGGTAAGCAGCCTGTCACGCCGTGAGACGCGGGGCCCGGGTGCGGGGTGGGGTTTTCCCCCGTCGGCGGAGGGCGGCGTACCGCATGGCGCGGCGGGCGCCGCGCACGGCAGGCTGACCGGTATGACCGCTCCCAGCTCCGCCGCCGACCGGACCGACGGCACCGACCGGACCGACGGCACCGATCGCCTGCCCCGACCCCGGCCGGCCTACGCCGCGCACACCTGGAAGGAGATCGCGCATCTCCTGCTGAACCTGCCGGTGGCGGTGTTCGGCTTCGCCTACGCGTTCACGGTGCTGGTCACCGGGGGGACCCTCACCCTCACCGTGATCGGCCTGCCGCTGCTCGCGCTCTGCCTGCTCGGTGCCCGGCAGCTGGGGAAGCTGGAACGGGCCCGGGCCCGGAGGCTGCTCGGGGTACGGGTGGAGGAGCCGACGCCGCTGCCGCTCGCGAAGGGCGGGGGGCTGGTGCAGCGGCTGTGGATGGCGCTGAAGGACCCGGTGGGCTGGCGGACGCTGCTGTACGACGCCATCCGGCTGCCCTGGGGCGTCCTCACCTTCTGCACCGTGCTGATCTCGCTGTCCGTGCTGTGGCCGGTGCTGCCGTACCTGGCGCGGGCGCTTGCGAACGTCGACCGGGCGATGGTGCGGGGGCTGCTGTCCCCCTCGGACGAGCTGGAGCGCCGGATCGCCGAACTGGAGTCCGATCGCGGGATCGTGGTGGACACGGCGGCGGCGGACCTGCGCCGGATCGAGCGGGACCTGCACGACGGGGCCCAGGCCCGGCTGGTGAACCTGGCGATGGGCCTCGGCCTGGCCAAGGAGAAGCTGCTGGAGGACCCGGACGCGGCGGCGGCGATGGTCGACGAGGCGCACGGCGAGGTGAAGCTGGCCCTGCAGGAGTTGCGCGATCTGGCCCGGGGCATCCATCCGGCGGTCCTCACGGACCGGGGCCTGGACGCGGCTCTGTCGTCGGTCGCCTCCCGTTGCACGGTGCCGGTGAAGGTGACCGTGGACCTGCCGGCCCGGCCGGCGGAGGCCATCGAGGGCATCGCCTACTTCACCGTCTCCGAGCTGCTGCAGAACATCAGCAAGCACAGCCGGGCCCGATCCGCCTCCGTCGACGTGTGGCGCTCGGAGGACCGACTGCTCATCCAGGTCCGGGACGACGGCCAGGGCGGCGCCCGGCTGGACGGCGGCACCGGCATGCGGGGCCTCGCGGAGCGGCTGGGCGCGGTGGACGGCCTGTTCGTGCTCGACTCGCCGGCCGGTGGCCCGACCGTGGTCACCGCGGAACTGCCGTGGCGGAACCGGAAGGCATGACCGCCCGGCCCGCCGAAGGTTCGGCAGCCGCACACCCTCCCCGACGCTTCGCCACCCCATATCGCCCCGGCCACGCCGAACAGCCACACCCACCCGCACCCCCCAAGGGACGCCCCCGCCCCGCGCGCCCCCAGGGGTGGGGAAAACCCCCCGTCCAAGACGCCGACGGCCTTCATGGCTCGCGGGCGGGCGGCGGACGACTCTGGAGACACGGCTGAACCGCCGCTCGGACGAGGAGAACGGGACGACATTCGATGGCCACGGAGTACGCGCAGGGGTACGGGCGAGGGCACGGGCAGCCCGCCGGAACCGGCCACCGGCTGCCCGCAGCGCTGCGGGCGCCGTTCGAGGCACGCAGTTGGCGCGAGTTCGGCTACGTCCTGCTGAGTCTGCCGGTCTCCCTGCTGCTCTTCACCTGGGCGGTGGCGATGGTCCCGCTCGGGGCGGGCCTGCTGGTGACCTTCCTCGGCGTCCCGGTGCTGGCGGCGGCACTCGCCGGCTGCCGCGGCTTCGGCGTGCTGGAGCGGGCGCGGGCGCGCGGGCTGCTCCGGCTGGACGTGGCCGACCCCGAACCGCTGCGGGTACGCGGGCCGGGCGCGCCTGCCTGGATGGGCGCGGTCCTGAAGAGCGGAGCCTCCTGGCGGCACCTGCTGTACGCGCTGGTGCTGCTCCCGTGGGCGGTGTTCTCGTTCGCGGTGGCCGTGAGTTTCTGGACCGTCGGCTGGGCACTGCTGACGTATCCGCTGTGGTTCTGGGTGTTCCCGGCGTACGCCGGGACCGGCGGCCTGCAGATGTACGGCGACCAGCACCACAGCATCTATCTCGACAACGCGTTCGAGATCACCGTGACCGCCCTGATCGGACTGCTGTTCACCCTGGCCACGCCCTGGCTCGTCCGGGCCCTGACCACCGTGGACGGGCTGCTCGTGCGGGGGCTGCTCGGGCCGTCGTTGCTGTCGGCGCGGGTGGTGGAGCTGGAGTCGGACCGGGGGGTCGTGGTCGACACGGCCGCGGCCGACCTGCGGCGCATCGAGCGGGACCTGCACGACGGGGCACAGGCCCGGCTGGTCGGCCTGGCCATGGATCTGGGGCTGGCGAAGGAGAAGCTCCGGGAGGACCCGCAGTCCGCGGCACGGATGGTGGAGGAGGCGCACGGCGAGGTGAAGACGGCGCTGCAGGAGCTGCGCGATCTCGCGCGGGGCATTCATCCGGCGGTGCTGACCGACCGGGGCCTGGACGCGGCCCTGTCCGCGGTCGCCGCCCGCTGCACGGTGCCGGTACGGGTCGAGGTAGACCTGCCCGCCCGGCCGGCCCCGGCCATCGAGGGCATCGCCTACTTCACGGTCTCCGAGCTGCTGCAGAACATCAGCAAGCACAGCGGGGCCCGGTCCGCGTCGGTGGACGTGTGGTGCTCGGAGGACCGGCTGATGCTGCAGGTGATCGACGACGGCGTGGGCGGCGCGGAGGTCTCCCCCGGCTCGGGCCTTGCGGGACTGGCCGGCCGCCTGGACGCGGTGGACGGCATCCTCGTGGTGGACTCACCGGCCGGCGGCCCGACCCGTGTGATCGCGGAACTGCCGTGGCGGACGTCCGCATGAGCCGGACACCGGCCTGAGGCCACCCCCTCCCTGGCGGTCCCGCCGGTACGGGCGGCTGCCGGGCGGCCGACCGGACCGCCCTCGCGCCCACGACGTCATGGCCCCCTCGCCTCGATGCTGGAATGCTGGACCTCCGTACGGACGCGTCAGGGACCGACGTCGTCGCAGGGAACGGGCTGTGGGGGGCCGGAAGATCGTGGAGGACAGGGTGCGGGTGGTCATCGCCGAGGATTCAGTGCTGCTCAGGGAGGGCCTGACCCGGCTGCTGACCGACCGCGGGCACGATGTGGTGGCCGGTGTCGGGGACGCGGACGCGCTGGTGAAGACCATCGCCGACCTGGACGCGCAGGGCGCGCTGCCGGACGTGGTGGTGGCGGACGTACGGATGCCGCCGACGCACACCGACGAGGGCGTGCGGGCGGCCGTGACGCTGCGCAAGGCGCACCCGCGGCTCGGGGTGCTGGTGCTGTCGCAGTACGTGGAGGAGCGCTACGCCACCGAGTTGCTGGCCGGTTCCAGCCGGGGCGTGGGGTATCTGCTCAAGGACCGGGTCGCGGAGGTGCGGGAATTCGTCGACGCGGTGGTGCGCGTCGCCGAGGGCGGTACGGCGCTGGACCCGGAGGTGGTCGCGCAGCTGCTCGGGCGCAGCCGCAAGCAGGACGTGCTGGCGGGGCTCACCCCGCGCGAGCGGGAGGTGCTCGGGCTGATGGCCGAGGGGCGTACGAATTCGGCGATCGCCCGGCAGCTGGTGGTCAGCGACGGGGCCGTGGAGAAGCACGTCAGCAACATCTTCCTGAAGCTGGGTCTGGCCCCGAGCGACGGCGACCACCGGCGCGTTCTGGCCGTTCTCACCTATCTGAACTCGTGACGGACGCGTCCGGCGTCGTACCGGACGTCTCCGGACCGTGACGGGCGGGCACGGCGGCGGTGGCGTGGCACCGCCGTCCGGGACCGTGTCGGACGGGAGCGGAAGGGGAGAACCGGGGGACGCGCGGGGAGCGCCTTGAGAGGCGCTTGAGGGATGCGGGACATCATGGGAGGTCAGCGCGACAGGCCGTCTCGAAATGTCATCCGATCCGTGGATGCCCTCGGGAAGGTGACCCTAACCGACGTAGGGTTGATCCTGGGATGGTCCGTGGGACAGACCACGCCCCGGACAGCCGCCTCGAAGGAGGTCCAGTTCAGTGACCAGCCAGGTCAGCAGCCCAGCGGAGCAGACCGACGGATCGGTCGTGGCAGAGCAGCGCAAACCGGGCGGAGCCAAGGACGTTCGGCGCCTGGACCGGGTGATCATCCGGTTCGCGGGGGACTCGGGTGACGGCATGCAGCTCACCGGGGACCGCTTCACCTCGGAGACCGCGTCCTTCGGCAACGACCTCTCCACCCTCCCGAACTTCCCCGCCGAGATCCGCGCCCCCGCCGGCACCCTGCCCGGCGTCTCCTCGTTCCAGCTCCACTTCGCCGACCACGACATCCTCACCCCGGGCGACGCGCCGAACGTGCTGGTCGCGATGAACCCGGCCGCCCTGAAAGCGAACATCGGCGATCTGCCGCGCGGCGCCGAGATCATCGTCAACACCGACGAGTTCACCAAGCGGGCCCTGCAGAAGGTGGGCTACGACAGCTCGCCCCTGGAGGACGGCTCGCTCGACGGCTACAGCCTCCACCCGGTGCCGCTCACCACGCTCACGGTGGAGGCGCTGAAGGAGTTCGCCCTCTCCCGCAAGGAGGCCGAGCGCAGCAAGAACATGTTCGCGCTGGGCCTGCTGAGCTGGATGTACCACCGGCCCACCGAGGGCACCGAGAAGTTCCTGAGGTCGAAGTTCGCGAAGAAGCCGGACATCGCGGAGGCCAACATCGCCGCGTTCCGGGCGGGCTGGAACTTCGGCGAGACGACGGAGGACTTCGCGGTCTCCTACGAGGTCGCGCCGGCCGCCAAGGCCTTCCCGGTCGGCACCTACCGGAACATCTCCGGCAACCTGGCCCTGGCCTACGGCCTGATCGCGGCCTCGCAGCAGGCGGACCTGCCGCTGTTCCTGGGCTCGTACCCGATCACGCCGGCCTCGGACATCCTGCACGAGCTGAGCCGGCACAAGAACTTCGGTGTGCGGACCTTCCAGGCGGAGGACGAGATCGCGGGTATCGGCGCGGCGCTGGGCGCGGCGTTCGGCGGCTCGCTTGCGGTCACCACCACGTCCGGTCCGGGTGTGGCGCTGAAGAGCGAGACGATCGGGCTCGCGGTCTCCCTGGAGCTGCCGCTGCTGGTGGTCGACATCCAGCGTGGCGGCCCGTCCACCGGTCTGCCGACCAAGACCGAGCAGGCGGACCTGCTGCAGGCGATGTACGGCCGCAACGGCGAGGCCCCGGTGCCGGTGGTGGCGCCCAGAACCCCGGCGGACTGCTTCGACGCGGCCCTGGAGGCGGCCCGGATCGCCCTGACGTACAGGACCCCCGTGTTCCTGCTCTCCGACGGCTATCTGGCCAACGGGTCGGAGCCGTGGCGGATCCCGGAACTGGACGAGCTGCCGGATCTGCGGGTGCAGTTCGCGTCCGGTCCGAACCACACCCTTCAGGACGGCACCGAGGTCTTCTGGCCCTACAAGCGCGATCCGCAGACCCTGGCCCGGCCGTGGGCGATCCCGGGCACGCCGGGCCTGGAGCACCGCATCGGCGGCATCGAGAAGCAGGACGGCACGGGCAACATCTCCTACGACCCGGCCAACCACGACTTCATGGTCCGCACCCGCCAGGCCAAGGTCGACGGGATCGAGGTCCCGGACGTCGAGGTCGACGACCCGCACGGCGCGCGGACGCTGGTGCTGGGCTGGGGCTCGACGTACGGCCCGATCACGGCGGCGGTACGGCGGCTGCGCGCGGCCGGGGAGTCGATCGCGCAGGCGCACCTGCGCCACCTCAACCCCTTCCCGCGCAACCTCGGAAGCGTGCTGGAGCAGTACGACAAGGTGGTCGTCCCGGAGATGAACCTGGGGCAGCTGGCCACCCTGATCCGGGCGAGGTACCTGGTCGACGCCCACTCCTACAACCAGGTCAACGGCATGCCGTTCAAGGCGGAACAGCTCGCCGCGGCGCTGAAGGAGGCCATCGATGACTGACGCCGGCAACGGGCTGCTGCAGCTGGTCCCCAAGGCCGAGGCCAAGCAGTCGATGAAGGACTTCAAGTCGGACCAGGAGGTGCGCTGGTGCCCGGGGTGCGGTGACTACGCGATCCTGGCCGCCGTGCAGGGTTTCATGCCGGAGCTGGGGCTGGCCAGGGAGAACATCGTCTTCGTCTCCGGTATCGGCTGCTCCTCCCGCTTCCCGTACTACATGAACACCTACGGGATGCACTCCATCCACGGCCGCGCCCCGGCGATCGCGACCGGGCTGGCCTCCTCCCGCCGGGACCTGAGCGTGTGGGTCGTCACCGGTGACGGCGACGCCCTGTCCATCGGCGGCAACCACCTGATCCACGCGCTGCGCCGCAATGTGAACCTGAAGATCCTGCTGTTCAACAACCGGATCTACGGGCTGACCAAGGGCCAGTACTCGCCGACCTCCGAGGTGGGCAAGATCACCAAGTCGACGCCGATGGGTTCGTTGGACGCGCCGTTCAACCCGGTGTCGCTGGCGATCGGCGCGGAGGCGTCCTTCGTGGCGCGCACGATCGACTCCGACCGCAAGCATCTGACCGAGGTGCTGCGCGCCGCCGCCGACCACCAGGGCACGGCGCTGATCGAGATCTACCAGAACTGCAACATCTTCAACGACGGTGCCTTCGACGCCCTGAAGGACAAGCAGCAGGCGGAGGAGGCGCTGATCCGCCTGGAGCACGGGCAGCCGATCCGCTTCGGTGCGGACGGCGCGCGCGGTGTCGTACGCGACCGGCAGACCGGTGACCTTCAGGTGATGACGGTGACCGAGCAGAACGAGGCGGACCTCCTCGTCCACGACGCGCACGCCGCGTCCCCGACGACCGCCTTCGCGCTGTCACGGCTAGCGGACCCGGACACCCTGCACCACACCCCGATCGGTGTCTTCCGCTCGGTGGAACGGCCGGTCTACGACACGGCGATGGCCGATCAGCTCGACACGGCGATCGAGCAGCGGGGCAAGGGCGACCTGGCCGCGCTGCTGGCCGGCGGCGACACCTGGACGGTCGTCGGCTGATCTTCTCGCTGATTCACGAGGCCCGGGACTTGGCTTCCCGGGCCTCGTCGTGTGCACGGCGGGTCTCGTCGTAGGCCCGGCGGGTCTCGTCGTAGGCCTGGCGGGCCTTCTCCACCTCGGCCATGCGGTCATGGGTCCACTGGGCCAGGGAGCGCACCTGCTCCGCCGCCTCCCGGCCGAGACCGGTGAGCGAGTAGTCGACACGGGGCGGGATGACCGGCTTGGCGTCCCGGTGGACCAGGCCGTCGCGCTCCAGGGTCTGGAGGGTCTGGGTGAGCATCTTCTCGCTGACGTCCCGGCCGCTGAACCGGCCGATGGCCCGGCGCAGCTCGCTGAAGCGGTACGGACGCTCGAGCAGCTCGATCAGGACGAGGACGCCCCAGCGGCTGGTGACGTGTTCCATCACGAGGCGGTAGGGGCACAGCGCCTCCGCGTCCACCCTCTGCTTGCTTACCGACATGCCAGTACCTTACTTGAAAGTGGGTACTTTCGTTTGGTTAGTGCAGCTCCTAGGGTGAGTGGCCTACGACATCCGCTGTCCTCACGGCATCCCCCAAGGAGTTCTGAACCATGAGCATCGTCGTCACCGGAGCCACCGGACACCTCGGCCGCCACGTCGCGGAGCAGTTGCTGGAGAAGGTTCCGGCGGAGCAGATCACCGCGGTCGTGCGCGACGAGAAGAAGGCCGCCGACCTGGCGGCCCGCGGCGTACGGCTCGCTGTCGCCGACTACAACGCGCCCGAGACCTTCGACGGCCTGTTCCGGGCCGGTGACCGGGTCCTGCTGATCTCGGGCAACGAGTTCGACAAGGGCCGGGTGCGGCAGCACCAGGTCGTCATCGACGCGGCGAAGGCGGCGGGCGTGGCGCTGCTCGCGTACACCAGCGCCCCGAGCAGCCTGACGGCCGCACTGGCGGACGACCACCGGGCCACCGAGGAGGCGCTGCTCGCCTCCGGTCTGCCGTACAGCCTGCTGCGCAACGGCTGGTACCACGAGAACTACACCGAGAACCTGGCCCCGGTGCTGGAGCACGGCGCGGTCGTCCAGGCCGCCGGTGACGGCCGGGTCTCCTCCGCCTCCCGCGCCGACTACGCGGCCGCCGCCGTCGCGGTACTGACCGGTGAGGGGCACGAGAACACGACGTACGAGCTGGGCGGCGACGAGGCGTGGGGTTTCGCGGAGTACGCGGCCGAGCTGAGCCGGCAGACCGGCAAGGAGATCGTCTACAACGCCGTCTCCGGCGAGGTGCTCAAGGGCATCCTGACCGGTGCCGGGCTGCCGGAGCCGCTCGCCGAGATCTTCGCCGGCGTCGACGCGTCGATCGAGAAGGGCGAGCTGGTCGTCTCCACCGGTGACCTGTCCCGCCTGGCCGGCCGCCCGACCACCCCCCTCGCCGAGGCGGTCACCGCCGCGCTCAAGGGCTGAACTCAAGGTCACGGGCTTGAACCGCCCCCTGGACGGTCCCTGGGCGCCCCCACCTCCACCTGTCATGACCGTATGGCGATACGGGCATGACAGGTGGGGGTGCCCGGCGCTACCTTCGTTCCCGTGCGCCTGACATGACAGGGAGGAGGGCCCGTGGCCGAGACGTCCAAGGGTGAGCACCGGATAGGCCTGCTGAACGGCTTCGCCGCCTACGGCATGTGGGGGCTGGTCCCCCTGTTCTGGCCGCTGCTCAAGCCCGCCGGAGCAACGGAGATCCTCGCCCACCGCATGGTGTGGTCCCTGGCCTTCGTCGCCGTCGCCCTGCTCGTCGTACGGCGCTGGGCCTGGGCGGGGGAACTGCTGCGCCAGCCGCGCCGGCTCGGACTCATCGCCGTGGCGGCGGCCGTCATCACCGTGAACTGGGGCGTCTACATCTGGGCCGTGAACTCCGGCCACGTCGTCGAGGCCTCCCTCGGGTACTTCATCAACCCGCTGGTCACCATCGCGATGGGCGTACTGCTCCTGAAGGAGCGGCTGCGGCCCGTGCAGTGGGCGGCGGTCGCGACCGGCCTGGCCGCCGTCATCGTCCTGACCGTCGGCTACGGCCGCCCCCCGTGGATCTCGCTCTGCCTCGCCTTCTCCTTCGCCACCTACGGCCTGGTCAAGAAGAAGGTGGGCCTCGGCGGCGTCGAGTCGCTGGCCGCCGAGACCGCGATCCAGTTCCTGCCCGCGCTCGCCTACCTGCTGTGGCTCGTCGCGCACGGCGAGAGCAGCTTCGTCGACGACGGGACGGGGCACGCCGCCCTGCTCGCCTCCACCGGCATTGTCACCGCGATACCGCTGGTCTGCTTCGGCGCGGCGGCGATCCGCGTGCCGCTGTCCACGCTCGGCCTGCTGCAGTACCTGGCCCCCGTCTTCCAGTTCCTGCTCGGCGTCCTGTACTTCCACGAGGCCATGCCGCCCGAGCGCTGGGCCGGTTTCGCGCTGGTCTGGCTGGCGCTGGTCCTGCTCACGGGCGACGCGCTGCGGTCCGCGCGCCGGACGGCCCGCACGCTCACCAGGGAGACCGGAGGGCCCCGCACCACCGCGGCGACCGGCGCGGTGGGGGCCGCACGGAAGACGCAGAACGTGGCCTCCGGGTCCGAGCCGGATCCCGAGACCGCGAGGCGGTAGACGGCGGTCACGGCTATAAGTGGTCACCATGACCCGGACACCCGCACCTGCCCCGCTGCACTGGAAACTCGTCATCGACGCGGGCGACCCGCACGCCCAGGCCGACTTCTGGGCCGCCGCCCTGCACTACACGGCCGAGGACAACAGCGCCCTGGTCGAACGGCTGCTGTCCCTCGGCGCGCTGCCCGGCGAGGCCACCGTCGAGTACCACGGCCGCCCCGCCTTCCGCGACCTGATCGCCGTACGGCACCCCGACGACCCCTGCGACCCGGAGACCGGCACCGGGCTCGGCAGGCGGCTGCTGTTCCAGCGCGTGCCGGAGGCCAAGACCGGCAAGAACCGGCTCCATCTCGACCTGCACCCCGGCGAGGGGCTACGCGCGGACGAGGTGGCCCGGCTGGAGGCACTGGGTGCGCGGGTGCTGCGCGAGGTGACGGAGCCCTCCGGCGCGTGGGTGGTGATGGCGGACCCGGAGGGCAACGAGTTCTGCGTGCAGTAGGCCTGGTGCGACGGGTTCCGCTGGGCTGCTGGTACCGGTCCTCCCCTCACGCCCGTGCGGCGCGGGCCGCCCGGTCGGTCAGGCGGACCATGCGGGCGCGGGCGGACTCCAGGGGGCCGGGGTCGTCGGCCGCGGGCCCCGGCTCCGCGGTGAGGCCGGTCCACAGCTCGATCAGGTCGCGGCCCATCCGCAGTCCCTCCTCCGGGTCGCGCACCGCACGCCAGGCGGTCGCCGCGCTCTGCACGTTGCCGTAGGCCGCCTCCGCGTCCCGCGCGTCGCGGCGCAGCCGGGCGAGCTCCAAGGACAGCTGGAAGGCGCGGACCGGGTCGCCCGCCAAGTAGGCGATGTAGGCGGTCAGTTCCCGCAGGTGCAGCACCTCGGCATGGCGGGGGCCCAGCACGGCGGACGCCTCGGTGACCGTGCGGTCGGCGAGTTCCGCCGCCGCCTCGATACGGCCCGCGCGCACGGCCTCGTTGATCCGTGTCATCGGCTCGGTGAGCAGCTCGGCCCCCTCCGCGGTCTCGGTCACGGGCCCGTCCCCCAGCACCTCCTCGGCGACGGCGTCGAACCCTCGGGGCGGCGTGGGGGTCGAGGAGGTGGGACGCTCCGCATCGGCGGACACGGAGGCGAGGACCGATGCCGCTTCCCGCACCGCCGTGGGCGCGGGCGTGGCGGCCGCGTGCGCGCCCATGTCCACCGGTGCGTACGAGCGGGTCTCCGGCCTGTCGGCGCGGGTCTCCGGCGCGTCCCCGAGGACGGTCGCCGGCCTCTCGGCGACGGTCACCGGTGCGTCCATGACGGGCGGGGGCCCGAACTGCCCCGTCGGCGCCTGCACCGTCCCGGCCGGCCGGGACCGCGGTTCCGGAGCCACGTCCACCGCCCCCGGCACCTCCCCGGAAGTCACCCGAACGGGTTCCCCCGTCACCCGGCTCGAGCCGTCGGCCGAGACCTCCAGGGGGACCACGCAGCCCGCGCGGTCGTCCTGGATGGTGGCGCGTATCGGGGTGCCGAGGCTGATGGCCAGGCACTGGAGGTGGTTCAGGACGGCCTGCTGGATCTCTTCGCCCGGTGCCGCCACGACGGACGTCCCGTCCACCGACGCGCCTCCCGCGCCGAACACCCGGACGGCCACCGCCGCCGGATGCGCCGCGGGCTGCTGCGCCCGCTTCTTCTCGAAGCTGAGTCGAGACATCGGTACTTCCTCACTCCCCGGCGCCGCGATCCGGTCGTACGCGTCCTGCCGACCAGTGTGTCGGCTGCCCCCGGCTTCCGCGTCACCGCGACGTCACAGCCTCGCACCAGCCGCACCCTGGAGAAAATTGCTTGCGTGTGCATAAAATGCAGACGCCTTTATTTTTGGTAGGACACCGCTCCACTGGGGGACCCATGAGCCGCCGCTTCCTCTTCGTCCTGGGCAGCGCCCGCGCCGAGGGCAACACCGAGTTCCTGGCCCGCACGGCCGCCGAACAGCTTCCCGGTGACGTCGAACAGCGCTGGATCCGCCTCGCCGAGCACCCACTGCCGGACTTCGTGGACCTCAGGCACGACAGCGACCACGTACGGCCGCCCTCGGACACCTCCACCGGCCTGCTGCTGGACGCCACACTCGCGGCCACGGACATCGTGATCGCCTCGCCGCTGTACTGGTACTCGGTGTCCGGCCTCACCAAGACCTACCTGGACCACTGGTCCGCCTGGCTGCGCACCCCCGGCCTCGACTTCAAGGCGACGATGGCCGGCCGCACGCTCTGGGGCATCGCCGCACTCGCGGACCACGAGCCGTCGGTCGCCGACCCCTATGCGGGCACCCTCAACAACTCGGCCGCCTACCTGGGGATGCGCTTCGGCGGCGTTCTGCTGGGCAACGGCAGCAAGCGCGGCGACGTACGGAACGACACCGAGGCGCTGGCGCGCGCGAAGACGTTCTTCGCGCAGGACGCGCCCCTCGCCCGCTTCCCGTACGAGACCGCGTCAGGGTGAGGGGACCGACGTACCGGGGGCTCAGGCGCTGATGTCCTTCGCCGTGAAACGCGCCCAGGCGGCCGAACCGAACACGGCCGCGTACAGGGCCTGGAGGCCGAGGTTCTTCACCAGGTCGTCCCAGTACACGGGGTCGCGCATCAGATCGGCGAAGGACAGCCAGTAGTGCGAGAAGAAGTACGGCTGGAACGCGTGCAGCTGAGGTATCTGGTCGAGGATCTGAACGGTGATGAGCAGACCGACGGTGGTCGCCATCGCCGCGATGCCGCTGTTGGTGAGGGTCGACACGAACAGGCCGAGGGCCGCCACGCCGACCAGTGAGGCGGCGACGATCAGGGCGATCAGCAGGGCCCGCCCCAGTCCCTCGGTGAAGCTGATCCGGGTGCCGGAGATCGTCATCAGATCACCGAGCGGGAAGAGCAGGGCGCCGACGGCCAGCGCCGAGCCGGCCACGACCAGGGTGGCCAGGACGCAGAACGCCATCACGGTCGTGTACTTGGTCAGCAGCAGGCGGGTGCGCCCGGCCGGGGCGACCAGCAGATAGCGCAGGGTGCCCGCGCCCGCCTCACCCGCGATCGCGTCGCCCGCGACGACGCCTACGGCCATCGGCAGGAAGAACGGCAGGGTCGCGGCCAGCGCCGTGAACACCAGGAACAGGCCGTTGTTGGTGATCTGCGTGATGAACGCCGGGCCCTCGCCGCCACCCCCGCCCACCGCCGAGCCGCCCCGCGTCTCGATCTTCACCGCGATCCCGACCAGCACCGGCACCGCGGCCAGCACCCCGAGCAGGGCGAGCGTGCGCCAGCGGCGGAGCGTGGTGACGAGCTCGCTGCGCAGCAGCCCGAAGGTCCACAGGGGACTCGGCCGGCGCCCGGCCGGCACCGCGATCGCCTCAGCCCGCGACATCGAAGCCCTCCCCCGTCAGTGCCACGAACGCGTCCTCCAGCGAGGCCCGTTCGAGCGTGAGACCCCGGACCCGGACACCCGCAGTGACCAGGGCCGCGTTCACCTCGGCGAGATCCCGCACCGGCGGCTCGCCGGTGACCCGGTCGCCGTCGGCGGTGACATCCCCGACGCCCTGCTCCTTGAGCACCCGGGCCGCCTCGGCCGCGTCCGGGGTGGTCACCACCAGCCGGCCGCGCGCTCCGGCCGCCAGGTCGGCCACCGGGCCCTGGGTGACGAGCCTGCCCTGCGCCATGACCGCCGCGTGGGTGCACACCTGCTCGATCTCGTCGAGGAGGTGCGAGGAGAGGAAGACGGTCGTACCGTCGGCGGCCAGCTCCCTGATCAGGGTGCGGATCTCGCGCATGCCCTGGGGGTCGAGGCCGTTGGTCGGCTCGTCCAGGACGAGCAGCCTGCGCGGCTGGAGCAGAGCGGCGGCGAGGCCCAGGCGCTGCTTCATGCCGAGCGAGTACGCCTTCGCCTTCTTGCCCGCGGCCGCCGCGAGTCCCACCCGGTCCAGTGCGGCGGCGACGCGGGCTCGCCGGGTGCGGGGGTCCGCGGCCGGGTCGGCGGCGTCGTAGCGCAGCAGATTGTCACGGCCGGAGAGGAAGCCGTACAGCGCGGGCCCCTCGATCAGCGCGCCGACCTGCGGGAGGACGGCACGGGCCGACCGGGGCATGGGGCGGCCCAGCACGCGGGCCGTGCCCGCGGTCGGCTCGATCAGCCCCATCAGCATGCGGATGGTGGTGGTCTTGCCGGAGCCGTTCGGGCCGAGGAAGCCGAAGACGCTGCCCGCCGGGACGGTCAGGTCGAGACCGTCGACGGCGAGCTGCCCGCCGCGGTAGCGCTTGGTGAGGCCGCGCGTGGCGATGACGCTCGCCGACGCGTCCCCGGGGTCGCGCTCCTCCCGCTGCGTGGCGGACGGTGCGTCCATCGGCTCCCCCTCGATTCGTCGTGCCCGGGAAGGGTTACTTCCCCGCGTCCGCCGCCTTCACCAGGGCGTCCTTGGTCACCGCGCCGGCGTAGATCGTGCCGTCGTCGGTGATCAGGGCGTTGACCAGGCGAGTGGAGAAGACCGTGCCCTTGCCGAACTTGCCGGAGACCTTGTCCCCGAGCGAGCCGAGGAAGCCGCCGAGGTCTCCGCCCCGGGAACCGGTCGGCAGGCCGCCCCCGGCGCCGGTGTCGAAGGTGACGACGGACGTCCAGCCCTTGCCGAGGACCGTGGCCCCGTCCAGGCCCTTGCCGAAGTCCTCGCCGGCCTTCGGGGCGTGCTCCCGCGCCGCGGAGTCCTTCTCCTCGGTGACCTTCGCGCCCTTGGGCGGGGTGAAGTCGAAGGTGGAGGCGGCCGGCCTGGCGAAGGAGACCTGGGTGAAGCCGGCGTCGACCACGGCGGCGCCACCGCTCTTCGGGGTCAGCGTGAACTTCAGCGGCAGCCCGGTCTTCGCGTCCACGGCGATGCTGATCGCGCCGACCGTGGTGCCGGACTGCTTGGGCCTGATCAGCAGCTTGTAGGCGTCGCGGCCGGCGACCTGCGCGGTGCCGTCGACGGTGACGGACGTGGTGTCGTCCACCGCCTTCAGGGCCTCGTCGGCGAAGTCCTTGGGCGTGGCCGGCGGCTGCGCCTTGCGGTCCTTGCCGGAGTCGGCCGCGGTGGAGTGGTAGACCTCGTTGCTCTTGCTGTCGTAACCCCAGACGTCCCTGCCGTCGTGGATGAGGTTGTACTCGGCGCCCCGCTCCAGCACGGACAGCTTCTGCCGGTCCGGGCCGTCGGCCGCCACGCGCAGGGTGTGCGTGCCGCTGACCAGCTCGGTGAGCTTGGACTGCGGGTCGGCGGAGGAGCCGTCGCCGGAGCCCTGCGCCGCCCCGGAGGCGAAGCTGCTCTCCAGGCCGCCGAGGTCGGGCAGACCCAGGTCGGTGTTGATCTTCACGGTGCCGGACAGCTGCTGCACGTCCGACTTGGCGATCTTCTCGATGAGCTGCTGTGCGGTGATCTTGGGCAGGTCGGGGTCACCGGAGTCGGCGAGCGCCGGGACCAGCCCGATCGTGGCCGCCGCCACCCCCACCACCGCGACCGGGACGACATACCGGGCGGCCTTGCGGCGGCCGGAGCGCGCGTCCTCGTCCCGCGCGGCGCCCACTGCGTCGTCGGATTCGTACGGTGCCATGTGTGCCTTACCTCCGTCGTCGGCGGCGGCTGTCCTCACGCTGGTCCACCTTTGCCGCCATTCTCACCCGAATCGGTGAGGAGTGGTGATTTCCGTGGTTACCATCTGACCAAATCGGCCGTGAGGAATCGTCAGACCTCGGAGGCAACTCCGTCTACGCCTGCGGTATGACACGTAGGGCCTGCGGCTCCCCCGACCCGTAGGGGTCGCACCGCCGCCGTACGGCGGCTAGCCGGCGCGGTGCACCACCGCGTCGCACAGCTCGAGCAGGGCCGCCTTGGCGTCGCACTCCGGCAGCGGCGCCAGCGCGCCCCGCGCCTCCTCCGCGTACCGGACGGTGTCCCGGCGGGCCTGCTCCAGCGCGGGGTGCGCGCGCAGCGCGGCCAGCGCCTCGGCGAGCCGGGCGTCGTCGCTGAGGTCGGAGTCCAGCAGCTCGCACAGCGCGAGGTCCTCGGGCAGCCCCAGCCGGGCGGCACGCTCACGCAGCCGGAGCACGGGCAGCGTCGGGATGCCCTCGCGCAGGTCGGTGCCCGGGGTCTTGCCGGACTCGCGGGAGTCGGAGGCGATGTCCAGGACGTCGTCCGCGAGCTGGAAAGCGACCCCGAGCCGTTCGCCGTACTGGGTGAGCACGTCGACGACCGTCTCGTCGGCGCCGGACATCATGGCGCCGAACCGGCAGGAGACCGCCACCAGGGAGCCCGTCTTGCCGCCGAGCACGTCCAGGTAGTGCTCGACCGGGTCGCGGCCGTCCGAGGGGCCGGCGGTCTCCAGGATCTGGCCCGTGACCAGCCGTTCGAACGCGAGGGCCTGCACCCGGACCGCCTCGGGGCCGAGGTCGGCGAGGATCTGGGAGGCACGGGCGAAGAGGAAGTCGCCGGTGAGGACCGCGACGGAGTTGCCCCAGCGCGTGTTGGCGCTGTCCACGCCGCGCCGCACGGCCGCCTCGTCCATGACGTCGTCGTGGTACAGCGTGGCGAGGTGGGTCAGCTCCACGACCACGGCCGACGGCACGACGCCCGGCGCGTAGGGGTCGCCGAACTGTGCCGCGAGCATCACGAGCAGCGGCCGGAACCGCTTCCCGCCCGCCCGCACGAGGTGCTGCGCGGCCTCCGTGATGAACGGGACCTCACTCTTGGTGGCCTCGAGCAAGCCTTCCTCGACAGCCGCCAATCCGACCTGGACATCGGCTTCCAGAGCCTGGTCCCGCACGCTCAGCCCGAACGGCCCGACGACGGTCACGAGGGGTCTCCTGTCTGCTGGTGTCTGCTGGCGGTCACACGGTTTGTCGATAGGTCGCTGCCATCACTCGAGTCAGCGTATCCGGTCCTCTTTCGATCACCGATAGCGCCCACCGGTCCAGCCCGGGCGGTATCGGATCATGACCGGTATGGTTTTGATCGGCTATTAAGAACGGACATTTATCGACTTAACAGGAACCTGCACGCTTTGTCGCGGCGGGCACATGGCCACGCCCGAATCCGCCCGGACGGCCCACCCTCCTGACCGGCACCTCCTTCCGCGCACGCCGCGTCCTCCAGGAGAACGACGGGTGCCGCATTGCGGGTTCCACCGTTGCCCGACCCCGAGCGCGCACCACCCGAATCCCCCATGTCTGATTTGCTGCACTTTGCTATTTCGTGAATTGGGTCACGCGCCCTCACGACCCATCAGGCTCGCCACGGCACCCGTTCTCCCTTGCCCCGTCGGCCAGTTGAGAGTTGGCAACCGCAAAGGATCAAGTACCTCATACGGCATAGATCAAGGTCAAATAGTGCGTTGTATGAATCCAGTACTTGTTCCCGACATGTGCTCTCGCATACGTTCCGGGCCGTCGGGCGGACGCCGAATCCTGCCGCCGCCCGCGTAACCCATCGACGAACTCATTCGTACGGCAGGAGCGGGGGACCCAGGTAAGCCGCTGGACCGGACGGCACATGCCGCACCGGAACGGCTAGGGGTGAAGCCGTGCCTTTCCCGGGCACGGCCGGGCACCTCCCCGCCCGAACCCGACAGCTCACCTCGCAGGCGCCGGAGAGGAACTTCCCCATGCCTGCTGCCGTTCAGTACCGCCGTCCCCGGAACAACCGCCTCGTCCGCGCCCTCGCCGCCGTCGGCACCGGTGCCGCCGTCCTCGCGCTCCCGCTCATCGGCGCGACCACCGCCTCCGCGGCCGACACCACGACCACCGCGGCCACCACCCCCGCCGGGTACCCGAACAACCTCGACGGCTGGATCCGCGAGTCGCTCGCGATCATGGCCGAGAAGAAGATCCCCGGCACCTACAACGGCATCTACCGCAACATCATCCGGGAGTCGTCGGGCAACCCGATGGCCATCAACCTCTGGGACTCCAACGCGGCCAAGGGCATCCCGTCCAAGGGCCTGCTCCAGGTCATCGACCCCACGTTCAACGCCTACCACGTGGCCGGAACGTCGTTCAACATCTACGACCCGGTCGCCAACATCACCGCCGCCTGCAACTACGCGGCCGCGCGGTACGGGTCCATCGACAACGTGTTCGGCGCGTACTGATCCACGGCGGAACCGGCACCCGACGCACGGCGCCTCGACGTACGGCGGGCCGGTGCGCACCGGCACCTGACGGACCGGCGCGCAGCGGCCTCCGGCCGACGGCGCCGTACTGAAGTGCCGGTCAGTCGGCCGGGAAGAGTCTTTCGAGGACGACGGCGACGCCGTCGTCCTCGTTCGACAAGGTGATCTCGTCGGCCACCGCCTTGAGCTCGGGGTGCGCGTCGGCCATGGCGACCCCGCGACCGGCCCAGTCGAACATCGGGATGTCGTTGGGCATGTCCCCGAAGGCCAGGGCCTGTTCAGGACCGATCCCGAGCCGCTCGGCGGCCAGCGCCAGCCCGGTCGCCTTGGTCACCCCGCACGGCTGCAGTTCCACGGTCCCCGGACCCGACATGGTGACGGTCGCCAGCGAGCCCACCGCCGCGCGTGCGACGGCCGCCAACTCGTCGTCGCACAGGGTGGCGTGGCGCAGCAGCACCTTGCTGATGGGCTCGCTCCACAGGTCGTCGCGCCGGCCGACCCGTACCGCGGGCAGGGTCGGGTGCGGCATCAGATACCCGGGTTCGATGAGCGTGAGCCCGTCCACCCCGTCCTGGTCGACGGCAGCGTAGACCTGTCCCACCTCGGCCTCGATCTTGCCGAGCGCGGTCTCGGCCAGCTCCGGGTCCAGCCGGACCGACCACAGCAGGCGGTCGGCGGCGGCGTCGTAGACCTGAGCACCCTGTCCGCACACCGCGAGCCCCGTGCAGCCCAGGTTCGCCAGCAGCGGCCGCACCCGTGGGGCCGGGCGGCCCGTCACCACCAGATGCCGGGCGCCCGCCCGCGCGACCCGTGCGAGCGCGGCGAGCGACCGGTCGGAGACGGTGTCGTCGCCGCGCAGCAGCGTCCCGTCCAGGTCGGTGGCGATCAGTGCATATGCGGGGGTGGGTGCCATGATCAGAGAATACGGACACCGCGTCCCGCCGACTCACCGCTCTTTCCCCACACTTGCGGGCTGTTCGGCCACAAGTGGCGCCCGTGGGTTCCTGGATGGCGTGGTGCCTCTCCCCTTCACGGACCTCAGCCGTGGGCCGCGGCCAGGTGTTTCGTCAGGCGTGGAGAGGCGAACTCCGTGCCGCAGACGAAGCGCATCACCGGGCCGTACGAGGACGCCGCCGGGAGTCCGGTGAAGTACAGGCCGGGTACGGAGGAGACGTAGCCGGGGCCGAGCTTCGGGGTGCCCCGGCTCACCGCGAGCCGGGTGCGCAGCTCATGGCCGAGGAAGTCCATCGCGGCGATGTCGACGCGGTAGCCGGTGGCGGCGATGACGTGGTCGGCGGTGAGCCGCTCGGTCCGGCCGTCCAGGGAGCGGACGGTGAGGACGGGACTGCCGTCCGGGGCCTCGGCGCCCATGAGCCGCTCGATCTCCTGGACCTGCACACCGCTCTCGAAGCGCTCGCGCAGCCACCAGGCGCCGAGCGGACCGAGGACCCGGCGGACCAGGTAGTGGCGGGTGGTCTCGGGCAGGAAGCGGTAGGGGTGCGGATAGTAGCTGAGCGCCCACAGCGACCAGGCACGGCCGAACGGGGACTCGGGGCGGAACTTCGGCTGGCTCCAGGGCGGGGCGCCGAAGGCGACCCGGCCGCGCCCGCGGGCCACCACTCGCACCCGGGCGCCCGCCTCGGCCGCGAGTGCCGCCGTCTCCAGCGCGGACTGGCCGGCACCGATCACGATCAGCTCCTTGCCGGCGAAGCGGCCGAGGTCGTGGTGCTGAGCGCTGTGCGAGACGGGGCCCGCCGCAGCGGGCCCGTCGGCCGCCGCCGCGGCCAGCTCCGCCGGGAGATGGGCCAGACCGGACAGGCCGGTGGCGACGACGACCGCGCGCGCCGTGAACAACTCCCCTGAGTCCAGCTTGAGTTCGAAGCCGCCGCTCTTGTCGCGGTCGACGGAGACGACGCGCACCCGCTCCAGGTCCGGGACCAGCTTGTGCTGGAACCACTCGCCGTAGGCGATGAAGGTCTCCACCGGGATGATGTCCTCGTCGGTCACCAGGCGGCGGATACCGGCCGCGTCGCAGTAGTCGGCGAGGGTGTGGCCGGGCTGCGGGCAGTCGAGGTTGGAGGCGACAGGGGTCGACTTCAGGAGCATGCCCTCGGGCATGTGGTCGCGCCAGCTGACCATGGGGTCGCCGAAGACACGGACGGGGATGCCGCGCGCCCGCAGATGGGCGGCGGTGGACAGGCCGAACGGCCCGGCCCCGATGACTGCAACCGGTCGAATCACGAAGTCCCTCCCCAGAGACACGGTGCGCCACCTTCGTGGCCTTGCCTACTTCGTGGATGTGCCGCTGCCGCGGCGGTTGGTCCGCCACAGCTGATAGAGATGCTTCGCGCCCGGGCGCACGAAGCGGGCGAGCATCGTGAGGAACGGCAGCGGGTCGTCACCCGCGAACCAGGCCAGCTCCGTCCCGCTCGCCTTCGCCGGCGCGTGCGGCGTCGTGTAGCCGCTGCGGCGGTAGGCGAGGAGGGCGGGGAGGTCGATGTTCTCCACGATGTAGCGGTGACCGGTGCGCTGTTCCCCCTCCGGAACGCGGCGGCCGGTCAGGTCCAGGTGCATCGCACGGACGACGTCCACGCCCGACTCGCTCTCGAAGAGCCGGAACTGGGCGCCCATGCGCGGGTTGAAGTCGAGGAGTTTGTACTGTCCGTCGCGCCGGTCGAAGCGCAGGTCGAGGTCGATGATGCCGCTGAAGCCGATCTGCTTGATGAAACGCGCGGCGAGGTCGGCGAGTTCCGGGTTGTCGACGACGTAGGCGCGCGCCGTCATGCCCGCGTGCGGCGGCCAGGAGCGGACCTTGACCCCGGTGAACAGCGCGAGCGGGCTGGAGTCCCGGTCGAAGCAGGCGTGCACGATCCAGTCCTCGGCCTCCTCGCGCGGCAGGTACTCCTGGAGGATCACGCCGGGTTCCTCACCCCAGTCCCGGGCGAGCGCGAGCAGACCCTCGCGGGTGGCGATCCTCGTGGTGCCGTTCACGGCCGGCCGCGTGCGCCGGACGAACGCCTCACGGTTCTTGGCGACCACCGGGAAGCGGGCCGTACCGGCGAAGGCGGCGATGTCCTCGTACGACCGCGGGAACACGGCCGCGGGGCTCACCACGCCGTGCTCCGCGCACAGTTCGTGCAACCCCTGCTTGCTGGCGAGCCGGCGGGGCAGCGCGGGGTCCACCCGCGGGAAGAGAAAGGCACCGGCCAGCTCGTCCTGGTGTTCGGCGATCAGTACCGCGGCCTCCTCGTCCGTCGGGATCAGGACGGTCGGGCGGCCGATCCGGTGACCGATGCGCAGCAGGCCCTCGACCAGATGAGCCGGGTCCTCCGCACCGGTCGTCGGCCATACGAACGCCTTCCTCAGGTACCGCGAGGAGGCCGCCGGTGTGTACCGGTCCTCGGTGACCGCGTACATGGGCACGCCCAGGCGGCCCAGGCTGCGGATGGCGCCGACGCCGCCGTGGTGCAGCGGGTAGTCGCCGAACTTGACGATCAGCCCCGGCACGTCACGGTCGGCCTCGAACGGCACGCCGTCGGTGTTTTCGGCCACGGGTCCCCCCACGTGTCCCCCCAATGGAACGGACCCACCCCGTCCGTGCCCCCAAAGTACGCTAAGCCGGAATTGCCGCCTCCGACAAGGGCCATTGGGACATTGCTAACTCTTTAGACACTGATCGGACAGCCATTCGATCGTCCGTCGGCGATCTTCGACCGCTGACCGGGGGATGCCTGAGGACACTGCCCAAGACAGGCATCCCGGCCGTAACGTGTGCCGCGACCACATGGAACGCATCGCCATGCATGGCCCGGATGAGAGTGAGGCAGCACCCCATGCCCCCCTTCGACGTCCCCGAGGGCGACCCCTTCGGCCCGCACAACCTCCCCTATGGCGTGTTCTCGCCCGCGGGCAGCACGGAGCGGAGGGTCGGTGTCCGGCTCGGGGACCACGTCCTCGACGCGGGCGCCGCGGCCGCCGCGCTCGGCTCGCCGTACGCCTCTCTGCTCGCGCGGCCCACCCTCGGCCCCCTGCTCGCCGCGGGGCGCACGGCCTGGTCGCAGGTGCGGCGCGCGCTGACGGAGTGGGTGACGGCACCCGCGCACCGGCCCACGGTCGAACCGCTGTTCCACCCCCTGTCGTCGGTGACCCTCCATCTGCCCTTCGAGGTCGCGGACTACGTCGACTTCTACGCCTCGGAGAACCACGCCAGGAACGTCGGCAAGATCTTCCGCCCGGACGCCGAGGACTCCCTCACCCCCAACTGGAAGCACCTGCCGATCGGTTACCACGGCCGCTCCGGCACGGTCGTCGTCTCGGGCACGGACGTCGTACGACCGTCCGGGCAGCGCAAGGGCCCCGGCGACCCCGCCCCCGTCTTCGGCCCGTCGATCCGGCTGGACATCGAGGCGGAGGTCGGCTTCGTCGTGGGCGTGCCCTCCGAACTGGGCAGCCCGGTCGCGCTCGACGGCTTCCGGGAGCACGTCTTCGGGCTGTGCCTGCTGAACGACTGGTCCGCCCGGGACATCCAGGCCTGGGAGTACGTCCCCCTCGGTCCCTTCCTCGGCAAGTCCTTCGCCACCTCGGTGTCGGCGTGGATCACCCCGCTGGAGGCACTGGAGCACGCGCGCGTGGCACCACCGGAGCGTACGCACCCGCTGCTGCCCTACCTGGACGACTCGGCCCCCGGGATCGAGCCCGGCGGCTACGACCTGCGCATCTCCGTCGCGATCAACGGCCATGTGGTGTCGGAGCCGCCCTTCTCGACCATGTACTGGACCGCCGCCCAGCAGCTCGCCCACATGACGGTGAACGGCGCCTCGCTGCGCACCGGCGACCTCTACGGCTCGGGCACGGTGAGCGGGCCGGAGGAGCGCCAGCGGGGCTCCCTGCTGGAGCTGACCTGGAACGGCCGCGAGCCCCTGGAACTCCCGGACGGCAAACGCGCCTTCCTGGAGGACGGCGACGTGGTGACCCTGTCCGCGTGGGCACCCGGCGCGGACGGACGCCGCGTGGGCCTGGGAGAGGTCGGCGGACGGGTCGTGTCGGGGTGAGCGGCAGCTTGTAGCAAGCAGTCACCTCCGGCGGAGAGGAAGAAGTGCTGGAGGCGGTGCGGCCGGCGTTCCCGGAGAAGGAGGACTGCCGGAGACTCGGAGCCGAGGCGAGCCGGACTCGAAGGAAGACGGCCGGTTCGCCTCCGGCACCTGACTGGAGCCGTCTGTGACCGTCATACTGACGGGACACGCACCACGTGACGCGCCCCGACGCGTCGCCCCGCACCACCTGCCAGCCGCGCAACTCTCCGACGAGGAACCGGAGCCCCGGCATGACCCTCTGCCTGCTCCTGCTGAGCGTCGTCGCTCTGACGGCCGCCGTACCGGCGCCGCGTGCGCTGACCCGGGCCGCCTGGCCCGAGCGGGATCCCGTGGTCGCGCTGTGGGTGTGGCAGTGTCTCGTCGCCACCGTCCTGCTGTGCTGCCTGACCGCACTGGTCCTCGGCGCGGCGGCCGTCTTCCACACCGTGCGCGACCGTGTGTTCGCCCCCGCGCCGCCCGCCGTCACCGCCGCGTACGACCTGTCCACCGCACCGGTGTGGGCCACCACGCTCACCGTCCTGCTGGCCTGCGGGGCCGCCTGGACGACGGCGATGCTGGGCCGGGAACTCGTCGAGGCCCGCCGCAGCCGGGGCCAGGCCCGGGCGCAGCTGCGCGAACGCGCCCCCGACCTGCCGGCCGGGCTGCCGGCGGCACGCGGGCCCATGCTGGTGCTGGAGGACGAGTATCCGGACGCCTGGTGGATGCCGGGGCATCCGCCGCAGCTGGTCGTCACCACCGGGGCACTGCAGCGCCTCACGGACCACCAGCTGGACGCCGTCCTCACACACGAGCGTGGTCACGCACGCGCCCGTCACGACTGGCTGCTGCACCTGTCCACCGCGCTCGCCACGGGTTTCCCGCGCGTTCCGCTCTTCGCCCACTTCTGCGACCAGACGCACCGCCTGGTCGAGCTGGCCGCGGACGACACGGCGTCCCGGCGCTGCGGGCACCTCACCACGGCCCTCGCGCTGATCGAGCTGAACCAGCACCGGGGTGTCCTCTCCTGCGCCTCCAGCCGACGCCTCCTCGGCGAACGCGTGGACCGCCTGCTGGAACCGCCACCGCGGCTGCTGCCCCGGCACCGGGCCCTCACGACGACGGTGGCCGCGCTGGTTCCACTGCTCCCCCTGCTGATCACGTTCGCTCCGGGACTGACGGCACTGTCGTAACCACCGACCGCAGCGGTCCCGGCCCGGACAGGCTGAATCCGACACTGTCCCAACCGCCGACCGTACCGACCGCAGGCGGATGTCGGCCCGGGACGGGCTATATCCAGTCGTCCGGCTCCGGCTCGTCCGTGGGCTCGGGCCAGTGGTCCTCCGTGGGTTCGGTGCCGGCCGGGTCCGCGGACACAGACTCGGCGCCCGCGGGGACCGCGGCACCGGCCGGGCTTGCCCCGTCCAGGGAGGCCAGCACCTTGAGCACCCCTTCCCCATAGGTGGCCAGCTTCTTCTCGCCGACGCCGCCGACCATGCCCAGCTCGCGCACGGAACCGGGCCGCCGGGAGACGATCTCCCGCAGGGTGGCGTCGTGGAAGATGACGTAGGCGGGGACACCCTGCTCCCGGGCCTGCTCGGCGCGCCAGGCGCGTAGGGCCTCGAAGGCGGGGAGCAGTTCCTCGGGCAGCTCGGCCGCGGCGGCCTTGGCCTTGCGGTCGCCCCCGGAGGCACCGGTCGACCGCGACCGGGAGCCGGCCGGCTTCTTCGGCTCCTTGCGCAGCGGCACCTCGCGCTCGCGCCGCAGCACCGATCCGCTCGCCTCGGTGAGCACCAGCGTGCCGTACTCGCCCTCGACCGCGAGCAGCCCCTGGGCGAGGAGCTGGCGGATGACCCCCCGCCACTCGCCCTCGGTGAGGTCCTGCCCGATACCGAAGACGGACAGCTGGTCGTGGTCGAACTGGATCACCTTGCCGCTGCGCTTGCCGAGCAGGATGTCGACGATCTGCATCGCGCCGAACTTCTGCCCGCGCTCCCGCTGCAGCCGCACCACCGTCGACAGCACCTTCTGCGCGGCGATCGTGCCGTCCCAGGTCTGCGGTGGGACGAGGCACGTGTCGCAGTTGCCGCACGCCGCCGCTTCGGCGTCCTGGCCGAAGTAGGCGAGCAGCTGGCCGCGGCGGCACCGGGCCGTCTCGCACAGCGCGAGCATGGCGTCGAGGTGGGCGGCCGCCCGGCGGCGGAACGCCTCGTCGCCCTCACCGGACTGGATCAGCTTGCGCTGCTGTATGACGTCGTTCAGGCCGTACGCCATCCAGGCCGTGGACGGCAGGCCGTCACGGCCCGCGCGGCCGGTCTCCTGGTAGTAGCCCTCGATGGACTTGGGCAGGTCCAGGTGGGCGACGAAGCGTACGTCCGGCTTGTCGATGCCCATGCCGAAGGCGATGGTCGCCACGACGACCAGACCGTCCTCGCGCAGGAACCGGGACTGGTGCGCGGCCCGGGTGCCCGCGTCCAGGCCCGCGTGGTACGGCACCGCGTCGACGCCGTTGGCGGTCAGGAACTCCGCGGTCCGTTCCACCGAGTTGCGCGAGAGGCAGTACACGATGCCGGCGTCACCGGCGTGTTCCTCCCGGAGGAAGGCGAGCAGCTGCTTCCTGGGGTCGGCCTTCGGCACGATCCGGTACTGGATGTTGGGCCGGTCGAAGCTGGCGACGAAGTGGCGGGCCGCCGGCAGGTTCAGCCGCTGGGTGATCTCCTGGTGCGTGGCGTGTGTGGCCGTGGCGGTGAGGGCGATCCGCGGGACGTCCGGCCATCGCTCGCCGAGGAGGGACAGGGTGAGGTAGTCGGGGCGGAAGTCGTGGCCCCACTGGGACACACAGTGCGCCTCGTCGATCGCGAAGACGGAGATCTTGCCGCGGGAGAGCAGGTCGAGCGTGCTCTCCAGGCGCAGCCGCTCCGGCGCGAGGTACAGCAGGTCCAGCTCGCCGGCCAGGAACTCGGCCTCGACCACGCGCCGCTCGTCGAAGTCCTGCGTGGAGTTCATGAAGCCGGCCCGCACGCCGAGCGCGCGCAGGGCGTCCACCTGGTCCTGCATCAGGGCGATCAGCGGGGACACCACCACGCCGGTACCGGGCCGGACCAGGGCGGGGATCTGGTAGCACAGCGATTTGCCGCCGCCGGTGGGCATGAGGACGACGGCGTCGCCGCCCGCCACCACGTGCTCGATGATCTCTTCCTGCTCGCCCCGGAAGGCCTCGTATCCGAAGATCCGGTGGAGTGTGGCCAGCGCCTCGCTGTCGGCCGCACCCGGCCCCTCGGTCATCCTTGGCATCTCGCTGATTCCGCCCGTCGCGCCCATCGTCCTGTCCCCCGTCGGTTCCCCCGTGCGTCGTCCGTCGACCACTGCGTCCACGATAGGCGCCCGCGCCGACAACGCCCGACCGTTGTCCACAGGCGGGGTGTGCTTGTCGTATCAACGCCATGGAGTGCCTGTGGGTAACGGTCGAGCAGCCGGTCGAACGTCTGTGGGTGACGCCGAGCAGTCGGTGCCGAGGCGGGCCGGGAGGAAGCCCAGCCGCTCGGGCACCACGCTGCGCGCGCCCGTCCTCGGCCGAGCGGGGCGTGTCCGGTCACCGACGTGCGACGGCCCCGGTTCCCCTCCCGAGCGGGAACCGGGGCCGTACGGCCGTGCCGCATCCGTCAGCGCACGAACACTCCCGCCTGGCTCGCCAGGTCCAGGAAGTACTGCGGTGCCACACCGAGCACCAGTGTCACCGCCACGCCCACGCCGATCGCCGCCATGGTCAGCGGCGAGGGAACGGCCACGGTCGGTCCCTCGGGCCTCGGCTCGCTGAAGAACATCAGCACGATCACGCGGATGTAGAAGAACGCGGCGATCGCCGAGGAGATCACACCGACCACGACCAGCGGGGCCGCGCCGCCGTCCGCCGCCGCCTTGAACACGGCGAACTTGCCCGCGAACCCGGAGGTCAGCGGGATACCGGCGAAGGCCAGCAGGAACACCGCGAACACCGCCGCGACCAGCGGTGACCGGCGGCCGAGACCCGCCCACTTGGACAGGTGGGTCGCCTCGCCGCCCGCGTCGCGTACCAGCGTGACCACGGCGAACGCACCGATCGTCACGAACGAGTACCCGGCCAGATAGAACAGGACGGACGACACGCCGTCCTTCGTGGTGGCGATGACACCCGCGAGGATGAAGCCGGCGTGCGCGATGGACGAGTACGCCAGCAGCCGCTTGATGTCGGTCTGCGTGATCGCGACGATCGCACCGCCCAGCATGGTGATGATCGCCACCGCCCACATGACCGGCCGCCAGTCCCAGCGCAGGCCGGGCAGGACGACGTACAGCAGTCGCAGCAGCGCGCCGAACGCCGCCACCTTCGTCGCCGCCGCCATGAAGCCGGTCACCGGGGTCGGCGCGCCCTGGTACACGTCGGGCGTCCACATGTGGAACGGCACCGCGCCCACCTTGAACAGCAGGCCCATCACGATCAGCGCGCTGCCGAGCAGCAGCAGCGCGTCGTTGCCCATCGTGTTGGCGAGCGCCGGGTCCACGCTGGTGACCGTGCCGTCGACGACCTGGGCGATGCGCGCGTACGACACGGAGCCCGCGTAGCCGTACAGCAGGGCGATGCCGAACAGCGTGAACGCCGAGGCGAACGCACCGAGCAGGAAGTACTTGACCGCGGACTCCTGTGACATGAGCCGCTTGCGGCGGGCCAGCGCGCACAGCAGGTACAGCGGCAGGGAGAAGACCTCCAGGGCCACGAACAGCGTCAGCAGATCGTTGGCCGAGGGGAACACCAGCATGCCCGCGATGGCGAAGAGCAGCAGCGGGAAGACCTCGGTGGTGGCGAACCCGGCCCTGACGGCGGCCTTCTCGCTGTCGCTGCCCGGCACCGACGCCGCCTGGGCGGCGAAGGAGTCGACCCGGTTGCCGTGCGCCGCCGGGTCCAGGCGGCGTTCGGCGAAGGTGAACAGGCCGACCAGGCCGGCCAGCAGGATCGTCCCCTGCAGGAACAGGGACGGTCCGTCGACCGCGATCGCCCCCATGGCCGCGATGTGCGCCTTGGTGGTGCCGTACCCGTCGGCGGCGAGCGCGACGACCGCGGCGAACGCGGCACAGAGCGCTACGACGGACACGAACACCTGCGCGTAGTAGCGGGACCTGCGCGGGACGAAGGCCTCGATGAGCACCCCGACCAGCGCCGCACCGACGACGATCAGGGTCGGCGACAATTGTCCGTATTCGATCTTCGGCGCGTCGATCTTCGAGATCGGATCGGCCGCGGTTGTCCACAGGCTGTGGACGGCTGCTGTGCTCACTTGGCCGCCTCCACCTCGGGCTTGGGGTCCTTCTTCTGGACGTCGGACATGGTCTGCTTCACCGCCGGGTTGACGATGTCCGTGACCGGCTTCGGGTAGACACCCAGGAAGATCAGCAGCACGATCAGCGGGGCGACGACCACCAGTTCACGCGCCCGCAGGTCGGGCATCGCCGCGATCTGGGGCTTCACCGGGCCCGTCATCGTCCGCTGGTACAGCACGAGGGTGTACAGCGCGGCGAGGACGATGCCGAAGGTGGCGATGATGCCGATCACCGGGTAGCGGGTGAACGTGCCGACCAGCACCAGGAACTCGCTGACGAACGGCGCGAGGCCGGGCAGCGAGAGGGTGGCGAGGCCGCCGATCAGGAAGGTGCCGGCGAGGACCGGGGCGACCTTCTGCACGCCTCCGTAGTCGGCGATGAGCCGGGAGCCGCGCCGGGAGATCAGGAAGCCGGCGACCAGCATCAACGCGGCCGTGGAGATGCCGTGGTTGACCATGTAGAGCGTCGCACCGGACTGGCCCTGGCTGGTCATCGCGAAGATGCCCATGATGATGAAGCCGAAGTGCGAGATCGACGCGTAGGCCACCAGCCGCTTGATGTCCCGCTGGCCGACCGCGAGCAGTGCGCCGTAGACGATGCTGATCAGTGCCAGTACGAGGATCACGGGCGTCGCCCACTTGCTGGCCTCCGGGAACAGCTGGAGGCAGAAGCGGAGCATCGCGAAGGTGCCCACCTTGTCGACGACCGCCGTGATGAGCACGGCGACCGGGGCGGTGGACTCCTGCATGGCGTTGGGCAGCCAGGTGTGCAGCGGCCACAGCGGCGCCTTCACCGCGAAGGCGAAGAAGAAGCCGAGGAACAGCCAGCGTTCGGTGTCCGTCGCCATGTGCAGCGAGCCGTTGGCACGGGCCTCGGCGATCTCGGAGAGGCTGAAGTTCCCGGCGACCACGTAGAGGCCGATCACCGCGGCGAGCATGATCAGTCCGCCGACCAGGTTGTAGAGCAGGAACTTCACCGCCGCGTACGACCGCTGCGTGGCGGCCGCCTCCTCGCCGTGCTCGTGGGCATGGTCCCCGAAGCCGCCGATGAGGAAGTACATCGGGATCAGCATGGCTTCGAAGAAGATGTAGAAGAGGAAGACGTCGGTCGCCTCGAACGAGATGATCACCATCGCCTCGACGGCGAGGATCAGCGCGAAGAAGCCCTGGGTGGGCCGCCAGCGGCGGCTGCCTGTCTCCAGCGGGTCGGCGTCGTGCCAGCCCGCGAGGACGATGAACGGGATGAGCAGGGCGGTGAGCGCGATCAGCGCCACGGCGATGCCGTCCACGCCCAGCTCGTACCTCACCCCGAAGTCCTTGATCCAGGCATGGGATTCGGTGAGCTGGTAGCGGGAGCCGTCCGGGTCGAAGCGGACCAGGACGGTGACCGCCAGGGCGAGCGTGGCGATCGAGACCAGCAGCGCCAGCCATTTGGCGGCGGTGCGCCGTGTGGCCGGTACGGCGGCCGTGGCGACGGCCCCGAGGGCCGGGAGCGCCGCCGTCGCTGTCAGCAGAGGAAAGGACATCGGTATCAGACCGCCCTCATCAGCAGGGTCGCGGCCACCAGGAGTGCCGCACCGCCGAACATCGAGACCGCGTAGGAGCGGGCGAAGCCGTTCTGGAGCCGGCGCAGCCGCCCGGACAGACCGCCGAAGCCGGCCGCCGTGCCGTTGACGACGCCGTCGACCAGGGTGTGGTCGACGTACACCAGGGAGCGCGTGAGGTGCTCGCCGCCGCGCACCAGGACGACGTGGTTGAAGTCGTCCTGGAGCAGGTCGCGCCGGGCCGCTCGGGTGAGCAGCGAGCCGCGCGGGGCGACGGCCGGGACCGGCTTGCGGCCGTACTGGGCCCAGGCGATGCCGACACCGATGACCAGGCAGACCATGGTCGCGCCGGTGACGGTGGCGGCGCTGAGCGGCGAGTCGCCCTCGCTGTGGCCGGTGACCGGCTCCAGCCAGTTGAGGAAGCGGTCGCCGATGCTGAAGAAGGCGCCGCCGAGGACCGAGCCGACGGCCAGCACGATCATCGGGATCGTCATGACCTTCGGGGACTCGTGCGGGTGCGGCTCGGCGTGCTCACCGCGGTGCTCGGCCACCGGCTCCGCACTGGGCGCCTCCGGGGAGCGAGTGGGTTGGTTCCTCCAACGCTCTTCTCCGAAGAACGTCATCAGCATCACGCGCGTCATGTAGAAGGCGGTGATGGCCGCGCCCAGCAGGGCCGCGCCGCCGAGGATCCAGCCCTCGGTGCCGCCCTTGGCGAAGGCCGCCTCAATGATCTTGTCCTTGGAGAAGAAGCCCGACAGACCCGGGAAGCCGATGATCGCGAGGTAGCCGAGGCCGAAGGTGATGAACGTGATCGGCATGTACTTGCGCAGGCCGCCGTACTTGCGCATGTCGACCTCGTCGTTCATGCCGTGCATGACGGAACCGGCACCGAGGAACAGCCCGGCCTTGAAGAAGCCGTGCGTCACCAGGTGCATGATCGCGAAGACGTAGCCGATGGGGCCGAGGCCGGCCGCCAGCACCATGTAGCCGATCTGCGACATGGTCGAGCCGGCCAGCGCCTTCTTGATGTCGTCCTTCGCGCAACCGACGATCGCACCGAAGAGGAGCGTGACCGCGCCGACGACGGTGACGGCCAACTGGGCGTCGGGTGCGGCGTTGAAGATGGCACCGGAGCGGACGATCAGGTAGACGCCCGCGGTCACCATCGTCGCCGCGTGGATCAGGGCCGAGACCGGGGTCGGGCCCTCCATGGCGTCCCCGAGCCAGGACTGCAGCGGCACCTGGGCCGACTTGCCGCAGGCCGCGAGCAGCAGCATCAGGCCGATCGCGGTCAGCTTGCCCTCCGAGGTGTCCCCGGTGTGGCTGAGGACCGGGCCGAAGGCGAAGCTGCCGAAGGTGGTGAACATCAGCATGATCGCGATCGACAGGCCCATGTCGCCGACGCGGTTGACCAGGAAGGCCTTCTTCGCCGCCGTGGCGGCGCTGGGCTTGTGCTGCCAGAAGCCGATGAGCAGGTAGGAGGCGAGGCCGACACCCTCCCAGCCGACGTACAGCAGCAGGTAGTTGTCGGCGAGGACGAGCAGCAGCATCGCCGCGAGGAACAGGTTCAGGTAGCCGAAGAAGCGGCGGCGCCGCTCGTCGTGCTCCATGTACCCGACCGAGTACAGGTGGATCAGCGAGCCGACACCGGTGATCAGCAGCACGAACGTCATCGACAGCTGGTCGAGGCGGAAGGTGACGTCCGCCTGGAAGCTGCCGACCGAGATCCACGTCCACAGGTGCTGGGTCAGTGTGCGGTGTTCGGCCTCCTTGCCGAGCAGGTCGGCGAAGAGGATCAGGCCGAACACGAAGGAGGCGGCCGACAGGAGCGTGCCGATCCAGTGGCCGACGCGGTCGAGGCGCCGGCCGCCGACCAGCAGGACGGCCGCTCCGAGCAGGGGCGCCGCGATGAGCAGCGCGATCAGTTTCTCCACGATTCTTCCGACCCCTTACAGCTTCATCAGGCTGGCGTCGTCGACCGAGGCCGAGTGGCGGGTACGGAACAGCGACACGATGATCGCGAGGCCCACCACGACCTCCGCGGCGGCGACGACCATCGTGAAGAACGCGATGATCTGGCCGTCGAGGTTGCCGTGCATCCGGGAGAAGGCGACGAACGCGAGGTTGCAGGCGTTCAGCATCAGCTCGATGCACATGAAGACCACGATGGCGTTGCGGCGGATCAGGACGCCGGTCGCGCCGATCGTGAACAACAGGGCTGCGAGATAGAGGTAGTTGACCGGGTTCACTTCGACGCCTCCTCGGGCCGCTTGAACGTGGTCGGCTCGATCGCCCTGCGCTCCAGGCGCTCCTCCGCGCGCTGCTCCAGCGCCCGCAGGTCGTTGAGCGCCTCCGTGGACACGTCACGGATCTGGCCGCGCTCGCGCAGCGTCTTGTTGACCGTCAGCTCGGAGGGGGTGCCGTCGGGCAGCAGGCCCGCGATGTCCACGGCGTTGTGCCGGGCGTAGACACCGGGGGCGGGCAGCGGCGGGATGTACGCGCCTTCACGGACGCGCTGCTCGGACAGCTCGCGCTGGGTCTTGGCCCGCTCGGTGCGCTCGCGGTGGGTGAGCACCATCGCGCCGACGGCGGCCGTGATCAGCAGGGCGCCGGTGATTTCGAAGGCGAAGACGTACTTGGTGAAGATGAGGGACGCGAGGCCCTCCACGTTGCCGTTCGCGTTCGCCTGACCGGTGCCGTTGAACTCCTTCAGGGAGGCGTTCCCGATGCCCGCGAACAGCAGGACACCGAAGCCGACCCCGCAGAGGAGAGCGAGCCAGCGCTGGCCCTTGATGGTCTCCCTGAGCGAGTCCGCGGCCGTGACACCGACGAGCATCACCACGAACAGGAACAGCATCATGATCGCGCCGGTGTAGACGACGATCTGCACGATGCCCAGGAAGTAGGCGCCGTTGGCGAGGTAGAACACCGCCAGGACGATCATGGTGCCGGCGAGAGAGAGCGCACTGTGCACGGCCTTTTTCATGAAGACGGTGCACAGGGCGCCGATGACCGCGACGGTGCCCAGGACCCAGAACTGGAAGGCCTCACCGGTGGAGGTGGTGTAGGCGGCGAGCTGCTGCGCGGTCATCGGTCGATCACCTTCTCCGAGGCCGGTTCGTCCTCGCCGAAGGTGGAGGCGGCCTCCTGCGGGACCTCGCCCCTGGAGACGGCGACCTGCGGGACCGTGCCGGGCGCGGCCTGGGTGACCAGGCCCCGGTAGTAGTCCTGTTCGTCCGTCCCCGGGAAGATCGCGTGGGGCGTGTCCACCATGCCTTCTTCCAGGCCGGCGAGCAGCTGCTCCTTGGTGTAGATGAGGTTGGCGCGGCTGGAGTCCGCCAGCTCGAACTCGTTGGTCATCGTCAACGCGCGCGTGGGACACGCCTCGATGCACAGCCCGCACAGGATGCAGCGGGCGTAGTTGATCTGGTAGACGCGGCCGTACCGCTCGCCGGGCGAGTAGCGCTCCTCGTCGGTGTTGTCGGCGCCCTCCACGTAGATGGCGTCGGCGGGGCAGGCCCAAGCGCACAGCTCGCAGCCGACGCACTTCTCCAGGCCGTCCGGATGGCGGTTGAGCTGGTGCCGTCCGTGGAACCGCGGAGCCGTGGTCTTCTTCTGCTCCGGGTACTGCTCGGTCAGCCGCTTCTTGAACATGGCCTTGAAGGTCACGCCGAAGCCGGCCACGGGATTCTGGAAACCGGGCTTGGTCTCCTTGGGCTCCTCAGCCATCGGACGCCTCCTTTCCATCCGTAGATCCGTCACTGACAGTGTCCGACCCGCCACTGACAATCAGCTCCCGCTCGCGGCGCGGGCGGCGCCTCGGCACGGGTGGCAGCTCCTGTCCGGGCAGCGGTGGTACGGGGAATCCACCCGCCATGGGGTCGAATCCGGGCTGCTGGACGGCGGGCTGCTCGGCCGTCTTCGCCTTCTCGCGGAACATGTCGGCGACGAAGGAGATCAGCAGCAGGGCGAGCACCGCGCCGCCGACGTAGAGGGCGATGTCGGCGAAGTCGTAGTTCTCGTTGCGCAGGGCCCGCACGGTCGCGACCAGCATCAGCCAGGTCACCGAGACCGGGATGAGGACCTTCCAGCCGAGCTTCATCAGCTGGTCGTAGCGGACGCGCGGGAGTGTGCCGCGCAGCCAGATGAAGAAGAACAGCAGCAGCTGGACCTTGATGACGAACCAGAGCAGCGGCCACCAGCCGTGGTTCGCGCCCTCCCAGAAGGAGCTGATCGGCCAGGGGGCGCGCCAGCCGCCGAGGAACAGCGTGGCCGAGACGGCCGAGACCGTCACCATGTTCACGTACTCGGCGAGCATGAACATCGCGAACTTGATGGACGAGTACTCGGTGTTGAAGCCGCCGACCAGGTCTCCCTCGGACTCCGGCATGTCGAAGGGTGCGCGGTTGGTCTCGCCGACCATCGTGACGATGTAGAGGATGAAGGAGACCGGCAGCAGCAGGATGTACCAGCGGTCGTGCTGCTGCTCGACGATCGTCGACGTCGACATCGACCCCGAGTAGAGGAACACGGAGGCGAACGCGGCGCCCATGGCGATCTCGTAGGAGATCATCTGCGCGCAGGAACGCAGGCCGCCGAGCAGCGGGTAGGTGGATCCGGAACTCCAACCCGCCAGGACGATGCCGTAGATGCCGACGGAGGCGACCGCGAGGATGTAGAGCATCGCGATCGGCAGGTCGGTGAGCTGCATCGTGGTGCGGTGACCGAAGATCGAGATCTCGTTGCCGGCCGGCCCGAACGGGATCACCGCGATCGCCATGAAGGCCGGGATGGCCGCGACGATCGGCGCGAGGACGTAGACCGCCTTGTCCGCGCGCTTGACGATGACGTCTTCCTTCAGCATCAGCTTCACGCCGTCGGCGAGCGACTGCAGCATGCCCCAGGGGCCGTGCCGGTTGGGTCCGATGCGCAGCTGCATCCAGGCGACGACCTTGCGCTCCCAGACGATGGAGAACAGCACGGTCACCATCAGGAAGGCGAAGCAGAAGACGGCCTTGACGACGACCAGCCACCAGGGGTCGCGGCCGAACATCGAGAGGTCTTCAGCGGCGAGGTACGGGCTCATGCCTCCACCTCCTTGGGGGCCTCTTCGGCGAGTGCCGCCGGGCCGATGCGGACGAGGGAACCGGGCTGTGCTCCGGTGTCGGAGGCGACGCCCGTGCCGACGGAGTTCAGCGGGAGCCAGACCACCCGGTCGGGCATCTCGGTGACCTGGAGCGGGAGTACGACCGTGCCGGCGGGGCCGGTCACGGCGAGGACGCCACCGTTCTCGACCCCCGCCTCGGCGGCCGTAGCGGCCGACACACGCGCGTGTGCGGCGTGCCGGGTTCCGGCGAGCGCCTCGTCGCCCTCCTGGAGGACACCTTGGTCGAGCAGCAGCCGGTGTCCGGCGAGTACGGCCTCGCCGATCGCCGGGCGGGGCAGTACGCCCGCGGTCTCCGCGGGCGCGGAGGCGCGGGGGCCGTCCCAGGAACCGAGCCGGTCGATCTCCGCGCGCGTGGTCCGCAGATCCGGCAGGCCCAGGTGCACGTCCATGGCGTCGGCCAGCATCTGCAGCACCCGCGCGTCGGTCGGTGCGAGACGGCGGGTCATCTGCTCGGGCTTGAGGGCGGCCTCGAAGAAGCGGACCCTGCCTTCCCAGTTGAGGAAGGTCCCCGCCTTCTCGGCGACCGCGGCGACCGGCAGGACGACGTCGGCGTGCTCCGTGACCTCGCTCGGCCGCAGCTCCAGCGACACCAGGAAGCCGACGCTGCCGAGGGCCTCACGCGCGCGTGCCGGGTCGGGCAGGTCGGCGACCTCCACACCGGCGACCACGAGTGCCGAGAGTTCCCCGGTGGCGGCGGCCTCGACGATCTGGTGCGTGTCGCGGCCGTGGCGCAGCGGGAGTTCGGCGAGCCCCCAGACGGCGGCGACCTCCTCCCGGGCCCGCGGGTCGGTCGCCGGGCGGCCGCCCGGCAGCAGCGACGGCAGCGCGCCCGCCTCGACCGCGCCGCGTTCACCGGCGCGGCGCGGGATCCACACCAGCTGGGCACCGGTCGCGGCGGCGGCGCGTACGGCGGCCGTGAGACCGCCCGCGACCGACGCGAGCCGCTCGCCGACGACGATGACCGCGCCCTCGGCGCGCAGCGCCTCGGCGGCGCGTGTACCGGGCTCCTCCAGGCCGACACCGCTCGCGAGGGCGTCCAGCCACTCGGTCTCGGTGCCCGGTGCGGCCGGCAGCAGGGTGCCGCCCGCCTTCTCCAGGCCCCGCGTGGCGTGTGTGGCCAGTGCGAACACCCGCTGCTTGCGCCGCCGCCAGGCCTTGCGCAGCCGCAGGAAGACGCCGGGCGCCTCCTCCTCCGACTCGAACCCGACGAGCAGGACGGCGGGCGCCTTCTCCAGGGAGGTGTACGTGACCCCCGTACCGTCGAGGTCGCGGCCGTGGCCTGCCACGTGGGCCGCGAGGAAGTCGGCCTCCTCGCCGCTGTGCACGCGCGCGCGGAAGTCGATGTCGTTCGTGTCGAGCGCCACGCGCGTGAACTTGCTGTACGCGTAGGCGTCCTCGACGGTCAGCCGGCCGCCGATGAGGACACCGGCCCGGGAGCGGGCGGCGGTCAGCCCGCGCGCGGCCGCTTCCAGGGCCTCCGGCCAGGAGGCGGGCTCCAGGACACCGTCGGCGTTGCGCACCAGGGGTGTGTCGAGGCGGTCCTTCTGCTGCGCGTAACGGAACGCGAAGCGTCCCTTGTCGCAGATCCACTCCTCGTTGACCTCGGGATCGTTGGCCGCCAGCCGCCGCATGACCTTGCCGCGCCGGTGGTCGGTGCGGGTCGCGCAGCCACCGGAGCAGTGCTCGCACACCGACGGGGAGGAGACGAGGTCGAAGGGACGGGAGCGGAAACGGTAGGCCGCCGAGGTCAGGGCGCCGACCGGGCAGATCTGGATGGTGTTGCCGGAGAAGTACGACTCGAACGGGTCGCCCTCACCGGTGCCGACCTGCTGGAGCGCGCCCCGCTCGACCAGCTCGATCATCGGGTCACCGGCGATCTGGTTGGAGAAGCGGGTGCAGCGGGCGCACAGCACGCACCGCTCGCGGTCGAGCAGCACCTGCGTGGAGATCGGTACGGGCTTGTCGTAGGTGCGCTTCTTGCCCTCGAAGCGGGATTCGGTGTTGCCGTGCGACATGGCCTGGTTCTGCAGCGGGCACTCGCCGCCCTTGTCGCAGACCGGGCAGTCCAGCGGGTGGTTGATGAGCAGCAGCTCCATCACGCCGTGCTGGGCCTTCTCGGCGGCCGGCGAGGTGAGGTGGGTCTTCACGACCATGCCGTCCGTGCACGTGATGGTGCAGGACGCCATCGGCTTGCGCTGGCCCTCGACCTCGACGATGCACTGGCGGCAGGCACCGGCGGGGTCCAGCAGGGGGTGGTCGCAGAACCGCGGGATCTCGATGCCGAGTTGTTCGGCTGCCCGGATGACCAGGGTGCCCTTGGGCACGCTGAGTTCGATGCCGTCGATCGTCAGCGTGACGAGATCTTCCGGCGGGACCGCCGCCTGTCCCCCTCCTGTGGGGGCGCTGGTGGTCACGGTCATGCGTTCACCTCCGGGCGGTCCGCCCAGGCCGTCGACTTGGCCGGGTCGAAGGGGCAGCCCCGGCCCGTGATGTGCTGTTCGTACTCCTCGCGGAAGTACTTCAGCGAGGAGAAGATCGGTGAGGCGGCGCCGTCGCCGAGGGCGCAGAAGGACTTGCCGTTGATGTTGTCGGCGATGTCGTTCAGCTTGTCGAGGTCGGACATGACGCCCTTGCCGGCCTCGATGTCCCGCAGCAGCTGCACCAGCCAGTACGTCCCTTCGCGGCACGGCGTGCACTTGCCGCAGGACTCGTGGGCGTAGAACTCGGTCCAGCGGGTCACCGCCCGCACCACGCAGGTCGTCTCGTCGAAGCACTGCAGGGCCTTGGTGCCGAGCATGGAACCGGCGGCGCCGACTCCCTCGTAATCGAGGGGGACGTCGAGGTGCTCGTCGGTGAACATCGGCGTCGAGGAGCCGCCCGGCGTCCAGAACTTGAGGCGGTGCCCGGGCCGCATCCCACCGCTCATGTCGAGGAGCTGGCGGAGCGTGATGCCGAGCGGCGCCTCGTACTGGCCGGGGCTCGCCACATGGCCGCTGAGCGAGTAGAGCGTGAAGCCCGGGGACTTCTCGCTGCCCATCGACCTGAACCATTCCTTGCCGTTTTTCAGGATGGCGGGAACCGACGCGATCGACTCGACGTTGTTCACCACAGTGGGACAGGCGTAGAGGCCTTCCACCGCAGGGAAGGGGGGACGGAGCCGCGGTTGACCACGGCGGCCTTCGAGCGAGTCGAGCAGTGCGGTCTCCTCACCGCAGATGTACGCGCCGGCGCCCGCGTGCACGGTGAGTTCGAGGTCGAGTCCGCTGCCCAGGATGTTCTCGCCGAGGTAGCCCGCCGCGTAGGCCTCGCGCACGGCCTCGTGCAACCGCCGCAGAACGGGGACGACTTCACCACGCAGATAGATGAAGGCATGCGACGACCTGATGGCGTAACACGCGATCACAATGCCCTCGATGAGGCTGTGCGGGTTCGCGAAGAGGAGCGGGATGTCCTTGCAGGTTCCGGGCTCCGATTCGTCGGCGTTGACAACTAGATAATGCGGTTTTCCATCACCCTGCGGAATGAACTGCCACTTCATCCCCGTCGGGAATCCCGCGCCGCCGCGCCCGCGCAGACCGGAGTCCTTGACGTACGCGATCAGGTCGTCCGGTGACATGGCGAGCGCCTTGCGGAGTCCCTCGTACCCCTCGTGCCTCCGGTAGACGTCCAGACTCCAGGACCGGTCCTCGTCCCAGAAGGCCGACAGCACGGGTGCGAGCAGCTTCTCGGGGCTCGTGTCCTTGACCTCGGGTACCACGGTCATCACTCCCCCTCCTCGGCGGTAGGCCCTGCCGGGTGGGCCGGGTCGGAGGCCGATGTGTCCTGCGGCGCGTCGTGCGAGCTGAGGTGCTCGGCCGGTGACGGCTCGTGCACGGCCCGCTCCTGCGGTTCGTCGTGCGGCCCCGCTTCGTGCGGACCGCCGTCGCGCGGATGGACCACGCGCGCGGGTGCGGCCTCTCCCCTTGCCAGGCGAAGGCCCACCAGCGACGCGGGTCCCGCACTGCCGCCCTCCTCGACGGCCCCTGGCCGCTCGTCGGGGAAGCCGGCCAGGATCCGCGCGGTCTCCTTGAAGGTGCACAGCCGCGCCCCGCGCGTGGGCTGCACGGGCCGTCCCGCGCGCAGATCGTCGACCAGGCGCCGGGCGCTCGCCGGGGACTGGTTGTCGAAGAACTCCCAGTTGACCATCACGACCGGCGCGAAGTCGCAGGCCGCGTTGCACTCGATGTGCTCCAGGGTGACCTTGCCGTCGTCGGTGGTCTCGCCGTTGCCGACGCCCAGGTGCTCCTGGAGGGTCTCGAAGATCGCGTCGCCGCCCATCACCGCGCACAGCGTGTTGGTGCAGACGCCGACCTGGTAGTCACCGGACGGCTTGCGCCGGTACATGGTGTAGAAGGTGGCGACGGCGGTGACCTCCGCGGTGGTCAGGCCCAGCATGTCCGCGCAGAACTGCATCCCGGTGCGCGTGACGTGGCCCTCCTCCGACTGCACGAGGTGGAGCAGCGGCAGCAGGGCGGACCGGGAGTCGGGGTAGCGCGCGATCACCTCGCGCGCGTCCGCCTCCAGCCGGGCCCGGACGTCGTCCGGATATGCGGGCGCGGGCAGTTCGGGCATGCCCAGGCTGACGCCCCGCTCCGAGGAACTGGTGGTCACCGGTCGACGCCTCCCATCACGGGGTCGATGGACGCGACGGCGACGATGACGTCGGCGACCTGGCCGCCCTCGCACATCGCCGCCATGGCCTGAAGGTTGGTGAAGGACGGGTCACGGAAGTGGACCCGGTAGGGGCGGGTGCCGCCGTCGGAGACGACGTGCACCCCGAGCTCGCCCTTGGGCGACTCGACGGCCACGTACGCCTGTCCCGGCGGGACGCGGAAACCCTCGGTGACCAGCTTGAAGTGGTGGATCAGGGCCTCCATGGAGGTGCCCATGATCTTCTTGATGTGGTCGAGGGAGTTGCCGAGCCCGTCCGGTCCCAGGGCGAGCTGGGCGGGCCAGGCGATCTTCTTGTCGGCGACCATGACCGGGCCCGGCTGGAGCCGGTCCAGGCACTGCTCGACGATGCCGAGCGACTGGCGCATCTCCTCCAGGCGGACCAGGAAGCGGCCGTAGGCGTCGCAGGTGTCGGCGGTGGGGATGTCGAAGTCGTACGTCTCGTAGCCGCAGTACGGCTGTGCCTTGCGCAGGTCGTGCGGCAGGCCGGCGGAGCGCAGGATCGGGCCGGTCGCGCCGAGGGCCATGCAGCCGGCCAGGTCGAGGTAGCCGACGTCCTGCATGCGGGCCTTGAAGATGGGGTTCCCGGTGGCGAGCTTGTCGTACTCCGGGAGGTTCTTCCTCATCTTCTTCACGAACTCGCGGATCTGGTCCACCGCGCCGGGCGGCAGGTCCTGGGAGAGTCCGCCGGGCCGGATGTACGCGTGGTTCATCCTGAGGCCCGTGATGAGCTCGTAGAGGTCGAGAATCATTTCACGATCACGGAATCCGTAGATCATGATCGTGGTGGCGCCCAGCTCCATGCCGCCGGTGGCGATGGCCACCAGGTGGGAGGAGAGCCGGTTCAGCTCCATCAGGAGCACTCGGATGATCGTGGCGCGCTCGGTGACCTGGTCCTCGATGCCGAGGAGCTTCTCGACGGCGAGGCAGTAGGCGGTCTCGTTGAAGAAGGACGTCAGGTAGTCCATGCGCGTCACGAACGTGGTGCCCTGCGTCCAGGTCCGGTACTCGAGGTTCTTCTCGATGCCGGTGTGGAGATAGCCGATGCCGCAGCGGGCCTCGGTGACCGTCTCGCCCTCGATCTCCAGGATCAGGCGGAGCACTCCATGGGTGGACGGGTGCTGGGGACCCATGTTGACGACGATGCGTTCGTCGTCGGGGCGGGTCGCGGACTGGACGATCTCGTCCCAGTCGCCCCCGGTGACCGTGTAGACGGTGCCCTCGGTGGTCTCGCGCGCCGAAGCGGCGGAGGCCGCGGGTGCTGACTGCGTGCTCACGAGTACGACCTCCGCTGGTCCGGAGCCGGGATCTGGGCGCCCTTGTACTCGACGGGGATGCCGCCGAGGGGGTAGTCCTTGCGCTGCGGGTGGCCCTGCCAGTCGTCCGGCATGATGATCCGGGTCAGGGCCGGGTGACCGTCGAAGATCAGCCCGAAGAAGTCGTAGGTCTCGCGCTCGTGCCAGTCGTTGGTCGGATAGACGGAGACCAGGGACGGGATGTGCCGGTCGGTGTCCGGAGCGCTGACCTCGAGGCGGATCAGCCGGTTGTGGGTGATCGAGCGCAGGTGGTAGACGGCGTGCAGCTCGCGGCCCTTGTCGTGCGGGTAGTGGACGCCGCTGACGCCGGTGCACAGTTCGAAGCGCAGGGCCGGGTCGTCGCGCAGGGTGCGGGCGACGCGGACCAGGTGTTCGCGTTCGATGTGGAAGGTCAGCTCACCACGGTCGACGACCGTCTTCTCGATGGCGTTCTCGGGGAGCAGTCCCTGCTCCTCCAGCGCGCCTTCCAGTTCGTCGGCGACCTCGTCGAACCAGCCGCCGTAGGGGCGGGTCGCCGGTCCCGGGAGTCGGACCGAGCGGACGAGGCCGCCGTAGCCGGAGGTGTCGCCGCCGTTCTCGGCGCCGAACATGCCGCGCTGGACGCGGATCTCCTCGCCGCCCTGGCCGCGCTGGCCGGGGAGGTTGGAGGCGGCGAGGTCCTTCTCGGGGTTCACCCCGTTCGCGGACCCGTTCGCACCGTTGGTGCCGTTCGCGTCGCTCACTGCAGCAGCCCCTTCATCTCGATCGTGGGCAGGGCCTTGAGCGCCGCCTCCTCCGCCTCACGGGCCGCTTCCTCGGCGTTCACGCCGAGCTTGGCGGACTGGATCTTCTGGTGGAGCTTGAGGATCGCGTCCACCAGCATCTCGGGGCGGGGCGGGCAGCCGGGGAGGTAGATGTCGACCGGCACGATGTGGTCGACGCCCTGGACGATCCCGTAGTTGTTGAACATGCCGCCCGAGGAGGCGCAGACGCCCATGGAGATCACCCATTTCGGGTCGGGCATCTGGTCGTAGACCTGCCTCAGGACCGGCGCCATCTTCTGGCTGACCCGGCCGGCGACGATCATCAGGTCGGCCTGGCGCGGCGAGCCGCGGAAGACCTCCATGCCGAAGCGGGCCAGGTCGTAGCGGCCGGCACCGGTGGTCATCATCTCGATGGCGCAGCAGGCGAGGCCGAAGGTGGCCGGGAAGACGGACGCCTTGCGCACCCAGCCCGCGGCCTGCTCGACGGTGGTCAGCAGGAAGCCGCTCGGCAGCTTTTCTTCGAGTCCCATGTCTATAGGCCCCTCAGTCCCATTCCAGGCCGCCGCGCCGCCATACGTACGCGTACGCGACGAAGACGGTGAGCACGAAGAGCAGCATCTCCACGAGCCCGAAAACACCCAGGGCGTCGAAGGTGACGGCCCACGGGTAGAGGAAGACGATCTCGATGTCGAAGACGATGAAGAGCATCGCCGTCAGGTAGTACTTGATGGGGAAGCGCCCGCCGCCGGCCGGCGTGGGGGTCGGCTCGATACCGCACTCGTAGGCCTCGAGCTTGGCGCGGTTGTACCGCTTCGGACCGATCAGCGTGGCCATGACCACGGAGAAGATCGCAAAGCCTGCCCCGAGGGCTCCCAGTACGAGGATGGGCGCATACGCGTTCACCGCTCCTCGCTCCTCTCAGTCGGCGCTGACTGCTGGCGGTTGCACTGGGCTCACCTGCCTCACCGGTCTCACGAGCCCCGCTCGTCCCGGGCGAAGATCGAGAACATGTGAAGCAGGTCACAAGCCCAACTGCCTCGCATCTTATGCCCGCCGCTCTGTGATCTGCGACACGGGGTATTACACAAGCTTTGTGATCTCCACCACCTGACGAACGATCATGAAGTCGGATGATGAGTGATCTTCACACCGGAAGCGTTCACTTGATCACCAGAAGTGACATTTTCGCTCGTCATCGCAGGCCGGAAGGGGCGTCTCCATATCAAGAGACTTCCGTTGCATGCAAATTGGTGTTGGACGCCGGACCCTGATAGAGGGGCGCGTTCACACGTCAGGGGGAAGGTCGGGCGTGATGTGGACGCGAGTCCGGGCGTGTGCACGCGTTCACGAGCCGCGCGGGCACCGGACGCCGCTCTTCCGGCAATCGTTCCGTGACCTCCGCCACATCGATGAGAGTTCACTGAGAACCGGGCTTGGCCAACCATCCCAAGCAGTGGTAAGCGGCGGGCAATTCGGGCGTAATGATCAAAGACCGTGATCAAGGGCTTGATCACGCGCGTCCGCAATGTCCGTTACGGCGTCAATAAAGAGCGACACGCCCGGGATTCCGGGGCCGGATTGAACAACTGTGGCGCAGCACACGTTTCTTGAAGATATGAAGGAGCCCCTGGTACCGGTTGTTCCCATGTCCCACACCGCTCACATACGCAGCCACCGGAAGCCCCGCCGCAGCGCGTCGACCCTCGCGATGCGGGCCGGAGTTGCCGGTGGCGTCCTCGGCACCCTGGCAGTCGCGGGGGCGTCCGGTTCGGCGAACGCTGCCGAGCCGGTGACGCAGACCCTCGAACTGCCCACCCTGACGGCCGATATGGCCGCTCAGGCCGCCAAGGCCGCGGACGCCACCCAGCTGGCCGCCGCGAACTACCAGCTTCAGGCCGAACGTGACGCGGCTGCCGCAAAGGCCGCGAAGCAGGCCAAGGCGGACCTCGCGGAGGCGAAGAAGAAGGCGGCTGAGGCCAAGAAGAAGGCCGAGGAGGCCGCCCGCAAGGAGGCCGCCGCACGCGCCTCCCGCGACACGGAGCGGACGACGCTCTCCGCCACGGTGAGCACCGGCACCACCTCGACCAGCACGTCCACGGCCACCGGTTCGGCCGCTGCCGTCATCAGCTTCGTCAAGGCGCAGGTCGGCAAGGCGTACGTCTCCGGCGCCACCGGCCCCTCCGCCTACGACTGCTCCGGCCTGGTGCAGACGGCCTTCAAGCAGGTCGGCATCAGCCTGCCGCGCGTCTCCCAGGCCCAGTCGACCGCCGGCACCCAGGTCTCGCTGAGCAACCTGCAGCCGGGCGACATCCTGTACTGGGGCAGCGCGGGCAGCGCGTACCACGTGGGCGTGTACGTCGGCGACGGTATGTTCGTCGGTGCGCAGAACCCCTCCAGCGGCGTCGTGGAGAGGCCGCTGTCGTACGACCCGCCCACCGGAGCCGTGCGGGTGCTCTGAGAGCACCGCGCACCTCTCACGCGCGTAGGGCCGCAGCCGCTCGGGGGCAGCGGCCCTTGCGCTTTCCCCCGGGCTGCCCCGGCTCGCTCCTTCCCCGGGCTGACCCGAATCGCTCCTTCCCCGTCTGCCCGGCTCGGCTCTTCCCTGACATGCTCGGCTCGGACCGCCGGACGGCGGTTCGTCCACGAGCGAAGGAGACAGCGCGATGCCACGCGTGTTCGTGCAGGGAAGCCCCGTCGGCCATTTCCCCCGTTACGCCCCCGAGGCCGGGCGTGGTGCGGTGCGCCGTGTCACCGAGGTCGGTGAGGAGGTGCTGCACAGGCCGTGCCGGGACGTCACGGAGTTCGGGCCCGACCTCGCCGCGCTCATCGACGACATGTTCCGCACCATGTATGTCGCGGAGGGGGCCGGACTGGCGGCCAATCAGGTCGGGGTCGATCTGCGTCTGTTCGTGTACGACTGCCCTGATGACGAAGGAATCCGACATGTCGGACACATCGTCAATCCGGTGCTCGAAACGCCCTTGAACGGGCGACGGCTACTGGAGGAGGGTGAGGGCTGCCTGTCGGTGCCGGGTGCCCTCATGGCGGTGCCGCGACCGGACCGGGCCGTCGTACGGGGGCAGGACAGGGACGGCGACGCCGTCGTCATCGAGGGCACCGGGTACTTCGCGCGCTGCCTCGCCCACGAGACCGACCACACCCACGGGTACGTCTACCTGGACCGGCTCTCCAAGCGGGAGAAAAGGGACGCGCTGCGGCAGATGGCGGACCGGCGGGACGAGGTGTACGCCCGCCGGGCCGCCAAGGCCGAGGCCCTGAGCCGGGCCCAGGGGATGCTCACGCCTTCGGGGCGACCTTGCTCAGGCCGTTGATGATGCGGTCCATCGCGTCGCCGCCCGTGGGGTCGGTGAGGTTGGCCAGCAGCTTCAGGGTGAACTTCATCAGCAGCGGATGCGTCAGGCCGCGCTGGGCGGCGATCTGCATGACCTTCGGGTTGCCGATGAGCTTCACGAAGGCACGGCCGAGGGTGTAGTAGCCGCCGTAGGTGTCCTTGAGGACGCGCGGGTAGCGCTGCAGGGCGATCTCGCGCTGGGCGGGCGTGGCCCGCGCGTGGGCCTGGACGATGACGTCGGCGGCGATCTGGCCGGACTCCATGGCGTAGGCGATGCCCTCGCCGTTGAAGGGGTTCACCAGGCCGCCGGCGTCTCCGACGAGCAGCAGGCCCTTGGTGTAGTGCGGCTGGCGGTTGAAGGCCATGGGGAGCGCGGCGCCACGGATGGGGCCGGTCATGTTCTCGGGGGTGTAACCCCACTCCTCCGGCATGGAGGCGCACCAGGCCTTGAGAACCTCGCGCCAGTCCAGCTCCTTGAAGGAGGCGGAGGTGTTGAGCACGCCGAGGCCGACGTTGGACGTGCCGTCGCCCATGCCGAAGACCCAGCCGTAGCCGGGCAGCAGGCGGTCCTGGGCGCCGCGGCGGTCCCACAGCTCCAGCCAGGACTCCAGGTAGTCGTCGTCGTGGCGGGGCGAGGTGAAGTAGGTGCGCACCGCGACACCCATGGGGCGGTCCTCGCGGCGGTGCAGGCCCATCGCGAGGGACAGACGAGTGGAGTTGCCGTCGGCGGCGACGACGAGCGGGGCGCGGAAGGTGACCTCGCGCTTGTCCTCGCCGAGCTTGGCGGTCACACCGGTGATGCGGCCGGTGCGGTCGTCGACGATCGGGCCGCTGACGGTGCAACGCTCGTACAGGCGGGCGCCGGCCTTCTGGGCGTTGCGGGCGAGTTGCTCGTCGAAGTCGTCGCGCTTGCGGACCAGGCCGTAGTCCGGGAAGGAGGCGAGATCGGGCCAGTCGAGCTCGAGCCGGACGCCGCCGCCGATGATCCGCAGGCCCTTGTTGCGCAGCCAGCCGGCCTCCTCGGAGATGTCGATGCCCATGGCGACGAGCTGCTTGACCGCGCGAGGGGTGAGACCGTCGCCGCAGACCTTCTCGCGCGGGAACTCGGTCTTCTCCAGGAGCAGGACGTCGAGGCCGGCCTTGGCGAGGTGGTACGCGGTCGTGGAGCCGGCTGGCCCCGCGCCCACGACGATCACATCGGCGGTGTTGTCGGAGAGGGGCTCGGTCACGGCGGGATCTCCCCAAGGTTCGAAATGTACGTGCCGACCGGCACTGGACATGGGCAGTCTATTCAGCAGAATTGATCACCCGTCTGAAGGGCTGCCCTGTGAACCGACCTCTTCCCGCGGTACGGCTGCGCGTTCCCACCCATGAGGACGCGGTCGCCTGGCACCGGGTCTTCGACGACCCCGAGGTCATGGAGTTCTACGGCGGCAGGCCCGCGGCCCTGTCGGTCTACGAGGAACTCACCGCGCGCCAGCGGCGGCACGACGCGGAGCTGGGGTTCTGTCTGTGGACGATGCTGGACGAGACCGGTGAGGTCATCGGCTTCACCGGCGCGCAGCCCTGGCGGCCGGACTGGGGGCCGGCCGGCGAGACGGAGATCGGCTGGCGGCTCGGCCGGGCGCACTGGGGCAAGGGGTACGTCACCGCCGCGGCGCTGGAGACCCTCAGGCGGGTGCGGGCGGCCGGGGTGCCGGGTGTGGTGGCGATGGTCCGGCCGGGCAACGAGCGGTCGATCGCGGTGACCCGGCGGCTCGGCATGCAACCGGCGGAGACCTACGAGCACCCCGCACTGAACGAGCCGGCGCTCTGCTTCCGACTCCCCTTCACTCACGCACAGTAGTCGTCTGTCACGGAAAGACACCGGCGTCTTCCGGGTGGGACCCGCGGGAGTTACCCTTCCAGTACCGCTGGGGGTGACATCTGTGCGTATAACACCCAAAACACCCGAAGTGCGCGTTCCCCGTCTGGTCGGTCTGATGGCCGTGGACGCGCGCGAGACGGCCCGGGCGCAGGGCCTGTTCCTCAACGCGCCGGACCGCCCGGACTTCCACCGCACGGTCGTCGACTACGTCGTACGCCAGTTTCCGCAGCCCGGTGCCGAGGTGCCGCCGGACTCGATGGTGTACGTGTGGTTCGACTTCGGTGAGGGCGAGGGCGGCGGAGGCGTCCGAGAACCACGCATCCCGCAGCCGCCCACCGGCGGACTCCAGCGCGAGCTGGGCGAACCCGGCGACGCCTTCGAGATGATCGACCGCTGAGACAGCCGACGGGTGGCGGCGCTCCGTTCAGCTGTCCTTGAAGCCCCGGTGCAGTGCGACCACGCCGCCGGTGAGGTTGCGCCAGGCCACCTTCGACCAGCCCGCCTTGCGCAGCCGTTCGGCGAGGCCGGGCTGGTCGGGCCAGGCACGGATGGACTCGGCGAGGTAGACGTAGGCGTCCGGGTTCGAGGACACCGCGCGCGCGACCGGCGGCAGCGCCCGCATCAGGTACTCGGTGTAGACGGTCCGGAAGGGCGCCCAGGTGGGGTGCGAGAACTCGCAGATCACCACGCGCCCGCCGGGCCGCGTCACCCGGTACATCTCCCGCAGGGCCGCGTCCGTGTCCTGCACGTTGCGCAACCCGAAGGAGATCGTCACGGCGTCGAAGGTGTCGTCCTTGAAGGGGAGCTTCGTCGCGTCGCCCGCCGTGAACGGCAGCCAGGTGTGCTTCTTCTTGCCGACCTGCAGCATCCCGAGGGAGAAGTCGCAGGGGACGACGTACGCGCCCGTCTGCGCGAAGGGCAGCGAGGAGGTCGCCGTGCCGGCCGCGAGATCGAGGACCTTCTGCGCCGGGCGCGCGTCGACCGCCCTCGCCACCTCCTTGCGCCAGCGCCGGTCCTGGCCGAGCGACAGCACGTCGTTCGTCAGGTCGTACCGTTCCGCCACGTCGTCGAACATCGAGGCGACTTCATGCGGCTGCTTGTTCAAGGAAGCACGGGTCACCCGCCCATTGTTGCAGCCCGGCCTCACGGCACGAGCCTCGGCTTCTTGCGTGCCGCGATGTCCTCCACCCAGCCGCACAGCAGGACGAAGACGGCGATCAGGAGCCAGCCGACGCCGAACATGAACCACTCGCTGTCCAGCGGCAGGTACGTCGCGAAGGCGGGCACGTTCCAGAACCGGTCGATCAGCGGGACGGCGAGGATCAGGGCGATCTCGTGCCACAGGTAGATCGTCACCGCGCGCGCGTTGAAGACGGTGACCGTCCGGTCGAGGCGGCGGAAACGGGCGAGCCACGCGAAGTCGATCCGGAAGTACGCCTTCGCCCACATCAGCAGCAGCACGAAGCCGGCCGACCAGAAGGCCTGGGCGAGGGGGTTCTCGTCGAGGTCGTACGTGCCGAAGTCGGCCCCGTGCGAGAACGCGTACCAGGCGCCGTAGCCCAGCGCCGCGCATGACAGGGCCGGCACGAGGGCCGGTCTCATCCGCTGGAGCACGCCGTCGCGGTGGGCGAAGCCGAGGATCCAGCAGCAGAGATACGTCGACAGGTCCCACAGGGCGCTGCCGAAGCGGTCGTCCGGGCCGGACCAGGCGAAGGCGAGGACCAGGATCGGGGTGAGGGAGAGGAGCAGTACGGGGACGGGAGCCTTGCGGAAGATCCACAGCAGGGCCGGGGAGAGGAGGACGAACCAGAGGTACGTGCGCAGGTACCAGAGGATCTCCCAGGCCTGCTCGCCCCATGCGCTGCCCGGCGGGTCGCCGAGCGGGACGATCCAGTAGACGATCTGCCGGCCTGGCATCCAGCCGTGGATCAGCATCGCGAGCACCACGAAGACCCCCCAGAACCAGAAGGGGGGCAGGAGGCGGCGCAGACGGCCTCTGAGCACCTTCAGGGCGGGGCGTTCCAGGGACCTGGCCATGAGGGTGCCGGCGAGGGCGAACATGACGCCCATGGAGGGGAAGAGGAGGGCGCACCAGGGCCAGCCGAAGGTGTGGTACGTGACGACCCTGATCAGGGCCACGGCCCTGAGGGTGTCGAAGTAGCGGTCTCTTCCGGTCGCTCCTGGCCGCGGTGGCTCGGCCCGGGACGGTCGGGCGGTGCCGCAAGGGGCGCCCGCAGCCGGGCGGACCCCGGCATCCCCCTTCCTGTGCGATCCCACTCAGCTCACCCCCGCCGGTGTCCCCACCTCGCCCGTGCGCTTCAGCTTCTGCCAGCGGAGGCGGCCGCCGGTGAGGGCGGTGATGCAGGAGTGGATGAGGACGAGGTACATCATCTGGCGGTAGGCCAGTTGCTGCAGGGGCATCATGAGCAGGTAGCGGTACTTCTCGCGGTCGAGGCGGAACGCGTAAGCGGCGCAAGCCAGTTGGACACCGAGCACCGCCAGCCACGCCAGCAGGGCCGCGCGCAGGTCGATGAAGATCATCGAGTAGACGGTGAAGACGTCGATCAGCGGGGCGAAGACCGGCGTGACGATCTGGAAGATCACCACCAGGGGCATGCCGACACGCCCGAAGCGGCCCGAAGGTCCCTTGTCCGTCAGGGACTTGCGGTGCTTCCACAGGGCCTGCATGGTGCCGTACGACCAGCGGTAGCGCTGGGACCAGAGCTGTTTCATGGAGCCCGGCGCCTCCGTCCAGGCCCTGGCGTGTTCCTGGTAGACGACGTGCCAGCCCGCGCGGTGCATCGCGATCGTGATGTCGGTGTCCTCGGCGAGGGTGTCCTCGCTCATCCCGCCGACCGCGAGCACCGCCTCCCGGCGGAACGCGCCGATCGCTCCCGGGATCGTCGGCATGCAGCGCAGCAGGTCGTACATGCGCCGGTCGAGGTTGAAGCCCATCACGTACTCGATGTGCTGCCAGGCGCCGATGACCGTGTTGCGGTTGCCGACCTTGGCGTTGCCGGCGACCGCGCCGACCCGGGGATCGGCGAAGGGCTGCACGAGGTGCCGTACGGTGTCCGGTTCGAAGACGGTGTCGCCGTCCATCATCACGACGATGTCGTGAGCGGCGTTGCGGACGCCGTTGTTCAGGGCGGCCGGCTTGCCCGCGTTCTCCTGCCGGATGATCCGGACGTTCGTCATGCCGAGCGACTCGGCCGCCTCGCGCGCGATCTCGGAGGTGCGGTCCGTCGAACCGTCGTCGACGACGATGATCTCGATCGGATGGGTGCTCCGCGCCAGCGACTTCAGGGTGTTGGCGATGCACTCCTTCTCGTTGTACGCCGGCACGATCACGCTCACCGGCCGGGTGACCGGCGGGCCCCAGCTGAACCGGCGTCTGTTGCGTTGCCGGTGGTGGCGGCGGGCGAGGATCACCATCATCCCGAAGCGGCCCATGACGGCCACGCCGACGACCATCAGCCCGACGGAGAGCACCGGCAGGGTCCATTCGGCGACGGCGACGGCCGCGATGAGGGCCTTGCCCTCGTAGAGGGTCATCCCGGTGGCGGTGCGATGGGCGGCCTGGAGGCGGGCGGGGCCGGTCGCGGTGCCGCCCGGTGTCGCGACCGGTCCGGTGCCGGCCGCCCCGGCTTCGGTCGCACCCTCCGCCGGCTGTCCGGCCGTGCCCCCGTTCGCCGCCTGCCGTTCGGTGGCGCGCTGCTTGTCGATGACGCCGCTGATGGTGGTGAAGGTGTAGCCCTTCGCCTTCATCTTCTCGATGTACTCGGGCAGCGCCTCGATGGTCTGCGAGCGCTCGCCGCCCGCGTCGTGGAAGAGGACCGAGGCGCCCGCGCCGCCCTTCGGGGTGGCCCACTGGACGATCTTCGATACGCCCGGCCGCTTCCAGTCGTCGCTGTCGGTGTCGACGAAGACGCTGGTGTAGCCGTCCTTGCCGAGCTTCTGGTAGACGGGCCAGCTGTAGTCGTCGATGGCGTCGGTCTCGGAGGAGTACGGCGCGCGGAACAGGGTCGTGGTGATGCCGGCCGCGCCGGCGAGGGCGAGCTGCGTCTGCTCCATCTCGCGGTCGACACGGGCGGCGCTCTGGTACGACAGGTCGACGTGCGTGAAGGTGTGGATGCCGACCTCGTTGCCCTGTTGGACCATCGTCTTCACGATGCCCGGATAGCGCGACACCATCGAGCCGACCAGGAAGAACGTGCCGGGGACGTCGTACTTGCGCAGGATCGCGAGGACCTGGGGCGTCCAGGTCGGGTTCGGGCCGTCGTCGAAGGTGAGCGCGATGGTCTTGGACGGGACGGAGACCGTGGTGGCCTGGCCACCCCGAAAGGTGAGGATCGGGCCGCCGTTCAGGATCTTGTCGGGGACCTTGTCGGCGCTCGCGCCGGTGCGCACCCGCTGGTCGCCGCCGACCTCGGAGCGCAGATAGCCGTCGAGCAGCATCACGCAGGTCAGCGCCAGCAGGAGCAGGAGGGCGAGGATGGTGCGGGGCCGCTGGAGCGCCGCGGCCCGGCCTGCGGCGCGTTCGATGCGGGTGGGCGCGCGCCTGCGGCCCCGGGAGGACGTCGGAGTGGTCATGACTGCCGCTGCGCTCCGGTCAGTTGGCGCCCGCGGACGCGGACGCGGACACGGACGGGGTGGTGGCGACGAGGGCGGTGACCGAGGGCGGCACCGAGGGCGTGCCGTTCGGCAGGTCCGCCTGGCGGCCGATACCGCCCTGCGGCCGTACCTGGCCGGGGGCCTGGCGCCCGCCGGCGTTGCCGAAGGGCAGCAGGGAGGACGGGTCGAGGGAGGTGCCCCAGCCCATGAAGGCGGCGACGAGCACGCCCGCATAGGTGAGGCAGACGGCGCCGACCAGCAGGCCGAGGCGGCGCAGCACCTTCGACCGGCGTCCGGTGGTGTCAACGAACACGGGCCCCTCGACAGGCCCGTTGCCATGTTTGCGACGGCGACCGCACCTGACGGCGCGACTTTCGATGGCGGGTTCGGATTGCATTCCTCGGATATTAGAGAGCTTTTATGTGTCCCTTTCCTGGAAAACCCTGTGAGCCACCCATGAGGCCTGGCTCAACCTGTCGTTTCCCTGAGAAGACCGCCTAGGCACACGGTTTCGTGTGAGAGATTTCCTCCCTGGGAACGCTTTCCGTTTCCTTCCTGCGGCATATGTCACAAGAACGGGTGCACACGCGATGAGAAGTTCACTGAGGCCGATCGCCGGGTTCGCTTGCGCATTTGCACTCGCAGTGACCGGTTGCTCCGAGGAGGCGGCGAGCACAGCCCGCTCCCCCGGCTCCTCCCCTGCGTACACTCCCGATTACGCCCCCTACGTCAGCGCCACCGAGGCCGCCGCCACCGATTCCGCCGGGTCCCCGTCGACGTACAACCTCGCCTTCGTGATCGCCGACGGCAGCGGCTGCGCGCCGCGGTGGAACGGCACCGAGGCGATCGGCGACTCCGCGGTGAAGTCCCGGATCGCGGGGCTGAAGAAGGACGGCGCCACCGTCCGCGTCTCCTTCGGCGGGGCCTCCGGCAAGGAACTGGCCGCCACCTGCCACAGCGTCTCCGCGCTGGCCGCCGCGTACGCCGAGGCGCTGGACGCGGCCGGTTCCACCCAGGCCGACTTCGACATCGAGGGCGACGAACTGACCGACTCCGCCTCCGTCGCGCTGCGTGCGCAGGCGATAGCCAGGCTGCAGCAGGAACGCCCGGACCTGAAGGTCTCCTTCACCCTGCCGGTGATGCCCTCGGGCCTCGACTCCGACAGCCTCGCCCTGCTGGAGTCGGCGAACACGTACGACGTCCAGGTCTCCACGGTCAACCTGATGACCATGAACTACGGCGAGTCGTACGGGGGCGACATGGGCGACTACGCCCTCGCCTCCGCACGGGCCGCCCACACCCAGCTCAAGAAGGTGTTCGGGCTGTCGGACTCCGGTGCCTGGCGGGGCATGGCGCTCACCTCGATGATCGGCGTCAACGACGTGGCCGGTGAGACGTTCACGCTCTCCGACGCCGACCAGGTGCGCACCTTCGCCGAGGACAAGGAGATCGCCTGGGTGTCGATGTGGTCGGCCTTCCGCGACCAGCAGTGCATGGACGGGGAGGCCGGGCAGGACGACGCGGCGACCGACTGCAGCGGGGTGACGCAGGGTTCGGGGGCGTTCGGGAAGCGGTTCTCCGGCTGAACCGGTCAACGGCCCCGGTACACCAGCCGGCCGGCCAGCACGGTCGCCACACAGGTCGCCCCACCGCGCTCCGTCAGCGCCGTCTCGTCGGGTACGTCGAACACGGCCAGGTCGGCCCGGCCGCCGACGGTCAGCGGGCCGTGGACCGTGCCGGGGAGGTCGTGCCCCTCGGCGAACGGGTCGAGGTCCGGCCGCTCGCCGAGCAGCATGCTGCCCGGAGCGCCCGTGATCCCGACGACGGTCAGCCCGGACCGGGCCACGGCCGTGGCCACCAGCGGATCGCGGAAGCGGGCTCCCGGGGACGCCACCGCCGTCGTGCCGTACCGCAGCATCCGCTGCAGACCGCGCCGTACGCTGCCCGCCCAGCGGGTCTCGGCGAGGTCGCCCAGGGCGGCCAGCCGTTCGCCCCACAGGGGCAGTTCACCCAGCTCGTCGGCTTCGCGCGGGTCGGGGTGGTAGCAGTGGCGCAGCAACCACAGCGGGTGCCACTGACGCAGGCCCGGGGTGAGCACTCCCGGCCACCGCCGCACCCGCGCGCCCGGCGCCGCGGCGGCGACCTCCGGGTACGGCCCGACGGCCGTGATCCGGTCGCCGTCCACCACCACGGCTCCGTCCACGACGGGTGCCACGCCCACCGGCAGGATCAGTGGGGCGGCGTGGATCGTCAGCACGGCAGGCTCAGTTGGACGCCAGCAGCTTCAGCTCGGGGTGGGCCGTGCCGCCCTCGATCGCCGTGGAGGAGATGTGGGAGACCACGCGGTCGTCGACGGGGTCGTTCGCCGGGTCGTCGTGCACGACGAGGTGCTCGTACGTCGTCGCGCGCTGCGCCGGGACGCGGCCCGCCTTGCGGATGAGGTCGATGATCTCCAGCCGGTTGGAGCGGTGCTTGGCACCGGCCGAGGAGACCACGTTCTCCTCCAGCATGATCGAGCCGAGGTCGTCCGCGCCGTAGTGCAGCGACAGCTGGCCGACCTCCTTGCCGGTGGTCAGCCAGGAGCCCTGGATGTGCTGGACGTTGTCCAGGAAGAGGCGGGCGATCGCGATCATCCGCAGGTACTCGAAGAGGGTCGCCTGGGTGCGACCCTTCAGGTGGTTGTTCTCGGGCTGGTAGGTGTACGGGATGAAGGCGCGGAAGCCGCCCGTGCGGTCCTGCACGTCCCGGATCATGCGCAGGTGCTCGATGCGTTCGGCGTTCGTCTCGCCCGTGCCCATGAGCATGGTGGACGTCGACTCCACGCCCAGCTCGTGCGCGGTCTCCATGATCTCCAGCCAGCGCTCGCCGCTCTCCTTCAGCGGGGCGATGGCCTTGCGCGGCCGCTCGGGCAGGAGTTCGGCGCCCGCGCCGGCGAAGGAGTCCAGACCGGCATCGTGGATGCGGGTGATGGCCTCCTCGACCGACACGCCGGAGATCCGCGCCATGTGCTCGACCTCGGAGGCGCCCAGCGAGTGGATCACCAGCTGCGGGAAGGCCTCCTTGATGGCCCGGAAGTGCTTCTCGTAGTACTCCACGCCGTAGTCCGGGTGGTGGCCGCCCTGGAACATGATCTGGGTGCCGCCCAGCTCGACGGTCTCGGCGCAGCGGCGCAGGATGTCGTCGAGGTCGCGGGTCCAGCCCTTGGCGGTGTCCTTGGGGGCCGCGTAGAACGCGCAGAACTTGCACGCCGTGACGCACACGTTCGTGTAGTTGATGTTGCGCTCGATGATGTACGTCGCGATGTGCTCGATGCCGGCGTACTTGCGGCGGCGCACGGCGTCGGCGGCGGCGCCCAGGGCGTGCAGGGGCGCGTCGCGGTAGAGGACGAGCGCCTCTTCCGGGGTGATCCGCCCACCGGCGGCGGCACGGTCGAGGACAGACTGGAGGTCGGCCTTCTCGGTCACCAGGGCGTCCCTTTCGTCAAGGGTTGTGAGCGGACCGCAACAGCGTACGCCAGCCGTTTCCGCCCGAGGACGTCAGGCCGCGTACGCGCCGATCAGCAGCCCGGCGAAGGCGCCGGCCATCAGAAAAGGCCCGAAGGGGATCGCCGTCTTGCGCCCCGCCCTCCGGACGACGACGAGCGCGCCGCCGTAGAGAGCGCCGAACAGGAACCCGGCGAAGGTGCCCAGCAGCACGGTGGGCCAGCCGTACCAGCCGAGCACGGCGCCCATGCCCACGGCCAGCTTCACGTCGCCGAAGCCCATGCCGGCCGGGTTGATGCGATGCAGCACGTAGTAGCCGCCGCCGAGCGCGAGGGCGGCGTAGAGCGCGGTGAGCCAGTGGCCGGCGTGCTCGGGCAGCAGCGCGGTGAGGCCCAGCAGGGCGAGCGCGCCGGCGGCGAGCGGCAGGGTCAGCGGGTCGGGCAGCCGCTGCACCCGGAAGTCCACCACGGCCAGCAGCACCCCGACCGGCGCGAGCAGCAGCCAGACCGCCAGCTCGGGCCGGGTGCCGGTGGCGGCCGCGAGGGCGGCACAGGTCAGGGCGGTGGCGGCGGCGAGAAGGGCGCCGGAGGGCGCGAGACGGGGGGCGGAGGCGGTGTGCTCACCCGCGCACTGTCCGCACGTCGCCCCGCCGAACCACCCGCGGACCGGGTGGCCGTCCGGGCACCGGTCCCGCCAGGACTCGCCGGACGGGACGGCAAAGCGGTACGCGGCCCGGGGCAGCAGCGCGCCCGCCACCGCGCCCCACAGCGCCGAGATCAGCACCAGCGCGCCCGTGGTCACCCCCGCCGCGCTCACGCGGCCGGGTCTTCCGTCGAACTCACCGTGCTGCGCAGCGCCATGGCGGGTGTCCTCGAAGTGCCGTTGCCGGAAGTGCGCCGAGCAGCCTACGGACATCCGGCCGCCCCGCGCACCCGGTACCCGGCTCGGGCGGCTCGGAATGTCGAACGGCTGATCCGTGGACAGCCCGGCTCCGCCCGCTAGCGGACCTTCGACATCCGCGAAACCGGGTTGCCCTCCTCCGAACTGTCCGACGTGTACTTCAGGTCGTCGCCGACCGGTGTCAACTCCACCTGGTGCGGGGCCTGGTTGCAGCCTGCGTCATTGCCGGCGGCGCCCACCGAGGTCGCGAGGATCTGGGTGCTGGTCACCTTCTTCAGGAAGAGGGTGTCGTCGCAGACGGCGCCGAGCCGGTCGGTCTGCCGGAGCCGTCCCACCGTCTCGCCGACGCGCGCCTGCTGGACGGTGAGCCGGAAGGTGCCCATGGGCAGGGCGCCGCCGAGGCCGGTGGCCTGCCCCTCCCACGTGCCGAGGTAGCGGGCCGGGACGGTGCCCGGCTGGTCGCTCATGCCCCCGGCGCTGCCGGCCGTCGCGCTCGGGGCCGGGGGGTGTGCGGTGTCACCGCCCGCGTTCGTGTCGCCGCCCGCCTGGAACCACGGCCGCAGCAGGAGGCCGAGCCCGACGGTGGCCGCGGCCAGCGCCCCGGCGACCGCCAGCGCCACCGTGCAGCTCAGCCGGCGCCCGCGGCCGGCCTCCACGGGCGCGGAGGTCGCCGCCACGCTGAGGGAGACCCTGCCGGGGGGCGGTACGTCCCGTGGCGCAGGCACGGCGGTCGGCGCGGCCGGCATCCCAAAAGCGCTGGTCACCGGCCCACCGACGGCCATGACGGGCGCCGCCCCGAACTCGCCGGTGGGCGCCGGCGGACGGTGACCGGTCGCCGTGGATTCGCCGGTGCCCGACGTCGGCCCCGCCGCTCCGCTCACCGACAGGCTGCTGAAGCGCACGGGTCCCGACCGCACCGCCTCCCCCGTGTCCAGGTTGAGCAGGCGTACGGCACTGCGGCTGACCTGTTCCACCAGGGCGCCCGGCAGCCAGCCGCCCGCGATCAGCCGGGCGGTGCCTTCGGGGGCGAGGCGCCGGCCCACCTCGGCGGGCTCGGGCCGGGCCGCCGGGTCCTTGGCCAGGCAGGCCGCCACCACCGCGCGCAGCTCACCGTCGAGGGGGCCGAGTTCGGGCTCTTCGTGGACGACCTTGTAGAGCAGCGCGGCCGAGGAGTCGCCCCGGAAGGGCGGTTCGCCGGTGGCCGCGCAGGCGAGGACGGCACCGAGGGAGAAGACGTCGGCGGCGCCGGTGACGCCCTCGCCGAGGATCTGCTCGGGCGCCATGTAGCCCGGGGAGCCGATCGACACACCGGTGGAGGTCAGGGACGCCGTACCGTCCATCGCCCGGGCGATGCCGAAGTCGATCAGAAGGGGACCGTCCAGGGTCAGCAGGACGTTGGACGGCTTCACGTCCCGGTGGACCAGGCCCAGTTCGTGCACGGCCGTCAGCGCCTCGGCGAGGCCGGCGCCGAGGGCCCGTACGGTGTGCGCGGGCAGCGGCCCGCCGTCGGTGACGGCCACCGCGAGGGACGGGCCGGCCGCGTAGGCGGTGGCGACCCAGGGCACCGGGGCGTCCGGATCCGCGTCCAGGACGGGCGCGGTCCAGGTACCGCCGACCCGGCGCGCGGCCTCCACCTCGCGCCTGAACCGGGCGCGGAACTCCTCGTCCAGGGCGAAGTGCGGGTGCACGATCTTCACCGCGACCGTACGGCCACCCGCGCTGCGGCCGAAATAGACCCGGCCCATGCCACCGGAACCGAGCCGTCCGAGCAGCCGGTAGGGACCGACCTCGGCCGGTTCGTCAGCTTCCAGCGGCTGCATGGCGCTCTCTCCCCCCGACGCCTTGTCTGCAGCAGCGTAGTGACTCGTGCCTACGGCTGCAGCAGGTCCACCTTCACATCCTCCGGGAAGCCCGTCGTCGGGCCCACCCTGCGGGCGAACTCGGCGACGGCCCGCAGCTGCGGGTCGCCGAAGCTGAAGTCGAGGGTGGTGAAGTACTGCTCCAGGGTCGCCTCGTCGAAGGCCTCCCAGCGGGCGGCCTGCTCGGCCACCTTGCCGACCTCCTCCAGGGAGAGGTTGCGGGAGGCGAGGAAGGCCTCGTGGACCTTGCGGGTGATGGACGGCTCGCGTTCCAGGTAGTCCCGGCGGGCCGCCCAGACCGCGAAGACGAACGGCAGGCCGGTCCACTCCTTCCAGAGCGCGCCGAGGTCGTGCACCTGGAGGCCGTAGCGCGGGCCGTCGAGGAGGTTCGCCCGCAGGGCGGCGTCACCGATGAGGACGGCGGCCTCCGCCTCCTGCATCATCAGGCTGAGGTCGGGCGGGCAGGTGTAGTAGTCGGGCTGGACGCCGTAGCGCTCGGCGAGGAGGAGCTGGGCCAGACGGACGGACGTGCGGGAGGTCGAGCCGAGGGCGACCCGGGCGCCGTCCAGCCGGTCGAGGGGGACCTGGGAGACGATCACGCAGGACATCACCGGGCCGTCGCAGCCGACGGCGATGTCCGGGAAGGCGACGAGTTCGTCGGCGTTGCGCAGGAACTCGACCAGGGTGACGGGGCCGATGTCGAGGTCGCCGCGCACGAGCTGCTCGCTGAGCTTCTCCGGGGTGTCCTTGGTCAGCTCGAAGTCGAGGAGCGTGCCGGTTCTCGCGAGCCCCCAGTAGAGGGGCAGGCAGTTCAGGAACTGGATGTGGCCGACGCGCGGCCGGGTGCGAGAATTGTCCACATCGCGAGACTAGACCCGTGCGGTACCGTGCTCGGACCGACCCCGCCGCCAAACGGGCTAGCGAGGGTTCAAACATCCGGGTGAAGTGATCTTGACCTCTATTGCTTTCGGCTGCCCGCGTGCTAGGCTCGCCGCAAGTTGCAGTTTGGTTTCCCTTGCAGTACAGAGCCTGCGGAGCATGTAACCGCAGGCTCTCGTCGTTTTCAGACGAATGCAGTTGTGCAGCACCGTTTCGCACGTGCAGGTTCTGGAGCAGGGCAACCCTTTTGAGCCCAAGGAGGGCTTATGGCTACCGGAACCGTTAAGTGGTTCAACGCCGAAAAGGGCTTTGGCTTCATCGCCCAGGAGGGCGGCGGCCCCGACGTCTTCGTTCACTACTCCGCGATCAACGCCTCCGGCTTCCGCTCCCTCGAGGAGAACCAGCAGGTGAGCTTCGACGTGACGCAGGGCCCGAAGGGTCCGCAGGCGGAGAACGTCACCCCCGTCTGATCACTGCCTGATCGCAGAACCTGAGTGCAGTACCCAAGGAGCCCCACGCCGTAAGGCGACGGGGCTCCTGCCTTTTCCGCACCCACTCGTTCGGTGAATTCTCGGCGCATTCCCTATGTGTGCTGCATGACGAGGACGAAGGTCGTGCCCGGCACCAGCGCCTCGTACGAGTGAGCCACATCCCCCCGATAGCTCATGTAGTCCCCGGGATTCAGCTCCGCTTCCTCCCCGGCCGGTCCCGCCTTCACCCGGCCCGTACTGACGACCAGGTGTTCGACCGTGCCCGGGATGTGCGGCTCCGACGTGCGCGCCGCCCCGGGCTCCGCCCGCAGGTGGTAGATGTCCCGCCGGGCCCCGGGCGGGCTCGCCGACAGCAGCGTCGCGACGTAGTTCGCCTGCTCCGAGGCGACGGCGGGGCCCTCGCCCGCGCGGATCACCCGGACGCTCGGCACCGGCGGCTCGACCAGGGCGCTGAACGGGACGCCGAGCGCCACCCCCAGCGCCCAGATGGTCTCCATGCTCGGGTTCCCGCTCGCCGCCTCCAGCTGGGAGAGCGTGGACTTCGCGATCCCGGCGCGCTTGGCCAGCTCGGACAGGGAGAGCCCGGCGCGGGTCCGCTCCCGCTTGAGGGACGCGGCGATCCACTCCATGGGGAGCCGGGCGGGAACCTCGGACATGTCGTTCGCTCCATCGGTACGATCGTTCGCCTTGACGGACAGGCTGGCTGCTGTCCATTCTAAAGAACATGCGTTCGCTACAACGAACACCGAAGGCCGTCGCCCCCTTGCTCCGCGACAGCTCGCTCGTCTGGCTCGCCAGCGGCATCGTCGGCGTCTCCTTCGGCGCCGTCTCCGTCGCCGGCGGGCTGCCGGTGTGGGTGCCGGTGCTCATGTCGCTGGTGGTGTACGCCGGGTCCGCCCAGTTCAGCGCGGTGGGCGTGCTGCTCGCCGGGGGCGGCCCGGTCGCCGCCGCGGCCACCGGGCTGCTGCTCAACACCCGCACGGCCGCCTTCAGCCTCGCCGTGGCCGAGATCCTCGGCACCGGCCGCGCCAGCCGCTTCCTCGGCGCCCATCTGGTCACCGACGAGACGGTCGCCTTCGCCCTCGCCCAGCCCGATCCGGCGCGGCAGCGGCGGGCGTTCTGGATCTCCGGGCTCGGCCTGTTCGCCGTATGGAACATCGGCGTCCTGGCCGGCGCGCTCGCGGGCAGCGCCCTCGGTGACACGGCCCGCTACGGGCTGGACGCCGCCTTCCCGGCCGTCCTGGTCGCCCTGGTCCTGCCCACCCTGCGCGCGGACGCGGCGGTACGGCGATGCGCCCTGCTCGGCGCCGCCCTCGCCCTGGCGGCCACGCCCGCCGTGCCGGCCGGGGTGCCGGTGCTGCTCGCCCTCGCCGGACTGCTCCTGCACCGCGGGCCCGCCCCGGGAGCCGCCGCATGAACGCCACGGTCGCCGTGATCCTGGCCCTGGCCGTCGGGACATACGCCTTCCGGCTGGTCGGCCCGGTCCTGCACGGGCGGGTCACGGTCCCGCACCGCGTCCAGGAGCTGGCCTCGGCGGGCGCGGTAGTCCTGCTCGTCGCCCTGCTGGCCACGGGCGCCCTGACCGAGTCCGGCGGCTTCGCGGGCTGGGCCCGCCCTGCCGGCGTCCTGGTCGGCGCCGCCCTGGCCTGGCGCCGGGCCCCCTTCGCCGTCGTCGTCCTCGGCGCGGCGACGACGACGGCGCTGCTGCGGCTGGCGGGGGTGGGCTAGGCCGCGTCCCGCCAGACCGTCAGGTCGCCCTGGAGGAAGGCGAGGTCCGGCAGCGCGGTCGACTTCGTCTGGACCACGAACAGCGCGATGTCACCCGACGGGTGCTTGATGCAGATCTCGCTGCCGTTCGCCATCGAGGCCAGCGGCCAGCGGTGACGCGTGGCGTGCTGGAGCATGAGACGGCACTCGTCGAGGCTGGTGCCGTGCCCGCCGAATATCTGGACGAACACGCTGGCGTCGCTCTCCAGCTCGCAGCCGGGCGTCTTGCAGCCGAAGCGGATGGCCCCCTTGTCGTTCTTCGGCTTGCCGTCCGGGTCCTCGATGCTCAGCGGGTTCTTCGCGTCCAGCATCCGCGGGGCGTACGACTCGGCCTGCGGCTGCGACGGCGAGGCCGAGGAGGACCCTCCCGCCCCCGGTGCGGCGCCACCGCCCCCCGAGTCCGAGGACTCCGAGGAGTCCGACGAGGATCCCGGCGCGGACGCCGACGACCGTGCGGACGCTCCCCCGCCGGAGGCCGAGGAACCGGTCGCCGAGGAACCGGTCGCCGCGTCCCGCAGACCGGACCGGTTCCGGGCGTCCATCACCGACCACGCCAGGAGTGCCACCAGCAGCGCACCGCCCACCACACCGGCGACCGACATCAGCGCGGCACGCCGTCTGCGGGCCTTGCGCTCCTCCGGCGTCGGCTGCGGCCACCCCGCCGGAAGCTGCGGGTAACCGATGAGCGGCTGCGGCTGCGCCGGGGTGGGCTCCAGGTGCCCGATCAGCTGCTGCGGCTGCGGGTGCGCCCGGGTGGGCTCCGGGACCGGTGCCGGTACCACGACCTCCGGCCCGGTGATCTCCCGCCACACCGCCGGTCCCCCGCCCGCGTCGGCATCCGCGCCCAGCCGCTGCCGGCACCAGTCCACGACCTCTGCCAAAGTGGCCCGCTCCGCCGGGTCGGCGGCCAGACACCGGGCCATCAGCGGACGCAGCGCCTCCGGCAGCAGGGACAGGTCGGGTTCGGAGTGCACGATCCGGTACAGCACGTTGACGGCCGGGCCGTCGCCGTAGAGCGGCCTGCCCAGCGCCGCGAACGCGGCCGTCTGCCCGAGCGCGAAGACGTCGGTCGCCGCCGTCACCTCGTCCCCGGCCGCCTGCTCCGGAGCCATGAACGAGGGCGTGCCGATGGTGCCCCCCGTCGCCGTGTACGAGGTCCCGTCGGCGGCCAGCGCGATACCGAAGTCGATCACTCGGGGCCCGTCGGCGGCCAGCAGCACGTTCGACGGCTTCAGGTCCCGGTGCACGATCCCGGCGTCGTGGATCGCCTGCAACGCCTCGGCCACCCCCGCCATCAGCCACAGCACCGCGGGCACCGGCAACGGCCCACGCCGGGCCACGGCCTCCGCCAGGGACGGCCCGGGCACGTACAGCGTGGCCAGCCACGGCGGCACGCCGTCGGCATCGGCGTCGATCAGCTCGGCGGTGTACGCCCCCCGTACCCGCCGGGCGGCTGTGATCTCCCGGCCGAACCGCCGCCGGAAGTCCGGGTCGTCGGCCAGCTCGGGCCGTACGACCTTGATCGCCACGGGACGGCCGCCCTGCGTGTGCGACAGGTAGACCCGGCCCATGCCGCCCGCGCCCAGCCGGGCGGCCAGCCGGTACCCCGCCACCACGGGGGGATCGTCGGCCTGCAGTGGCTGAAAGGCCTCCGTCGCATGGCTCATCGGCCGGTACCCCCCCCCGTGTGATGCGTTGGCCAACGGCAGCAGCCTAAGCGGAGTGTCGGTGCGGCCCGTTACGGTCCCTCCCCATGACCGACACCCGCACCTTCTACGACACCGTCGCCGAGGACTACGCCGCGCACTTCCGCGACTTCCTCGCCGATTGGCCCCTGGAACGGGCCATCCTCGCCGCGTACGCCGAACAGGTCGGCCCCGGCGGCACGGTCGCCGACCTCGGCTGCGGCCCCGGCGAGGTCACCGCCCACCTGGCCGGCCTGGGCCTGTCCGTCTTCGGCCTCGACCTCTCCGAGTCCATGATCGCCATCGCCCGCCGCGAGCATCCCGCGCTGCGGTTCGAGCAGGGTTCGATGCGGGAGTTGTCCATGGCCGACGGTTCGCTGGCCGGGGTCGTCTCCTGGTACTCCAGCATCCACACACCCTTGGACGAACTTCCCGCGCTGTTCGCCGAGTTCCACCGCGTGCTGGCCCCCGGCGGACGGCTCCTGCTCGCCTTCCAGGTGGGTGACGTGCCGCTCCGCCTCGAACGTCCCTGGGGCCGTGACGTGGCCCTGGACCACCACCGGCGCCGCCCCGAGCAGATGGCGGAGCTGCTGTCCGACGCCGGGTTCGCCCTCCGCTCCAGCACCGTGCGCGAGCCCGAGGAGGCACGGGGGGCGTCGTTGGTCCCACAGGCGTTCCTCCTGGCCCAGAAGGAAGGCTGATCGGGCGGGGTGGTGGTGGGGTGGGCGCGGTGGTGAGGTGGGAGCCGTGGACGTCGGCAAGGCGGTAAGACGGTCTGGGGGAGCCGGCGTTCACCGCAAGGCGGCCACCGTGTCCGCGAAGGCCCTGGCCGGCGGGCTGAGCGCGTCCCAGCGGCGGACGGCCCAGCCGACGGGGAGGGGACGGAGGCCGGGGAGGGGGACCAGGCGCAGCGGGCCGTCGCCGGGAACGGGCAGGCCGGGTACGGCGGGTACGACCGCCCTTCCCAGGCCCAGCTCGGCGAGCAGCAACGCCGTGTCCCAGTCGGCGACGCTCGGCTCGTACGCGAACCGGACGCCCCGCTCGGCGCACGCCGTTTCCAGGTGGGCGGCGGACGTGGAGTTCGGGGGGAGCCGGATGAGCCGGACGCCGGCGAGGTCCGCAGGGTCCAGGTGCGGGCGGTCGGCGAGTGGGTCGTCCGCCGGGACGGCCAGCAACCACGGCAGTTCCACGACCGTCCGCTGCTCGATGCCCCGCACCGGTGGGCCGATGGTGATCCAGGCCAGGTCCAGCGTGCCGTCGGCGAGGGCGTCGAAGCTGCCGCGGCCCGAACTGACCGTGCGGAACTCCAGGTTGACCTTGGGGTGGTGGCGGCGGAACGTGACGACCGCGTCCGACATGAAATGCCGGACGGTCGTGGCGCCGGTGGCCACACGGACGTAGCCGCTGTGACCGTCGACCAGGTCGCGCAGCTGTCGTACGGCGACGTCGAGGGCGTTGATGCCCTCGGTCGCGGCGGCCTCCAGGAGGCGGCCGGCCTGGGTGGGGACGACTCCACGGGGCTGCCGTTCGAGCAGGGCCACCCCGGTCTCCCGCTCCAGCCGCTTGACGTGCTGGCTGACGGCGGACTGGGTGCAGCCGAGGTCGCGGGCGACCGAGCTGAGGCTGCCCGCGCGGCATACGGCCACGAACACGCGAAGGTCGTCCAGCGTCACAACACCCAAGCTAACACTTGGGTTTGCCGAGAAAACCCAAGGATTGACTGTCTTCAGGGGGCCGTACGAGGATCGTTCGCGGGCCGCAACCGACCCAGGCGGCAACCCGCTCCCCGCCCCGCCGAGTCCGGACGAGGGGGGACCAGCGAGGAGCGGGTGTCGACCCTCGCCCCGATGAAAAGGCGCCCTTGGGCCGCTCGGGCGGCCCCACGGCAACTTCACCGGCCCCGCCGCATCAGCGCTCGTACAGGGTCTCCACCTGTGCCGCGAAGTCCCGCAGGATGTGGTCCCGGCGGAGTTTCATCGACGGGGTGAGGTGGCCCGCGGCCTCCGTGAAGTCGACCGGCAGGAGCGTGAAGCGGCGGATGGACTCGGGGCGGGAGACCAGCTTGTTCGCCTCGTCCACCGCCCGCTGGAGGACCGCCGTCAACTCCGGGTCGTCGACGAGGAGTTCAGGTGGTACCGGATGCTTTCCGATCATCTGGCGCCAGTGGGTGATGCCGTCGCGGTCGAGGGTGATCAGCGCGGCGACGTACGGGCGGGCGTCGCCGACCAGCATCACCTGGGAGATCAGCGGGTGCTGGCGCAGCCAGTTCTCCAGCGGGGCCGGGGCCACCGACTTGCCGCCCGCCGTGATCAGCAGCTCCTTCTTGCGGCCGGTGATGGTCAGATATCCCTCGTCGTCCAGCTCGCCTATGTCGCCCGTGGGCAGCCAGCCGTCCCGGGTCGCGGGGACGACTCCGCCGGCCTGCGGGTCCCAGTAGCCGCGCAGCACATGGTCGCCGGCGATGAGGATCTCGCCGTCCGCCGCGATCCGTACCCGGGTGCCGGGCAGGGGCCAGCCGACCGTGCCGAGGCGGGGCTTGAGCGGTGGGGTGACCGTCGAGGCAGCGGTGGTCTCGGTCAGGCCGTAGCCCTCGAAGATCTCGATGCCGGCGCCGGCGTAGAACGCGGCGAGGCGTCGGCCGAGGGGGGAGCCGCCGCAGATCGCGTATCGGACGCGGCCTCCCATGGCGGCGCGGATGCGGCGGTAGACGAGGGGGTCGTAGAAGGCGCGCTGTGTCTTCAGGGCGCGGCCCGGGCCGTTGCCGGTGCCGGTCTGCCGGGCCTCGACCGCCTCGCCGTAGCGCTGGGCCACGGCCGCCGCCCGGTCGAAGACTGCCACCCGGCCGCCCGCCTCCGCCTTGGCCCGCGCGGAGTTGTAGACCTTCTCCAGCATGTAGGGGATGGTCAGCAGGCAGGTGGGCTGGAAGGCGGCCAGGTCCGGGAGCAGGTCCTGCGCCGCCAGGCTCGGCGCGTGGCCGAGGCGGACCCGCGCGCGGACGCAGGCGATGGCCACCATCCGGCCGAAGACGTGGGACATCGGCAGGAAGAGAAGGACCGACGGCTCGTCGTCCCGCGCCTTGAAGACCGGGTAGAGCAGTTCGATGGCGTTGTCGACCTCGGCGAAGAAGTTCCCGTGCGAGAGGGCGCAGCCCTTGGGCCGGCCGGTGGTGCCGGAGGTGTAGATGAGCGTGGCGAGGGTGTCGGGGCCCAGCATGCCCCGGCGTACGGCCACCTCGCCGTCCGGTATGTGCGCGCCCGCCTCGGCGAGGCGTTCCACGTGCTCCTTGTCCATGACCCAGACATGTCTGAGGTCGGGCAGGTGCTGGAGTTCGGGGCCGAGGGCGGAGGCCTGGCCGACGGTCTCGGTGATCAGGGCGACCGCGCCGGAGTCGTGCAGGATCCAGCGGGTCTGGAAGACGGACGAGGTGGGGTAGACGGGGACGGTGACCAGGCCGGCCGCCCAGGCGGCGAAGTCGAGCAGGGTCCATTCGTACCGGGTGCGGGCCATGACGGCGATCCGGTCTCCCGGCTGCAGCCCTTCGGCGATCAGCCCTCTGGCCACCGCGAGCACCTGTTCGGCGAACCGCGCGGCCGTCACGTCGGTCCAGCGGCCGTCGGGCAGCCGTCGGCTGAGCACGATCGCGCCGGGGGCCGCCTCGGCGTTCTCGAACGGCAGGTCGGCCAGCGAGCCATGGGTGACCGGCGGCGCGAACGGCGGTACGGACACTTCTCGTACGGCCCCGTCCAGCCGCCGGATCTCGGGCTCCACCAGGACCGGGTGGCCGTCGTAGTCGGTGGCGAAGACGGGGGCGCCGGAGGGAACGGGGGCGCCTGAGGAGACGGGGGCGTTCGGGTACGGCGTGGACACGGGCGGCTCCTCGGGCGTGCAGCGGTGCACGGCTTGCTGCATGACGTACGTGCCTCGCACACCGAGGCGTTCACCGGCGGCGGGCCGCAGACAGGGGTTACCGACGGTTAGGCAGGTGATCGTACGGGTCTGCTGTGAGGGGCTTGTGCGGGTTCGGAAAGGGTCCGGGGCCAGGGATGTGCAGTCTCGGGGGTTATGTGAGGGGGGTTCAGCTTCGGTGGCTTGTCAGCTCTGTCGGCCGAGAGCCTGGACGCCCTGCAGGCCGAGCGGCCCCGCCCCGGACCGGCCTCGCCCGTCCACCCGCCGTGTACCGCCTGCCGAGAGGCCGGCGGTTCACGGACGTTCCAGGATCGCTGTCACGCCCTGCCCTCCGGCCGCGCAGACCGAGATCAGGCCGCGTCCCGGCCCGTCCCGTTCGGCCAGCAGCTTGGCCAGGGTCGCCACGATCCGTGCGCCGGTCGCGGCGAAGGGGTGTCCCGTGGCCAGCGAGGAGCCCGCCACGTTCAGCCGGGCGCGGTCCACGGGCGGCAGGCCCCGCTTCTCCCACGCGGCGAGCGTGGCCAGCACCTGGGAGGCGAACGCCTCGTGGATCTCGATGAGATCGAAGTCGGCCAGGTCCAGGCCGGTGCGTTCCAGCAGCCGCGGGACCGCGTGGGCCGGTGCCATCAGCAGGCCGTCCTCGCCGTCCGCCACATCGCCGTGGACGAAGTCGACGGCGGCCGTCTCGTACGCGGTCAGGTAGGCGAGCGGTGCCTGCCCGCGCGCCCGCGCCCACTCCTCGCTCGCCAGCAGTACGAGGGCGGCACCGTCGGTGAGCGGGGTGGAGTTGCCCGCCGTCATCGTCGGATCGGGGTCCTTGACCCCGAACACGGGCCGGAGAGCGGCGAGTTTCTCCGGGGTGGAGTCCGGGCGCAGGTTCTGGTCCCGCTCCAGGCCCCGGAAGGGGACCACCAGGTCCTGGAAGAAGCCCCGTTCGTAGGCGGCGGCCAGTCGCTGGTGGCTGGTGGCGGCCAGCTCGTCCTGCGCCTCACGCGTGATGCCCCAGGCGCGGGCGGTCACGGCGGCGTGCTCGCCCATGGACAGCCCGGTGCGCGGCTCGGCGTTGCGCGGGATGTCGGGGATCAGATGGGCGGGGCGGATCTTGGCCAGCGCCTTGAGGCGGGCACCCGCCGACCTGGCGCGGCGCGCCTCCAGCAGGATGCGGCGCAGGTGGTCGTTGACGCCGAGGGGCGCGTCGCTCGCGGTGTCGGCGCCGCCCGCGACCGCCGACTCGGCCTGGCCGAGGGCGATCTTGTTGGCGGCGGCGATGACGGCCTGCAGGCCGGTGCCGCAGGCCTGCTGGACGTCGTAGGCGGGGGTGCGCGGGTCCAGCCGGGAGCCGAGGACGGTCTCGCGGGCGAGGTTGAAGTCCCGGCTGTGCTTGAGCACGGCGCCGGCGACGAACTCACCGACCACGCCCGGGCCCTGGAGGTCGTAGCGCTCGGTCAGGCCGTCCAGGGCCGCCGTGAGCATCTCCTGGTCGGAGGCGGTGGCGTAGGGGCCGTCGGAGCGGGCGAAGGGGATGCGCGTGCCGCCGAGCACCGCGACCCGGCGTGCCCGAGGTGGCTCAAGGGGACTCATCTCGACCTGCTCCTCACCGTGCCGCGGCAGTGGCTCACCTTGCCTTACCTCCGGTAACCTTACTCCAGAGTAAGCATTTGTCAGCCCTTCCGAACCGAGTCGCGCGGGAGTCGCACATGACCGACCGCTACCTGAGCTTCACCGGCACGGCACCGGGCCGTTTCCTCACCCGGCGCCTGGGCCTGCCCCAGCCGGCCGAGCTGAGGCGCTGGTCACCGGAACGCCCCGCGCTGCCGGGCCCGTTGCTGCATCTCGCGGCCGGGACGTCCGCCCTGGACCTCTCCCCCGTCCTCGCCCGTACGGGCCTCGCCACGGGGGGTACGGATCCCGCCGCCGTCGTCCTGGACGCCACCGGCGTACGGGACGTCGACACCCTCGGTGAGGTGCACGCGGCCCTCCACCCCGTCGTCCGGTCGCTCGCCCCGAGCGGCCGCCTGCTGGTGCTGGGCGCCCCGCTCGACCCCGCCGACCACCATCAGTCGGCCGCCCAGCAGGCCCTGGAGGGCTTCACCCGCTCGCTCGGCAAGGAGATCGGCCGGGGCAGGACCGTCAACCTGGTCCGCCTGACGGACGCGGCCGCCGCCGAGTCCACCCTGCGCTTCCTGCTCTCCCCCAAGTCGGCCTACGTCAGCGGCCAGGTGATCGAGGTCGGTGCCGGCGCCGTCACCGCGCCCGCCGACTGGGACCGGCCCCTCGCCGGGCGCACCGCGCTGGTCACCGGGGCCGCGCGCGGGATCGGGGAGGCCGTCGCCGAGACGCTGGCCAGGGACGGCGCCCAGGTGGTCGTGCTCGATGTGCCCGCCGCCGAGGCGGACGCCCGCCGGGTCGCCGAACGGCTCGGCGGCACCGCCCTCGCCCTGGACATCACCGCCGCCGACGCGGGCGAGCGCATCGCCGCCGCCCTCCCCGACGGACTGGACGTGCTGATCCACAACGCGGGCATCACCCGGGACCGCCGGCTGGTCAACATGCCCGCCGAACGCTGGACCCCGGTCCTGGAGGTCAATCTGGGCAGCGTGCTGCGCACCACCGACGCGCTGCTCGCCAAGGGCACCCTGCGTCCCGGCGGGCGGATCGTGGCCACCGCCTCCATCGCCGGACTCGCGGGCAACGCGGGCCAGACCAACTACGGCGCGAGCAAGGCGGGGGTCGTGGGCCTCGTACGGTCCCTCGCGCCACGCGCGCTCGCGGAGCACGGGGTCACGGTCAACGCGGTGGCGCCCGGATTCGTCGAGACGACGATGACGGCCGCGATCCCGCTGTTCATCCGGGAGGCCGGGCGCCGGATGAACTCCCTCGCCCAGGGCGGGCTGCCGGTCGACGTCGCCGAGACCACCGCCTGGCTCGCCCACCCGGCCTCCGGCGCGGTCAACGGCCAGGTCGTCCGCGTCTGCGGCCAGAGCCTGCTGGGGGCCTGATGACCGCCGTCACCCTGGACTCCGCCCCCGCGCTGGTCCCGCTGCTGGCCCGGGGCGCCCTGCGCTCCCCCTTCAAACGTCCCGCACCGGACGCGGACTTCCCGCGCACCCGGCTCGTCCTGCCCGGGCTGCGCGTCGACCTGGCGAAGCTGGCCGCCTACGAGCGGGTGTGCGGCTTCGCCACGGGGACCGCCGGCGGTACCGGCGCGGACGCCCTGCCCGTCACCTACCCGCACGTGCTCGGCTTCCCGCTGGCCATGCGGCTGATGAGCGGCCGGGACTTCCCGCTGCCGCTGCTGGGCCTGGTCCACACGTCCGTCGAGATCGTCCGCCGTGCCGAGCTGCCCGCCTCCGGGGAGTACGAACTCGCCGTGCACATCGAGGGCCTCGCCCCGCACCGGCGCGGCACCGAGGCCACCGTGGTGACCGGGCTGCGCTCCGGCGGCGGCCTGGTCTGGGAGTCCCGCAGCACCTACCTGGCCCGGCACCGCACCGCGGGCGGTACGGCAGCCGAGGCGCACGAGGACGACACCCCGCTGCCCGTCGTCGACGAGTGGCGGCTGGCCGGGGACGTGGGACGCCGGTACGGCGCGGCCTCCGGCGACCGCAACCCCATCCACCTGCACCCGCTCACCGCCCGCCTCTTGGGCTTCCCGCGGGCCATCGCGCACGGCATGTGGACCGTGGCCCGCTGCCTGGCCGCCCACGGCACGGGCGGCTCCGCCGTGGTACGGGCCGCGTTCCGGGCGCCCGTGCTGTTGCCGGGAACGGTGACCTACGGGGCGGACGGCGCCGGCCGCTTCGAGCTCCGGGGCGCGGGGGGCAGGCTCCATCTGGCCGGGGAGGTACGGCCGCTGTCCGGCACGGCGGACGGCTAGGCACGGTTCGGGTGTCCCGCAGTTGCCGGGTGCGGGCAGTCCGTGGCTGGTCGCCCCGGTCCCCGCGCGCCTTCAGGGCGCTGCCGCTCGCCCGCCCGAGGGGTGCGGGAAACCGGGCGAACGACCCCCACGCACCCGCGGCCGGCGACGGCGACCGCGAAGCCCCCGAACGGCCTCAGACCTGCTCGGCCGGCGGAGTCCACACGTGGCCCCGCATCAGGTCGCCCAGGCCCGCCCAGGCGAAGTTCATCAGGGTGGCGGCGGCCTGACGGGCCGTCACACCGGGGGTGGTGTTGGCCCATGCGGCGAGGGACTCGGCCGCCCCGACCAGCGCCTCGGCCAGTCCGGCGACCTCGCGCTCGGGCAGGTCGGGGTCCCGGTGGGCCTCCCGGGCCGCGACCGCGATCAGCCGGGTCACGAACGCGACGATCTCCTCGCGCATCGCGGCGACCTCGGCCGCGAACGGCTCACCGTGGGTGCGGGCCTGCAGGTGCAGCACGGACCAGGCGTCGGGATGCTCGGCGGTGTGCGCGAAGAACGCCTGCAGCCCGTCCCACAGTTGACGGTCGGCGGGCAGGTCGGGCCGCACGGCGGTGCGCACCGCCTCGGTGAGCGCGGCGGCCTCCCGGCGGATGCAGGCCGTGAAGAGGTCTTCCTTGGAGTTCAGGTACAGGTACACCAACGGCTTGGACACGCCCGCCAGTTCGGCGATCTCGTCCATCGACGCGGCCATGTACCCCCGGCGGCCGAAGATCCGTACGGCGGCGTCGAGCATCTGCTGCTCCCGCACCGCACGCGGCATCCGCTTGGTCTTCACGGCACCCATGGGGCAAGACTAGTTGCGGCCCGGGGTGCCCGGAGCCGCGTACCGGTCAGGAAGGCTGGCCCTGCGCGCGGGCGGTGTCGTCGACGCCGTCCTCCTGCCTGCGGTTGGCCTCCAGGTTGGCCTTGATCCGGTCGACCTTGCCGGCGACCCGCACCGAGGCCCGCTCCCGCTCCTTGCGCAGCACCACCCAGCTGATCGGTGCCGAGAGCACGAGGGCGAGCAGCAGGACCCAGAAGAAGTTGGCGTTGCCGTAGCCGCGCGGGAAGATGCCGGAGTAGACGGCTCCCCAGACGACCATGAGGCAGCCGGCGAAGATGCCGAGGCGCATCAGCGTGTAGCGGAGCATCTCAATCCACTCTTCCGTGTCGTACGGTCCGAAAACCCATATCGGGCATCGTCCAGTGAAGCACGCCGGTCCGGCGATCTTGTCAGAGGGTGGGGTGCCTCACGTGAGCGGCAGCAGCATGGTGATGTCGTCGCGGTCGTCGCCGGGGGCCACCCGGATGGCGTCGGGCACCCTGCCGACCTCCTTGTAGCCGCAGGAGGCGTAGAAGTGCTCCAGGCCGTGGCCGCCCCGGCAGCCGAGCCGTATCGCGTCGATGCCCTCGAAGTCGCGGGCCGCGTCCGCGGCGGCCGCCAGCAGCTCGCGGCCGTAGCCCTTGCCCTGGTGCCGGGGGTGGACCATCACCGTGTAGAGCCACACCCAGTGCCGCTGCAGCCGGTGCGTGTTGAAGGAGAAGAACGCGGTCGCGGCCACCTCGCCCGCCTCGTCCTGTCCGACGAGCAGCCGGTGCCGGCCCTCGGCCATGGCCACGAGGTGCTTCACCAGCTCGGGGCGGATGTCCTCGCGGGTCACGGGCGCCACGAAGCCGACGGCTCCGCCCGCGTTGGAGACGTCCGTCCACAGGTCGAGGATGCCGTCGCGCAGGGCAGGGGTGAGGTCGGGGTCCAGCGTGAAGGTAAGGGGCATGCGCGCATGCTATCTATTACGTCAGTGCGCGCGCAGCCACTTTCAGATCGGCCACCAGCCCCTGGTAGGCAGCCTCCCGGTCGTCCGCCCGCAGCACGGACGACGGGTGCACCGTGGGCACCAGCCGCTCCGCCCGCCCGTGGATCTCCCGCTCCAGTACGGTCCCGCGCACCTCGCCCACCCGGAACGACGAACCCAGCAGCGCCTTCCCGGCCGTCGCCCCCAGCACCACGATCAGCTCCGGCTCCACGATCGCCAGTTCGGCCGCCAGCCAGGGCCCGCACGCGGTCATCTCCCGCAGGCTCGGCGCCTTGTGGATCCGGCGCTTGCGCGGCTCGGCCCGGGTGAACTTGAAGTGCTTGACGGCGTTGGTGACGTACGCGTCCACCGGGTCCAGGCAGGCCTCCTCCAGGGCGCGGTCGAGGAGCTTGCCCGCGGGACCGACGAACGGCTTGCCCTGCCGGTCCTCCTGATCGCCGGGCTGCTCCCCGACGAGCATCACGCGCGCGTCGGCCTTTCCGGCCCCGAACACGGTCTGGGTGGCGTCCCTGTGGAGCGGACAGCCCCGGCAGCCGGCGGCGGCGCTGCGCAGGGCGGCCAGGCCGCCGTGGTCCGGTACGAAGGGTTCGGCGGTGTAGGCGTCCTCAGGGGTCTTCGTGACAGCCATGCGGGGCGGGTACCCCTGGTTCCGGCCGGGAACCGGCGGGGTCGTACGGGCCGTCGCCCGGCCGGGGGCCCGCCGTGACCGGGCGCGCAGTCCCCCGCGCCCCTTCGGGTCGGGCCCGGACGAGCCCGTTGTGCGAAGGCCGGGTTCCAGGGGGCGCAAGCCCCCCAGTGTCACACCCGCATCGGCTGGGGGGAGTCCCTGCGCGCCGGGTCGGGGCCCTCGTACTCGCGGATGATCTCGTAGCGCGTGTTGCGCTCCACCGGGCGGAAGCCGGCGTCGCGGATCAGGTCCAGCAGGTCCTCACGGGTCAGCTTGTTCGGCGTGCCGAAGTTGTCCGCGTCGTGCGTGATCTTGTACTCGACGACCGAGCCGTCCATGTCGTCGGCGCCGTGCTGCAGGGCCAGCTGGGCGGTCTGCACGCCGTGCATGACCCAGAAGACCTTCACGTGCGGGACGTTGTCGAAGAGGAGCCGGGAGACCGCGAAGGTCTTCAGGGCCTCGGCGCCGGTCGCCATCTGGGTGCGGGCCTGGAGGCGGTTGCGGACCTTGCCGTCCTTCATGTCCACGAAGTCGTGCTGGTAGCGCAGCGGGATGAAGACCTGGAAGCCGTTCGTCTCGTCCTGCAGCTCACGCAGCCGCAGCACGTGGTCGACGCGGTGCCGGGGCTCCTCGATGTGGCCGTAGAGCATGGTGCAGGGGGTCTTCAGCCCCTTCTCGTGCGCCAGGCGGTGGATGCGGGACCAGTCCTCCCAGTGGGTCCGGTGGTCCACGATGTGCTGCCGGACCTCCCAGTCGAAGATCTCGGCGCCGCCGCCGGTGAGGGACTCGAGCCCGGCGTCGATCAGCTCGTCCAGGATCTCCGAGGCCGACAGACCGCTGATCGTCTCGAAGTGGTGGATCTCCGTCGCCGTGAACGCCTTCAGGGACACGTCCGGCAGGGCGGCCTTCAGCTCCCGCAGGGACCGGGGGTAGTACCGCCAGGGCAGGTTCGGGTGCAGGCCGTTGACGATGTGCAGTTCGGTGAGGTTCTCCGTCTCCATCGCCTTGGCGAGCTTGACGGCCTCCTCGATGCGCATCGTGTACGCGTCCTTCTCGCCCGGCTTGCGCTGGAACGAGCAGTAGGCGCAGGAGGCCGTGCACACGTTGGTCATGTTCAGGTGCCGGTTGACGTTGAAGTGCACGACGTCCCCGTTCTTACGGGTCCGCACCTCGTGCGCGAGGCCGCCGAGCCAGGCCAGGTCGTCCGACTCGTACAGCGCGATGCCGTCCTCGCGGGTCAGCCGCTCACCGGAACGGACCTTCTCCTCCAGCTCGCGCTTGAGCCCGACGTCCATGCCAACACCTTTCTCCGACAGCCCGACCAACGGTATCCCTAGACCTCTTCCGGCAGCTCGCCGACCCGGTTCTCCCACTTGGTGGAGAGCACGATGGTGGTACGGGTCCGCGAGACCCCCTTGGTCCCGCTCAGCCGCCGGATCGTCTTCTCCAGGCCGTCCACGTCCGTCGAGCGCACCTTGAGCATGAAGGAGTCGTCGCCGGCGATGAACCAGCAGTCCTCGATCTCCGGCAGGTCCCGCAGCCGCTGCGCCACGTCCTCGTGGTCCGCGGCGTCCGAGAGAGAGATGCCGATGAGCGCGATGACGCCGAGGCCGAGGGAGGCCGCGTTCACCGTGGCGCGGTAGCCGGTGATGACTCCGGCCGCCTCCAGCCGGTTGATGCGGTCGGTGACGCTGGGTCCCGACAGGCCGACGAGGCGCCCCAGCTCCGCGTAGGAGGCCCGGCCGTTCTCCCTCAGGGCCTGGATGAGCTGCCTGTCCACCGCGTCCATGCGATCGAAGCCTTCCGCTGAAGAGTTCCGAAGTGTGATGAGAGGTACTGCGCCGTGCTCCGCCGGGCTCTACCGGTCGGGCCCGCCGCCCAGTTCGCCCCGCCACCGCCGGTACAGGCCGTGCTCGACGCCCGCCGCGTCCAGCACCCGCCCGGCGACGAAGTCCACCAGATCCTGGATGTGTGTGGCGCCCGCGTAGAAGGCGGGCGAGGCCGGTACGACCGTGGCACCGGCGTCGTCCAGCGAGACGAGGTGCCGCAGCGTCTGACCGTTCAAGGGGGTCTCCCGCACCGCGACGACCAGCGTCCGGCGCTCCTTCAGCGTGACGCTCGCCGCCCGCTGGAGAAGGTCCTTGGACAGGCCGAGCGCCACACCGGCCACGCAGGCCGTGGAGGCGGGCACGATGAGCATCCCCTTCGCCGGGTACGAGCCCGAGGACGGCCCGGCGGCGAGGTCGCCCGCGCCCCAGTACCGCACCGCGCTGACGTCCACGTCGAAGGTGCCGGGCTTGCCGTCGGCGCCCCGGGCCAGCCATGCGCTCAGGTCGTCCTGCCAGTGGGCGTCCCGGAACGGGATCCCCGTCTCGTCCAGCAGCGTCAGCCGCGAGGCCCGGCTGACCACCAGGTCCACCGCTTCTCCCGCCCCCAGCAGCGCCCGCAGCACGGCGGCCGCATACGGCGTCCCGGAAGCTCCGGACACCCCCACGATCCAAGGCGCGCGCTGCGTTTCTCCTGCGTTCACACCTTGAGCGTACCGGCGGGCCGCCCCGGGCTCAGGCCGGGTCGCACGCCCCGGGGGCGGCGGACGGGCGGGCCGGGGCCAGTCAGACGGTCAGACCGCGCACCAGCAGGTCGAGCAGCGCGCACACGAACAGGGCAATGCCGATGAAGCCGTTGACCGAGAAGAACGCCCGGTTCAGACGGGACAGGTCGTGCGGGCGGACGATGCGGTGCTCGTAGACGAACGCGCCCGCCACGATCGCCAGGCCCAGCCAGAAGAAGGCGCCGGCGTGGGTGGCCAGGGCGTACCAGACGAACAGGGCCGTCGTCACGGTGTGGCAGGCCCGCGCCCCCCAGATCGCGGCCGGGACGCCGAAGCGGGCCGGGACCGACATGACACCGATCTCGCGGTCGGTGTCGACGTCCTGGCAGGCGTAGATCAGGTCGAAGCCGCCGATCCAGACGCCCACGGCGAGGCCCAGGACGACCGCCTCCCAGGACCAGGAGCCGGAGACGGCCAGCCAGCCGCCGACGGGCCCCATGGCCTGGGCGAGCCCCAGGATGGCCTGCGGGAAGTTGGTGAAGCGTTTCCCGTAGGGGTAGACCACCATCGGGATCACCGCGACCGGCGCCAGGGCCAGGCACAGCGGGTTCAGCAGGGCAGCGGCCCCGAGGAAGACCACCAGGGCGACGAGGGCGCCCGTCCAGGCGTGCCGGACCGACATCGCGCCGGTCACGAGTTCCCGGTGCGCCGTGCGCGGGTTACGGGCGTCGATCTCGCGGTCGATGATCCGGTTGACCGCCATCGCGAACGTACGCAGGCCGACCATGCAGATGGTGACCAGCAGCAGCCGGCCCCAGTGGATGTTGCTGTCCCACTCGTACATCGCCGTGAGCGAGGCGATGTAGGCGAAGGGCAGCGCGAAGACCGAGTGCTCGATCATCACCAGGCGCAGGAACGCCTTGGTGCGTCCCGGCTGAGGGATCGCGGCGGACGCGGAACTCACAGGCCGTACTCCTTCCAGCGGCGGTCCACCAGGGCCGCCGTAGCCGGGTCCGAAAGGACCATGTCCGGCCACCCGCCGTCGCGGGTGTACCCCTCCTCCGGCCACTTCTTCGTGGCGTCGATACCCGCCTTGCCGCCCCAGAACTGCTGGTAGGAGGCGTGGTCGAGATGGTCGACGGGGCCTTCGACGACCGTGAGGTCGCGGGCGTAGTCCGTGTTGCCGAGCGCCCGCCAGGCGACCTCGTGCAGATCGTGGACGTCGCAGTCGGCGTCCACGACCACGATCAGCTTGGTCAGGGACATCATGTGTGCCCCCCAGATCGCGTGCATCACCTTCTGCGCGTGCTTCGGGTACTTCTTGTCGATCGAGACGATCGCGCAGTTGTGGAAGCCACCGGCCTCGGGCAGGTGGTAGTCCACGATGTCCGGGACGATGATCTTCAGCAGCGGCAGGAAGAAGCGTTCCGTGGCGCGGCCCAGCGGGCCGTCCTCGGTCGGGGGGCGGCCGACGACGATCGACTGGAGCAGGGGGCGCCTGCGCATCGTCACGCAGTCGATCTTCAGGGCCGGGAAGGGTTCCTGCGGGGTGTAGAAGCCCGTGTGGTCGCCGAAGGGGCCCTCCGGCAGCATCTCGCCGGGCTCCAGCCAGCCCTCGAGCACGACCTCGGCGTTCGCCGGGACCTGGAGCGGAACCGTCTTGCAGTCGACCATCTCGATCCGCTTGCCCGCGATGAACCCGGCGAAGAGGTACTCGTCGATGTCACCGGGGAGCGGGGCGGTGGAGGCGTACGTCACGGCCGGCGGGCAGCCGAAGGCGATCGCGACCGGCAGGCGCTCGCCGCGCCGGGCCGCCACCTGGTAGTGGTTCCGGCTGTCCTTGTGGATCTGCCAGTGCATGCCGATGGTGCGCTTGTCGTGGCGCTGGAGGCGGTACAGGCCCAGGTTCCGGATGCCGGTCTCGGGGTCCTTGGTGTGGGTCAGGCCCAGGTTGAAGAAGGAGCCGCCGTCCTTGGGCCAGGTGAAGAGAGCCGGGAGCCGCTCGAGGTCGACCTCGTCACCGTGCAGGACGACCTCCTGCACGGGCGCGTTGTCCGGCTTCACCTTCTTCGGCGGCACGTGCGTCATCGCGCCGAGCTTGCCGAAGGCCTCACGGACGCCGACGAAGCCGTGCGGCAGCTCGGGCCGCAGCAGGCCGCCGATCTTCTCGGAGATCTCGCCGTACGACTTCAGGCCCAGCGCCTTCAGCAGCCGCCGGTCGGTGCCGAAGACGTTCATCGCGAGCGGCATCGCGGAGCCCTTGACGTTCTCGAAGAGCAGCGCCGGGCCGCCGGACTTCTGCACCCGGTCGACGATCTCCCCGACTTCCAGGTAGGGGTCGACCTCGGCCTTGATGCGCTTGAGGTCTCCCTCGCGCTCCAGCGCTCGCAGCAGGGAGCGAAGATCGTCGTAAGCCATGCGTCCCAGTATCGGTCACCGACGGCCGGGGACCGGTCACCGGGGCGGTGCCGAGGGGCTTCGCGGTGGCTGGGACACTCCTCGATCATGAGACGTCACCGTCGGCTGCCGGTCCTCGCCGTGCTGTTCGCTCTCGCCGCGTGCGCGCCGGCGCCGGAGACGGGCGGCTCCTCCGGCTCGCCGCTGACCCGCGTACCGGCCGCCGACCGCCGTGCCGCGCCGGACCTCACCGGCCGCACCCTCGACGGGAAGCCGGTCCGCCTCTCCGACTACCGCGGCAAGGTCGTCGTCCTGAACATGTGGGCCTCCTGGTGCGGTCCCTGCCGCGCCGAGGCACCCGAACTCTCCCGCGCACAGCGGGACTTGGCGGCGAAGGGTGTCCAGGTGCTGGGCGTGGACACGGATGCGGAGGGGGCCGCGGGCCTGGCGTTCCAGCGCGACCACGACCTGGCCTACCCGAGCCTGCACGACCCCGGCAGCCGGCGGCTCGCCCTGCTGCCCAGGGGATACCGGCCCCAGGCGCTGCCGTACACGCTGCTCATCGACCGGAACGGGAAGATAGCGGGCCTGTGTCTCAGCACGCTCACGGCGGCGGAGGTCCGTGACCTCACGCGCCCCCTGGTGCGCGAGAAGGCCCACCGACCGCTCAACCGCCGCTCAGGCACCGCTCGTTCCGCGGCACCGGCGCGACCAGCCGGCTCAGCTCCATGAGCACGGTGTCGGTCTGCCGTACCGAGTCCGCGAGCGACACCTCCACGGCCGGCCGTCTGCCGTAGGTGACGAGGAGTTTCCGGCCGCCCCGGGACGCGGCCTCCCGCAGGACCCAGTCCACCCCGTTCACGGCGACGCACGGGTCCTTCGTCTCAGCCGGTGGAGTCAGGCCGCAGCGCAGTCGCACCGCCCCGTGGCCCCACACCGCGAGTCCTTCGAAGGTGATCCGGCCACGCCGGTGGCCGTCCAGGCGGTCCGGGTAGTGGGCGGCGATCCGCGCGCACGCCGGGTCCTTCGCCTGCGGGCCCTGCCGCAGGCCGAACACCGGCGAGGACAGTTCCTGCACCACCAGCGCCCCCGCGACGACCAGGCCGCTCGCGGCGACCCCGGCCGCCGCCCGGGTCCTGCGCGCCCGAAACCCCACCGCGCCTTCCCCCGTCCCCGCCCCTGTCGACGATCCCGATCCCCGATCAGCGACCAGCGACCAAGGAACACCCATGATGGCCACCCGCTACCCTGGCCCGGTCACCGGGGCCGTCACACATCGTCGGGAGGTCGCACGACCATGCTCAGGTATCTGCCGTTCCTGCTGGTCCTGACGTTGTGGATCTACGCCTTCGTGGACTGCCTGAACACGCCCGAGGAAGAGGTGCGCCACCTGCCGAAGGTGGCGTGGGTGATCATCATCCTGCTCTTCGGCGAGGTGCTGGTCGGCCCGGTCGCCTGGCTGGTCACCGGCAAGGTGCGGCACGCCCCCGCGGGCGGCTCCACCCCGTCGCGGTCGCACCGGAACACCGCCGCCGGCTGGGTCGCCCCCGACGACAACCCCGAGTTCCTCAAGTCCCTGGACAAGGACGACCCGAAGAACAGCGACTGACCCATGGAGCTGAGGCTGCTCGTCACCTTCGAGAAGGTCGCCACGGTACTGAGCTTCACCCGGGCGGCGGCCGAGCTGTCGTACGCGCAGTCCAGCGTGACCAGTCAGATCCGGGCGCTGGAGGCCTCCCTCGGCGTGGAGCTGTTCGACCGGCTCGGCAGCCGGATCCGGCTCACCGAGGCGGGCGAGCGGCTGCTGCCCTACGCCCGGCGGATCATCGAGCTGACCGAGGAGGCCCGGGCGGCCGTCACCGAGCCGGAGGAGCCGTCCGGCACCCTGACCGTCGGCACCATGGAGTCGCTGACCTCCTACCGGCTGCCCCCGCTGCTGGAGTACTTCCATCACCGCCACCCCAAGGTGCGGCTCGCCCTGCGGACCACCATCGGCGACGAGACCCGGCAGGCGCTGCGGCAGGGGACGTACGACGTGGGTTTCCTGATGGAGGAGGAGACCGAGCACCCGGGTCTGGACGGCGCGGTGCTGGCGGTCGAGCCGCTGGCGCTGGTCGCGGCGCCCGGACACGCGCTGGCCGGACGGCCGGTCGCGACGGCCGAGCTGACCGGGCAGCCCCTGCTGGCCACCGAGCCGGGCTGCGCCTACCGGGACCTGTTCGAGCGGGAGCTGTCGGCGCTGGAGCCGGTGGACTTCATGGAGTTCGGGACGATCGAGGCGACCAAGCGCGCGGCGGCGGCCGGCCTCGGGATCGCGTTGCTGCCCGAGGTGACGGTCGCCGCCGAACTCGCGGAGGGCTCCCTGGTACGGCTCGCGTGGGAGCCGCCGTTCACGCTTCGCACGCAGCTGGCGTGGCGGTCCGGGAAGCGGCTTCCGGCGCATGCCCTGCTGTTCGTGGAGCAGGCGCGGAGGCTGGCTTCCGGGCAAGGGTGACCTTGAGGCTGGCCGTCACGATCAGCGGGACTCCCAGCGCCTGGACGAGCCCGATGTGGTGGCCGTACACCGCCCAGTCCATGACCATGGCGACGGCCGGGTAGACGAAGGCGAGCACGGCGATCTTCGCGGTGGGCAGCTGGGCGTAGGCGGCGTACATCAGGACGTACATCACCCCGGTGTGCAGGAGGCCGAGCCCGGCCAGCCAGCCCCAGTCGGCGCCGGTGCCCCGCATCGCGCCGAAGTCCGCGAAGGGCAGCAGCAGCGGGATGCCGACCAGCACCTGGACGAGGGCGATCAGGTGAGGGCGTACGCCGGTGATCCGCTTGGTGACCAGTGTGGACAGGCCGTACAGGAGGGCGGCCAGGAGCGCCTGGCCGACACCGGTCAGATACGAGCCGCCGCTCGCGAAGTCGTCCGGGGTGACGCCCGAGATCAGGACCAGGCCCGCGAAAGCCAGCGCGATCCAGCCGGCCTTGGCGGCGGTGAGGCGCTCGCGGAACAGCAGGGCACCCAGCAGGACCACGTAGAACGGCTGGGTGTGATAGACGACCGTGGCGACCGAGATCGACGTGTTCTCGTACGACTGGAAGAGCAGGACCCAGTTGAAGACGATGAACACGCCGCCGAGAACGGCCAGTCCGAAGGTGCGCGCGGTGAACCCGTGGCCACGCAGCCAGCCGCGGGCGACGACGTAGGAGCCCAGCGCCAGGGCGCCGAACAGGACGCGGAAGAACACCACGTTGAAGGGCGAGGCGCCCGACTCGACGACGAAGAGACCGAGGGTGCCGGAGAGCACCATCGCGATCGTCAGCTGGGCCGTGCCCTTGTTCTCTGGGGTCATGCCCATGAAGCTACGAGCGGTCCTGGACGCCGGTCCACGCGCCAGTGGGGCGTCCTGCCGATGGCCCCATCGGTGCCGCCGATGGGTGGGCGTCGTGCGCCGAGCGCGCCGGGAGGACAGCCGGGCGGCTCTGCGGGCGGCGCTCGACACCCGCGAGCGGACCCTGACGGCCCGCACCCGGGCGATGCTCAGGGGCGCCGGCGCCCTGGCCGACCACCTCGACGCCGAACCACCACCACGCCGATCACCTCGACGCGGACCGCCTGGAAGCGGACCGTCTGGAGGCGGACCGTCTCGACGCCGGGCTCCCCGGCGCAGGCGGGACGGCGAGAGGAGTGACAGCGGGCGGGCCGGGACCGGCAGCCAGGTGATCGCGGGCGGCGGGCGACCGCGTGGTGCGCTCGCGCGTTGCCCCGATGTGTCCGGCAGCGCACAGTGAGCACATGGACGAACAGCAGGCCCGCGCCTGGCTCGCCACCGCCGTCGAGGAGGCCCGCACCGGACTCGCCGAGGGCGGCATCCCCGTCGGCGCCGCCCTCTACGGCCCGGACGGTGCCCTCCTGGGCCGCGGCCGCAACCGACGCGTCCAGGACGACGACCCCTCGACGCACGCGGAGACGGCGGCCTTCCGCGCGGCGGGCCGGCAGCGCACGTACCGTGGCACGACCATGGTCACCACCCTCTCCCCGTGCTGGTACTGCAGCGGCCTGGTACGCCAGTTCGGCATCTCCCGGGTGGTGATCGGCGAGGCCGGCACCTTCCACGGCGGCCACGACTGGCTGGCCGGGCACGGAGTGGAGGTCGTGCTCGTGGACGACCCAGGGTGCGTGGCGATGATGCGCGCCTTCATCGAGGACAACCCGGAGCTGTGGAACGAGGACATCGGTGCGTGAACCCCTTGTCGAGCCCCGAGCCCGAGCCCGAGCCCGGTCCGGACTCGCCCGTACCGTCGGCCTTCGGGTCGGCTGGGCCCCGGCCGGTCAAGGTCGGTTGTTCACTTCCGCGTTCGGCGTGCCACCCGTTCCGTTGAAATGAACCGGCCGGGCATGTCCCGGCCACGTCCCACGGCATTGCCTTGAAGGGGGGCCCGCATCCAAGGCCCCCCTTCTGCGATGGGAGACGCGTGCGAATCACTGACATCCAGCGCTGCGAGGTCCGGCCGGGACGGCTCGTCGAATGGACGCTGAGCCCGGCGACCGTCGCGGTGGCGACGGGTCTGCCGGAGGACTCCCGGCCTCCGGCCTACATCCAGGAGTCGCACATCCGGACGGCGAGGTCCGTCCGGGAGGACGGCCTGTTCGTGCCGACCTGGCTCGGCACCGCCTTCGACCTCCCGGGCCCGGCCGACCTGGATGCGCTGCAGGAGGCGCTGCGCGCCTGGACCGTGCGGCACGAGACGCTGCGCAGCGGCTTCCGCTGGGCGGGCGAGGAACTGCGCCGGTTCACGCTCGACGCCGCCGACGTCTCCCTGCGCCGGGAGGAGGCCGGCGACTTCCCCGACGCGGACGACCTCGTCCGGCACCTCCAGGACCGCTTCGACACCGTCGCGGACGCGCTGCGCTGGCCGAACCTCATCTACACGGCGGTCGTACGGGACGACGGCGCGAGCGTGTACATGGCCTTCGACCACAGCAACGTCGACGCCTACTCCCTGCACCGGATCCCCGCCGAGATCCACGAGCTGTACGCGGCGGCCCGCGCCGGAACCGAACCGGATTCCCCTGCCCCGGCCGCCAGTTACGTCGACTTCTGCGAGATCGAACGGGCGGACGCGGACGGCATCGACGGCCGGCACGCGATCGTGGGCCGCTGGCGCGAGTTCATCCGCCGCTGCGACGGGACGCTGCCGGGCTTCCCGGTCGACCTCGGCCTGGAGCCGGGCGGTCCGCTGCCCCGGCAGCAGATGCTGTGCGAGCCGCTGGTGGACGCGGACGGGGCGGCGGCGTTCGAGGCGTACTGCAGGCCCTACGGCGGCAGCCAGGTCGGTCTGCTGGCGGCGACCGCGCTGATCGTCCAGGAACTGGGCGGGCAGTCGGTGTACCGGACGGTGGTGCCGTTCCACACCCGGGTGCGGTCGCGGTGGAGCGACTCGGTGGGCTGGTACGTGGGCGGCGCGCCGATCGAGGTGCCGGTGGGCCGTGCCCCGGGCTTCCCGGACGCCCTGCGGGCGGTGCGCGCCGAACTGCAGGCGAACCGGCCGTTGTCCCGGATGCCGCTGGCCCGGGTGCTGAGCCTGCTCGGCTCGGACTTCCGGCCGACCTCGCCCGACCTGTACTCGATCGTCTCCTACGTCGACGCCCGGACCATCCCCGGCGCCGAGCGGTGGGCCGAGCAGAAGGCGCACGGGCTGCTCCGGGTGTCGTACGGGGACCAGGTGTGCGTGTGGGTGAACCGGCTGCACGAGGGGCTGTGGCTGGCGAGCCGGTACCCGGACACGGACGTGGCGGGGAAGAACCTGCGGCTGTACGTCGAACGGCTGCGGGACCACATCGCCTCGGTGGCGCACGGCAGCCTCCCGGCGGTTTCGTAACACAACGGACACCACTGGCTCTGGCCTGGAGCAACTCCCCCTTCTTACACTGCTGTTGAGGGGGGCGATGCGGTGCACAGACGGTTGCACGGGCGTGGGGCGCTCTTCGATGCCGATCCGCCCGGTCTCGCGCCGCGGCTGGTGGGCATGCGCCCGCATCACCATCGCGGTCATCCGCTGGAGCACCCGGACGAGCCGCCGTTCGTGGTGCTGACCGGGGCGCGCGGGCTCGGCAAGAGCGCGGTCCTCGCCGAGCTGCGGGACTCCTACCAGGGGCACACGCCGGTCGCGCTGGTCGACTGCGCGGAGGAGCAGTTCGCGGGTCCGCCTGCGGACCGGCCCGCCGATTCCTGGTCGCCGCTCGCGCAGGCGCTGCTGGTGCTCGCCGAGCAGCTCGCGGAGCCGGTGACGGGCGCCGGGCGGATCACCTTCCCACGGCTGATGTCGGGCCTGGTCGCGGTGGCCGCGGGCGGCTGGGGCGACGCCGACTCCGAGCGGATCCGCCGGGAGGTCGAACGGATCCTGCTGCTGAACGAGAGCGGCTCGTGGATCACCGGGCTGGCCGGGCGCTGGGCCGGGAAGGTGGCGGCGAAGGTGGTCGCCGCGGCCACCGGCACCGGGCCGCTGGTGTCGGGCGCCATCGAGGCGACGCTGGAGTCCGTCGCGGAGGGCTTCGCCAGCCGCCGGCACCAGAAGGCGTCCGTCTGGTACCGGACGTATCCGAACGCGGGCGGCAACGCGCAGCGCGGGCTGATCCTGCTGTCCGGGCACTTCCGGGCGGGCGGCACCTCGCGGGAGCACGCCGAGCGGTATCTGGTGCGGGCGCTGCTGGCCGATCTCACGGAGGCGTACGCGGGCGTGCTGCCGCGGATGCAGCGGCTGGGCCGGCCGCTGGTGCTGCTCGACAACGCGCAGTCGGCACCGGGCCCGGGGCTCGTGGCGGCCGTGCTGCGCGACCGGGCCGAGGGCATCGCCGACCAGGTGGCGTTCGTCGCGGCCCGGCGGGGCGAGGGCCGCGAGGAGCTGCGCAGCGCGGTCCGGCGGGAGCTGCCGGAGGTGGCCCGGCGCAGCGACTGGACGCCGGACGCGACGCCCTCGTCGCGGGCACTGCTGCTCGCCCTGCCGCCGCTGAGCCCGGACGACACGCTGCACATCGTCGGCGCGGCCTGCGAGGACGCCCCCGTGCCGCCCGAGCTGCCGCATGCCGCGCACCGGTTGACCGGCGGGAACCCGCTGGGCATCGTGCTGCTCGCCGAGGCGGCCGCGCAGCATCTGCCCGGCGCGTCCGCGCTGGGTGAGCTGCTCACCGCGGAGGTACGGCCCGCCGAGGACCGGCCCGGCCGGTCCGGCCGGCCCGTCTACGAGGCGCTGCTGGACCGGCTGGTGCCGGCCGAGCACCTGGAGGAGCTGACCGTGCTGGCCGCCGCCCACGACCACGGCTCGGCCTGCGCGCTGGCCGCGGAGCTGCTCCCGGACACCTTCGGACCGGCGAGCGTACGGGCCCTGCAGACGCTGCTCGCCGAGGAGGGACTGCCCGCCGTGCCGGGCCGGTTCGTCGGCGACCCGTTCGTACGCACCCTGCTGCTGCTCCGGCTGCACCTGCGCGACGCCGACCACGCGTCGTGGCGTACCGCGCACGAGACGCTGATCGTCCACTACACCGCAGCCGAGCACGCCCGTTACCGGCTGCACCACGAACTCGCGCTGGGCCTCACGGAGTCGGCCGTCGCCCATCTGCGCGACACCTTCCCGACGGCGGCCCCCGGTGCCTGGCTGCGCACCCTGCGGTTCATCGCGTCCGCGCCCTACTTCCACGCGCACGACGCCGAGGGCCGCGACTTCGGCGGTCGCGGCGACCGGCGGGCCGCGGTGGCACTGGGCCGCACGGACGCGGAGCACCCCGTGCCGGAGGGCGCGGACGCCGTACTGCACCTGCGGATACGGCGGTTGCTGCACGCGGTGTGGCAGCTGACGGATCCGCTGGTGCTGCCCGACCCGCAGGTGTGCGACCGGCTCCGCTTCGAGCTGGAGCAGCTGTCCAACCTGCGGCCGGCGGGCAACGCGCTGCTGTGGCGGGCCTCCCGGGACTGGCCGGCGGCGGCGCTCGCCGGGCGCCCGATGGACGGTCCCGACGACCCCGACGGCACGGACGACGGCCCGGACGACCGGAGCGGGGAGGAATGATGGCGCGCAGGGGTGTGGGGACGTGGGTGCGCGAGGGCGTGTGGGAGATCCCGCTGCGCCGCTATCTCGCCCTGCTGGTGGCGGCGGCCCTGGTGACCGGCCTGGTGTTCGCGGTACGCACCCTCACCGACGAGGACCGGTCGTGCGCGCCCGGGGTGAGCCGGCCGGAGGGCAGCGAGGAGTGCGTCGGCGTGGCGACGGGCCCGTACGACTTCGGGCAGGCCCAGCTGCGGGAGGTCGTACGGGCGATCGGGCGGGAGAACGACCGGCTGGAGCCCGGCGGCTCGGTGACGGTGGCGCTGATGCTGCCGTACACCTCCACCTCCCCGACCAGCCTGAACGACATCCAGCACCAGCTCCAGGGCGCCTACCTGGCGCAGTACCAGGCCAACCACGACTCCAACGGGGAGGCCCCGCAGATCCGGCTGGTGCTGGCCAACCCGGGGGCGACGGGCGGCCACTGGCGGCAGACGGTCGACCAGCTGACCCGGATGACGACGAGCGCGGACCGGCTGCGCGCGGTCGCCGGCGTGGGGCAGAGCACCGACGCCAACAAGAAGGCCGTCAAGGAGCTGACCCGGCGCCACGTCCCGGTGATCGGCTCCTCGATCACCGCCGACGACCTCGCCAACGGGCAGCGCGGCAAGGACCCCTACCCCGGTCTCGCCCGCGTCTCGCCGACCAACACCGACGAGGCCCGCGCGCTGGCCTCGTTCGCCAAGGTGAGCGCGGGCAAGGCGCTGCTGGTGTACGACAAGCCCGGTGACCCGTACACGCGGACGCTGCAGGAGTCGTTCGCGGCGCTGATCAAGGGCTCGCCGTACGAGCCGCAGCCGTTCACCCCGCCCGCCGACCGCAGTGCGGAGGGCACGACGGCGAACACCTTCCGGCAGATCACGCACCTGGTGTGCGACACCTCCCGGGAGACGGACACGATCCTGTTCGCGGGCCGGCACACCCAGCTGCGGCAGTTCATCAACGCGCTCGGCGGGCGCGGCTGCCAGGACCGGACGTTCACGGTGCTGACCGGCGACGAGGCCTCCTACCTGACCCACGAGAAGGACCTGGACCGTGCTGCGCTGCGGCACAACCTCTCCGTGCGCTACACCTCCCTGGCCCACCCGGACGCCTGGACGAAGAACCCGGTGCGCACGGGCGGCTCGGCGGCGGACTTCACCGCGCTGCAGAAGCTGGTGACGGCCGCCGGGCGGGGGCCGATGGGCCCGATCGGTTCCGTCGCGCTGGACGACGGGCAGCTGATCATCGGCTACGACACCCTGCGGCTGGCGGTGCACGGCATCCGCGAGGCGGTGCCGGGTGGCGGGAGCGTCCCGTCGCTCGCGGACGTGGGTCTGCAGTGGCCGCAGGTCAAGGGCTCGCTGCGGGTGGACGGGGCGAGCGGCTGGATCTGCTTGGACGTGCACGGCAACCCGTACGACAAGGCCGTGCCGATCGTGGAGCTGACCCCGCAGGGCGGCTCGAGCTTCGTCCGGATCGCCTGGCCGGAGGGGAAGCCGCCGGGGAAGGAGTGCCTGCCGCCGTCCTAGGGCCTGTCAGACGGGCCCTAGGTGAACTGGCCGGGGAGGGGCTGCGTGGGCTCCGGGCCGGGAGGGTTCCGCGAGGGCTCCATATCGGCGATCAGATGTTCGAATCGGGCGCGCCAGGCGGACTCGGACTCGCCCTCGCCCTGGAACTCGTGGGTGAAGCGCAGCACGCTCCCCCGGTCCCCTTCCCGCTCCAGATGGAACCGGATCCGGCCGCCGTCCCCGACCGTGTACTCGGCGACCCGGTCCACGTCCCACGCGGTGATCCGCCCGGCACCCAGGTCACGCAGGACGATCTCGCCGTCGAGCCGGGGCTCCAGAACGTCGACGGCGGTGAACCAGCCCCCGAGTCCCTCGGGGGTGGCCACCGCCGACCAGACGTCCTCCATGCGCCGCGGGATCCGCACCAGGAAGTGGAGTATGTGCGTGTTCCCGTGCGTCTGGCTGGTGCCTTGTTCGATGGAACCGCTCATGACACCAGTGTCACCGACCGGGCGATTACACGCCCGCGTAGGAGTGCTTGCCGCTGACGAAGATGTTGACTCCGTAGTAGTTGAACAGCCAGCACCCGAAGGCGAGCAGCGCCAGGTAGGCGGCCTTGCGGCCCTTCCAGCCGGCCGTGGCGCGGGCGTGCAGGTAGCAGGCGTAGGCGATCCAGGTGATGAAGGACCAGGTCTCCTTCGGGTCCCAGTTCCAGTAGCGGCCCCAGGCGTCGCCCGCCCAGATCGCGCCCGCGATGATCGTGAACGTCCACAGCGGGAAGACGGCCGCGTTGACCCGGTAGGCGAACTTGTCGAGCGAGGCGGAGGCGGGCAGCCGCTCCAGCACCGAGGAGGCGAAGGAGCCGGGCTTGCCGCCGGTCTCCAGCTTGTTCTCGTACGAGTCCTTGAACAGGTACAGGATCGTGGCGACCGCGCCGACGTAGAACACCGCGCCGCAGAAGATCGCGGTGGACACGTGGATGTACAGCCAGTACGAGTGCAGCGCGGGAACCAACTGGTCGCTCGCGGTGTACAAGACGGTGACGGCGAGACCGAGGTCGAGGAGGACCGAGGTGATCAGGAACAGCCCGAGCCAGCGCACGTTCTTCTTCAGTGCCAGCAGCGCGAGGTACACGCCTACGGCGACCGTGGAGAAGGTGATGTTGAACTCGTACATGTTGCCCCACGGCGCCCGCTGCACGGAGGCCGCGCGGGAGACGACCCCGCCCAGCTCCACGAGGAAGGCGAGCACGGTGAGGGAGATGGCGATACGCCCGTAGAGGTCGCCCTGCGCGTCCCCGCCGTGCGCGCCGGGCCCGTCCGGCACGTCCCGGGCACCGGACGCGGAGCGCACGACGACCTTGGGCCGTTCCAGTACGGCGGTCCCGCCGGCCTGCTTGACGGTGACGGCGGGCCCGCTCGCCTTCCGCGCGCTGTCGGCGGTGAGCGCGGCGGCCGTCCGGCCGACCTTGCTGCGGCTGCCGAAGAGCCACTCGGCGATGTACGCGAAGAAGGCGAGGGTGTACACGGCCATCGACGAGTAGATCAGCGTGTTGCTGATGCTCGCCAGGTGTTCGTTGGTCGCTACGGCGAGATCGGTTGCGGCGGCGAGAGTCACTTCTCAGCCCCTTCGGCAGGTACGACTGGGGATTCGGCGGAGGCGTCGGTGGAGTCTTGGGAGGAGTCGGCGTCCGGGTCGTCACCGGGGTCGGCCGCCCCCGGCGCCTGGTCGTAGAGGGTTCCGGCGAGGGCGCCCAGTTCCTCGGGCACCTTCGCGGACTCGCTGCGGCCGAGCCCGGCCATCTCGACGACCGTGACGCCGTCGGTGCCGCGCACCGCCCGCACCCACACCCGGCGGCGCTGGATGAACAGGGAGCCGGCCAGACCGAAGATCGCGGCGAGGGCACCGCCGAGCGCCCAGCCGCTGCCCGGCTCCTGGACGATCTCGAAGCCGGCCCACTCCTTGATGTCCTTCTCGAAGGTGATGGACCCGGCGCCGTTCGGCAGCTTCATGGTCTCGCCGGGCTTCAGGTTCACCCTCAGCTGCGCGCCCTTGGCGTCCTTGTAGTCCTTCATGTGGGTCTTGTCGAGCTGGTACACGCTCTGCGGGATGCCCGAGTCGACACCGAGGTCGCCGTGGTACGGCTCCAGGTTCAGCACCGGGTTGAGCAGCGCGGGGAACGCCGAGGCGATCTCCATGCCGGCCCCGCCGTAGGTCGGCAGGAAGAAGGCCTTGACACCCAGCTGCTCCTTCACGCCCTTGGCGTTGCGGTAGCCGTCCATGACCTTGACGACGCCCTGGGAGGTGACGTTGCCGTCGAGCGGCAGCAGCGGTACGGCGTCGTGGTAGACGACCTTGCCCTTGCCGTCGCGGACGGTCATGACAGGGGCGTAGCCGTGGCTGACGAGGTAGACCTTGGAGTCGTCGATCTCCAGCGGCTGGTTGACCTTGACGGTGGTCGTCCGTTCCTTGCCGTAGGCGCCCTTGCTGTAGGTGATCCTCGCCTGGTAGGTGCGCGGGGTGCCGCGGTTGGGGCCGGTCAGCTCGTAGGTGCCCGTGAAGTCCTTCAGGTCGAAGCTGAACGGCACGAGGTCGTCGTTGTGGAACAGGCTGCCGGACTTGAAGTCGTCGTACATCGGCAGCGCGTTGGAGAAGCCGTCGCCCTCCACCATCAGCTTGGTGCCGTCCGACTTGTACAGCTGACCCGAGGCGAAGGCGATCAGCAGCACGATCAGCGCGATGTGGAAGACCAGGTTGCCCACCTCGCGCAGGTACCCCTTCTCGGCGGCGACGGCGTCACCGGCGACATGGGCGCGGAAGCGGCGCCGCTTCAGCAGGGCGAGCGCGGCCTCGCGGACCTGCTCCGGGTCGGCCTCGGTACGCCACGTCGTGTACGCGGGCAGCCGGTTCAGCCGCTTGGGCGCGCCCGGCGGACGGCCGCGGAGCTGGCCGACGAACTGCCAGGTGCGCGGGATGATGCAGCCGATGAGGGAGACGAACAGCAGGATGTAGATCGCGGAGAACCACACCGAGCTGTAGACGTGGAACAGGCCGAGCTTGTCGTACACCGGCGCCAGCGTCCTGTGGGCGGCGCGGAAGTCCTCGACCTTGCTCGCGTCGGCGCCGCTCTGCGGGATCAGCGAGCCGGGGATCGCGCCGAGCGAGAGCAGCAGGAGCAGCAGCAGCGCGACCCGCATGGAGGTCAGCTGCCGCCAGAACCAGCGGGCCCAGCCGATGACGCCGAGGCCGGGCAGACTCGACAGCTCCTCCCGCGGGGCCGTCGACAGCTGGGAGCCCGCCGCCCCCAGCTCCTCCTGCTCGCGGCCCTCGGCGGCGTCCGGGGAGCTGCCGGGCTCGGTCTTGGAAGTCGTGCTCATCGCGTCAGATCCCCACAGTGAAGCCGTTGGACCAGGTCTGCATCTGCTGTACGAGGCTGTTCCAGGCACCGGTCAGCAGCAGCACACCGGTCACGATCATCATCGTGCCGCCGATGCGCATCACCCAGACATAGTGGCGCTTGACCCAGGCGAAGGCGCCGAGGGCCTTGCGGAAGGCGACCGCGGTGAGGACGAAGGGCACCCCGAGGCCGAGGCAGTAGATCACCGTCAGCAGGGCGCCGCGCCCGGCACTCGCCTCGTTCCAGGAGAGTGCGTTCACCGAGGAGAGGGTCGGGCCGAGGCAGGGCGTCCATCCGATGCCGAAGAGGGCGCCGAGTACGGGCGCGCCCACCAGACCGGTGGCCGGCCGCTTGTGGAAGCGGAACTCGCGCTGGGTGAACCAGGGCATCAGCCCCATGAAGAACACGCCCATGAGGATCATGAGGACGCCGAGCGCCTTGCTCAGCGGGTCCTTGTAGTCCTGCAGGGTCGAGCCGAAGTAGCCGAACAGCGCCCCGCCGGAGACGAAGACGGCGCTGAAGCCGATGACGAACAGGGAGGCACCGGCGACCATCCGGCCGCGGCGGGCCTCGGCCAGGTCGGTGCCGGCGACCCCGGTGACGTAGGAGAGGTAACCGGGGACCAGCGGGAGGACACAGGGCGAGAAGAAGGAGATCAGGCCGCCGAGCAACGCCACCGGTGCGGAGACCAGCAGGGCCCCGTGGAGCACGGTCTGGTTCTGGCCGGTCGCGGCCAGCGTCAAGGTGGCGCTCACGTCACTTCTCCGCCAGGACCGGCTTGACCATCTTCAGCAGGTTCGTGTCGTCGAGCGGCTGCAGCGCCCGCGCCGCGACCTTCCCCTGCTTGTCGATGACGAGCGTGGAGGGGATCAGCTGCGGGTTGAGGGTGCCCTTCTTGAAGCGGAGCATCAGCTTGCCCGTGGGGTCGTACAGGCTCGGGTAGCCGATCCCGTTCTCCTTCTCGAAGGCGACCGCGGGGGTGGTGCTGGTGTCCCGGGTGTTGATGCCGACGAACTGCACGCCCTTGCCCGCGTAGTCCTTCGACACCTTCGCGAAGTACTTCGCCTCCTCCCGGCACGGTCCGCACCAGGAGCCCCAGACGTTGACGACGACGACCTGGCCCTTGTAGTCGGCGACGTCCAGGGTCTTGCCGTCGATCGTCTTGCCGGACAGGTCGGGTGCCGTGGCGCGCTTGTCCTGGGGCGCGGTGTCGATGCCGTTGTTGCCGGTGACGAAGTGGGTGTCGCCACCGCCGCCGGACGTGCCGCCCTTACCGCACGCGGACAGGGTCAGGGCCGAGACGGCGGCCACGGCGCTGAGCAGGACGGCGCGGCTACGGGTACTCATGTGAAAAGTTTCGCATGCCTGTTCCGGGGATCTCGCGCGCCCCCCTGCGGGGCGGAAAACCGCATTTCAGGGCGTATTTACACGGGACATTTCGGTCAGCACGCCCCGGATGCCTCAGGCGGCGTCCGAGGAGGCCGCCTCGGTGTCCCGCAGGAACTCCTTCCAGCCGCCGACGGGCCGCTGCCCGACCTCCAGCGTCCGCAGCTTGGCGAGCACCTCGGGCTTCTGCACGTCCATCCAGTCCACGAACTGCCGGAAGGAGACCAGCCGCACGTCCGCACCCTTCTCCTTCTCCCGCGCGATGTGCGTGAAGGCCTCCTCGACGGAGTCCATGTAGATGCCGCCGTTCCACTGCTCGAAGTGGTTGCCGACGAAGAATGGTGCCCGGTTTGTCTCGTATGCCCGCTGGAATCCCTGGATGTACGCCTGCGCGGACTGCTTGCGCCAGCCGGGGTAGTTGTAGGCGGGCGCCTTGGTGGAGTTCAGGGACTGGTTGGCGAGCATGTTGTAGTCCATCGACAGGACCTCGAAGGGACGTCCGGGGAAAGGTATCTGCTGCAACGGCAGGTCCCAGATCCCCAGCTTCTTGTCCGGCCACACCTGACGGCCGCCCGGCGAGGAGGCGTCGTAGCGCCAGCCCAGCTTCCGGGCGGTGGGCAGCAGGTTGTCCTGACCGAGCAGACAGGGCGTACGACCGCCCACCAGCTCCTTGTCGTAGTCGAAGGGCAGCGACGGCAGATCGGTCCACCCGGTGTTCGTCCGCCACTCCGTCACGAACGCCTTGGCCTGCCGGATCTCGCTCTGCCACTGCTGCGGGGTCCAGTTGGCGACCGTGCCGTGACCGGCGCAGAAGTGCCCGTTGAAGTGGGTGCCGATCTCGTGCCCCTCGAGCCAGGCCCGGCGCACATTGGTGAGCGTGGCCTTGATGTGCTCGTCGGTGAGGTAGCCGATGTCGGAGGCGCCGCGCGGGTTGTTCGGGGGCTCGTACAGCCGCTTCTTCGACTCGGGCAGCAGATACAGACCCGAGAGGAAGAAGGTCATGCTCGCGCCGTGCTCCTTGGCGAGGTCCAGGAAGCGCGGGAAGAGCCCGTTGCCGACCTCGCCGGCGCCGTCCCAGGAGAAGATCACGAACTGCGGCGGGGTCTGCCCCGGCTCCAGCGGCTCGGGCTTGGCCGGCTGGTGCGGCTGCCTGCCGGTGAAGGAGGTCGAGCCGTCACCGATGGGCCGGACCGGATGCGCGCTGCTCCTGCTCCGCGGCTCGGCGCTCCCCTTGCCGGAACCGCCCTGGTGACCGGCGCCGTCCGAGGACTTGAGACTCCCGCAGCCGGCGAGACCGGCGGCGGCCGCCGCGCCCGCGCCGAGGCCGAGCGTTGCCCGCCGGGAGAAGGTCCGGGAGATGGTGGGCATGGAGATCCCCGATTCGTCGCGCCTGCTGGTGGTCACCCAGTCAGAGGGCGCGACGATCGGGGAGGTTCCGTTGAATTATGTGCTTTTCATCACGAGCGCCGCAGAAGTGCGCTAAGAGACGGCAAACGGGCCGTCACAAACGGCTGATCCAGGCGTGTCAGACGCTCGGTTCGTCAGGCGCCCGGTCTGCCAGGCGCCCGGTTTGTCGGGCCTTCTGTTTGCCGGGCCCCCAGTGTGCCGGGCCCCTCGCTTGCCAGGCCCCTCGTCCGTCAGGCCCCGAAGGCCTTCCCCTGGACCGTTCCCTTGCCCTTCTGTGGCTTGGCGCCGGCCCGCAGGTGGACGGGGACGAGATCGATGGCGGGCTCGCTGTAGCCCACCGAGACGATCTTGTCGCCCTGGTAGGTGAACGTCGTCAGGGAGGCCAGCGTGCACTGCCGCTTGCGCGGATCGTGCCACAGCCGCCGCCGCTCGACGTACGACCGCACGATCCAGATCGGCAGCTGATGGCTGACCAGGACCGCCTCGTGCCCGCGCGCCTGGTCCTTGGCCGCGTTCAGCGCGCCCATCATCCGCACGACCTGGTCGATGTACGGCTCTCCCCAGGACGGCCGGAACGGGTTGACGAGGTGCTTCCAGTTGTCCGGATTGCGCAGGGCGCCGTCCCCGACGCCGAACGTCTTGCCCTGGAAGACGTTGCCGGCCTCGATGAGCCGCTCGTCGGTGTCCAGGTCGAGGCCGTGCGCCTTGGCGATCGGGGTGGCGGTCTCCTGCGCCCGCTCCAGCGGGGAGGCGACGACATAGGTGACGTCCCGCGAGGCGAGGTGCTCGGCGACCCGGTCGGCCATCTGCCGACCCAGCTCGGACAGGTGGTAGCCGGGCAGCCGCCCGTAGAGGATGCCGTCCGGGTTCTCGACCTCGCCGTGCCGCATGAGGTGGACGACGGTGATGTCCTTGCCGCTGCTGCTGTTCCCGTTGCTCACGCGGTGGCCTCCGCAGCCGCCCGGGCCGCCGCCGGAAGGGCGTCGGCGATCTTCTGGATGGCCCGCTCGTCATGGGCCGTGGACACGAACCAGGACTCGAAGGACGACGGCGGCAGGTAGACGCCGTTCGACAGCAGCGAGTGGAAGAACGCGGTGAAGCGGAACGACTCCTGCCGCTTGGCGTCCTCGTAGTTCCGCACCTGCCGGTCGGTGAAGAACACGGAGAACATGTTGGAGGCGGTCTGCAGCCGGTGCGCGACGCCCTCCTTGGTCAGCGCCTCGGTGACGAGGGACTGGATCTGCGCCGAGACGGCGTCCACCTTCTCGTAGGCCGCGTCGTCGAGGAGCCGCAGCTGGGCGAGCCCGGCGGCCGTGGCGACCGGGTTCCCGGAGAGGGTGCCGGCCTGGTAGACGGGCCCGGCGGGCGCGAGGTGGGCCATGACGTCGGCCCGCCCGCCGAAGGCGGCGGCGGGGAAGCCGCCGCCCATGACCTTCCCGAAGGTCATGAGGTCGGGGGTGACCCCGTCGACGCCGTACCAGCCGCTCCTGCTGGTGCGGAACCCGGTCATCACCTCGTCGGAGATGTAGAGGGCGCCGTTCTTGTGACAGGCGTCCCTGAGCCCTTGGTTGAACCCGGGGTCCGGCGGCACTACGCCCATGTTGCCGGGCGAGGCCTCCGTGATCACGCACGCGATCTCGCCCGGGTGCCGGTGGAAGGCCTCCTGCACGGCCTCCAGGTCGTTGTACGGCAGGACGATCGTGTCGCCCGCCTGGGCACCGGTGACGCCCGGGGTGTCGGGCAGCGCGAAGGTCGCGACACCGCTGCCGGCCGCCGCGAGCAGCGAGTCCACGTGCCCGTGGTAGCACCCGGCGAACTTGATCACCTTGGCGCGCCGGGTGAACCCGCGGGCGAGCCGGATGGCCGACATGGTGGCCTCGGTCCCGCTGCTGACGAGCCGGACCTGCTCGACGGGCGCCACCCGGGCGACGATCTCCTCGGCGAGCGCGACCTCGCCCTCACCGGGCGTGCCGAAGGACGTACCGCAGGCGACGGCCTCCTGGACGGCGGCGATGACCTCGGGGTGGGAGTGCCCGAGGATCATGGGGCCCCAGGAGCACACGAGATCGACGTACTCGCGCCCGTCGGCGTCGGTGAGGTAGGCCCCCTTCCCGGACACCATGAACCGCGGGGTGCCGCCGACGGCGCGGAAGGCGCGCACCGGCGAGTTCACACCGCCGGGCGTGACGGCGGAGGCACGGTCGAAGAGCGCCTGGGACGCGGGCGCTTCGTACGGATAGGGCGTTTCGCTCTGGGCACTCATGACGTGCGACTTCTCCGCCTTCTCGGACTCCGGTTGCATGGTGACCCCCTCAGGGTAGGCCGCGCCCGGTCCGGACCGCGGACGACCTCAAGATCAAAGCGGTGCGGTCCACCATCTGCGAGACTGAGACCTGATACACACAGCTCATACGCACGTAATGATCAGAGGCCGGGAAGTTTTCCCCCGCGGACTGTTGTTTCACCGCACGTTTCGGCGGGCGGCCGTGGGGGAGGTCACTGACACGATGATCGGGTTGCGCGGCGGGGGCCACGCGTCCTAGAAAAGCAGTCGGGTGGAGATATGCATCGCGGTGGCGGACTGGGCGAGGGGACTGATGACCTGGGTCCTCGACGTGCCCGGCGGGGAAGGCACCGGCGCGACGCGGAGGAGACCGCCGAAACACGTCAGACTGACGCACGTCAGGCACAGGGTGTACCGAGTGAGCCCGAGCGGTACGACCGGCAGATCGAGCAGCAGCTGGACCGACCGATCGACCGCCGGCTCGACCACCGGGTCGACCGCCTCCGGGCGGGGAGCAGGAATGGTGGTCGGGTGGGGGTGACGTACAAATACTTCGGCGCGCCGGACGGCGCGACCGCGGCCCGCGTCCCCATCTCGATGCGCCCCGAGGAACTCGGCGGCGACGAGCTGGGCATGAACGGCATGTTCACCAAGATCAAGCCGGAGACGATGGCCGCGATGGTGCTGACCGGCATCCAGGGCGTGCCCCTGCACAAGGTGCCGCCCCTCGAACTGGTCGTCCTGCACCCCGACTACGCGGTCGTCAAACTCCCCACGACGGTCGTCGACCCCCTGCGCGGCATCGGCGAGGAGGCGGTCGGCGCGGCCGCCTTCATCTGGTCGACGGTCCCCGACCGAGGTGGCCCGCGGGACGCGTTCAACGTCTACCAGCTGCTGCACGAGTGGCAGGACTTCTCGCACCGGCTGCATGAGGCGGGACACCAGCCTTATTGCCTGGTGTGGCCCTGAGCTGGGGTTTGTGGGATTTGGGCGGGGCTTCCGGGTCTCGCTCCTGCTGGTGCCGGAGGGGGCCGTCAGGCGGCCGGGGCACATTGAGAACACATGGATTCGGGTGAGGGCGCCGATGTGCCCACGCGTACGCGCAGATCTCCGGACCGGTCCTGATCGGCCTCGCCGGCAGGGCGCCCCGCCCGCAGACCAAGCGCCGGTACGCCCACCACCTTCAGCAGGCCGCCCCCGAGCACGCAGAGCGCATCCTGGCCGACTCCGTCTGGGATGCCCTGGCCACAGTGCTCGCCGAGGCGGAAGCAACCGGGCACAACGCGACCGCGATCCTCAACCGGGCCCTGAGCCAGCGCACGCTGGACGACGCCCGCAGTCCCGCCCGGCGCTGACCTGGCGCGCCCGCCGCCTCGGCGAACGCCACGCCCCCGGTCCGCGGGCGCAGGCAGCCAGTGCTCGCCACGCTGCTGGGTCCACCCTTGCAGGAACCCCGGATTCGGCAGCGCTGACCAGACCTCATCGAGCCGCCACCTGTTTGCTCCACCTCCAAGCCTCCGAGTATCCGAACCACACGCTGATCGACTTCGGACGAGAGGCGCCTTTCGGTCAATGTTCGACCTGGTCCCCTCTGTGCGCGGCTTGTACGGGTTTGCGGTATGGCCACACTCGCCGCGCGCGTGGACGATGCCCCTCTGTGCCTGCCGGGGTGTCTTCGCGGCTGGCCTGGTGGACACGGGGGTGGGGAGTTGGCGTTCACGGAGCACCAATCGGTCTTTTCGGCACCTGCAGTACCGCTGGGGACTGCTGACGTTGCCGGTGAAGTAGTCCGGCACGGGGCATACACCGAGGGCGTCACCCGCCGATTGAGTGCAGCCGCCTTCGCCCGCACGGACTGGCTGGCCGTGCTGCGCGCCGAACTGGCGGACCTGTGGATAAGGCTGAAGGCAGCCGTGCGGAAACGCCTGCGGTGGGTGTTTCCTGTGACGGAGAAAGAGAAGCCCTCCGACGCCCCCGAGCCGAAGCCTCCGTCGGTCGTGCTGGGCGAGGACTACGCGGTCTGGGTCCGGCGCCGCATCAAGAAGTCGGCGCGGCCGGCGCCGGTCTACGGGTTCCATCAGGAACCCGTCGTCCACGCCAGTGATCGTGCCATCCGCCACATGCGAAGACGCCGAATAGGCATCGCTGCGGTGACCATGCTCGTCGTCTGGCCGACGATCGCCGGCGCTCTGACTGCGAGCTGGGCGGCACTGGTCCTGTTGGCGGGCGTGTGGGCCGTCTATCTGGTCGAGCGCTGCCTGGCGCAGGTGCGGTTCAACGCCCTACTTGCCGGAGAACTGCACGCGCCCGCGCCGGCCGTGCAGGCTCACGCCCTGCCGTACCTCTACGAGCGTCGTCCGGGCGGTGACCGACACCGGTTCCTCGGGGCAGGTCTTCAGGCATGGCACGAGGCGGTCATCGGCATCGACGTCGAGCCCGCCCCCGAAGGCCAGGACGAGGAAAACGACACCACCGCGCTGCCACCAGGAATCGGCTCACCGGCGCAAAGCCCAAGCCAACCGGACATGGCCGAGGTGGCCAAGGCCGTCCTGGAGGCGCTGGCCAAGCACAACAAGCCGGTGGCCCGCAAGCCGCTGAAGCACTTCACCGTCGCCCAGTTGCATGCCTATGTCGCGCGCCGCCTGGACGACCCGGCGCCCGCTCATCACCGTGATCACCCCGTTCCGCGCATGGAGGTGATCGGGATCGCCGGCATCCACTACAAACGGTGGGACCAGATCGACGACGACACATGGCGCAGCCTGCAGACCCTCGCCGTGGACAGCTTTGGCGACAAGCCCGCCGAGGAGATCGCCCGCCGTTACATCTGGGCCAGGGTCACCGCCTGGAACGGCGACCTCATCGCGGCCATACTCGTCCACTTCGCTTATGAGGGCGGCTTCCTGCGCGTCACCGTCCGCCCGCACATCATGGGGCCACTCAACCCGAAGGTGGCCGGCCTCAAGCCGGCCGACCTGCGCAGCATCAGGTGGCTAGGCCGCACAGCGTTCAACGCTCTCGCTGATGTCTACGCCGGACTCGACCGGCTCGTACGCCGCAAGCCGCGCAGGCGCCCCGAACTCGATCTCGGCAGCGGACCGGTCAGCCTTCGCGAGGTCTACAGCGTCCGCTGGATCGAGGACATGCACACGAACGACGACGCCCGCTACTACGTGCAGATGATGCAGCGCCGCGTCTTCGACTCCACCGAGATCTTCCTGCGCGACCACAACGTCGATATCGCCGCCTACCAGCAACAGGCCACCGCGATCTACAACTTCGGCGTCATGAACGGCGGCACCATGTCCGGCCCCGTACAGGCCACGCCGTTCTCCGTGAACCCCTCCATGACGAACTGACCCACAAGCCCGCCAGGAGTCCCCATGGCCATCCGACGCCAGTCCGACCCGGTCCCGAGCGGTCCCAACTTCGGCATCATCAACACCGGTCACATGACAGGGCCGGCCCAAGCCGCGCCGTTCTCCCAGAACGCCACCCAGACCAACAACATCACCAACGAAGCCGTCGACAAAGCCCGCGAAAGCATCGAGGACCTCCGGCGGCGCCTGGAAAGACTGCGCGGCCAGTACCCCGAAGTGGACGCCGCCCTGCGCGACCTGGACATGATCACCCCGCGCCTCGATGAACCCGAACGCGATCCCGGCACCCTGCGCTACATGATCCAGAACCTCGTCGAACGCTGCGGCGGTTTCCCCAACCTCGTCGCCGCCGCCCAGCTTGTCCAGTCCACGGTCCTGGCGCTACTGCCCGGCTCCTGACCGGCCCGCCACCTCGGAGTCAGCCAGCGGGCCTGGGCTCCAGCAGGTCCAAAGCTTCCTCCCAGCGGAACCGGTCCGCCCCGCCGCCGACCCTCGGCTTGTGCGGTTCGCACGAGCCGATCATGACGCCCATCTCCCGCAACCGCTCCAGGTTCTGCTCGTAGGCCGGGTGAGCGGCCTGGGCTGAGTTCAGGTAGGGCAGTGCCACGGTTGGGATGCCCATGCCGTATGCCTCGCACAGGATGCCCAGGGCAAGGGTGTCGGATATCCCGGTGGCCCACTTATTGATCGTGTTGAAGGTGGCCGGGGCGACCGCAATGGCGTCTGCGGGGGGCAGTGGGCGAGGGTCCCCCGGCGAGCGCCAGGCGGATCGGATCGGGTAGCCGGTCTGTGCCTCGACCGCCTGGGCGTCGATGAAGCCGAGGCCCTGCGGCGTGGCGATGACACCGACGTCCCAGTTCGCCTCCTGCGCAGCGGTGATCAGCTTGCCGACGTCTCGGGCAACGCCAGCCGCGCAGACGACGACGTACAGGAAGGGCTTCTTGTCCGTGGCGGTCGGTTCGGTCACGCGGGGACTCCCAGTTGGCGGCTGAAGCGGTGCAGTTCCGGCAGGGTACGTCGGCGGTCGCGGGCGGCCATGTCGGCGACCAGGTTGCGGACGTCGGGGCGGCGGATGTCCTGGGCGGCGCAGGTCTCGGCGATCCTCAGGGCTTGGTAGCCGTCGGCGAGGCGGCCCTGCTGGCTGTAGGCGCGGGCCGCCTCGACCCATAGTGCGACCCGGCGTTCCGGAACCGGGATGTGCCGGCGCATGAGGGGCCGGGCCGCCTGGAGGGCGAGGCCAGCGTCCCCAAAAGCCACCAGTGCGCTCAGCTCGTGCAGGGCGACATTGGTCGGGCTGAAGGTGGCCCAGGCGTCGGGCCGGTCGAGAGTGACGTAACGCGAGACTTCTTTCGCCTCGGTGAGGAATTCCTTCGTGGCCGCGCGGTCACCGCGACTGCTGGCCGCGGTCACACCGCGCAGGAGCAGCAGTCCGACGGCGGCGAGGTACTTCGATGAACGCCGGTCGTAGGATCCGGTGAGCTGGTCCGCGGTGTGCCGGACCAGGGTGACGGCCTCAGTGGCGTGCTTCTCGCGGACCAGGACGTGGGCCTGGACACGGACGCTGGAGGCGAGGACGACCGGGTCGCCTGAGCGTTCGGCTTCTGCCATCGCCCGGCCGACGGCGAGCCATGCGTTGCCCTGGTCGTGCTGCTTGAGCAGCAGGCTCGTCGCCGTCTGGTACGCCGTGGCCAGGAGCCGGGACACTGTATCTCTGTCCGTCGCATCACCGGCCGCCAGTCGCAGGTCGGCGATCAGGCCCGGGAGGGTGCGCTCCAGCTCTGTGTAGTGGCAGGTGTGGAAAAGCCTCAGTGCTGATCCGACGCGTTCATACAGGACAGTCGTGTCCTGTGGACCACCGGTGCCCGTAGGGCCGGGGCCGGGCAGGAGTGCCTGGACGAGGGCGGTGTGCGAGGCCGTAGAGCCGGCCTGGGCCGCGAGCGCTGCGATGCTCGCGGCGAGGAAGGTGCGGCGGTGCATGTCGTCAGCTTCTTGATCGGTGGCGGACACGTGCTGAGCTGGGGCGAGGCCCAACTCGTGAGGCGGGATGTTCAATTCCTGCGCGACGGCGCGTAGTACACGAATGTCCTCCGTGCCACGACCGCTCTCCAGGCGGCTCACCTTGGACTGGTGATACCCGAGCGCTGCGGCCACGTCATGCTGTGAACGCCGCTGTAACACCCGCGCCCGACGGATCCGTTCTCCGATCCGTCTCGCTTCCCCATGCGCGTCGGCCATCTGCCACGGCTCCTTCCGCCGTCGCTGATCTTGCCTGCTCAATCGAGCATAGGTCAGGCGTAGTTGGCGGTGATGCGGCTCCTGCATAAGTCATGCAGCGCCCGCGTCAGGGCTCACCACTCACGGCGACGGGCTGGTTGCTTGGTGTGGCCGCACCTACACCGGGAGGCCGTTCATGGAAGTGCGCCAGCTCACTCTTTCCCTACCCGCGACACCCGCCGCAGCAACCGCGGCCCGGCACCAGGCCGTGAGCGCGATAGCGGGCTGGGACGCGGGACTGGGCACCGAGGTGGTGCACACGGCCAAGCTGCTGGTCAGCGAGCTCGTCACCAACGCGGTCCAGTACTCCGGCACCACATCGGTCTCACTCGCGGTCTGTCTCGACGGGACCGTTCTGCGGATCGAGGTCTGCGACGCGAGCCCGGTGCTGCCCCAGCCGGCTCTGCCCGACGCGGACAGCGAGGGCGGCCGGGGCCTGTTCCTCGTCGCCGCTCTCGCCGACCGGTACCACGCCGAACCGACCGAGGCCGGCAAGCGCTGCTGGGCCGAAATCGACCTGCCCAGCAAACCCAGCCAGGAAGTTGCCTGTTTTCTTCCCCTCCAGAGGAGTTGATGCCGGTCACACGGTCTCCGGCTGCCGCTCGTCCTCGGTCATGGCCAGCTCCGGCGGCGGCGTGCGGAACAGGCGGGTGAGCCAGGCCAGGTAGCAGACGCCGAGCGCGAGCCAGATCAGGCCCAGTGTCAGGGCCCTGCCGTCGAGGTGGGCGAGCAGCCAGAGGTCGACCGCGGCGCCGATCGCCGGGGCCACGACGTACGGCAGGACACCGGGGTGTGCGCCGCGCCGGCGCTCCCGGACGTACGTGGCGATGACGCTGACGTTGACGAAGGTGAAGGCCGTGAAGGCGCCGAAGTTGATGAAGGACGTCGAGGTGGCGACGTCCATGCGCAGGGCTATGAGGCCGATCGCGCCCGTGAGGAGCACGTTGCGGACCGGGGTGCGGAACCGCGGGTGGATGTGGCCGAAGATCCGGGGCGGCAGAACCGAGTCGCGGCCCATCGCGTACATCAGCCGGGAGGCGCTGGCCTGCGCGGCGATGCCGGATGCGGCCTGCGCGACGACCAGCCCCGCGAGGAAGACCGAGGAGAACAGGTCACCGCCGATGGTCCGGGCGATCTCGAAGGCGGCCGATCCGGTGTCGGCGAAGTGGGCGCCGGGGTGGGCGAGCTGGGTGGTGTAGGCGACCGCGACGAAGACCGCGCCGCCGATCAGGGCGGTCAGCAGGATCGCCCGGGGCATGGTCCGCTCGGGTTCCACGGTCTCCTCGGTGAGCGTGGTGACCGCGTCGAAGCCGAGGAAGGAGTAGGCGGCGAGCGCGGCGCCGGCGGAGATGCCCGCCGCGGTCGTGGCGCCGCCGGTGAAGGGGGTGGTGCTCGCCAGGGCGGCGGCCCCGTCGGCCGCCACGACATGCCGCAGGGACAGCAGCACGAAGATGCCGATGACCAGGATCTGGAAGACCATGAGCAGGTCGTTGACGCGTTCGGCGGTCTTGATGCCCCGCACGTTCAGCGCGGTCGTCACGGCGATGAACGCGGTGATCCACACCCAGGACGGAACGCCGGGGAACCGGGCGTGCAGGTAGGCGCCGCCGATCAGCCAGATCACCATCGGCAGGAAGACGTAGTCGAGCAGCGTGGCCCAGCCGACGAGGAAGCCGGCGCGGGAGTCGACGGCCCGCCGGACGTAGGTGTAGGCGGAGCCGGCCACGGGGTGGGCGGCGGCCATCCGGCCGTAGCTGTGGGCGGTGAACAGCATGGCGAGGAGGGCGAGGAGGTAGGCGGTGGGCACCGCGCCCGCGGTCTCGTCGGCGACCACGCCGAAGGTGCCGAGCACGATCATCGGGGTCATGTACGCCAGGCCGAACAGGACGACCGATCTCAGGGTCAGGGTCCGGGCCAGGGCGGGGGCAGGGGTGTTCATGAGCGGGCTCCGGGGGACGGGGCGGGGCGCCAGCGGCGGGGATCGATGCGGCCGCCGTACAGCGGCAGCTCTATGGGGCGGTCGGTGTCGGTGAAGTGGTCCCACATGCGGGTGACGCCGGCGGTGCCGTGCGCCCGTACGCGGGTGACCTCGTCCAGGTCGAGGACGTCGGTCAGGACGGCCGGGTCCGCGGACGCCGCCTCCGTGCGCACACGGCCCTCGGGGTCCACCACCAGGCTGTGGCCGGTGCCGGTGGGGCCCGCCGTGTTCACGCTGACGACGAAGACCTGGTTGGCGATGGCGTTGGCGCGGGCCAGGACCAGTTCCTGCTCGCGGTCGGGCGTCGTCGTCATCACCGGGTTGACGATGACCTCGGCGCCCTGCCACGCCAGGTGCCGGGCGACCTCCGGGAACCAGGCGTCGTAGCAGACGGCGAAGCCGATCCGGCCGGTGCCGGGCACGTCGAAGACGACGAAGCGGTCACCGGGGTCGTACGGCTCGGTGGGGCGCCACGGGAAGACCTTGCGGTACGACGCCACCAGGCGGCCCTCGGGCGAGAAGGCGAGCGCGGTGTTGAACAGCTCGCCGTTCGGGCCCTGTTCGCAGACCGTGCCGGGCAGCAGCCAGATGCCCAGGTCACCGGCGAGTGCCGCCAGCTCCCTGACGCGGGGGCCGTCCAGCGGCTGGGCGGCCTCCCGCAACCGGCTCGCGTTCTCGGCGGGCGGGCCGGCCGTCCCGCACAGGTGGAGTTCCGGGAAGACGGCCATCCGGGTCCCGGGCGCCTGCCGGAGCATCCGCTCGACCTCGGCGGTGAAGGCGGACAGCGGGTCGCCGGCCGGGTGGGGGGCCAGCTGACCGAGGGCCAGGGGAAGTGCACGGGGCATGGCGTCGAAAATAGGTCAGGATGAGCACTTAAACAAGAGTGCTCATCCTGATCAGTTTTAGGGGGTGGCCGCCGTCCCGCTGGTTAAGGTGGCGCCATGCCTGGCCTTCCCGATGCCGCCCCACCGACCGCAGGGCTCGACGCGCCCGAGCTGAGCGGCATCCGGCGGCTGTCCGCACTGGAGGCCGTGCGCGCCCGCATCGCCCTCGCCGTGGACCTCGGCCTGCTCACCCCCGGCGAGCGCCTGCCCGGCACCGACCGGATCGCCGCCGCGCTCGGCGTCAGCGAGATCACCGCCCGGCGCGCCCTGGTCTCCCTGTGCGAGGACGGTGTACTGGAGCGCCGCCGCGGACGGAACGGCGGGACCCTGGTCGCCGAGCAGCCCGCCAAGGGCGTCATCGGGGCGACCACCGCTTACCGCTCGGACGCGGCCGCCGTACGCCGGCTGATCGACCACCGGCTGGTCCTGGAGTGCGGCATCGCCCACCTGGCCGCGGGACACGCCGACGAGACGGCCCTGGCGGAACTCGAGCAGCTCGTGGACACCATGGACGGGACGGCGAGCTGGGCCGAGTTCCACGGCCTCGACGAGCGGTTCCACCTGGCCGTGGCGGCGGCAACCGGCGTCACCTCCGCCGACGGACCGTACGGCGCGGTCCTGCGCGAGCTGTACCAGTACTACCTGCCCTACCCGATGGACGCCCTGCGCCGGTCCAACGCCGAGCACCGCGCACTCGTCCGGGCGCTGCGGGACCGGGACGCCGCTGCGGCCGGGGCGGTCGCCCGGCAGCACGTCGAGACGCTGCACCGGACGATGTACGTCGGCCTGCTCGCCGACTGACGCCCGCGGGACCGCGCACACCCACGGGTCACGGACCGCTCCGGACGCGAGGCCCGGACGGACCTCGGCGCCCTGCTCGGCCTTCCCGGCACGTTCACCGGCACGGGACCGTCCGGGGCGGCCCCGCGGTCCGGCTCGGGCCGACGGGACCTCGCCGTGGTGGACGACCGTGATGTGCTGATCGGGTCCCGGTGTCGCGAGTTCGCTCGTGGCCCGCCCACGCCGCACCGCCCGGGCCACAGCGGAATGACCGACGGCCCCTCGGCACCCGCCCTCAGAGACACAGCGGCGCTCAGCGGCCACGCCACCGGCGGCGCACGCTCGGCGGCCGGCGGACCGACCGCGGACCCCGACGGTACGGCGCTCGGCGGTCAGGGACCCCGGCGCCGCGCCAGTACCCGCTAGCAGTACGGCGCCTGATGGCCGAGCGAGGCCGCCACCCGCATCCACACGCCGAACTGGCGGTACAGAGAAGGGAGTCGGCCGGTCGCGCGGACCGTGCGGCTGTCGTCGGCCGTGACGCCGGGGATGCCGAGGAGCGTGGCGGCGACCGAGGCGGACTGCCAGCGGACGGTGAGGGTGGCCTCGGCCTCGGACACCGCGGGGCGGCGCGGGAGCGGGGTCAGCGCCCGCGCGACCGTCTCCTCGATGGCCTTGCGCGCCTCCGCCTCCGGGCGCAGCTCGGCCGCGAACCGGTCGTGGGCGTACTTCACGGGGACGGAGGCGACCGACGCGTCCCAGGCCGTCATCTCCGCGCACGCCGCGTCGTCACCCGTGAGGGCCACGACGGGCACGCCCAGCGCCGCCGCCGTGGCATGGGCGAGGCCGATCTCACCGACCGGGCGGCCGTCCAGCCACATGTCCTCGATCTCATGGCCCATGAAGCTGTGGCTGAGCACGCCCAGGGCACCGGCGCGGGAGTGGTAGCCGACGCACAGCGCGGCGTCGTACTCCCCGGTCAGCCCCTCCAGCATGCCCATCTGCTTGGGCTTGCCGCGTACCAGGCGGGCCGCCGGGTGCAGCGCCTCGGGGAGCAGGTTGCGCATCGGGCCGTGGGCGTCGTTGACGAGGACATCGGCCGCACCGGCCGTCAGTGCGCCGCGCACGGCCGCGTTCACGTCCTCGGCCATCATGGAGCGGCCCCGCTCGTAGTCCCGGCCGCCCGGCTGGACGTCCTCGGCGTCGACGAGCCCGGTCACGCCTTCCATGTCCACGCTGATGTAGATCCGCACGGCGTCGACCCTAACCGACCCTACGTAATGTAGGTTCCCAACCGCCAACGGCCATACGTCTGTTCAACGGGGGAATCATGCAGGACACGGAAACCGGACCCAGCGGGGAGGTCGGTGTCCGCAGCCTCGCGCCGACCCTGACCGTGCTGGTCGTCAGCGTCGTGATCGCCGCCGTCGGCGTGTACGAGCTGTGCGGCTTCGGGCTGCACAGCCTCGACCGGCGCCCGCATCTGTTCAGCGACGGCCTCGCGACCGGCGGGGTGATCGTGGCCGTGGTGGCGGCCGGGGCGGCGGTGGGCAACCTGGCCTGGCTGCTGGCGGCCTCCCGCCGCCGTACCGACGGCTGACGGACGAGCGGCGACATCCCGGTAACCGGCGTGGCGAGCGCCCGGGCGCAGGGCTTTGTCACGCTACCGGGGACGGGCGGTCGGTCACGGCGGTCGGGCCGGCCTCCGGCGCCATGACCAGACCGGGGACATCGGGGAGGGCGGTCCGGACCGCTTCGGCCACTTGCTCCAGGTCCACGCCCAGGCGGGTCAGGGAGGCAAGGAGGTCTTCGAACGGGAGCCGGGCGTTGCGGGCGATGTGCAGGAAGTCCTCGATCGGGCTGTACAGCGCGAGGGGCAGTTCCTCGTGGCCCGACCCGAAGCCCTCCCGGCACAGGCTCAGATCGGTCTCGCTCAGACTGTCCAGTTCGTACGCGGGCACGTCCAGACCCAACTCGGCCAGGCGGCCGATGATGTCCTCCCGCTCGATCAGGAGCGAGGACGGGGCGGTGACGAGGTGGAACAGCGGGACCGGTCTGTCCCAGTCGAGATAGCCGTTCGGCTTGAGACTGACCAGATCCCCGTCGTACCTGCTCGCTTTCGTCGGTGCCGTGGCGTGTGAGGTACGCACGCCGTAGCGGTGCAGGCAGTCGATGACGGCCTGGGGTGACAGACGGACGGAACTGGCGGTCCGCACTATCGCCAGCATGGGCACCGTGTCCGTGGTCAGGTCGTCCTCACCGTACGGCAGCACGCTGTAGACACCGTTGAACACTTCCCCGTCCTCCGGCGCCATGTGTTCAGGAAGCGTGACGTACTGCGGCAGCAGCCCGTAGGCGCGCAGGCGTTCAGCCGCCTCCCTCGGCCGCAACCCGCTCTCGGCGGCCCGCTGCACCAGCCCCACCAGGGAGATCTCACGCTCGCGACGGAGGTACTGGGGGATGTCCAGGAGCACCGGATCCGTATCCGCAACGGAGTCGGGCAGGCACCCGGTGGAGAATCCCAGCTCTCCCAGTCGCCGTGCGATGTCGGACAGCGGAATGCCGGAACGCAGGGACGCCTGGGCCAGGGCGCGGGGAGGCACATCCGTGTGGATGTCGAGGAGCCGTAGCACCGAGCCGTGCCAGCCCCAGTCGGCACTCAGTCGCAGCAACTCCCGCGCCGACCGCTCGTCCAGGCAGCCCGTCTCGGCACGCAGCCCGTAATCGCCCAGCCGCCCGACGATCTCGTCCAGGGAGCGGTCCAGGTCATGCATGGCCAGCACGACCTGGCCCGCGAGGACCGGCTCGGCAGGTTCGAGCCAGGGGGCCGAGCCGTCCAGACGATGGCTGAGCAGCCGTACCACCCAGTCCTCGGGCGTCTCGGTCCGCATGTTCTGCGCCGGCACGGGGAAGCACAACGCCCTCATCCGGTCGAGCGCCTCATCGATGCCGATGTTCAGCACGAGGTGTGCCTTGACGAAGTGCCCCGGCGGTACCGGGACCCCGGCACGAAGCCAGCGCTCGGAGACGAAGTTCTCGTCCGTGCCGCGAAGTTGCCGGTCCGACAACGCGAGCGTCGTGGCGTCGACGGCCACCTCGCCACGGGGCCGCTCCGGCACGGGCAGGCCGAGCTGCGCCATGCGGGCCAGCGCGTCGTCGTACGACACCCCGCAGGTCATAGCCACCGACAGGACGTGCCCCGGATGTACGGGCTCCTCCTCCCGCGTCGGCTTGATCCACTCCCGCAGGGTGCCCGTTCTGGAGGCCTTGGAACGCATCCACACGTCCGAGGGCCGCGCCGGCAGCACTGCCTGGACCCGGGACAGTTCCGGAACGACACCGGTCAATGCGTCGAGTTCGGCGTTCGGCCGGTGAGCGATCAATCGCCACAGCAAGGAGGCGTCGTCGGGGGACTGGCCGGCGACCTGGGCCGGTCGGGACCACTCCTCGTCCACGTCCGCGCAGTGGACGAGGGTGGCGTCGGGCGGGAAGAAGCCCACCGTCGCCACCGGCGCGGGGTGGCCGTGGACGTCGAGGACGATGCCCGCCTCGCCCGCCGCCTCGGTCACGATGTCCGCGAGGCGGGGGCTGTGCCGGGCCACATCCGCCAGCCATTCGCCCGTCAGCAGGGGTGGATCGGCGGCGAGGAGAGCGGGCAGGGCGGCCCTGATCAACCCCTCGACCACCTTGTCGACGTCCGGGTCCAGGATCTCCGCACGGTCCACGGACAGGTCCCTTGGCCGGCTCTTCCCCGTCAGGTTCACCACGACCCCGCGCAGACGTCCGCCCTCCTGCGGCCCGGCCAGCACCCCGCGCCGTACCCGGGGCTCGATGAAGATGCCGTCGGCGAGGACACCGCCCCCGTGCTCGCACCAGACGACCTGGCCGTCGACGCGCTCGTCGCCCTCGGGCCAGGAGACTTTGCGCCCGTGGGCGACGAAGCCGTCGGACCGGCCTCCGGTGGGCTCCCTCGGCTGCAGTTCACCGGGGGCCCACGACGCGCTCTGCGTCGTCCCGTGCCGTGCCTCGGTCGCGACCTCCGCGATCCCCAGCAGCCTGCGCAACTCCCGGACACAGGACGGCGCGTTGTCTCCGTCCCGGAGGTAGAGGCGGACCCTGGTGCCGACCCTTCCCCACTTCCCGGTCCGCCGTACCCGGAAGTAGTGGCCCGGCCCGGTGATCAGCACCGTCAGCTCCTCGGGCCGGCCGTCACCGGTGTGCTCCGGACAGGTCGTGACCCGGATCTCGTCGGCGAGCATGAAGTAGCTGAGCACCCCGATGCCGAACCGGCTGTTGGCACGGACAGTGGATCCGTCACCCTCCGCGCCTTCCGTCTGCCATGGCATGTCCTGGAAACGGGCGTGATCGCTGAACCGCACCCCGGCCCGGGAGAACACCTCGGCCAGCACGGTCTCGTCCATGCCGATGCCGTTGTCCACGCACTCGAGGTAGTGCCGCTCCTCGACCGGGTCGTACCCCTGCTCGAAGGTGATCTTCCACGGGAACGTGTCCTGCCCGTCCCGCATGAGCCGGGAGGCACGGCGGTACCGGCAGGCGTCCAGCGCGTTCTGGTACAGCTCCCGGATGGCGAGGCTGCGGTCGCGGTACAGGTTCTCCCCCATGAGGAGTTCCTGGATCCGTTCCTCGTCCAGCCGGAACCGGATGACCTCACCGGCCTGCCGGGGCTCCCCCGTCTCGTCCACCTCGCGCACCCCGTCGGCGTGGGCGTACACCGGCAGGGCCCCGATCTCCTCGGTCGGCCGGGTGCGGCGGGCCTCGCGCAGCAGGGCGTCCACGTGCTGGGCGTGTTCGGTCAGCGCTGCCACGGCGGCGGGGTGGTCGCAGTCGGCGTGGAGGGCGAGGGTGTCCCCGACCGGTTTCCAGGCCGCCTTGTTCAGCCTTCTGAGCAACTGTCTCGGGTCGAGTGCTTCCGGAATGCCCACGTGCTTGACGACGGCGGACTGCAGATCCGTTGCGTCGATCGCCATGGCGTGGGCGATCGCGAACAGCGGCCCCACCAGACGTTCCCTGAGCTTCTGCGAGTCACGGCCGTCGAAGTCCACGTAGGGCGCGTCCTCTTGCAGCAGCCCCTCGGATTTCCTGCCGAACAGCTTGCGTGGTCCCAGGTGCGCGCAGGACAGCAGCCGGGGGAGCCACGGCTGGTCCAGTACGGTGGCGATCCCGGGCCCGACCGGGCTGAGGGCGTCCAGCACGTCGTCGAGCCGTCCCGGCTCCCCCACCTGCGGCTTCACCCACTGGTGGAACAGCCACCAGCCGACCTCCGCGCGCCCGTCGTCCCGGTCCGGCAGCGTGTTCCCGAGGTTCGCCTGACGGACGAGCCGCTTGTGGTTGTGCAGCAGGCGGTTGTAGCTCCGGCGCTCCGGGCCTCCCTTCGCCTGCTCGTCGAGGTCGATCGGGTCGACGTGGCAGAGCATGGCGACCGTCCACGCGTTCTGCACCTGGTACAGGAACGGCAGCAGCGCGAGCAAAGTGGCCTCGACCGCGGTCAACGACTCCGTCTGCAGGCGGTCTTTGATGTCGGTCAGCCGTATGTTGAGCCAACGAACCGTGCGCCGGCCCAGTTCGGGGTCGTGCCAGGGGTCCTGCGCGAGTAAGTCCCTTTTCTCGTCGTACAGTTCCGCGAGCCGCTCCGCGACGTCCCCGGCCTGCTTCCTGAGCACTCCGGCCCGAGCCGCGTACCCGGGCGCGACGAGCTTCCAGGCCTCCGATCCCTCCACGTCGTCCCGCCAGATCTGCTGGAAGGCGCTGAACTGCGGTGACGGCACGGCGCCGGCACCGGTCCCGGTCGATCGGGTCTGGCGCCGCCGTTCCTGTGCCTCCTCCACGAGGCGGTCCCAGTCCTCGTCCCTGAGGACGTTCCAGCGGTTTCCGGTCCGTGCCCGCGCGAAGGACTCCAGTGTCCTGAGGAACGCGCGCCGTCGCTCCGGATGACGGGGGATGACCTTGCACGCGAGCCATCCGTCGATCGTCGTGGTGGGGACTCTCAGCCTGTATCTCGTGGCTATCTCGTGGCTCAGGCCGTGCGAAGCCGGCTCTCCGGCCGCCTTGTACAGCTTCTTCAGGCAGTCCTCGTACCGCAGCGGCCCCACCATCGCGCCCGCCTCCCCCTCCGAGCTCGCCCCTCGCACGGGCCAGGACACCCGAGTCGTACGACTCGTACGACTCGCGAAGTCGCACATTACCGGGTTGACCTGGGACGTCACCCGGAATCGACCAGATCCGTCCACGCCTGGGCCCGGCCCCGTCAGGCATGGTCGTCGGCGTTGGCCCCACCGCCCAGTGCGCCGAAAGGCTCCCCGATGGACCCTCTCCTCGTAGCCGCCGTCTGCGGCCTCCTCACCCTCCTGATCGTCAGCTGCGCCGCCGTCCTGCTGGTCCGGTCCGCGCTCCACGGAGCCGAGTCGAAGGATCGCGCGTCGATTCTCGGTGCCGTGGCCGAGGTCGTGCGAGCTCTGCGGGGGAAGCGGTGACCGGCGCGGCCGGCTTCGTCCCGCCGGTCCGTGACACCGTCACCAGCGACCCCGAGTGGAAGGACGGCGACATCGATCCCGGTGTGAGCCTCGTCGACGCGGTACGGCTGCGGAACTCCACCACGTCGTCCTCCTCCTGGGACCGCTGGGACACGCGGGCCGCCCGCACCCGCCGACGACACAGCCGCACAGCCCGCCCGCGTGGTCCGGGCGGGAACCCCCTACGCCGCAGGCGAAGCGGAGGCGGCTCGGAACGGCACCCTCCGCATCCCGACCCGCTCGTACGCGGCGACGGCCGCCCCGTTCTCCACGTCCACCATCAGCGCGGCCCGCCCGAACTCCCGTACCAGCGCGTCGACCACGAACCGGGACACGGCGACACCCAACCCCCGCCCCCGCGCGGCCGGATGTGTCAACACCCCCGCCACGAACCCGCACCCCGCACCGGACCACGCATCCGCCGCCACCGCCGGCAACCCCCGCTCACCGGCCGCCGCCTCGCCGTGCACGCCGGCCCACCGGCGCACTCCGGGCCGCCCCGGCTGGGCGTACGACTCCGGGAAGTACCGCTCGAACAGCGGCACCGCCTCGGCCTCCGCACCCCCGTCCAGCCACTGCGCGCGGGTAGCCGCCCCTGGCCGCTGCGCCGTCTCCATCCACCAGAACGGCGGCCCCCCGTACTCGAGCCCAGGCACCGCCCGCACCACCGCGTCGATCAACTCCGCCCGCCCGAAGGGCCGATACGCGGGCCCGACCTCCGCCCACACCTCCCGTACGAGCGGCACCGCGTCCTGCGCCGCCCCCGCCACGGCGATCCGGTCCCGCCCGGAAAGCCCGGGCGCGGCCACGGCGCACGCCGATCCACGCCGAAAGACCCGCACCCCGTCCCCGTACGCACCGTCCGCCCGGACCTGTGCCGCCCACAGCACATGTCCCGGACCGCCCTCAGCCGTCCCCGACGCGCCCACTGCCACCACTCCCCGCGAACCCACCGCTCCCCGTGAACCCGCCGCCCACCGTGAACCCGATGACCGCCCCGCCGCCCTCCCGCCGGAAGGCGAACGGTGCTCCGCCGTGCGCCATGGCCACCTCGCGCACGATGGAGAGCCCGAGGCCGGACCCCGGCAGGGACCGCGCATCGGCGGCCCGGTAGAAGCGGTCGAAGATGCGGATGAGGTCGCCGTCGGCGATCCCGGGCCCCCGGTCCCGCACCTCCACGCGCACGGTACCCGGCCGCGCCGGCCCGGTGACGGCGACCTCGATCGGCGCCTTGCCGTCCCGGTCGAACTTGGCCGCGTTCTCGACCAGGTTGGACAGTGCCCGCTGGAGCATCCCGGGCCGTCCGTCGGTCGTCGTGTCACCGCTCGTACGCAGCGCGATCTCCCGGCCGGTACGCCGTCTGGCCAGCCCCACCACGTCCTCGGCGATGTCGGCGAGGTCCACCCGCTGCGGCGGCTCGGCGTCGGACTGCCCGGCGGCGAGGTCGACCAGCTCGTTGACCAGATCGGTCAGTTCCCGGGCCTCCTGGGTGAGGTCGGCGACGAGGTCCTCGCGGGTGGCGGGCGGGAGTTCGTCGATGCGCCTCAGGAGCGAGATGTTGGTACGGAGGGAGGTCAGCGGCGTACGCAGTTCGTGCCCCGCGTCCTGGACGAGCCGCCGCTGGTCCTCCTCGGACTGGGCGAGCCGGCCCAGCATGCGGTCGAAGGCACGCCCGAGCCGCCCCACCTCGTCCAGGCCCGCGACCGGCACCTGGATGCCCAGCTGCCGGGTGCGGGCCACGTTCTCCGCGGCGGACGTCAGGATCACCAGCCGCCGGGTGATCCGCCGGGCCAGCCACCACCCGAACAGCCCGGCGGCGACCACGACCGCCGCCATCAGGATCAGCGTGCGCTGCTGCAGCGCCCGCAGCAGGTCCTCGGTGTCGCTGAACTCCTGCGCGACCTGGACCGCGCCCCGCCCGTCACCGAGCGAGACGGTGGCGATGCGGAACAGGTCCTCGTCGACGCGTACGTCCTTGTGCTGGACGACCTTCCCGGCCGACCGCGCGACGGCCATGGCCCTGTCGTGGGAGGTGACGGGCAGCACCGGGCTGCCGTGGTCGACGATCTGCCCCTGCGCGCCGAGCACCTGTACATCGGTGCGGGCGGGGCGGACCAGGTCGTGCCCAGGGCGGGAGGAGGAGAAGTCCTCCGGACCCATCTCGTGCTGCCGTACCTCGTCCTGGACGTCCTGCACGACCTGCGTGAACACCGACTGCTGGTCGACGCGGACCATCCGGGCGGCGGAGCCGTAGGACAGGATGCCGACGAGGATCGTGACGGCGGCGGTGACGGCCGCGAAGGACACGGCGAAGGTGGTGCGCAGGGAGACGAGCTTGGGCCGGCGCAGGGCCGGTGGCCGCCGCGGGCGGCCCACTCAGTCCTCCCGCAGCACGTAACCCACGCCCCGCACGGTGTGGATCAGCTGAGGGGCGCCGGGCTCGTCCAGCTTGCGGCGCAGATAGCCGACGTAGACGGCGAGGTTCTTGGAGCCGGGCCCGAAGTCGTAGCCCCAGATCCGGTCGTAGATCGTCGCGTGGTCGAGCACGATGCCCGCGTTGCGCACGAGCAGTTCCAGCAGCTCGAACTCGGTGCGCGTCAGTTCCAGCTCGCGCCCGCCGCGCCAGGCCCGGCGGGCCTGCAGGTCCATGCGGAGGCCGGCGGCCTCCAGCTGCCGGTCGGACACCTGGGCGTCGGCCCGGACGGCGCCCTCCGGGCTTGCGCCGCCGACCGGCACCGTGCTGGTGCGGCGCAGCAGGGCCCGCAGCCGGGCGAAGACCTCTTCCACGTCGAACGGCTTGACCACGTAGTCGTCGGCGCCGGCGTCCAGGCCGGCGATGCGGTCGGCGGTCTCCACGAGCGCGGTCAGCATGAGGATCGGGGTGCGGTCGCCCTCGGCGCGCAGCACCCGGCAGACCTGCAGGCCGTCGATGCCCGGCATCATCACGTCGAGCACGAGGACGTCCGGTGGGGTCCGGTGCGCCTGCGCCAGGGCCTCGACGCCGTCGGCGACCGCCGTCACCTCGTACCCCTCCAGTGTCAGGGCACGCTCCAGGGCATGGCGGATGGCACGGTCGTCTTCGGCGAGCAGCACAGTCTGGGGCACGCATCCAGTCTGCCAAGGCCTGCGGGTGCCGGGCCGGGCCCAGCGAGCTGCGATCACCCCTTTTTACCGCCCTCTCACCGTCACAAGGGCAATCCGCCCAACGGCCCCGCCGCCTTCTCACCGCCGCCGGCCCCGGCTCGCTCCCCCGCCCGTTCGGCCCCACCCACCCGGGACGGTCGGCTCCCAGCCGACCGGGACGAGTGGGCGGGTGGGCGAGGATCAGCGCTGCAACGACGCGAGCCGGTCGGCGAACGACACGACCGCGGACTCGCTCGCCCGAGCGGCCAACGGCAGCAGCGCGGCCAGCTCCCCGGCCGCCCGCTCGATCCGCTCGGCCAGCCCCTCCGCGCCCCAGTCCTCCGACGCGGCGTACACGCCGGTCGGCACGACCACGGCCCGCAGGTAGGCGAACAACGGCCGCAGCGCGTGCTCCAGCACCATCGAGTGCCGGCTCGTACCCCCGGTGGCCGCGATCAGCACCGGCTTGCCGGCCAGCGCGTCCTTGTCCAGCACGTCGAAGAAGGACTTGAACAGTCCGCTGTAGGACGCGCTGAACACCGGCGTGACGACGATCAGCCCGTCGGCCCCCGCCACCGCGTCCTGCGCGGCGGCCAGGGCCTTACCGGCGAACCCGTTGGTGAAGTTGTGCGCGATCTCCACCGCGAGGTCGCGCAGCTCGACGACCTGGATGTCCACCGGCGTCTGCCGGTCCACCGCGGCGGCCAGCCGGTCGGCCAGCAGCCGGGTGGAGGACGGGACGCTCAGTCCCGCCGATACGACGACGAGCTTCATGCGGTGGTCGCCTCCTTCGCGGCGAGCAGGGACTGGTGGGTCGGGGCCTGGGGCACCTGCGCCGAGCGCCCGTTCGCGAACTCCTTGCGCAGCACCGGTACGACCTCCTCGCCGAGCATGTCGAGCTGCTCCAGGACGGTCTTGAGCGGCAGGCCCGCGTGGTCCATCAGGAACAGCTGGCGCTGGTAGTCACCGGCGTAGTCGCGGAAGGCCAGCGTCTTCTCGATGACCTGCTGCGGGGAGCCGACGGTCAGCGGGGTCTGCTCGGTGAAGTCCTCCAGCGAGGGCCCGTGCCCGTACACCGGCGCGTTGTCGAAGTACGGCCGGAACTCACGCACCGCGTCCTGCGAATTGCGGCGCATGAAGACCTGACCGCCCAGTCCGACGATCGCCTGCTCCGGTGTGCCGTGCCCGTAGTGGGCGTACCGGGTCCGGTAGAACTCGACCATCCGCTTGGTGTGGTCGGCGGGCCAGAAGATGTTGTTGTGGAAGAAGCCGTCGCCGTAGTACGCGGCCTGCTCGGCGATCTCGGGCGAGCGGATGGAGCCGTGCCAGACGAACGGCGGTACGTCGTCCAGCGGGCGGGGCGTCGAGGTGAAGCCCTGCAGCGGCGTGCGGAACTTCCCCTCCCAGTCGACGACGTCCTCGCGCCACAGGCGGCGCAGCAGGGCGTAGTTCTCGATGGCGAGGTCGATGCCGTCGCGGATGTCCTTGCCGAACCAGGGGTAGACCGGCCCGGTGTTGCCGCGGCCCATCATCAGGTCGACACGCCCGTCGGCCAGGTGCTGGAGCATCGCGTAGTCCTCCGCGATCTTCACCGGGTCGTTGGTGGTGATCAGGGTGGTGGACGTGGAGAGGATCAGCCGCTCCGTGCGCGCCGCTATGTAGCCGAGCATCGTGGTGGGGGAGGACGGCACGAACGGCGGGTTGTGGTGCTCACCGGTCGCGAAGACGTCCAGCCCGACCTCCTCGGCCTTCAGCGCGATGGCGACCATGGCCTTGATCCGCTCGCGCTCGGTCGGCGTGCGCCCCGTGGTGGGGTCCGGCGTGACGTCGCCGACCGTGAAGATCCCGAACTGCATGGTCGCTCACCCTCCAGGTTGTTTAGGATTCAACTATACCCCGCCAACGGTCACCCACCCCGGGTTATTCCGGCTCCCCCGATCCCGCGCACCGACGACTCCACCGGCCCTCAGGGCACCAGCACCAGCCGCCCGCGCACCCCGCCCCCGGCCAGCCGGGCGTGCGCCTTCGCCGCGTCCCGCAGGGCGAAGGTCTCGGCCACCCGCAGGCTCAGCGCCCCCTCGTCCACGAGCCGGACCAGCTCCGCCAGCCGCGCCCCGTCGGCGCTCACCTCCACGGCCGTGGTCCGCACCCCGCGCACGGACCCGGGCTGCCGGCCGGGCTGCACCCCGACGTACACGCCTCCGTCCCGCACCCACTCCAGCGCCCGCTCACCGAGCACCGCCGCGTCCAGCACCGCGTCCACACTCCCCGGCCGGACCCCGTCGGCCGTGAAGTCCGCGACCCCCAGCGACCGCACCAGCTCCTCGTCGGCCGCCCGGGCGTGCCCGGTCACCACGAACCCCCGGCGCGCGGCCAGCTGCACCGCGAATCCGCCGACCGCGCCCGCCGCACCGGTCACCAGCAGCGACGCGCCGGGCTCCAGCTCCAGCAGGTCCAGGGCCTGCTCGGCGGTCAGCCCGTTCAGCGGCAGGGTGCCCGCGTGCACCGCGTCCACCGTGGCCGGCGCCTTGGCCACCACGTCCGCGGCCACGACGACGTACTCGGCGTGTGCTCCCAGCGCATCGGCCACCCCCGGCACCAGCGCGACCACCTCGTCGCCCACCTGCCAGGCGGCGGCCACGCCCACCGCGTCCACCGTCCCGGCGACGTCCCAGCCGAGCCCGATCGTCTTGCCGGCCCCGCCGAAGACACCGGCCCGCACCCCCAGGTCCACCGGGTTCAGCGCACCGGCCGCGACCTTGATCCGCACCTGTCCCGCCCCCGGCTCCGGCACCGCCACCTCGGCGATCTCCACGGCCTCCGGACCACCGAACGTCCTCACCACAGCAGCACGCATGTCAACTCTCCTCGCCTTCAAGGCATTTGCTGGATTCTCGGCCGGTTTCCCGGCCACAGCACCAACCGTAGGAGAGCGACTATCTTTGGGTAAGTAGTTACCTGAGAGTGCGTTGGTGACCCGAAGGAGAGAGCCCATGGCGACCACGACCGCCGCCCAGCGACGCGAACAGGCCCGCGCCGAGTACGACGCGTTCCTGCGCAGCTGCCCCACCAACCAGCTCCTCGGCCGGCTCAGCGACAAGTGGGTCAGCCTCGTCGTCTCCGCCCTGGCCGCCGGCCCCCTGCGCTACAGCGACCTCGGCCGCAGGATCGCCGGCGTCAGCCCCAAGATGCTCACCCAGACGCTGCGCGCCCTGGAACGGGACGGCATCATCAGCCGCACCGTCACCCCGTCCGTCCCGGTCCGCGTCGACTACGCGCTCACCCCGCTCGGCGCCGGCCTCGCCGGCCTGCTGACCGCGGTGAAGGACTGGGCGGAGAACCACTTCGACGAGGTACGCGCGGCCCGCGAGCGCTACGACGAGGAGAACCCCGCCTGATCCGACGGCGCAGGCAGCCGCAGGCGGCCTCACCGGTTCAGAAGGCGTAGGCGTCGCCGGTGGCCAGTACCAGCACCTTCAGCCGGTCGTTCGACCGGTCCTCGTCCACCACGCCCGCGCTCCACGCCGTGTCCAGCTCCAGCGTCACCTCCGGCGGCCGCTCCCGCAGCCGTACCGGCACGCGCAGCTGCTCCCCCGTCGCGTCCGAGGTCAGCGCCCCGGTCCCGCACACCACCGTCCGCTCGTCCTCCCGGGTACACCGGGCGGGCAGTTGCTGCGCGTCCGCCAGCTCCGCCGACCAGCGCAGCCGCACCGTGGCGTCGGTGAGGGCGTCGGGCCCGTGGTTGCGCGGGGTCAGCAGTACCTCCACCCGGTCCCCGGTCATCACCGCCGTCCCGTGGAAGGCCAGGTCGGCCTCCGGCACGCGAGCGGCCGGAGCGGTCCCTGCCGCGGGAGCGGCCACCGCGGTCCCCGGCACCAGGACGGCACCGGCGCACACCCCGGACACCAGCCACGCCCGCAGCCGCACGCCCCTCGCCGCACCTCCCGCTGCTCCCACTCGCACCACTCCTCGCCACCGCACACTCGCGCCCGGCTCCTGCTGCCGCTCGCCGTTACCGATGTATGCCACGCGAGCCGCGCACCAGGCGCCCTCCAACAGGTGACGCGCCTCCGGCGTGCCAAGCTGCCCCCATGCCCCCTGTGCAGATCTTCCGCTCCGCCGCCCTGTTCGTCGTCGCCGCGCTGTTCGAGATCGGCGGCGCCTGGCTGATCTGGCAGGGCGTACGCGAGCACCGCGGTCTGCTGTGGATCACCGGCGGCGTCCTCGCGCTCGGCGTGTACGGCTTCGTCGCCACCTTCCAGCCGGACGCCCACTTCGGCCGCATCCTCGCCGCCTACGGCGGGATCTTCGTGGCCGGCTCGATCCTGTGGGGCGTGCTCGCCGACGGCTACCGGCCCGACCGCTGGGACATCGCCGGAGCGCTGATCTGCCTGGCCGGCATGGCCGTGATCATGTGGGCGCCGAGGAACGGCGCCTGAGGCTCGCCTACGCTGGACGGAACCGACCCCGCACCGACCCAGGAGCAGCCCATGGCCACCGCAGCCCCGTCCGCCGCCTCCCGCATCGCCGTCGTCACCGGTGCGAGCAGCGGCATCGGCGCCGCCACGGCCCGGCAGCTCGCCGAGGCCGGCTACCGCGTCGTCCTCACCGCCCGCCGCAAGGACCGCATCGAGGCCCTGGCCGAGGAACTGACGAACGCGGGCCACTCGGCGGTGGCGTACCAGCTGGACGTGACCGACCGCGCGGCGGTCGACGAGTTCGCGACGGCGTTCCGGACGATCGGCGTCCTGGTCAACAACGCGGGCGGCGCCCTCGGCGCGGACCCGGTGGCCACCGGCGACCCGGCGGACTGGCGCACGATGTACGAGACGAACGTCATCGGCACCCTGAACCTCACCCAGGCGCTGCTCCCCGCGCTGGTCGCGAGCGGCGACGGCGTGGTCGTCGTGGTCTCCTCCACCGCCGGCCACGGCACCTACGAGGGCGGCGCGGGCTATGTGGCCGCCAAGCACGGCGCCCACGTCCTCGCCGAGACCCTCCGCCTGGAGATCGTCGGTCAGCCGGTCCGGGTCATCGAGATCGCGCCCGGCATGGTCAGGACGGACGAGTTCGCGCTGACCCGCTTCGGCGGCGACACGGAGAAGGCGGCCAAGGTTTACGCGGGCGTCGCCGAGCCCCTGACCGCCGACGACGTGGCCGAGACGATCACCTGGGCGGTCACCCGCCCCAGCCACGTCAACATCGACCTGCTGGTCGTCCGCCCCCGCGCCCAGGCCTCCAACACCAAGGTGCACCGGGAACAGTGACGACCGCCGACGACTCCTTCGAGAAGCGCCGCCTGGCCCAGGAGACGAAGAACGAACGCCAGGTCTGGTACTTCCTGGCCTACTTCCTCTTCGGCATCCACTTCCTGGCGTTCGTGATGATCTACGCGGTCCGCCACGCGAAGTAGGGCGGGCCGGTACGGTTCCGGCCCGCCCCGACCGAGCGGAAGGCGTCAGCCCTTCACGCAGACGACCTGCTTCAGCTTCGCCACGACCTCGACCAGGTCCCGCTGCTGGTCGATGACCTGATCGATCGGCTTGTAGGCGCCCGGGATCTCGTCCACGACGCCGGAGTCCTTGCGGCACTCCACGCCCCGGGTCTGCTCCTCCAGGTCCTTCGTGGAGAAGCGCCGCTTGGCCGCGTTGCGGCTCATGCGCCGACCGGCGCCGTGCGAGGCGGAGTTGAAGGCGTGCTCGTTCCCGAGGCCCTTCACGATGTACGAGCCCGTGCCCATGGAGCCCGGGATGATCCCGTACTCCCCGGAGCCGGCCCGGATCGCGCCCTTGCGGGTGACGAGCAGGTCCATGCCCGCGTACCGCTCCTGCGCCACGTAGTTGTGGTGGCAGGAGATCTCCCGCTCGAAGGCCGGCCTGGCCTTCTTGAACTCCTTGCGGACCACGTCCTTCAGGAGCGCCATCATCAGCGTGCGGTTGTACTTGGCGTACTCCTGCGCCCAGAACAGGTCGTTGCGGTAGGCCGCCATCTGCGGGGTGTCCGCGACGAAGACGGCGAGATCGCGGTCGACCAGGCCCTGGTTGTGCGGGAGCTTCTGGGCCACGCCGATGTGGTGCTCGGCGAGTTCCTTGCCGATGTTCCGGGAGCCGGAGTGCAGCATGAGCCAGACGGAACCGTTCGTGTCCGTGCAGATCTCAATGAAATGGTTTCCGCCTCCGAGCGTTCCCATCTGCTTCGAGGCACGCTCGTGACGGAACCTGACCGCTTCCGCGACCCCGTCGAACCGCCCCCAGAACTCGTCCCACCCACCGGTGGCCAGCCCGTGGAACCGGCCCGGCTCGACGGGATCCTCGTGCATCCCCCGCCCCACCGGAATCGTCTGCTCGATCTTCGACCGCAGTCGGGACAGGTCGCCCGGCAGGTCGTCGGCCGTCAGGGACGTCTTGACCGCCGACATCCCGCACCCGATGTCCACTCCCACCGCGGCCGGGCACACGGCCCCCTGCATCGCGATGACCGATCCGACCGTGGCGCCCTTTCCGTAGTGGACGTCCGGCATCACGGCCAGGCCCTTGATCCAGGGCAGGGTGGCCACGTTCTGGAGCTGGCGCAGGGCCACGTCCTCCACCGTCGCGGGGTCCGTCCACATCCGGATCGGGACCTTCGCGCCCGGTATCTCCACGTACGACATACGTTCCTCATTCCCCCGGCAAAGACAACACAAGGCTTAAAAGCAACAAAACGCAAAAGCGGCGCCAAGGTCCATGAAAAGGGACGAGGGACCGGCGTCCACGGCAGTGCGTGCGATACACATTGTCTCCAGGGGGCGCCCCGCCACGGCAAGCGAATAACCAGCGGGGACACTGGAGCACCAGGCGATCGACCACCGTCGGATCGCACACCGTCGAGAGGAGCCCGACCGTGCAGCGCAAGGCGTACGTACCCGGCACCGCCGCCCTCCTCGCGGCGTTGCTGGCCGGCTGCACGGGCGGTTCCGGGGGCGACAGCCCGACGGACGACGCGAACCCGGGCGACGCAGGGACGAGCGTGGCCACCGCCCAGCCCGGCAAGTACCGCACCCTGCCCGAGCCCTGCGGCGCGGTCGGCCACGACACGCTCGACTCATTGCTGCCCGGCATCAAGCAGATCACCGACCCGAGCCAGCGGGACAAGGCCTACCAGGGCGCGGCCTCGCTCACCTACGACACCGATCGCAAGGTCGGCTGTCACTGGAAGGTGGAGTCGGCCGCCGCCACCGACCGCCTCTCGGTCGACTTCGAGCGCGTGGTGTCGTACGACAACGCCGTCAGCGACGACGACCAGGCGCAAAAGCTGTTCCAGGAGAAGGAGACGGCGGCCGATCTGCCCGAGCCGGGCAGTGGCTCGGCGTCGGCGGGCGCCTCGAGCGCCACCCCGTCGCCCACGGCCTCCGCCGGCGGCAAGGCGACCCCCTCGGGCACCCCTTCCGGTTCCGCCTCCGGCCCCGCTTCCGGCTCCCCCTCCGGGTCCTCCGCCGGCGCCACCCCGACCGGTCTGGAGCCGCGCACCCTTCCCGATCTCGGTGACGAGGCGTATCTCGACGACCAGCTGAGCACGTCCGGTTCGACGGCCGAACAGCGGACGGTGACTGTGGTGTTCCGCACGTCCAACGTCGTCGTCACCCTCCAGTACGAGGAGCAGCCGACGGCGATGGGAACGGTCCCGGACAGCAAGGAAATGCAGGACAGGGCCCGTGATCTGGCCTCCCAACTGGCCGACGCGCTCAACAGTTGACGGCCGTGGCGGGCCCACCCGAGCCCGCCCGCGAAGCGGTCGGAGGCAAACCCCGCGGCTTGTTCACCGCGTACCGTGGGGCCCCGCAGGAACCCGCACGAACACCGAGCGTCATGAGTGAAGGAACCATGCAGCGAGCAGCCCAGCGAGACGACCGTGCCATGGGGGTATCGCCCACACCGTTCACGCAGTGGGGGAGTGACCGGCGAGCCAAGCGCCTGCGCCGTGCTCTCGTCTGCGCGGCAGCCGTTCCCGCGGTGCTGATCACCGCCGCCTGCTCCTCGGACTCGGGGGACTCCAAGGCCGAGGGCGGCGACAGCGCCTCTGCCCAGCAGTCCACGGGCAGTTCCACGCAGCCCTCCGCCAGCGCGTCCCCGACCGTGCGGGCGGCCGCGTACGGGGAACTTCCGGACCCGTGCGCGGTGCTGCCGAAGAAGACCCTGACCGATCTGGTGCCCAAGGGCGCGAAGTCCGGCAAGAAGGGCAGCTCGGACGATCCGTCGTTCCGTGCCTCCTGCGCCTGGAACAGCCTGGACAACAACGGCGTCAAGGGGTCCCAGTTCCGCTGGTTGAACGTCTCCCTGCTCCGTTTCGACTCGGACACCACGCGGGGCGCCGGCGACACGCAGGCGCACGCGTACTACACGCAGCAGCTCAAGGACGCCCAGGCGGTGGAGGGCGCCAAGAACACCAAGGTGATACCCGTGTCCGGTACGGGCGCTGAGGCGACGGCGGTGCGCTACGACCTGAAGAAGAAGGAGGGCCTCTTCAAGCAGCAGACGGTCGTGGCCCGGGTCGAGAACGTCGTCGTCACCCTCGACTACAACGGTGCCGGTCTGGCGGGCGAGAAGACCCCGGACGCCGACGACCTGACGAAGGCCGCGGAAAAGGCGCTCAAGGACGCGGTCGCGTCCGTCTCGGCGGCCAACGGTGAAGGTTCTGCGCAGGGTTCGGACACCACTGCCCCCGCGTCTCCCTCCGCGTCGGCGTCGAAGTCCCCGTCGAAGTCGCCGTCGAAGTCGCCGTCGAAGTCCCCCTCCGCCGGCGCGTCCGCGTCCAGGGCAGCCGCCAAGAAGGACTGACCGGCACCACGTTCGCCGCACGCGTGTGCCACTCTGTTGCGCGCAACAACACGCAAGGGGAGGGGAGTGCGAGTGGCCGCGCCACTGCAGCTGACTCGGATGCACCGCGTTCTCATCGGCGTGGTCGTGACCGGCGCGCTGATCATCGCCGGCATCGGCTTCGCCGGTTCGTACGCGGCCGTCCGTGAACTGGCCGTCAAGAAGGGCTTCGGGAACTTCTCCTACGTGTTCCCGGTGGGCATCGACGCGGGCATCTGTGTCCTGCTCGCCCTGGACCTGCTGCTGACCTGGATCCGCATCCCCTTCCCGCTCCTCCGCCAGACGGCGTGGCTCCTGACGGTGGCGACGATCGCCTTCAACGGAGCCGCCGCCTGGCCGGACCCGCTGGGCGTGGGCATGCACGCGGTGATCCCGATCCTCTTCGTCGTCGCCGTCGAAGCGGCCCGCCACGCCATCGGCCGCATCGCGGACATCACCGCCGACAAGCACATGGAGGGCGTCCGCCTCACCCGGTGGCTGCTCTCCCCCCTACCGACGTTCCTCCTCTGGCGCCGTATGAAGCTGTGGGAGCTGCGCTCCTACGACCAGGTCATCAAGCTGGAGCAGGAACGTCTCGTGTACCAGGCCCGACTGCGCTCCCGCTTCGGCCGGGCCTGGCGCAGGAAGGCTCCGGTGGAGTCGCTGATGCCCTTGAGGCTGGCCCGCTACGGCGTCCCGCTGGCGGAGACGGCCCCGGCGGGCTTGGCGGCGGCGGGCATCGAGCCGGTGCTGCTCCCCCCGGCCCCGCAGCAGCCGCAGCTCGCGGCGGCAGCCGATGCCGCCGTGGCCGTGGGCGGTCGTGCCGCCGGGCCGGCGCCCGTCCCACGGCAGGTGGCGCCGCGCGGCGAGCAGCGCCCCGAACCCCCCGTGGACGAGCAGAGTCCGTGGTTCCAGGCGCAGCGCGAGATCGAGTACCACGGCGGCTACGACCCGACCTACGAGCCGCCCCCGGAGCCTCAGTACGAGCCCGAGGAGCAGTACGAGGACTGGTACGAGGAACAGCCCGCCGAGCAGTTCCAGCAGCCCTCCCCGGAGGAGACCGGCAGCTTCCCCATACCGGTGGGCCCGAACCGCACGCGGGAACTCGGCGACGGCGGCGGCACTCCGGAGCCGGAGCTGACCGAGGAGGACTTCTACCTGGTCTTCCGCAAGTCGATCGACGGCAGCTACCCCACGCCCGCCCAGTTCAGGGACGACGTGGAGGCGACCTTCGGTATCGCTCTCCCGCCGCGCGAGTCCGACCGCATGGTCACCCGCTTCGCCGAGCGTCACACCCGGGAACTCCAGGAAGAACACATCGCCTGACGCCATGCGGACGGCAGGAAGAAGGGGCCCTCCTTCCGAAAGGGCCCCTTCTTCCTCACCGCTTACTCCCCGAGCAGGGCCCGCACCCGCTCCTGCCCCACCGCGAGCAGCAGCGTGGGCAGCCGGGGCCCGGTGTCCCGGCCCACCAGCAGGTGGTACAGCAGCGCGAAGAACGACCGCTGAGCCGTCTTGATCTCCGGCGGCAGCTCCTTCGGCGTGGCGTCGGCCGAGAACCCGGCCTGCACCTTCGGCACGCCGTAGACCAGGTGCGTCAGCCCGTCCAGCGACCAGCGCTCGGCGAGCCCGTCGAGCAGCAGCCGCACCGACTGCTGGGACGCCTCGTCGAGGGACTTCAGCAGCTCGGCGTCGGGCTCGTCGCGGACGATCGTGCGCTGGTCGGCGGGGACGTGCGTGTTGATCCACGCCTCGGCCTTGTCGTACCGCGGCCGCGCCTCGTCCAGCGACGCCAGCGGCTGCTCCGGGTCCAGCTCGGAGAGGATGCGCAGGGCCTGGTCCTCGTGTCCGGCGGTGATGTCGGCGACGGACGCGAGCGTGCGGTACGGCAGCGGACGCGGCGTCTTCGGCAGCTCACCGGCGGCCGTGCCCACGGCACGCGTGTACGCGGCCACGTCCGCCGGCAGGGCGGAGCCGTCCGCGACCTTCGCCGCCAGCTTGTCCCACTCGTCGTAGAGCCGCTGGATCTCCTGGTCGAAGGCGATCTTGAAGGACTGGTTGGGCCGGCGGCGCGCGTACAGCCAGCGCAGGAGCTGCGGCTCCATGATCCTCAGCGCGTCGGCCGGGGTGGGCACGCCACCGCGCGAGGACGACATCTTCGCCATGCCGGAGATGCCGACGAAGGCGTACATCGGGCCGATCGGCTGCTTGCCGCCGAAGATGCCGACGATCTGGCCGCCGACCTGGAAGGACGAACCCGGCGAGGAGTGGTCGACACCGCTCGGCTCGAAGATCACGCCCTCGTACGCCCACCGCATCGGCCAGTCGACCTTCCAGACCAGCTTGCCGCGGTTGAACTCGCTGAGCCGGACGGTCTCGGCGAAGCCGCAGGCGGTGCAGGTGTACGACAGCTCGGTGGTGTCGTCGTCGTACGAGGTGACGGTCGTCAGGTCCTTGCCGCAGCCGCCGCAGTACGGCTTGTACGGGAAGTATCCGGCGGAACCGGAGCTGCCGTCGTCCTCGGACGCGGCGCCCGAGCCCTCCTCGGCCTCCAGCTCGGCCTCGTCGACCGCCTTCTGCTGCTGCTTCTTGGCCGGCTTCGGCTTGGTCCGGTACTGGGCGAGGATCGCGTCGATGTCACCGCGGTGCTTCATCGCGTGCAGGATCTGCTCGCGGTAGGCGCCGGAGGTGTACTGCTCGGTCTGGCTGATCCCGTCGAACTCGACGCCCAGCTCGGCCAGCGACTCGATCATCGCGGCCTTGAAGTGCTCGGCCCAGTTCGGGTGCGCCGAGCCCTTCGGGGCCGGCACCGAGGTCAGGGGCTTGCCGATGTGCTCTGCCCAGGACTCGTCGATGCCCGCGACACCCGCCGGCACCTTGCGGTACCGGTCGTAGTCGTCCCAGGAGATCAGGTGGCGGACCTGGTACCCGCGGCGGCGGATCTCGTCGGCGACGAGGTGCGGGGTCATGACCTCGCGGAGGTTGCCGAGGTGGATCGGGCCGGAGGGAGAGAGGCCGGACGCGACCACGACCGGTTTGCCCGGGGCACGGCGCTCCGACTCCTCGATGACCTCATCCGCGAAACGGGAGACCCAGTCGGTGGTCTCGGTGCTCTGAGCCACGATCGGCACGTCCTTCTTTCTGAACGGGTGACACTCCATTGTCACAGACCGTCTTGCGACCGGGAAAACCGCTTTACCCCCCATGGGATACTGACGGGGACTATCCATCCCCACGAGGAGAACGGCACCCATTCCTATGGCCTCGGTCACGTCCCTCAGCGACTCCGTCCAGCAGCACCTCGCGTCCGCCCTCTCGGCCACCCTGCCGGAGGCCGCCGACGCCGACCCGCTGCTGCGACGTAGCGACCGGGCGGACTTCCAGGCCAACGGCATCCTGGCCCTGGCCAAGAAGGCGAAGGCGAACCCCCGGGAGCTGGCGACCCAGGTCGTCTCCCAGGTGGTGACAGGTGACCTGATCGAGGACGTCGAGGTCTCCGGCCCCGGCTTCCTCAACATCACCATCGCGGACAAGGCGATCACCGGGAACCTGGCCGCGCGGTACGCGGACGACACGGGACGCCTCGGCGTGCCGACCGTCGCGAACCCCGGCACGACGGTGATCGACTACGCCCAGCCGAACGTGGCGAAGGAGATGCACGTCGGCCACCTGCGCTCCGCGGTGATCGGCGACTCGGTGGTCCAGCTCCTGGAGTTCACCGGCGAGAACGTGGTCCGCCGCCACCACATCGGCGACTGGGGCACCCAGTTCGGCATGCTCATCCAGTACCTGGACGAGCACCCGCACGAGCTGGACCACAAGGACACCCAGGTCACCGGCGAGGAGGCGATGTCGAACCTCGACCGCCTCTACAAGGCCGCGCGCAAGCTCTTCGACTCCGACGAGGAGTTCAAGACGCGGGCCCGCCGCCGGGTGGTCGACCTCCAGGCCGGCGACCCGCACACGCTCGCCATGTGGCAGAAGTTCGTGGACGAGTCGAAGATCTACTTCTTCTCCGTCTTCGAGAAGCTCGACATGGAGATCCGGGACCCGGACATCGTCGGCGAGTCCGGCTACAACGACATGCTGGCCGAGACCTGCCGCCTGCTGGAGGACTCGGGTGTCGCCGTCCGCTCCGAGGGCGCCCTGTGCGTGTTCTTCGAGGACATCAAGGGCCCGGACGGCAAGCCGGTCCCGCTGATCGTGCAGAAGTCGGACGGCGGCTACGGGTACGCGGCGACCGACCTGTCCGCGATCCGTGACCGCGTCTTCAACCTCAAGGCGCACACCCTGCTGTACGTGGTGGACGCCCGCCAGGCCCTGCACTTCCGGATGGTCTTCGAGACCGCGCGCCGGGCCGGCTGGCTGGGTGACCACGTCAAGGCGCACCAGCTGGCGTTCGGCACGGTCCTCGGCAAGGACGGCAAGCCGTTCAAGACGCGTGAGGGGGAGACGGTCCGCCTGGTCGACCTGCTCGACGAGGCGATCGAGCGCGCCTCCGCGGTCGTACGGGAGAAGGCGCAGGACCTCTCCGAGGAGGAGATCGCCGAGCGCGGCGCCCAGGTGGGCATCGGCGCGGTGAAGTACGCGGACCTGTCGACGTCGGCCAACCGGGACTACAAGTTCGACCTGGACCAGATGGTCTCGCTCAACGGCGACACGAGCGTGTATCTGCAGTACGCGTACGCCCGTATCCAGTCCATCCTGCGCAAGGCCGGCGAGGTCCGCCCGGCCGCGCACCCGGAGCTGGAACTGGCGGACGCCGAGCGGGCGCTGGGACTGCACGCGGACGCGTTCGCGGAGACGGTGCGGGAAGCGGCGGCGGAGTACGCCCCGCACAAGCTGGCCGCGTACCTGTACCAGCTGGCGTCCCTGTACACGACGTTCTACGACAAGTGCCCGGTCCTGAAGGCCGAGACGCCGGAGCAGGTGGAGAACCGCCTCTTCCTGTGCGACGTCACGGCCCGCACCCTCCACCAGGGCATGGCCCTGCTGGGTATCCGGACCCCCGAGAAGCTCTGACACAGCCCTTAGAGTCTGTGGAGACCCGTCTCCACAGACCGAAAGGCACCCCATGCCCGAGCGTGTCCCCGATCCGTCCGTGGCCCACTTCGGTGCGGACGGCATGCGCCGGTTCACGATGTCCGGCTCGTACGGGATCGAGCTGCCCGAGGCGGCCCGGGAGACGCTGACGGGCACCGGGGTGCCGCTGCACGTGGCGCCGTACTTCACCGCGGCGGGTGACACCGACGGACCGACGCTGGGGACGGCCGCCGGGCACGACGGACTGCGTGCGCCCGCCGGGCAGGAGAACTGGCTGCGGATCGGCACGGACCCGCTGGCACACCTGTGCGTACGGCCGGACGGCGCGGTGCAGGCGGTGTTCCCGCAGCTCGAGGAGGACGACATGTTCGTCAGCTCCGGCGTCCCGGCGTTCAACGCCTCACTGGCGGCGCTGGACCGGCGGCTGCCGGTGATCGCCGCCTCGACCAGCCTGCCCGTGGCGGCCGCCGCGTTCCGTGAGCTGAACGCCGAACTGCGGCTGATCGACGCCGACGCCTTCGCGGAACGCGAGAGCTGGTGGCCGAGGGTGCTGGACGACGTACGGCACACCCTCAACTTCCCCTTCTCCGCCGCGTTCGAGTACGTCGACGCGGCGGGCGGCAAGCAGATCGTCACCGACGCGACGGGGCCGGGCCGTGCGCACCCGGAGGAACTGGTCTGGCAGCGGCTCCGGGCCGAGGGGGTCGCACCGGAGCAGGTGCGGCGCGTCTACTGCGAACTGGAGCCGTGCGTGATGCCCGGCCACTACTGCGCCGTGTGGCTCCAGGCGACGTTCCCGCACGCGGAGTTCACCCACAGCTTCGACTACGGCTCCACCGCCGAGTCCCGGGAAGAGGGCCTCAAGGAGTTGATCACCTACGCCGCGAAGCAGGCGGGCCGCGGGTGACGTCAGCGGGAGAAGGGGGTCGCCCGCGGACCGCCTGAATCGGTCGCTCGATGAACTCGAGCACGGAATCCGGTGAGACATGAATATCGGATCGGCGACGCGAGTCATCCGCCACCCGGGGCCATGACGCGGAGCGAAAGGTGGATAAGCCATAACTTGGACGGCCTCCCCTGCGTTTCACCTGGTGCGGGTGAGCGCCCGCACCATGTCTGAGAGGCAGGGAGCCTATGAGACGGGTTACCCGAAACAGTGTGCTTGCCGTCGCGGCCGCCTCCGGCGCGATGGCAGTGGCAGGTCCGGTGCACGCCGACTCCGCCGCGGACGCCGCCGCGGTCGGCTCACCCGGCCTGATCTCCGGTAACACGGTGCATCTACCGCTACACGTCCCCGTGAACGTGTGCGGGAACACCGTGAACGTGGCAGGACTCCTCAACCCTGCCCTGGGCAACAAGTGCGCCAACGAGGGCGGGACCCCCGGGAAGGACGGGAAGGAACAGCCCACGGCAGCGGACCAGGCCACGGCCCAGTCCGTCACGAAGGACTCGCCGGGCGTCGTCTCCGGGAACGGCATCCAGCTGCCGGTGCATCTGCCGGTGAACGTCAGCGGCAACACCGTCGACGTCGTGGGCATCGGCAACCCGGTCTTCGGCAACACGTCCACGAACGGCTCGACCGACCGTCCTGACGAGCCCAGTCCGTCCACGCCGCCCACGCGGACCTCGCCGCCGGACCGAGCCGAGCCCCAGCCGCACACCCCTCCCGCCGAGCGCACGACGCCGAAGCCGGTCGTCGTGGCGCAGCCGCCGAGGCACACGCTCGCCCACACCGGAACGGACAGCACCGTGACCGCCGTGGCCGCGAGTGTGGCGTCGCTCCTCGGCGGGACGGTCCTGTACCGCGGTTTCCGCTCGCGGACGGCCCGCCGGGAGGGCTGATCCAACGGCGCAGCAAGACGGCCTCGTCGGACACGTCCACGTTCCGACGAGGCCGTAGCTGTTCCCGCGTGCGCCAGGACGAGACGCAGGGCCGCCGCGGCCCTCAGTCCGCGGCCGGACCGCCGTTCGCGTTGGCCTCGTACACGGCGCTGGTTCGGCGCAGCAGGGCCTGCCGTACCGCATCCGGTGCGAGGACCCGCAACGGTGTCGCCAGACCGAGGAGGTAGCGGGCGAGGCCGTCCGCGTCGGGGCCGCCGATGTCGACGAGCGTGGCGTCGGGGCCGTCGGGGCGGTGCGTGCCGACGGTCGCGGGGACCAGCCGCAGCGCCTGGTCCATGGGCACGGGGAGACGGACGGTCGCGGTCAGCGGGTAGGGGCCGTTCGCGATGTTGCGGGAGACCAGCAGCGCCGGGTCGGGCGGGTCGGTGAGCTGCGCCGGCTGCCCGGTGAGCTGCAGCCGCTCCACCCGGTCGGCCCGGAACGTCCGCCACTGCTCGCGGGCCACATCACGCGCGACGAAGTACCAGCGCCGTCCGGTGTGGACGAGACGGTACGGATCGACGTCCCGGACGGTGGCCTTCCCCTGTCCGTCGCAGTACGCCAGCCGGGCACGTTCACCCCGGCGGCAGGCGGCGGCCAACTCCAGCAGCAGGCCGGACCTGATCTGCGGTTCCTCGGGCCCCGGGAGGCGTACGAAGGCGTCGTCCCACTCCCCCAGGCGGTCCGCGATCCGCTGCGGCAGCACCTGGCGGAGCTTCAGCAGCGCCGACAGCGCGGCCTGGTCGCCGCCGGGCGCGCCGCTGAGCGCCGCCCCGCGCAGCCCGACCGCCACGGCGAGGGCTTCCTCGTCGTCGAGGATCAGCGGAGGCACCCGGGAGCCGGCGCGCAGGCGGTAACCGCCCCAGGGCCCCGCGTCGGAGTCCACGGAGTAGCCGAGTTCGCGGAGTCTTGCGACGTCCCGCCGGACCGTGCGGTCGGTGACCTCCATGCGCTCGGCCAGTTCCGCGCAGGTCCAGGACGGCCGGGAGGACAGCAGGGACAGCAGGCGCAGCAGGCGGGCGGACGCACTGATCACGCCGCGAAGTCTTCCACACGGTCTTTCCTGACCAGGACCGGAACTGTCCTGGTCATGTCCTAGCGTCGTCCCCATGAGCACGGAGACCACTTCCACACCCGCGTTCCGCTACGCCGCCGTCACCTTCGACTGCGCCGATCCCGCCGAACTGGCTCGCTTCTACGGCGAGTTGCTCGGCTTCCCGGTCCTCTTCTCCACCGACGACTTCGTCCTGCTGGGCCAGGAGGGAGCGGCCGGCCTCGGCTTCAACCGCCTGGCCGACTACCGCCCGCCCACCTGGCCGGACCCCACCCAGGAGAAGCAGGCCCACATCGAACTGGGCGTCGACGACCTGGAGGCTGCCGAGACCCGGCTGCTGGCCCTCGGCGCCAAGAAGCCCGACTTCCAGCCGTCCCCGGATCGCTGGCGGGTCCTGCTGGACCCCGCGGGCCACCCGTTCTGCATCACCACACTCGTCTGAGAGCGACCCACACTCGTCCAGGGCAGCCCGGAGTCACATCCGCCGCACCCGTCATCGATGTCAGTGCCTGCCCCTACAGTCACGCGCATGGCGACTCTTCCCAACCCGCTGCCCGCACTGGCGGCCGACCCGAGCGGGCGTTCCGCCGGACTCCGACTCCCGCCGGGGAGGCTGATCGACGCGACGATCGACGGCCCGTGGCGGGAGCCACTGCTGTGGCATGCCGGCGGTCCGGCCGCGCCCGGGCACTGGGCGGCCCTGGGCGTACCGGCCCGCCGGGCGGGCCTGCTGCCGGTGCTGCTCGACGTGGACGGCACCCAGGGCGGGCCCGAGGACTGGCAGCTGCGGCCCGGGCGCACCTCGTACCCCGGGGACCACGACGCCGAGGAGGTGCTCGCGGAGTACTGGGGTGACGAGGAACCGGAGGGAGCGGAGGAGGGGCAGGCGTACGGGCCCGACGACGAACTGGCCGAGCTGCTCGCGCCGTTCGGGTTCGACTGGCCGGGCCTCGCGCCCGCCGGCCCCCTCACCGTCGACCCCGACACCTGTGCCGCCCGGCTCGCCGACTCGCTCACCGACGGGTCCTCCGCCCGGGCGACGGGCGGGCCGCGACTGGCCCTGGTGCCGGCCCGGCGCTCCGCCGACATCCCCGCCGCCATCGGCTGGTCCGGGCCGCTCAACCACGAGAACGACGTGGCCCGCCTCTGTGCGGTCCTGCGCTCCTGGGAGGACCGCTTCGGCATACGGGTCGTGACGCTCGGCTTCGACACACTGGTGGTGTCCGTGGCCGCCCCGCCCGTCGATCTCGCCGACGCCGAGGCGCTGGCGGCGGAGCACTTCGCGTTCTGCCCGGACAACCTCACCCAGAGCGGCCTGGGCAGCCTGGGCGACTACGCCAAGGCACTCGTCGGCGAGCGCGCCTGGCACTTCTGGTGGGACTGACCACACCCGTCAGCCCACCCCCCCCCGTCAGCGCAATCCCGTCAGCGCAACCCCCGTCAGCTCAGTCCCCTGCCCAGCCTCCGCAGCCCCTCCCGGATCTCCGGCGGCGTCTGCGTCACGAAGCACAGGCGGAGCGTCGAGCGGTCGGGTTCCCCGGCGTAGAAGGGGGCACCGGGGACGTACGCCACGTCCCGCTCCACCACCCTCGGGAGCAGGGCCGTGGTGTCGTACGTCTCCGGCAGTCTGACCCACAGGAACATGCCGCCCTCGGGACGGGTCCACGACGCGCCCTCGGGCAGGGCCTCGGCCAGCCCGGCGAGCATCGCGTCCCGGCGTTCGCCGTACACGGCCCGCACCCGCGCGACATGCGCGTCCAGAACGTCCAGGTACCGGGCCGCCGCCAACTGGTTGACCGTCGGCGTGTGCAGGTCCGCCGCCTGCTTGGCGACCGCGCACGCCGGGCGCAGTCCGGCGGGGGCGCGCAGCCAGCCCAGGCGCAGGCCGGGGGCCATCACCTTGGAGAGGGAGCCGAGGAGGACCGTCCTGTCCCCGGCGCCGGGGAAGGACGCGATCCAGGGGACGCGCTCGCCGTCGTAGCGGAGTTCGCCGTACGGGTCGTCCTCGATGATCCACAGCCCCTCGCGGGCGGCCACGGCGGCGATCGCCTCGCGACGCGGCGCGGGCATCGTACGGCCGGTGGGGTTCTGGAAGGTGGGGACGAGGTAGAGCAGCTTCGGACGCTCGCGGCGGACCGCCTCCTCCAGAGCCTGCGGGTCCGCTCCGTCCTCGTCGCCCGGCACGGCGACCACCCGCGCGCCGGCCAGGCCGAAGACCTGGAGCGCCGCGAGGTAGCAGGGGTTCTCGACGAGGACGGTGTCGCCGGGTTCGAGCAGGGCCGTCGCCAGGAGGGACAGCGCCTGCTGCGAACCGGTCGTGATCAGCAGGTCGTCGGGGCCGGTGGGCAGACCCGCGGCGGTGACTCGGGACGCCAGCCCCGCGCGCAGCGCCGGTTCGCCCTCAGTGGTGGAGTACTGGAGCGCCTGGGCCGGGGTGTGAGCCAGCACCTCCTGGAACGCGGCCGCTATGCCGTCCCGGTCGAAGAGTTCCGGTGCCGGGAGGCCGCCGGCGAAGTTGATGACCTCGGGGCGTGCGGTCACCGCGAGGATGTCCCGGACCGGCGAGCCGCCCACGCTGCGGGCACGGGCGGCGAGCGGTGGAACGGGGGCAGCGGACGGCGCGGACGGCGCGGACTCGGTGACGGTCATGGCACGGCTCTCCTTCGGGTGCGGGCGTCTCGTCCGCAGCGTAGGGAGTTAGGTGCCGGCTACACCGATAGTTCCGGGATCCGGACAACACCGCGCGGCCGCTCAGAACTGGGTCGTGCCCTCCTTGACCCACCCCGAGCCACCCAGCGGGAACTCATAGGCCGGGCGGCCGTTGTTGCCGCTCGTGCGGAACGGCCGGCCGTGGTCGTCGACCCGCAGCACACCCCGGCGTGAGCCGCTGGACCAGGCCAGTTCCAGGTACCAGCTCACGTCGTACGCGGAGGCGTCGGCGTTGATGTGGAACACCTCCGGGTCCGACTCGCTCACCTTGAACGGGAAGTCACGGTGGCCCGCCTCGGGTACGACGGCGGGGCGGGCCGCGTCGAGGGCCACGCTGAAGGAGCGGCTCGGCACCGCGCCGCCGCAGCCGACGCCCGGATAGCCCATGGCGTAGTCGTTCCAGGCGAGCGGTGCGCGCTTGGTGGACGACACGACCGCCAGACTCTCCACCACCACGGTCGCCTTCCCGGTCCCCTGCACGGTGAGCGTGACCTCCTGCTCCCCGGAGGAGACGGCACCGTGCGCGGCGACCCAGGCGGTCGCGCCGGACTCGGTCGGCGGCGGGTGGACCTGTGCCGGGGGCCGGTTGATCAGATAGCGCCCGGAGCAGGGGCTGCTCCAGGCGTACGGGTTGGTGACCACCGTCAGCGGAGCGGCGCCGGCGGCGGTACCCGACGAGGGCCTGCGCTCGCCGCCCGTGCTGGGGCCGCCCTCGGCCGACGCGGAGGCGGAGGCAGAGGCAGAGGCAGAGGCGGACGAGGAGGCCGACGGGGAGCCCGAGGGCGAGGTGCTGTGACTCGGCGTCACCGAGGGGTGCGTACGACCGGGCGTCCGGTCCGGTGCCTGGGTCGCCCCGACGGGCCTGCCCCCGGCGTCGTCCGAGTGACCGTCAGGAAACCGCACGGCCAGGGCGACGGCCCCGAGGACGGCGGCGCCGGCGATACCGGCGACAAGGACGGCCCGGACCCGGCGCCGCCTGCCCGCACCGCCCGCCCCGGCGGAGGTGACCACGGTCCCCGGCTCCGCGTCCGCCCCGGAACCCGACGCCGGAGGGCCATCCTCCGACTCCGGTACCCCGGCGACCCCGGCACCACCAGCGGCCTCGGCACCCTCGGCACCACCAGTGCTCTCCACGACAGCAGGGCCCTGGGCCGCTTCCGAAGCCGCAGGCGCAGCAGCCTCTTCCGGGGCCAACGGCCCGTCAGCCGCTTCCCGGGCCAACGGCCCGTCGCCGGCTTCCGGCGCCCGAGGACCTTGGGCGTCCCCCTTCCGCCCGCGCAGCGCATCCGCCAGCACCCACCGGCGGTGCAGCTCGACCAGTTCCTCCGGCGTGGCCCTGCAGATCCGGGCCAGCCGCTCCACCGGTGCGTAGTCCGCCGGTACGGCGTCCCCGTTGACGTACCGGTGCAGCGTCGACGTACTCGTGTGGAGCCGCTTGGCGAGCGCGCCGTAGCTGAGCCCCGAGCGGTCCTTCAGCTCCCGCAGCATCGCCGCGAAAAGCCCCCCCGCAGTGCCGTCCGACACCCGTTCCCCCACCTTCCGTTCCATTCCCCCGTTCCAGGGAGGAGGTGTTTCCCCAGCTCAGAGCCGAGGTCGGCGTTCCAGCGTCCCTGATCGCCCGCCGGGCATGGCGGGCGGAACGGATCGTCCCACAAGCTGTGGACATCCCGAACGCCGCTCCCGACGACCGGTCGAGCGGTCTGGCGACCGACCCCACCTACTCGAAAGAGGACTCTGCCATGCGTACGCGCCGTACCTCCCTGCTCGCCGTCACCGGAGCCGCCCTCGCCGCCCTCGCGCTCACGGCGTGCGACGGCGGATCGGGAACGAAGGACGAGGGGGCGGCGTCCGTGTCCTCATCGGCGGCGGCCCGCTCCTCCACCCCGTCCGCGAAGCCCACGGCCGACAGCGCCGCCGACACCACCGGCGCCGGCGGCGAGTCCGGCTCCACCGGCACGACCGGCACGGAAAGCGGCTCGACGTCGGGCAAGGGCTCCGGCTCCGGCTCCGGCTCCGGCTCCGGCTCCGGCTCCGGCAAGAGCGGAACCTCCAAGGCGCCCGGCACCGCATCGGATCCCGGCCGGCCGACGACCGTCCTGTGCAACGGCTCCAACACGACGGTCAGCGTGGAGCCGGTGCCCAGGCCCCTCAACCACATGCTGATCGCGGTCAGGAACACCGGCGACAAGACGTGCGAGCTGACGTACTACCCGGTCCTGCGCTTCGACGAGATGCAGTGGGTGCCCCAGGCGGCCGAGGCGACCCACCCGCAGGCGGTGACGAGCCTCGCGCCCGGCGAGTCCGGCTACGCGGGTGTCCTGCTGTCGGCCGCCGACGGCAGCGGCAGCGGCGGCATGACCGCCCACAAGCTGACGGTGGGTTTCCAGGGCCGCACGCCGAACAGCAGCGGCGGCCCCGCCGCGACCCCGTCCCTGCCGGCCAAGGGGGTCTACTACGACAGCTCGCTGACGGTGACCTACTGGCAGCGAGACGCGGACGACGCGCTCAGCTGGTGAACCTCCGGGGCGCCGCCCGGCACCGCCGGGCGGCGTTCAGCGCAGCTTCTGCGCCACCTCGGTCGCCCAGTACGTGAGGATGTTCCGCGCCCCGGCCCGCTTGATGCCGGTCAGGGTCTCGACGATGGCCCGGTCCCGCTCGATCCAGCCCTTCTCGGCGGCGGCCTCGATCATCGAGTACTCGCCGGAGATCTGGTAGGCGGCGACGGGCACGTCCACGCTGTCGGCGACCCGGGCCAGGATGTCCAGGTACGGCCCGCCCGGCTTGACCATCACCATGTCCGCGCCCTCGGCCAGGTCCAGTTCCAGCTCCCGCAGCGACTCCCGCCAGTTGGCGGGGTCCTGCTGGTAGGTCTTCCGGTCGCCCTGCAACGACGACCCGACGGCTTCCCGGAAGGGGCCGTAGAAGGCGGAGGAGTACTTGGCGGTGTAGGCGAGGATCGCCACGTCCTCCCGGCCGATCTGGTCGAGCGCGTCGCGGACGACGCCGATCTGCCCGTCCATCATCCCGCTGGGGCCCACGACATGGGCGCCCGCGTCGGCCTGCACCTGAGCCATCTCGGCGTACCGCTCCAGGGTGGCGTCGTTGTCGACCCGCCCCTCGGCGTCCAGCACCCCGCAGTGCCCGTGGTCGGTGAACTCGTCCAGGCACAGGTCGGACATGACGAGCAGGTCGTCGCCGACCTCGGCCCGCACATCGCGCAGCGCGACCTGCAGGATCCCGTCCGGGTCGGTACCGGTCGTGCCCTGGCCGTCCTTCTTGGACTCCTCCGGCACGCCGAACAGCATGATCCCGGAGATCCCGGCCTCCACCGCCTCCAGCGCGGCCTTCTTCAGACTGTCCCGGCTGTGCTGCACGACACCGGGCATCGCAGCGATCGGCACCGGCTCGCTGACGCCCTCCCGGATGAACGCCGGAAGGATGAAGTCGGCGGGGTGCAGTCGCGTCTCGGCGACCATCCGCCGCATGACGGGCGAGGTCCGCAGCCGCCGGGGACGCGTACCGGGAAAAGATCCGTACTTCGTCATGCCTTCTACGCTACGCCCGCCCGCCCTGCGCCTTTGCCGACGCCCTGTCGGCCCGCGCCGGCCGTTCCACGGCCGTTCCCCGGCCTTTCGCGCGGGGCCGTTCAGCCTCCGTGTCCGGCATGCTCCGCGAGGAAGCTCCGCACCAGTCCGGTGAGCACAGCGAGCCGCTCCATGTGCAGATCGTGTCCGGTTCCCGGGACACCGACGGCCACCGTCCGCGGCCGCCGGCGAAGCATGCCGTCGAACTCCTCCGGCGGGACGATGCCGGACTGCGCCAGGACGACCAGGGTCGGGCAGGCGATGCTCGTCCACTCCTCCCAGAAGGAGCGCCGGGCGTTCTCCGCCACCGAGTCGACCATCACGTCCCGGTCGAAGCGTGGCCACCAGCCGTCGTCGCGCCTCTCCAGGCCGGCGGCCCAGCCCTCCCCGACCGGCCCGCCGCCGTGGTGGGCGACGGCGGCCTCGCGCGAGGGGAACGGCGTGGGCCAGGAGTCGAGCCATGCGCCGATCTGCGCCTGCACGTTCGAGCCACCGGGGCCTGCCTCCACCAGGACGAGCGCGGAGACGAGGCCGGGATGCGCGGCGGCGGTGAGCAGGGCGGTGTGGCCGCCCAGCGACTGGCCGACCAGGGCGGCCCTGCGCAGGCCGAGGTCGCGGACGACGGCGGCCACGTCGGCGACGTACGCGGCCCGGGACACATCGCGCGGGCGGCGCTCGCTGGCACCGTGACCGCGCTGGTCGACGGCGACGACGCGATGGTGGCGGCGCAGGTCCCGGGCGAGCGCGTCCCACTCGCCCACGTGACCCGCCAGTCCGTGCAACAGCGGCACGGGCGGACCGCAGCCACCCCAGTCACGGCAGACCAGCCGGACCCCGTCACGGACAACGGCGCGCTCGGTCCAGCCCATTCCGAGTACTCCCGTCGCTGCACCCGCCCGCTTCCGCGCCGACGGTTTCCGGGGGGGACCAGGGGTCACAGCCCCCTGGTCGCTCAGGTGGTCGTACGGCGCCTGCGTGCCCCCGGCCGGCGCTCGCTCGGCCGCGTCACCGGGTCCCCGGCCTCCAGCGCGGCGGCCCGGCGCCGCATCCCGAAGTCGGCCAGCGCTTCCGCCAGCTTGTGCACGGACGGCTCCGGGGCCATGACATCGACCCGCAGACCGTGCTCCTCGGCCGTCTTCGCCGTGGCCGGGCCGATACAGGCGATCACCGTCACGTTGTGCGGCTTACCGGCGATGCCCACCAGGTTGCGCACCGTGGACGACGACGTGAAGAGAACGGCGTCGAAACCGCCGCCCTTGATCGCCTCGCGCGTCTCCGCCGGCGGCGGCGAGGCCCGCACGGTCCGGTAGGCCGTGACGTCGTCGACCTCCCAGCCCAGCTCGATGAGCCCGGCGACCAGTGTCTCGGTGGCGATGTCGGCTCGCGGCAGGAAGACCCGGTCGATCGGGTCGAACACCGGGTCGTACGGCGGCCAGTCCTCCAGCAGTCCGGCGGCCGACTGCTCCCCGCTCGGCACCAGGTCCGGCTTCACGCCGAAGGCGATCAGCGCCTTGGCCGTCTGCTCGCCCACCGCGGCCACCTTGATGCCCGCGAAGGCACGGGCGTCCAGGCCGTACTCCTCGAACTTCTCGCGTACCGCCTTGACCGCGTTGACCGACGTGAACGCGATCCACTCGTAGCGGCCCGTCACCAGGCCCTTGACGGCACGTTCCATCTGCTGGGGCGTGCGCGGCGGTTCGACGGCGATCGTCGGGACCTCGTGCGGCACGGCGCCGTAGGACCGCAGCTGGTCGGAGAGCGACACCGCCTGCTCCTTCGTACGCGGCACGAGCACCTTCCAGCCGAACAGCGGCTTGGACTCGAACCACGACAGCTGGTCGCGCTGGGCGGCGGCGGAACGCTCACCGACCACGGCTATCACCGGCCGGCCGCCGTCCGGCGACGGCAGCACCTTCGCCTGCTTCAGCGTCTGCGCGATCGTCCCGAGCGTCGCCGTCCAGGTGCGCTGACGAGTCGTCGTACCGGCGATGGTGACCGTCAGGGGCGTGTCCGGCTTGCGGCCCGCCGAGACCAGTTCACCGGCGGCGGCCGCCACGGAGTCCAGCGTCGTCGAGACGACGACCGTGCCGTCCGAGGCGCCCACCTCCGTCCAGCAGCGCTCGGAGGCGGTACGGGCGTCCACGAACCGGACGTCCGCGCCCTGCGCGTCCCGCAGCGGCACACCGGCGTACGCCGGCACCCCGACCGCGGCCGCCACACCCGGTACGACCTCGAAGGGCACACCGGCGGCGGCGCAGGCGAGCATTTCCTCGGCCGCGTACGTATCAAGTCCCGGGTCCCCGGACACCGCACGGACGACCCGCCTGCCGCCCCGCGCAGCCTGCATGACAAGATGAGCGGCATCCCGGGCAGCGGCCCGGGCAGCGGCGGTTGTTGACGTGCCGTCAACGACCGTGAGCTGCGGCGTGCCCGTGCCCGGCGGTGAGACCGCGGAGGGAGCTGCATCTGTCGGTACGACGTCTGTCCGCACGACGGAAACGCCCTGTCGGGCGTGCGTCCGGATCACATCGAGCACCTCGTGCTCGGCGATCAGGACGTCCGCGTTCGACAACGCCTCCACGGCGCGCAGAGTCAGCAGTCCCGGATCCCCGGGTCCGGCACCGAGGAAGGTGACGTGCCCGTGTTCGAGGCCGGTGGGAAGGGTGGTGGGGCTCACTGTGCTCGCTCCCCCATCAGACCGGCCGCGCCCTGGGCGAGCATCTCGGTGGCGAGTTCGCGACCGAGTGCCATCGCCTGGTCGTGCGTCTGGGGCACGGGACCGGTGGTGGACAGCTGCACCATGCGGGTGCCGTCGGTCGTACCGACGACGCCGCGCAGGCGCATTTCCTTGACAATCTGCCCGTCGGCCAGAAGGTCGGCCAGCGCGCCCACAGGGGCGCTGCACCCGGCCTCCAGGGCGGCGAGCAGTGACCGTTCGGCGGTGACGGCGGCCCGCGTGTACGGGTCGTCGAGTTCGCCGAGCGCCGCGATGAGGTCCGCGTTGTCCGCGGCGCACTCGATCGCCAGGGCCCCCTGGCCGGGGGCGGGCAAAACCGTGTCGACCGACAGGAAGTCGGTCACCTCGTCGATCCGGCCGATCCGGTTCAGTCCGGCGGCGGCCAGGACGACCGCGTCCAGTTCGCCGTCGCGCACGTACCGTATGCGGGTGTCGACGTTGCCGCGTATCGGGACCGTCTCGATGTCCAGGCCGTGGGCGCGGGCGTACGCGTTCAGCTGCGCCATGCGGCGCGGGGAGCCGGTACCGATGCGGGCGCCGCGCGGCAGGTCGGTGAACTTCAGCGCGTCCCGGGCGACGATCACGTCCCTGGGGTCCTCGCGCACCGGTACGGCGGCCAGGACCAGTTCCCCGGGCTGCGTGGTCGGCAGGTCCTTGAGCGAATGAACCGCGAAGTCGACCTCGCCCGTGAGCAGCGCGTCGCGCAGCGCCGTGACGAACACGCCCGTGCCGCCGATCTGCGCGAGGGCCTCGCGGGAGACATCGCCGTACGTGGTGATCTCGACCAGCTCGACGGGCCGTCCGGTCACCTGGCGGACGGTCTCCGCCACCTGCCCGGACTGGGCCATGGCGAGCTTGCTCCGCCTGGTCCCCAGCCTCAAAGCCTTCTCAGTCATGCCGGTCGGTCCTTCTTGTCTGTGCTGTCCCCGGCCCGGGAGACGGCGGCCACCGTCTCGGGGTCGAGGTCGAACAGGGTGCGCAGCGCGTCCGCGTACCCGGCGCCGCCGGGCTCGGCCGCGAGCTGCTTGACCCGTACGGTCGGCGCGTGCAGCAGCTTGTCGACGACCCGGTGCACGGCCTGCCGGATCTCGCCGCGCTGGCGCTCGTCCAGGTCGGGCAGGCGGCCGTCGAGCCGCGCGATCTCATGGGCGACGACGTCGGCGGCCATGGTGCGCAGCGCGACCACGGTCGGCGTGATGTGCGCCGCCCGCTGTGCCGCACCGAAGGCCGCGACCTCATCGGAGACGATACGCCGGACCTGGTCGACGTCGGCCGCCATCGGGGCGTCGGCGGAAGCTTCCGCCAGCGACTCGATGTCCACCAGGCGCACCCCGGCCAGCCGGTGCACGGCCGCGTCGATGTCGCGGGGCATGGCCAGGTCGAGGAGGAACAGGGAGGGCGCCGGGCGCGGGATCACGGCGACCGGCTCGGGCCTGCGCCGCTCGGGGATGCGGCCGACCGTGGCGGCGGTCGCGGCGAGCGCGGTGATCAGCTCGGCGTCCGCCTCGGGCGTACGGCGCTCCCGGCGGTCGATCGTTCCGCCCGCGGCCCAGGCCGCGTGCTGCTCCAGCGTGGCCGCGTCCATGCCGGCCACGGCGGCTTCGCCCATGAGGGAGAAACCGGACTGCACGGCGGCCAGGTCCAGCGGGCAGTTGTCGTCGGTGCCGACACTGGTGGGCGGCAGTGGCGCCTTGCCCTTCGCGGCCGTGGGCGCGCTGTCGGCGATCTCGGCCACGGGCTGCCCGGTGCGGCCCTCGACCGCCTGCGCGACCGTCTCGGCCGTGAGCACCAGGCCCGTCGCCCCCGTGCAGGAGACGACGACGTCGGCACGTGTCAGCTCGCCGGGCACCGCGTCCATCGGTACCGCGCGGGCGGTCACGGCGGTGTCGTCGCCCTCGGTCAGGATCTGGGCGAGCCGCTCGGCGCGCTCGAAGGTGCGGTTGGCGACGACGACCTCGGCCACCCCGGCTCGCGCGAGCGTGGCGGCGGCCAGCGAGGACATCGATCCGGCGCCGATGACCAGCGCCTTCTTGCCCGCTGCCCAGGCGGCGACGTCCGCACCGACGGCCAGCTGCTGCAGGCCGAAGGTGACCAGGGACTGCCCGGCGCGGTCGATACCGGTCTCGGAGTGGGCGCGCTTGCCGACGCGCAGGGCCTGCTGGAACAGGTCGTTCAGCAACCGTCCGGCGGTGTGCAGCTCCTGTGCCCTGGCCAGCGAGTCCTTGATCTGACCGAGGATCTGCCCCTCGCCGACGACCATCGAGTCCAGCCCGCAGGCCACCGAGAACAGGTGGTGGACGGCCCGGTCCTCGTAGTGCACGTAGAGATAGGGCGTCAGCTCTTCCAGGCCGACCCCGCTGTGCTGGGCGAGCAGCGTGGACAGCTCGGCGACACCGGCGTGGAACTTGTCCACGTCGGCGTACAGCTCGATGCGGTTGCAGGTGGCGAGCACCGCGGCCTCGGTGGCGGGCTCGGCGGCGACCGTGTCCTGCAGCAGCTTGGTCTGGGCGTCGGCGCTCAGCGCGGCCCGCTCCAGCACGCTGACCGGGGCGCTGCGATGGCTGAGGCCCACGACGAGAAGACTCATGCCGGCATCACGGCGGGTACGTCCCCCTCGGGCCCCTGGTCGGCGGAATCGTCGGCGGCTGCGCCACGGCGAGCGGCCGCGGGCAGGGCGCCGTCGCCGGCCGCGGTCTCCTCGCCGGCCTTGCGCTGCTCGTGGAAGGCGAGGATCTGCAGCTCGATGGAGAGGTCGACCTTGCGCACGTCGACGCCGTCCGGGACGGACAGCACGGTCGGCGCGAAGTTCAGGATCGAGGTGACCCCCGCGGCCACCAGCCGGTCGCAGACCTGCTGGGCGGCACCCGCCGGGGTGGCGATCACGCCGATGGAGACCCCGTTGTCCTTGATGATCTTCTCGAGGTCGTCGGTGTGCTGGACGGGGATGCCCGCCACCGGCTTCCCCGCCATCGCCGGGTCGGCGTCGATGAGGGCGGCGACCCGGAAGCCGCGGGAGGCGAACCCCCCGTAATTGGCCAGCGCCGCGCCGAGGTTACCGATACCGACGATCACGACCGGCCAGTCCTGGGTCAGGCCGAGTTCGCGGGAGATCTGGTAGACGAGATACTCCACGTCGTAGCCGACACCGCGCGTTCCGTAGGAGCCCAGGTAGGAGAAGTCCTTGCGCAGCTTGGCGGAGTTGACTCCCGCCGCCGCGGCCAGCTCCTCGGAGGAGACCGTGGGGACCGAGCGCTCCGACAGTGCGGTCAGGGCTCGGAGGTACAGCGGAAGCCGGGCGACGGTGGCCTCGGGAATCCCTCGGCTACGGGTCGCCGGTCGGTGTGTTCGGCCAGTTGCCACGGTGCTCCTGCGGGTAGAGCGGGGCTGTAGGCGGTCATGCGTCCCCAGACCGCCCCGTCGACAGCAGGCTATGTCTTTGTGAACGCGTGCACAAAGATGGTGTCCGATTTGCCCGGCAGAAGTGACCGGTGTCACGCGACTGGTACGCCCCTGGCGGGAACCGGTACATACGCACCGCCGTTCCTTCGTTACTGGGGGCAAAACCGCACACGCTCCTCACGAATCCCGCCCCCGAGACCAAATCGCCGTCGATCCTAAGCGACTTTCCGGGCCAGTTTGGACTACTCGGTCAGTGCCCGGCGCAGTCGCTCCTCGTTCACGCGCCAGAAGGTGTGCTGTTCGCCGTCGATCAGTACGACCGGAATCTGCTCCCAGTACCGGTCGTGCAGCTGCCGGTCCTCGGTGATGTCCTTCTGCTCCCAGGACACGCCGAGTTCGCCACAGACCTTGTCGATCACCAGCTCGGCGTCGTCGCACAGATGACAGCCGGGCTTGCGGATGAGGGTGACCAGCCGCTCACGGGGCCCGGCCGCCTTGCGTCGGAAGAGGGGACTCATGCCGACCATTGTCCCGCGTCCGCCACTGCGCCCCGCGGCTGCTCGCGCCCCGTTCGACGACACGGCCACCGAGAGTTCACACCGTTCGAACCTCTCTGGCGCCGGAAGCACCGAACAGACTGGCTATGCTCACGGCATGGCCGCTCTCGGATGGCTCACTCCCCGTAGGCGCTCCGCCACGGCGCGGAGCGTGTTGGCAGGCGAGGCCTCGGCGGAGGCCGCCCGCAAGTCCTCGCAGGAAGCTCCGCAGTCCGCCGAGGAACCTCAGTTCCCGGTGATCGGCGACGAGAAGGCGGCCGCCTTCTTCGACCTCGACAACACCGTGATGCAGGGCGCCGCGCTGTTCCACTTCGGCCGGGGCCTGTACAAGCGCAAGTTCTTCGAGACGCGGGACCTGGCCAGGTTCGCCTGGCAGCAGGCGTGGTTCCGGCTGGCCGGGGTCGAGGATCCGGAGCACATGCAGGACGCCCGCGACTCGGCCCTGTCCATCGTCAAGGGCCACCGCGTCGCCGAGCTGGAGACGATCGGCGAGGAGATCTACGACGAGTACATGGCCGACCGCATCTGGCCGGGCACCCGCGCCCTGGCCCAGGCCCACCTGGACGCGGGCCAGAAGGTGTGGCTGGTCACGGCCGCGCCGGTGGAGATCGCCCAGGTCATCGCCCGCCGCCTCGGCCTGACCGGCGCGCTCGGCACGGTCGCGGAATCGGTCGACGGCGTCTACACCGGCAAGCTGGTGGGCGAACCGCTGCACGGCCCCGCGAAGGCGGAGGCGGTCCGCGCGCTGGCCGCGGCGGAGGGCCTGGACCTCTCCCGCTGCGCGGCCTACAGCGACAGCCACAACGACATCCCCATGCTGTCCCTGGTCGGCCACCCCTACGCCATCAACCCGGACGCCAAGCTCCGCAGGCACGCCCGCGAGAAGGACTGGCGCCTGCGCGACTACCGCACCGGACGCAAGGCGGCGAAGGTCGGCATCCCGGCAGCGGCAGGCGTCGGCGCGGTCGCCGGCGGCACAGCGGCGGCCATCGCCCTCAGCCGGCGACGCCGGTAGCTCCGCGTGGCCGCGGTGCGGCCCACCGCCACAGCACCGCGAGCCGTCCCCCGGCCGCGGCCCCGCCGCCACCGGCCGCGCGGTACGCGGCGCTCCCTTTCCGCCCAGCCCCCGTCCCGCGCGCCCGAATTATGCCGCGGCCATTTCAACACGCCCCGTTGTTCGCCGAAATCAGCCCCTTTCCGATCAACAACCGATCACCCTACGGAACGTGATAGGGCGTCAATCGGACACAGAAGCGACGCAATCGGTGATTTGAGCAACTCGGTGTAGCAGGGCCTGTACGAAGCGTTATTCTCCTCAGACGCAAACCGGTACCCCTCCGTCGCTACGACGGGTGAACGGTCCCGCACTGCACGTGATGGAAGCTCTGCCTCTGGGAGTCCCGTGTACCCACACGTCGGGGTTGACGCCTCGGGCCTGGCTACGCTGCGCGCAACGGTCGCGACGGTCAAAGAGACGCTGCGCGGCCTCGTCCCCGCCGCGTACGCCGTCCCCGCCTTCGCCACCGCCGCGCCCATCGGCCCGTGCTACGCACTGGCCGACGGCAGCGCCGCGGTCGGCAGACGAGGGCGCTCCGCCGGCCCCGCCACCGCCCGCCGTCCCGCCGCGGACAGCGACAGCGCGCGGATGATGGACCTCGTCGAGCGCGCCCAGGCGGGGGAGGCCGAGGCCTTCGGGCGCCTGTACGACCAGTACAGCGACACCGTGTACCGGTACATCTACTACCGCGTCGGCGGCCGCGCGACCGCCGAGGATCTCACGAGCGAGACCTTTCTGCGGGCCCTCAGAAGGATCGGCACCTTCACCTGGCAGGGACGGGACTTCGGGGCGTGGCTGGTCACGATCGCCCGGAACCTCGTCGCCGACCACTTCAAGTCCAGCCGCTTCCGTCTCGAGGTCACCACCGGCGAGATGCTGGACGCCAACGAGGTCGAGCGCTCCCCGGAGGACTCCGTCCTGGAGTCCCTGTCGAACGCCGCCCTCCTGGACGCCGTGCGCCGGCTCAACCCGCAGCAGCAGGAGTGCGTGACGCTGCGCTTCCTCCAGGGCCTCTCGGTCGCCGAGACCGCCCGGGTCATGGGCAAGAACGAGGGCGCGATCAAGACCCTCCAGTACCGTGCCGTGCGTACCCTCGCCCGGCTCCTACCGGACGACGCGCGCTGAACCGGCGACCCGGTGCGCCACGCAGGGCAACGCTCAACTCACGCTGTGTGAAGGTCCGTTGCCATTCTGATCCGGTCACCTGCCGTCCGTAACCCAAGTGCCGAGCCACTCGTTGTGCGGGATACAGGCTCCCTGTGGTCACGTCCCGGCCGACCCTGATCGCTCGATCGTGTGAACTGGTCGTGGGCGTGCAACCCTCAGGACCCCCTGGGGAGTCGACCGTCATGACGAGAGGAGGTGCCGCCAGTGATCGCGAACGTATCGGCGCACCGGCGGGCGAACGCCTTCGCCCAGGCCCTGGAGGAGCAGTCCGACCGGGACACGGCGGCCGAGCAGTCCGCAGCACCGGCGGAATCACCGCCGGCCGCCGGGGAACACGCCGAACAGGGCCCCCTGCTGGCCCTGGCGGCGGGTCTCGGCGCGCTGCCCAAGCCGCAGCTCGACCCCGAGGTCAAGGTCGTCCAGCGCGCCCAGCTGGTGGCCGCGATGGAGGCCATGCTCCAGGAGGGGACGGGGGCGGCGGATGCGTCGGTGCCGGAGCAGCGCCCTCATCGGGCCAAGGGCGCGCACCGGGCGAGTCCGCTGGGCAAACTCCGCCCGCGTTCCAGACTGACCAAGGGGCTCGCCGCGGGCGGGCTGAGCGTCGGCGTGGCCGCCGGGGCCTTCGGCGGCGTCGCCGCCGCCAGCTCCGACGCCCTGCCCGGCGACTCGCTGTACGGGCTCAAACGCGGCATCGAGGACTTCAAGCTCAACTATCTGGCCGACGGCGACGACCAGCGCGGCCAGACGTACCTCGACCAGGCCTCCACCCGGCTCAGCGAGGCCCGCCGGCTGCTGGAGCGCGGCCGCGGCGGCCATCTCGACCACGAGTCCATCGGCGAGATCCGCCGCACCCTGTCCGGCATGCAGCACGACGTCACCGAGGGCCACCGGCTGCTGCACGCGGCCTACGAGGCCGATCCCGACTCGCTGGGCCCCATCCAGGCACTCTCCACCTTCTCGCGGTCCCACCGCGAGGTGTGGAGCGCGCTCAGCGACAAGCTGCCCACGCAGCTCGGGGACGTCAAACAGCAGGTGTCGTCGGTGTTCGACGCCATAGACGAAGAAGTCGCCCCGCTGCAGTCCCTGCTTCCGCAGCAGCCGGCCCGGCCCGGCGGCGGCAAGCGGGAGGGGGGCTCCGGCTCGGCGTCCACCGGCTCCTCCGGCACCCACCGGTCGACCGCGCCCAGCTCCGGCAACACCCCGTCCTCCGGCAGGCACACCGGCTCCGGCAGCCCCAGCGGCTCGGCCACCGGGGACAGCGACGACAGCCTGATCGGGGGCAACACGGGCGGCCTGCTCGAACCGCCGAAGACCGGTACCGGCGGTGGCGGTTCCCCGTCCGACAGCAAGTCCCCGACGGGCGAGCCGGACGTCACCATTCCCCCGCTTCTCCCTGACCTGCTGCCCGGCCTGGGCATCGACAGCGAGGACGCGGACTGACGCCGTACGGCACCAACGATGGGGGCGCCCCTCCCGAGCGCGGCGCCCCCATCGTCGTCCACACACACGCATCAGCCCTCAGAAGAAGACCGACCTCCGCTGCACCAGGAGCTTGTACAGCGTGTGCTGGATCTGTTCGCGGACCTGGTCGGTGAGGTTGAACATCAGCATCGGGTCCTCGGCCGCCTCCGGCGGATAGCCGTCCGTCGGGATCGGCTCACCGAACTGGATCGTCCACTTCGTCGGCAGCGGGATCGCGCCCAGTGGGCCCAGCCACGGGAAGGTCGGCGTCAACGGGAAGTACGGGAAACCCAGCAGCCGGGCGAGCGTCTTCGCGTTGCCGATCATCGGGTAGATCTCCTCGGCCCCCACGATCGAGCACGGGATGATCGGCGCGCCCTGGCGCAGGGCCGTGGAGACGAAGCCGCCACGACCGAACCGCTGGAGCTTGTAGCGCTCGCTGAAAGGTTTCCCGATGCCCTTGAAGCCCTCCGGCATCACCCCGACCAGGTCGCCCTGCCCCAGCAGCCGCTCGGCGTCCTCCGCACAGGCCAGGGTGTGCCCCAGCTTGCGGGCCAGCTCGTTGACCACCGGCAGCACGAAGACCAGGTCGGCCGCGAGGAGCCGCAGATGCCGGCCGGCCGGGTGGTGGTCGTGCACGGCGACCTGCATCATCAGCCCGTCCAGCGGCAGCGTCCCGGAGTGGTTCGCGACGATCAGCGCCCCGCCCTTGGCCGGGATGTTCTCGATGCCCTTCACCTCGACCCGGAAGTACTTCTCGTACACCGGCCGCAGCAGCGACATCAGGACCTGGTCGGTCAGCTCCTCGTCGTAGCCGAAGTCGTCGACCTCGTACTCCCCGGTCAGCCGGCGCCGCAGGAAGGCCAGCCCGGCCGCCACACGCCGCTCCAGGCCGCCGTCACGCGCGCCGGCCTCCGACGGCCCCAGCGGCTCCTCCTCGCGGCTCACGGCCCCATCATCCTGCGCCTGCGCCCGGCCCGGCAGAGGCTGGACCTCGCCGATCTCCCCGGTCTCCCCGGCCCCGCGCGCCATGGCGCTCTCGCCGCCCTTGCGCCGGCTCCCCGCACTCCGGCGCCGTGCCGGGCGTTGCGCGGCGTTCCCGCGGGACCGGTCGTCGTCGAACGGAATGACCTTGGCGTCCGCCATCGTTGCTGCGCTCCTCAGTTGGCGCTGTGCGTCGTGGGCCGGCCGCCGCTCTGTGCGGCCAGCGCGGCGATCCGGTCGACGGCCCCCGCGAGAGCCTCCGGCGGCAGCAGCCCGGGGCCCTGGCCGCGCGCGAAGTCCGCGAACGTCTCCGCCGTCGTGTACCTGGGCGTGAAACCCAGCGTCTCGCGCATCTGGACGGTGTCCACGACCCGCCCGTGGGTGAGCAGCCGGATCTGCTCGGGTGAGAAGTCCGTCATACCCAGCGTACGGACCAGGGAGCCGGCCCACGTGACGGCGGGCAGCAGCAGCGGCACGGTGGGGCGGCCCAGCCGCCGGGAGCACTGCGAGAGCAGCAGGGCACCGTCCCCGGCGATGTTGAAGGTGCCGCTGTTGAGGGTGCCGCGGCGCGGCTCGTGCGAGGCGATCCGCAGCACCTCGATGACGTCGTCCTCGTGCACGAACTGCAGCCGCGGGTCGTAGCCGAACACGGTCGGCAGGACCGGCAGCGCGAAGTACGAGGCGAGCGGGGTGTCCGCGGCCGGCCCCAGGATGTTGGCGAACCGCAGCACGCACACGGCGACGTCCGGCCGCCGCCGCGCGAACCCGCGCACATATCCCTCGACCTCGACGGCGTCCTTCGCGAAACCGCCGCTGGGCAGCGACTTGGGCGGGGTCGTCTCGGTGAACACGGCGGGATCACGCGGCGCCGACCCGTACACGTTCGTGCTGGACTTCACCACCAGCCGCTTGACGGTCGGCGACTTCTGGCAGGCGCCGAGCAGCTGCATGGTGCCGATGACGTTGGTCTCCTTGACCGTGGCCCGGCTGCCGCCGCCGAGGGCCGTGCCCGTCACGTCCATGTGGACGACCGTGTCGGCGCCCGTCTCGGCGAGCACGCGGGCGATGGTCGGCTGCCGGATGTCGGCCTGGATGAAGTCGGCCCCGCCCAGATGGTGCTCGGGCGGCACCGCGTCCACCGCGACCACGCGGTCGACCTCCGGGTCCCGCTGGATCCGCCGCACGAACCGGCCGCCCAGCTGCCGGGCCACTCCGGTGACGAGCACGACCTTCGCCAAGATCAGCGCCTTCCTTCCCGCGTTACCGGTATCCCGCGTTCCCCGTGTGCGGCCAACTTAGCGGGTAGACGTTGCGCTGTGATGCCCGCCCGCTGCGCGAGGTGACCGAATGTCCCCCATCGGCATACGGCGGGTGCCCGGGGATCCGTCGGCGGATACGCCTGTGGCCCCCCACCACTGCTGGTGGGGGGCCACAGGTACACGCCCTGGCGGCGCCGCTTACTTCTTGTTGCGACGCTGAACGCGCGTGCGCTTGAGCAGCTTGCGGTGCTTCTTCTTGGCCATCCGCTTGCGCCGCTTCTTGATAACAGAGCCCACGACTACCCTCGCTCACTTCTCATCACTCGGTTGTTTGGGCGCCATGGGCCCACACGACCTACGAGGGGCTAGCCTACCCAACCGAGCGCCGAGGTCGTAATCGAGGGGTGCTCCAGGGTCTTGCGAACGCACCGTCAGGCCGTTTCCACCCCCACATAGCTGTCGCGGAGGTACTCGTGTACCGCTTGCTCCGGGACGCGGAAGGACCGCCCCACCCGGATCGCGGGCAGATGACCGCTGTGCACCAGCCGGTACACGGTCATCTTCGACACTCGCATCACCGTGGCGACCTCCGCCACGGTAAGGAACTGAACCTCGTTCAGAGGCCTCTCGCCAGCTGCAGCCATGACACACCTGAACCTTCCGCACTCGACGGCCACCGGCTTCCCCTTCCGGTGACTCTTCGTCGCTGCGTGCTCACTCCCCAATGTAGGGGCGGGTGATGCAAGTGGGGAAGAGGTGCACCCATCACTGCCCTACTGTGACAGACACGCTCGTTTGAGTACGTAGCGGGTCAGCGGACGGTAGCAATCGGATCGCACGGCGTCATCAACCGGAACGACGACGGACACGCGCCCCTCTGCCTCCCCCACGAACAGCGCGGGATCGTCCGTGTCGGCCAGCCCGATCGCCTCGAACCCCAGCTGACCAGCGCCGCAGACCCACCCGTGGTCCCCGACGACCAGTTCCGGCAACGACCCCCCGCACTCCGCCGCGGCCTCGAGCGCGACCCGAACCGGGAGCGGTGAATGACTGTGGACACCCGGCTCACAACCGGGGCGCTCGGCCCCCGGTTCTCGCACCAACGCAACCCCTCGTACGTAGTCGAGGCGGTGCGTACGTAGACCGAACCGGGTCAATATGTCGACACAGCGACCCTGCGCCGGGCTGAGCACCTCACACCCCGCCGCCGAGAGGGCGTCCGCCAGGCCGGCGTAGAACCCGAGCAGCCGCTGCGGATGCCCGGTGCCGAACAGCACGGGCGCGCCCCGCCGGGCGACCTCACGGATCCGCTCGGCGAAAGCGTCCAGCGCGGCCAGCGTCCGCTCCGGGTCGATCACATCCGGACCGGACGTGTGCCGGGGATCGCCCGAAACACCGCACTTCTCCGCCATCAGCGCGAGTAAATCCCCCTGATTCCAAGTCCGTTCGGGATCGATGCCGATCAGCACGCGCGGGTCCCGCGCCGCGAACAGCCGATAACTCCGCAGGCTGTCCTCCCGCGAGGTCCCCACCACCCCGGCCAGCCGAACGGCCAACAGATGCGCACGGAGCTCGGCGGCGGTCGACACGGATGCGATGCTGACTCATCGGGGGTGCCGGGCGATGCCGGAACGGGGAAAGACCGCACGGTCGGCGTAATGGACAGCCGCGCAAGCGCGGGCAGTCGTGCCGCCAGGGGTGGCTCGGAAGGGGTGCAGCGGCAGCCGCCGGCACGGGCAAGCGGCCCCACTCCCGGCCGGCACCGACGCCGAACAGCCTTCAGGGCAACAGCCCCCGCAACGGGAACACCGCCCGCCGAGTAGCCAGTACAGCCTGATCGAGCCGGTCCGCAGGGTCGTAACCGGCCTCCCAGGACGCCCAGTTCACCGGCCACCGCCCATCGGTCATCCGCTGCGGGCCCAACTGCCGAGTCCGTGCGAACACCGCCTGCCGCCACCCCTCGGGAATCACCGTCTCCGGAGCGATCGGCCGCCCCGCCGCGATCCCCACCAGATGCGTCCACGACCGCGGCACGACGTCGACCACCGCGTACCCGCCTCCGCCCAGCGCGACCCACTTCCCCCCGGCGTACTCGTGCGCCAGCTCATGGCACGCCACCTGCACCGCCCGCTGCGCGTCCAGCGAAACGGCGAGATGCGCCAACGGATCCTCGAAGTGCGTATCGGCCCCGTGCTGCGTGACGATCACCTGCGGCCGGAACTCGGCCAGCAGCTCCGGCACCACCGCGTGAAACGCCCGCACCCACCCCGCGTCCCCGGTCCCCGCCGGCAGCGCCACGTTCACCGCGGCCCCCTCGCCCGCCCCCGCCCCGGTCTCCTGCGGCCACCCGGTCTGCGGGAACAACGTACGGGGATGCTCATGCAGCGAGACCGTCAGAACCCGCGGATCCTCCCAGAACGCCGCCTGCACCCCGTCCCCGTGATGCACGTCGACGTCCACATAGGCGACCCGCTCGGCCCCCAGCTCCAGCAGCCGGGCGATCGCCAGCGCCGCGTCGTTGTAGACGCAGAACCCCGACGCACCCCCCGGCATCGCATGATGCAGCCCGCCCGCGAAGTTCACGGCGTGGTCGGCATCCCCCCGCCACACCGCCTCGGCGGCCCCCACCGACTGCCCGGCGATCAGCGCGGACACCTCGTGCATCCCGGCGAACGCGGGATCGTCCATCGTCCCGAGCCCGTACGCCCCACGCGCCCCCGCCGGATCGGCGGACGCGGCCTTCACGGCGTCGATGTAGTCCTCCCGGTGGACCAGCCGCAGCGTCGACTCCCCGGCCGGTTTCGCCGCGACGACCCGCATCTCCCGGTCGAGCCCGAAGGCGCCCACCAGTTTCCGGGTCAGCTCCAGGCGGACCGGGTCCATCGGATGGTCCGGGCCGAAGTCATAGCCCGTTACTCCCTCGTCCCACATCAGCTGTGCGCGGCCGCTCATGCCCGCCACCGTATCGGTCCGGTTGAGCGGCGAACGACCCGGCGTACACCAATGTCACCAGCACCAACACCATCGGCACCAGCATGGCCCCCCGGTAGCTCCACGCATCCCCGAGCGCCCCCACCAACGGAGAGCCGACCAGGAAACCGACGTAGTTGAAGACGTTGAGCCGCGCGATGGCGGCATCCGACGCCCCACGGAACAACCGCCCGGCCGCCGCGAACGCCTGCGGCACCAGAACGCACAGCCCGAGCCCCAGCAGGGTGAACCCGAGCATCCCCACCCATGCGCCGGAGGCCGAGGCCACCACCGCGAAGCCACCGGCCGCGACCAACGCCCCGAGCCGTACGACCGCCACGGCCCCGAACCGCCGCACCCCGAAGTCCCCGACGGCCCGACCCACCAGCGTGGTCACCATGTACACGTTGTACGGCACCGTCGCCAGCTGCTCGGAGCTGCCCAGCACGTCCTTCAGATACTTCGCACTCCAGTTGGAGACGGTCGAGTCCCCGATGTACGCGACGGTCATCACCAGACACAACGGCAACAGCAGCGTGAAGACGACACCGTTCGACCGCCCTCGCTCCCCCTCCTGGACCTGCACGGCGTCCCCGTCGACATACCACCGGCTCGCCACGAGCACCGCCGGCAGCAGTACGACCACCACCGGCAGGTACGACACCCACAGCGCCAACTGCCAGTGCGCCCCGGCCCAGGCCAGCGAGGCGCCCACGATCCCGCCCAGGCTGTAGGCGGCATGGAAACCGAGCATGATGCTGCGCTTGTACGACCGCTGCAGGCTGACCCCGAGCATGTTCATGGAGGCGTCCAACGCACCCACGGCCAGCCCGAACACGCCGAGCGCCGCCGCCAGCACCACCACCTGCCCGTGCCCGCCGGCTCCGACCCCGAGCAGCGCCAGCAGCACCACCGGCTGGGACCAGCGCAGCAGCCGACCGGGCCGGGCCCGCTTCACCAACTGCTCGGTGGTCACACTGCCGACACCGGCGAGGATCGGTACGGCGGCCAGGAAGACCGGCAGCAGCGCGTCGGAGACGCCGTACCGGTCCTGGATGGCCGGGATGCGGGTGACCAGAAGGGCGAAGGTGACGCCCTGGGCGAAGAAGCTGAACGCCAGCGAAGCCCTACCGCGCCGCAGCACATCAGTCATGGCGGCGAGCGTAGGACCCCGGGCTACCCGTGGGTAGATCCAGCCAAAGATGAATTTCCTTCAGTTTCACCCGCTCTCGCGGGACGTCGTCGCGCCGGTCGTCACGCGGCGACGGCCACCGCAAGCCGTTCGCCCTGGCCGGCCCCGGCCTCTACCTCGGCGGCGAGCATCTTCTCCATCGGCTCGACGGCCAGGCCGCCGCCGACCACGACGGCGATCCCGACCGCCACGATCATGACGACCGTGCCGAGCCACACCATGGTGTCCACGGGGACGGTGTACGCGCCCACGACCCGTGCGACGCACTCGGCGAACAGCGCCATCCCCCACACCAGGGAGAACGCGTTCTCCTTGCGCCGGAAGGCCGCGGATCCGGCCGCCGCTCCGGACGCCAGCCGCTGCCAGGCGGCCTCCTTCGCCGCGTCGCCCTTGATGAGGAAGGGCTTCATGGCGGCGGTCATCATCGGCTTACCGAGCCCGACGGAGACCAGGATGCCGAGGGCGACCGTGCTGCTGACCCCGCTGTCCTTGGCCAGCATGAGCCGGGGGTCGCCCGAGACGAAGCTCAGCAGCAGCGAGACGACGTTCACGACGAGGATGAGCCCGGCCAGCGCATGGGTCCTGCGCTCCTTGACCAGGCCCCACCCGGTCCGCACCGCCGGCACCACGCTGCTCCAGGCGAGCGCCGCGAAGGTGCTCATCCCGAGGCCGTCCTTGAAGAGGTAGTACGAGCCGAGCGGCACCGCCACGTCGACGAGCAGCGGCTTGAAGTTGTCCAGCACGCTCGGGTTCTGCTTGTGCTGCTTGCTCCGGCCCTGGGCCCCCGTGTTCTTCGTCATGCCCTCAGCTTCGCCGCCGACGGGGGTCCGCCAGTAGAAACGATCGTCCGGAGCTCCGCATGACAAATGTCAGACCCGGCCGATGGCTCGGGTCATACCAGCAGGTCAGCCAACTCCCCCATGCTGGAGAAGAGTTGGTTCGCCCCGGTGAGCTTCGCCGCCGGCGTCATCGCGGTGAACCCGTACACGTCCATACCGGCCGCCAGGGCGGCCTGGACGCCCAGTGGTGAATCCTCCACCACCAGGCACTTGTCCGGGGCCGCCCCCATCCGTTCGGCCGCGTACAGAAAGAGGTCGGGCGCCGGCTTGCCCCGCCCCACATCCTGCGAGCTGAAGATCCGCTCCTCCGCGAACCACCGGTCGAGCCCGGTCGTGCGGTGTCCCACCCTGATGCGCTCATGGCTCCCGGAGGAGGCCACGCAGTACGGCACCCCGTCCGCGGCCAGTTTCTCCAGCACCCCGCTGACGCCGGCCACGGGCTTCAGCTCCTGCTCGAAGGCGGCGAAGACGCGCGCATGGAAGACCTCGTCGAAGTCGTCCGGCAGCCGCCTCCCGGTCCGCTCCAGGACGAGGTCGTGGATCCGGTGCATCGCCGATCCCATGTAGTCCCGTATGGACTCCTCGTACGACGTCGGGTGTCCCAGCTCGGTCAGATAGGCGGCCAGGAGCCGGTTGGAAATCGGCTCACTGTCCACCAGGACGCCGTCGTTGTCGAAGATGATGAGGTCGTAGCGCATGGCTCGACCTTAAACGACCCCGAACGCAGAAAACCCCCGCATCTTTCGATGCGGGGGTTTCCCCAAAAATTGTTCGGCGGTGTCCTACTCTCCCACAGGGTCCCCCCTGCAGTACC
>NZ_JBICWR010000011.1:0-132162 GCF_043199855.1 Streptomyces sp. NPDC048521
TGGCGCGCCGGCGCGGGGTGTGGGGGGGGGGGGGGCGCCCCCCCCCCCACACCCCCCCTGCTGCGCAGGGGGGGTGACGGTCCGTCCGCTGCGCTCCCGGACCGGCGGGACAGGGTCCCACTATCAGGCTTCCGCTTCACTCCAGCCTAGTCGGCGGGTCCGCTGCGCTCCCCCGCCTGACGGTCCTTCCGGCTGCGCCTCCAGAACCGTTGAGCCCGCTGACGCGGGCCGGACTGGCTACAAGGGGTGGGGGTCGCTCGTTCGTGTGGGTTCCAGTGTAGTGGGTGCATCAGACTGATGCAGCATGTACCGTTGGCGGAAACGCGGGACACCCCCAATCACCCGGGAACCTCCCCGGAATTCCGAGAGGAACGACCGCAGATGACCGGTCACCACGAATCTATCGGACCAGATCCCGCGCTGAGCAGCGATTCTGTGCGCCGGGTGACGCAGTACCAGACGGCAGGCGTGAACGCCCGGTTGAAGGTGTTCGCGCTCCTGGAGGCGCAGGGCGTGCCCGCGAGCGAGGCGGACGACCTGGTGGCCGCGCTGGAGGCCGGGGCGGTCGCCGGGGCGCAGTGCGAGGTGGTGGAGCTGGGCGGCATGGCGCCGGCCTCTCGGGGCGCGCTGTTCGCGGACGGCTGGGATGAGGGCGTGAGGACCGTGAGCGAGGCCCTGGTGGGCATCGCGGACCGGGAGTGGTCCCGGCGCGGCGGCCGGTCGGCGGGGGCCGCTGAACTGGCCGTACATATGGCGGACGTGAGGCAGCGTGAGCGGGCCGACCTGGTGAGGCTGGAGAGGTTCGTCCGGGAGAGCGTGCTGCCGCGCACTCATCCGCACACCACGGCGCGGCGCCGGGTGCTGGAGGCGCTGGGTGAGGCCGGCGGTCTGTGCACGGCCCGGACGCGGAACGCGGACGGGGACGTCGTGGTCTGCACGCTTGACGCCGGGCACTACGACCCGGACGACAAGCCGCCTTTCAAGGACGGACGGCCCGGCGGCTGGCACAAGGCGGATGCGTCGATCTGGAACGACTTGGGCGCGGCCTGCATTCCGCACGCGGCCCTCTGAAAGACCACAGGAATTGACCGCTCGGGGAGGCATGGAAATGTCAGCGATTCAGCTCAAGGAACACCAGGTCGATCAGCGCTCCGCGTTTCGCAGGTGGGTGGGATTCCCTGCAAGGTCATCTGTGCCCCCGCAGGGTGCCCGGGGCACGATCGTGTCAGCGACCGGATCGGGCAAGACGATCACGGCCGCCGCGTGCGCGCTGGAGTGCTTCCCAGGCGGCCGCATCCTCGTCACGGTGCCGACTCTGGACCTGCTCGTGCAGACCGCCCAGGCGTGGCGGGCCGTGGGCCACCGGGCCCCGATGGTCGCGGTGTGCTCACTGGAGAACGACCCAGTGCTGAACGAGCTGGGGGTGCGCACCACCACCAATCCCATTCAGCTCGCCCTCTGGGCAGGGTCGGGGCCGGTGGTCGTGTTTGCCACGTACGCCTCTCTCGTGGACCGCGAGGACATCGACGCACCGGAGGGCCAGCGGAAGGTTCGCGGGCCGCTGGAGGCGGCTCTGGCGGGCGGAGAGCGGCTCTACGGCCAGCAGATGGCCCCGTTCGACCTCGCCATCGTGGATGAGGCCCACGGAACCGCCGGTGATCTTGGTCGTCCATGGGCCGCGATCCACGACAACAGCCGCATCCCCGCCGACTTCCGGCTCTACCTCACCGCCACACCGCGCATCCTGGCGGCGCCCCAGCCACGCAGGGACGCGGAGGGCCAGGAGGCGGAGATCGCGACCATGGCCGACGACCCCGAGGGCACCTACGGCGCGTGGCTCGCCGAGCTCGGACTGTCGGAGGCGATCGAGCGAAAGATCCTCGCCGGATTCGAGATCGACGTGCTGGAGATCCGCGACCCCTCGCCGGTCCTCGGGGAGTCGGAGGAGGCGCGGCGGGGCCGGCGCCTGGCGCTGCTGCAGACGGCGCTCTTGGAGCACGCCGCCGCGTACAACCTCCGTACGGTCATGACGTTCCACCAGAAGGTTGAGGAGGCCGCCGCGTTCGCGGAGAAGCTGCCCGAGACGGCAGCCGAGCTGTACCTCAACGACGCCACCGACGACGACCTGGCAGCCACAGACAAGCTGCCGAAGTCCTCCATCGACGCGGAGTTCTACGAACTCGAGGCCGGCCGCCACGTCCCGCCGGACCGAGTGTGGTCGGCGTGGCTGTGTGGCGATCACCTCGTGTCCGAGCGGCGCGAGGTGCTCAGGCAGTTCGCCAACGGCATCGACGCGGCCGGGCGGCGGGTGCACCGCGCCTTCCTGGCCAGCTGCCGCGTTCTCGGGGAGGGCGTGGACATCACCGGCGAACGGGGAGTGGAGGCCGTCTGCTTCGCTGACACCCGCGGCTCCCAGGTGGAGATCGTGCAGAACATCGGCCGGGCGCTCCGGCTCAACCGCGACGGCTCCACCAAGGTCGCCAGGATCATCGTGCCCATCTTCCTGGAGCCGAACGAGGACCCCACGGACATGGTCGCCAGCGCCTCGTTCCGCCCTCTTGTGGCGGTTCTCCAGGGCCTGCGTTCGCATGACGAACGTCTGGTCGAACAGCTCGCTTCCCGCGCGCTCACGAGCGGGAAGCGCAAGGTTCACGTCCGGCGTGACGAGGACGGGCAGATTATCGGGGCCGGCGGCGCGGGCGACGGCGAGGACCAGGAGCACGACGACACGCAGGCCGCCGCCGAAGCCGCCCTGCTCCACTTCTCCAGCCCACGCGACGCCGCCACGATCGCGGCGTTCCTGCGCACCCGGGTCTACCGGCCGGAGTCCCTGGTGTGGCTGGAGGGCTACCAGGCCCTGCTCCGGTGGCGGAAGGAGAACGAGATCACCGGCCTCTACGCCGTGCCCTACGACGTCGAGGTGGAAGTCGGAGTCACGAAGGATTTTCCGCTGGGGCGCTGGGTCCACCAGCAGAGGAAGGCGCTGCGGGCAGGTGAACTGGAGGAGCGGCGCAAGACCCTGCTCGACTTGCCGGAAGCCGGGATGGTGTGGGAACCGGGCGAGGAAGCCTGGGAGAACAAGCTCGCCGCGCTCCGGTCCTACCGACGCGCCACCGGGCACCTCGCCCCCCGGCAGGACGCCGTGTGGGGCGAGGGCGAGACCATGGTGCCCATCGGACAGCACATCGCCAACCTCCGCCGCAAAGGCGGCCTCGGCAAGAACCCCGAGGGGGCCACCGCCCGCGCGCAGCAGCTGACGGAGATCGACCCGGACTGGAACTGCCCCTGGCCGCTCAACTGGCAGCGGCACTACCGCGTCCTCGCCGACCTGGTCGACGCCGACGGCGCCCTCCCGGCCATCGAACCCGGCGTGCTGTTCGAGTGCGATGACCTGGGCAAGTGGCTCCAGCGGCAGAAGAATCCGGGCACCTGGGCGCAGCTGTCGACCGAGCAGCAGGAGCGGCTGTCCCAGCTGGGCGTACAGCCGCTTGAGGCGCCGTCTCCCGCCCCGGCGGCCACGCCTACGGCTAAGGGCCCAAGCAAGGCGCAGCAGGCGTTCCAGCGCGGCGTTCAGGCCCTTGCGCAGTACATCGCCCGGGAGGGCCACCACCGCGTCCCCAGGGCCCACGCAGAAGAGATCGCGGTGGAGGGCGAGGCCGCCTCGGTGGTCGTCAAGCTGGGTGTATGGGTATCGAACACAAAATCGAGGCGAGACCGGCTCACGGCGGAGCAGCTGGACGCACTGCGGCAGTTGGGCATCGAGTGGGCGTGACGAAGAGTCCGGGACAGCGGAATCGAGTCTGGCCCGTCACACGGGTCTGGTGAGCTTTGGGTAGGGCCGGTAGTGAGCGACTCCCGCTTAGGACATCCCCAGGGAGACAGTGAGGATCTTGGCGTCGAGTTCGTCGGCGAGAGCAAGCAGACGTGTGGAGCGCAGAACTCGGGGCAGCAGGCCGGCGGGCGCGAGGCTGTCGCGGATATGGGCGGCGCCGGCAGGTCCGTGGTGTGTTCGGGTGAGCCTGGTGACGAGCAGGTGGCGATTGCCCGTACCGAGTCGGCGCCGGTGCTCCTGGCAGCGCTGCAGCGCCTTCCACGTCGCGCTGTCCAGTGGGAGATGCACTGATCTGCCGGGAAAGCGGACGCTGTGGCGGTCGGGGTCGATGTCGGCGTCGGTGAACCGGCGCAGCTCGGTGATGGTTGCTGCGTGGAGGAGAGCGGCGAGGCCGATGAAGGCCTCGTGCGGGTGGATGTCGTGGTTGGTGGCCCACCGTTCGTACAGGGTGCGCTGCCTGGCCGGGGTGAGGGTGGGTCCGTGAAATCCCCTCTGCTGGACGGCGGTGATCGGGTCCGTGGGGTTGTGGAGGATGGCCCTGGAGTAGTGGGCGTGAGCGAAGAACTGACGCATGCCCGCGAGGTGGGAGGCGCGGCGGGCTGGGGCCAGGGCAAGGAAGGACTCCAGGTCTGCGGTGGTGACGCTCGCCCAGGCCCTGTGTCCCTCAAGATGGAGGGCCAGGTCGCGGATGGTGTCCAGACGGATCTCAACGGTCTCCAGCCGGTTCGGGCGCAGCCCGAGCTGCTGGGCTCGCTCGCGCTGGAGCAGCAGGAAATCTGCGAAGGCGGCGGCCTGGGGGCGCAGTGGGCCGGGGACGGCCCCGATGCGGCGGGTGCGGCGGGCTGCTGCGCGCCGGTCGGCGAGGTCCGGTGGCGGGGCGAGGCGGCCGTGGGTGCGGAAGAAATCGGTGAGCGCTCCCACGAGTTCGGGTGCACTGCTGCGGGCGTGCGCGAGCAGCTCTCCGGGGTCGTCGGTCGCGACCGCGGTGATCAAACGTGCGGTGGCGGCGACGATGTCGGCCGCGTAGATGGGGCGGCGGTGATCTGCGAGGTGTGCGGCAAAGTCGCTCCACCAGGGTGGTACGGCAGGCATGCGCTCGGCCCAGCCGACCGCACGGGTGATGACGGTGTGCGGTGAGTGCTCGTAGCAGCATTTGCACAGGCCCTTGGCCCACTGGCCGCTGGCGCCACAGCGTTCACAGTATGCCGGGGGCGGTGCGGTGGCCGGATCGGTGCAGGCCCGGCAGCGCCGGGTCGCCGCGTCAAGGGTGCGCCGGCGCCCGCAGTGCCGGCACGGGCCCCGTGCCCGTCGACCCTCCGAGCGGTGCCGGCAGGCCGCGCACAGGTCCTGGGCGGATCGCCGTGGAGCGCCGCACAGGGCGCAGGTCCGTGAGCACCAGGCGCAGCGGCCGGTGTCGGGGCGCAGCCGTCGCAGGCGGTGGCAGGCCGGGCAGGTGTCCCTGGCCGTCCGGGGCACGGCAGCGGCAAAAGGCGCGGGTGGGTTCGCGGCGGGCTCGGGTGCGGTCACAGCGGTGGCAGTGATCGGTGGCGGGACGCGGGCTGCTGCTGCGGAGGCTGCCGGTCGGGGACCGGGTCGGGGCGCGGCGGAGGCATTGAGGATGCGGTGGATCCGGGCAGGGTCAGCAGGTCGCCGGGGGTGCAGTCGAGGGCGGCGCACAGTGCGGCCAGGGTGGACAGCTTCACCTGGGAAGGCTGTTTGGTGAAGAGGGCGGACACCGATGCCGCGGACAGTTCGAGACCGGCGCGCTCGGCCAGGAGACGGCGCAGTTCGGTGCCGGTCCAGATGCCGCGCTGTGCCGCGGTCATGCGCAGTCTCCACTCCGCCACCGGTGGCGGGGCGGGTGTCTCCACGGCACGCAGAGGAGGTGTTGTCACGAGGTATCCCGGAGGTCAGCCGGCCAGGCCGGTCAGGGCTCGGGACGTGGCGCGGCGCCAGGCATCCTCGACGAAGGTGAGGCAGGGCCGGACGTAGGCCATGGTGGAGGCGATGTGCTCGTGGCCGAGCAGTTGCTGGACGGTGATCAGGTCCATGCCCTGTTCGTAGTGGTGGGTGGCGCAGGCGCGGCGCAGGTCGTGCGGGGTGAACTGGTCACCTTCGATGCGGCCTTCGGTGTCCAGAAGGCGGGCCAGGCGGTCGCGTACGGTTTCCGGCTTCAGCGCCGCGCCGTGGGCGCTGCGCCCGTGGCAGCGGCTGGGCGACTGGGCGGCCGATCAGGTCCGCTTCACCGGGGCGTGGGTCCGGGGCGGTTTCGGCCGCCAGGCCGTCGTCGTCCTGGTCCACGCCGTCACCGCGCCGCGCACCAGCTGGCGCATCATGCGCACCCCCGCCACCGAGACCCGAACGCCGACGCCCGTACGCGATCCGGACTGGGTCGCCAACCGCAACAGAGGAGAGCACGAGTAGACGGAAAGTCGCCGACTCCCCTATAGGCAGTCGACCCACTAGACCCCCCTCGACAGCGCAAGGCCCGGACCAGGCGTCCGGGCCTTCGTCGTGCCCCGGGATCTTTCTCACCGGCCGCTGCTGTCCGGGTCCCAGCTTCCGGCCCTACGGGGTGAAAGAGCCGTGCCCGCCAGGACGAGACGCAAGCACCTGCGCCCTGTCACTGTCCCGCCCGCCATGTCGAACTCACGCCGGAGGCAGTACCGATGACCAGCCGCCAGACACCCGGGGCAACACCCACGCCGATCGCCGCTACGCTGAACACGCCACCCTGGGCCAGGGCTACGACCCCACAGGGACGCTCTCACGCAGAGAGCCGCAGGACCGCCGACCGCGAGGCGCTCACCACCCCCACGCGGACGACACCACCACAGGTGTCCGCTGTCCTCGATTCCTCTGCTCAAGGGAGCAGCATCATGACCCGGGACAACGTTCCCGCGCCCGTACAGCCGCCCGTCCCCGCGCCCGTCCCGCAGCAGCCCGCTGCCGGTGCCGGCCTGACCGCCGCGATAGCTCAGGGCGCCGCCCAGGGGGCCGCCCAGGGGGCCGCCCGGTCCATCACGGCCCGGCTGGTGGACAAGTTCCTCACCAACCCGCCCGACTGGCTCAGAACCCTGTGGCACGCGCTACCGAAGCCCTGGGAGTAGCCGCCCCGGCCGGGCAGGACGGACCTGCCCGGCCATGTCGCCGCTCGCGCGTCAGCCGCGGAAGCGGGAGAGCCAGGTGCCGCCGGCCTTCTGCTCGGGCACGGCCTGGTCGTGCTCCTGGTGCTCAGGCCCGGCCTGCTCGGCTTGGCGTTCGGCCGTGATGGCGCGCTGCTTGCAGTCGTCGCACAGGTGCGGGTGGGTCTCGCGCGGGGCGTCCCACCCGGCGGGCTCGATGGCCTTCCACCGTTCGTCGGTGAACCGGGTGCCGCAGCCGGCGCACACGGGACGGCGGGCCTCCCGCTCGGCCCGGTGCTCTGCGGCGATGCGGCGCAGCTCCTCCTTGTGCTCCCGCTGCCGGGCGGCGTACTCGGCCTGCTTGCGGGCGTCGTGGGCTTCGCGGCGCGGGTTGCCGATCGCCTCGATGAGCGTCTGGTTCTGCGGTCGGCCGAAGCGCCGGAAGACCGCTCCGGCCGGGCCGTGCTCCTGGAGCTGCTTCATGCCGGTGACGACGATGGGCAGCTTGCCGTCGTACATGTGGAAGCCCCCGTCGTACGCGGTGCCCTTCCAGTGCCGCTCGGTCAGCTCGGCCAGCTGCGCGATGACGGTGTTGGGGTTGCGCGGGCCGATCCGGTTGAAGACGAGCAGCAGCGGCGGGTGCGGCTGGTCGCCGTGGCGTCCGTCGGGAACCCACCAACGGGTGCGCCACATCGGCCGCTCTTTGCCGTCGACGTCCTTACCTTGCGCTGGCAGAACCGCATGTACTTGTCGATCTCCACGAACAGCAGCGGCACCCCGTCCTCGGGCGCGGTGATGACGATGTCCGCCTGGGCGCCGCCCTTGCCCGGGTTGGACCAGGTGCCCGTCGCGGGCAGCGCCACCTCGGTCGCGTAGGAGGCGATGGTGCCCAACCCGCCCGGCGCGTCGAAGGCGGCCTGCGCGGCGGCGCGAACGTCGGCCGGCTCCTTGGCGAGCTGGGCGAGGTCCGGCTTCGGGCGCAGCAGGGCGAGCACGGCTTCGTTGACCGTCATCGAGTGGGAGGCCCCGGTGCGGCCCGCGCCGCGGGCCGGGTTGCCCATCTCCCCTACCGGCCGCCCCAGCTCGCGCGCGGCGGCCTTCAGACGCCATCCGCTTTCCGAACGTGATCGTTTGGTTCGGGCTGGGTGGGCATGAACTCCGGCCGGCGGCGGGAGAGATGGGCGTGGTTCGTCCGTTCGTCTCGCTTGTGGAGGTGGCTGGTGCCGTCGGTGCTCGGTCTGCTGGAGGCCCGGGAGAAGAAGGTCCGGGAAGAGGTGGCACGGCTGCGGGAGGAGGCCGAGCGGGTGCAGGCCGCCCTCGGCGAGGCGGAACGGGCACTTCAGCGTCTGGCGGATGCCCGTGTGACGGTGGCCGAGGTACTGGCCGAGCCGCCCGTCTCGGTCACGGAGCCGGTGGTGAGTGCGGTGGCGGGGTCGGTGGTGCCCAGACGGACCGAGGGCATGACAGCGACGGTCCTGCCTCCGGACTACCAGCGGATCATGTCCGTGCTGGAGTCGGATGCGGCCCGGGAGGGTATGCGGTGCCAGCAGCTGGCCGTGGCCCTGGGTCTTCAGGCGGTTCCAGCGAAGGTCGAAGGGCTGCGGTCGAAGGCGAAACGCCTGGTGGAGCGGGGGTGGGCGCTCCAGGTGCGGCCAGGCGGCTGCTCATGAGCATGGTCATGGACCACAGCACCATGGCCTCGTGTATGGCGGGCAGTGTCTCGTAGTCGCGCACCAGGCGGCGCGATCGCATCAGCCAGCTCAGGGTGCGCTCCACCACCCACCTGCGCGGCAGCACCACGGCCTCGTGTATGGCGGGCAGTGTCTCGTAGTCGCGCACCAGGCGGCGCGATCGCATCAGCCAGCTCAGGGTGCGCTCCACCACCCACCGGCGCGGCAGCACCATGAACCCGCTGGTGTCGTCGGTGCGTTTGACGATCTCAAGGGTGAGCTGGAGCTTCTCGGCCGCCCAGTCGACGAGCCGACCCGCATAGCCGCCGTCCGCCCAGACGAGGCGGATGGAGAAGTACATGTTGCGCAGCCGCTCCAGCAAGGGCAGTGCGGCGTCGCGGTCCTGCACGCTCGCCGCACTCACCGCGACGGCCAGGACCAGGCCGAGGCAGTCCACCACCAGGTGCCGCTTGCGGCCGCCCACCCTTTTGCCGCCGTCCCACCCGGACGTCGAGCGCGGGATGTTCGTCGCCGCCCGCAGTGACTGTGAGTCCACGATGGCGGCCGTCGGGTCCGGCGAACGGCCCTCTTTCTGGCGGACCTTGTCGCGCAGCCGGTCGTGGAGCTCGGTGAGCAGGCCCGTCACCTGCCAGCGTCGGGCGAACGCATGCACCCGCCGGTACGGCGGGAAGTCACAGGGCAGGTTGACCCACTTGACGCCGTTGTCGACGACATAGCGGACTGCGTCAAGCATCACGCGGTGGCAATAGCCCTCCGGCCGCCCGCCCCGCCCCTGAAGCCACGCGGGGACCGGCAGCAGCGGCCGGATGACCTGCCATTCGGCCTCCGTAAGGTCGGAGCCGTAACACCGCACGCGGTCCGGCCCATCCGCCGCATTGCCGAACCTGTGCGCGAGACAGTCACACGCAGGAGACGACGCGTTGGACTCCACTGACACAAGCGCGACAGACTGCGACACAGGGCCTCCTGGTGCTGCTCGGTCGGGATCGCAACCCCGAGCTACCAGGAGGCCCTGCCGTTATGCCCCGACCACCGAGAGATCACCCGATCAGGAACCGTGTTCGACTGATCAAGCCTGCCCAGCGGTAAGCGGATGGCTTCTAAGCTTGGCGTTTAACCTTGCGGGTCACTCGTCCTGCTGACCTGCGGTTCTTCACGGGACAGCGGAGACGGCCGTTCTCCACGCTTCGAGATGTCGAGTAACGAAGCGAGAGAACGGCCGCTGCTCATGAGTCTGCCCGTCGGTGTGTCCGGAATCGAGGCGTTGGGTCTGTTGTCCCGCTTTCGGGTCGAGTTCTATGAGTGTCTGTACAAGCGGGCGGACGCGCTCTTCGAGCTCACCGACGCGGTGCTCTGCGCGGACGGGCCGGTGAAGACCCTGGTCGAGCTCTCCTTGGCGGTCGAGCACCGGCGCGGGCACGGTGCGCTGTACGCAGCCCTGGACCGTGGCTGGCTGGAGCCGACACGGTTGCGCCGCGCGCTGGCGGGCCTTCCGCTGCCGAAGGCGGCCGACGGGCGGATCGTGCTCGCCGTGGACGTGTCGCACTGGCTGCGACCCGATGCTCCCACCAGCGGCGACCGGCTCTTCTGTCATGTCTATGGACGCGGCGACCGCAGCTCGGACCAGTTGGTGCCCGGCTGGCCCTACTCCTTCGTCGCGGCCCTGGAGTCCGGCCGCACCTCCTGGGTCGCTCTTCTGGACGCGGTCCGCCTGGGCCCGGCCGACGACGCCACCACCGCCACGGTCGTCCAACTCCACGATGTGGTCCAGCGGTTGACGAGTGCAGGCCACTGGAGACCGGGTGATCCGGATATCCTGATTGTGATGGATTCCGGCTACGACGTCGCCTATCTGACCCACGCTCTCGCCGACCTCCCCGTCGTGCTGGTCGGGCGCCTACGCTCGGACCGGGTCATGCTCCGCGACCCCGGCCCCGCCCGGTCGGGTCCCCGGGGCGGACGTCCCCGCCGGCATGGCGGCGTCCTCACGTTCAAGAAGCCCGACAGCTGGCACGAGCCCAACGTCACGACCGCGACGGACACCACCCACTACGGCACGGCCACCGCCACGGCCTGGGACCGGATGCACCCCCGGCTTACCCACCGCGGCCCCTGGCTGGAGCACGCCAAGGAAGAACTCCCTGTCCGGCACGGCACGTTGATCCACCTGAAGGTCGAACGCCTGCCCGGCGACCGGGACCCGAAACCGGTCTGGCTGTGGTGCTCGGCCACCGCCGCCACCGGCGCGGATGTGGACCGCTGGTGGCAGTCGTTCCTTCGCAGATTCGACCTGGAACACACCTTCCGGCTCATGAAACAAACCCTGGGCTGGACCGCCCCGAAGATCCGCCACCCGGACAGCGCCGACCTGTGGACGTGGCTCATCATCGTCGTCCACACCCAGCTCCGCCTTGCCCGTCCGCTGGCCGAGGACCTCCGTCGCCCCTGGGAGCGGCCCGCCGAGCCCCGCCGTCTCACCCCCGCCCGGGTGCGGCGAGGGTTTCGCAACATCCGCCCGACCACCGCTCGCCCAGCGACGGCACCGAAACCGTCCAAGCCGGGCCCGGGACGCCCTCCCGGCTCGAAGAACAAGCAGCGGGCCACACGTCACGACGTCGGAAAGACGGTCAAACGCGCCGAGACGATCAAGGAACACCAAGGACGACGAGGATAAATCCCAAGCTAAGGTCCGTGACTGGTGGCCAGCGCGGCCACTGAGGAGGGCCTGTGCCGGTAGCGGGGCTGCGGCTTGCGGCCGTTTCCGGACCAGGCAGGTGCGGTGGGCTGCACGTCGTGCGGGTGGACGATCACGTCCGAACGGACCGCCACGACATAGCCGATGCCCCGCTCGTTCAGGCCGTGCCGGAAATCGGCGTTCTGCCCGTAGCCGGCGTCGGCCACCACCACCGGCGGCACCAGACCCCACCCGGCCAGCTCGTCGAGGGTGTCCAGGGCCAGACGCCATTTCTCCCGGTGCCCGACCTCTGCCGGCATCCCGGTCTTCTGCCGCCGTGGGGCATCGCGCGCCCACTCCTCGGGCACGAGCAGCCGCCACTGCAGCGGACAGGAGGCGGTATCGGAGACCGCGTGCACACTCACCGCGACCTGGCAGTTGGCCTGCTTGCCCAACGCCCCGCAGTACTGGCGCGTAACCGCCACCGACATCCGGCCGTCCTTGGGGAACGACACGTCATCGACCGCCCAGGCATCCGGGCCGATCTGCGGCACCATCCGCTGCGCGATCCGCCGCCGCACCGGCAGCGGATCCCAGGTCGACTGGTTCACGAACTGCTGCAGGTTCTGCTCGTTGCCGTCCGGCAGCCGCTCCGCCATCGGCTGGATCAACTTACGCCGCCCGTCCAGCATCAGCCCGCGCAGATAGCAGTCACCCTTCGCCCGCTGGTCCTTGCGCGGCACCGATGCGAACACATCAGCGACGAACAACGCCAGCTTCGCCCGAGCCAGGTTCACTTCACATGCATCCACACCCTGCACATGCCCCCAAACAGGACCGCGAGACAGACCTAACGGAGCCCTACTAGGACCCGGTGAACCACCCGCCGGATCATCGACAACAGGAGGGGGAATTCATGCCGGACCCGAAGGCCAGAGGCCCCATTGCAGAGCCATTGAAGACGGTAATGGGGGTGCACCCAGGGGTGCACCCCCGCCTATCGACCCGTCTGGTGACCGTGGGCACTTCGCTGACCTGCGGACGCACCAAGACCCGCCGCAGCGATGACCAACAGCTGCTGTTCAGCCGTGCTGCTCGATCCGCTCTCCGCGACTACTGCTGCGAACCCAGTGAACGCACCTTGGGCGATCCCCTGTTGCGGTTCCACAGAACTCTTCGACGGCTTTTCTGACTAGCGGGATCGGAATAGTACTCCGGGGGTCATGGAATTCCGGGATTGCGGGGTCCCGAACCACTCTCGGGTCGAAAGCAGGCGGATTTTCATTATCCGACACCCAAGTGTAATCCGAGATCCCGTCTTTAGCTCTCTCGGCTCGTTCAGCGTCAACGTACCAGATAAGTGCCCCATATCCGCTCGTCGGATTGGCCGCGACGTGTAGATAGTTGTCAGGCCACCAGTCAAACGTGTCATTCGTGTGTCGCGAATCGGCGAAGCTGAATATGGCGTCGTCGCCCGCACTGATCCAGTTGACGTCGGTTCTCTCACCTCGCATAGTACTCATGACCCGATCGATCACGGCTGAGATTTCCGGTTGCCCTTCGGCGTACAGATAATCACCCCGAAATGCCACATTAAGGATCAACCTTAGCCACTCCCTTGAAGATTCGCGGTTCGTCCATCCCAGGATAATGCACCGTCATGGTTGAGCCGCGCGGGAGGATCGCCTTGACTGCGATTTGACAACCGTGCGCACCGCCGCATATGTAGTCTTGGTTGATGTAAACATGTGCATCGGTAACACTATTGTCCCGCATCCAGGCGGCGAACTGCGTTTCAACGTGCGGCTCAGACCAGAACGCATCACTTGGACGCCTGAGGGGGCGGATGTTTGGAGATTTGTCGAGAATTTCATGAACCCTCTCTTGCAGAGCCCCAGATCCACTCGTAATGTCTCCACGAAGCACGTTCCCCTTGGGGTCGAATATTCTCCCCGTAGTCCGGCGCGCAGCCGCCAGCTCGGAGGCCGCCCGCGGCAGCCCGGCCTCAAGCCCTCCCCGCACGGGGAACAATTCGAAGGTCCCCGTTGCGGGCTGATCGCACATCGCAGGGCCGGGAGGGCAATTCCCGTATCTCAGCCTTTTCCAGGCTTCTGCGAAATCGCCCGATAGAAGAGCAGCGAGCGGACCCTTGGAAAAGTTGTACCGAAGATTATCCCAGAACGAAGGGATATCGGGTCCACCATTTCCAATGTTGTTTATAACGTCGGCAGGCCCTCGCTGAGCACCGCAGGTATAGATTGGCCAGCACGCGGAGTTTCCACTACTTGTACCCCCTGCACTGCTGGCATGCGATGTGCCAGCGCCTGCGCTGTTGGTATGCGATGTGCCGGTACCACCTAGACGTCCGTCTCCGTATTCTCGTCCGTGCTTCTGCTCCCAATGTTCGAGTGTCTCCGTGCCACCGCACACGCCGTCCTGCATACAGGCGGCCTCGCCCGTGGGGTCGCTGGAAGTGACGGGGGTGTTGTTGGCGTAGGCGTAGCCATTGAGTGACTGGTGCTGGTCGAGGGTCAGGAGGGGGTCGACACTGAGGAACTGGCCAGTATTCGGGTCGTATTCGCGGGCCCCGACGTGGGTGAGGCCGGTTGAATCGTCGGCGGGTTTGCCGAGGAAGGCCTTGTCGTCGGGCCAGGAGGTGGGCTTGGTGCCGCGGGGGGCGCCGAAGGGGGTGGTGTAGCGCTTGGTGATTGCGTAGGTGGTGGAGTCGAGGGCGATGCTGGAGGTGCCGTGGTGGTCGGCGGCCAGGAAGCTGAGCTTGGTTCCTGTGACGCCGGAGGTGGCGGTGCGGACGGCGATGGTCTGGCCGTTCGCCGTGTAGTAGCGGGTGCCCGAGAGGGTCTTGGTGGTGCCCTTGACGGTGAGGTGGAGTTCTGTGCCGGCGCCGAGGTAGAGGATGGTTTCGCCGTCTCCCTTGGCGCGGCGGATCAGTAGCTCGCCGTTGGCGTCGTAGAGGTAACCGGTCTCCTTCGTGCTCTCGGTGAGCTTGGTCAGGTCGCCTTCGGTGTTCCAGGTCAGCGTCTGCTGGGCCGTGGGGCCGGGGCGGGAGGTGGTGTTGCCGCTGTTGTCGTAGGTGTAGGTGCCGGTGCGGGCGCCTGCGATGGTGTCGAGGGTGTGCGGTTTGTTGTCCTTGCTGGTGTCGTTGTAGGTGTAGGTCGTGGACTTGTCGCCGGTGGTGGTGTGCTGGGTTTCGCTCTTGCGCTGGCCGGCGGTGGTGTAGGTGTACGACGTCCAGTAGGGTGCTGCGCCGTCGATGTTGGCGGTCGTCCGGCCGGACGTGGCGCAGTCTGCGGTCTTCGGAGTCCAGGCCTCCGTCATGCGGCGGTTGCCGTCGTAGGCGAAGCACTGATAGTCGGGCTTGGTCGTGCCGCCCTGGGTGGTGGCGTCGAAGATGGAGGTGACGTTGCCGGCGTCGTCCTGGGTGAATTTCAGCTCCTGCGGCATGTAGCCGTGTACGTCGTCGGTGACGTAGGAGCTTATGAGGCGGCGGGTGCCTGCCTCGTATGCGAAGTTGAGGTAGGCCTTCTTGGCGGTGGCCGTGCCGTCCTTGCCGAGGGCGAGCTGATTCAGGTCGCCCTGCGGGGAGAAGGAAGCGGCCTGCAGGTAGCCGGTGGTGCCGCCTGCGTAGATCTGCTGCCCCAGGGCGTTGAATTTGTAGGAGACACCTTCGGAGGGCAGGCCTCCGATAGCCGGGGCGGAGTACTGGCTGACTGAGCCGTCCAGATTGTAACCCGTGGTGAAGGACAGCTTGTTGGCTACATAGCCGTCTTTGACCAGGGGCTCGGTGTCGGACAGGAGCAGGTCGCTGCCGGTGACGTGGTACATCGCGTCGTAGCGGGTGACCTTTTCGGTGTACTCCCTGCCAGTCGTGATGGCGCCGCCGTCGTAGCGGGTGGCGGTGTCCAGCTGGCCCTTCTTCAACTGGTCGAAGCCCCAGGCGGCGAGCTTGTTGGCGTCGGACTTGTCCGCCTGCCACATGCCCGTCTTTCGGCCCAGCACGTCGTACTCGTACAGCAGCTTCTTCGACGCGTCGTCGTTGGGCGTGGTGCTGACGACCTGGTCGAGGTCGTTGTACTCCGTTGCACTCTCGCCCTTGTCCGGGTCTGTCGCGGTGACCTGGCGGCCGAAGAGGTCGTAGGTGTAGGACCACTTCGTCTGGTCGGGGCCGGTGATCGTCTCCTGCTGGCCGGCGGGGGTGTAGGTGTAGTCGGTCGTGGTGAAGTCGGTACCGGTCGGTGTCGGGCCCGCATACTCGCGGCGCTGAGTCATCTGCCCGAGGGCATTGGTCACCACAGCGGTCGCCTGGCCGCCGGCCGGGGCGGTGGTCGCGACGGTGTCACCGGTGTAAGTGGTGTCGGTCGTCCAGCGGGTGACGCCGTGGACCTTCGTCACCGCCCTCGTCAGCCGGCCCGCTCCGTCGTAAGTGGTATCCGTCTGGATCGGAGCCTGGCCGCCGGAGATCTCCTGCGGCGCGGAATTGGGCAGTGAGGATTCGTCCCAGATGTCGGCCTGCTGACTGACCGCGAGACCGCGCGCGTCGTACTCGGTCAGGGAGATGAGCCGGCCGCCCTGGGGGGTCGGTGACTGGACCTGGCGGGAGCGGAGCAGGGAGTCGTAGAACTCATAGCTGGTGTTGTAGCCGGAGCCGTTGCTGCTGAGACTTCCGGTGGAGACCCAGGACATTGCCGAACTGGTGACGTGGTAGTCGTACACGTAGTTCGGGGCCTTGCCCAGGAGTTTGAGTTGGTTGGGCAGCCAGAGTTTGGTGATGCGGCCGAGGCTGTCGTACTCGCTCTCGGTGACGTTGCTGTTCGGGTCGGTGACCTTCAGCGTCGCGCCGGTGGCGAAGTCCAGGTTCGTGGTGGTCGTGTACGTCTTGGCGTCCGCGACTGCCGTCGACGTCAGCGGGCCGCTGTCGGCTGGGGTGTAGGTGGTCGTGGAGACCGCGAGGTCGTTGGTGTCGGTGACGGTCTTGGGGCGTCCGAGGGTGTCGTAGGTGGTCTTGGACACCTTCTGCCAGACGGGGGTGTCGTCGGCGGCGTAGCCCTTGGCGCGTCCTGCCCAGGTGGTGTCGCCCTTGGTCGGCTTCTGGGACGCGGACCAGGTGGTGGCCGCGGTGTCGTCGTAGACCACGGCGGTGTCGGAGATGAGGTCGCCGGCGCGCGTTGCGTCGGTGGGCAGGTCGAGTGCCGAGTCCGCGGTGGCGCAGGTCGCGGCGACGGTCCGGGTGCGGGAGGCGAGGGAGTTGATGCCCGTGTCGTCGTTGCGGGCGTACCAGGTGCGGGTGCATTTCTCGTCGCCTGTGACCGCGTCGTCGCCCTGATCCTCGACGGTTTCCGGCATGCCGTAGTCGTCGTAGGTGGTCTTGACCGTGTGGATCCGGTCGTAGGGGGTGATTTTGCTGGTGATGTTGGTGCGGGTGTGGGTGGCGGCGGTGCGGACGTAGTACGCCTCGGTGTCCGCGTAGGACTTGTGCTGGGTTGCGGTTCTCTTCGACCAGGGGTCGTTGATGGTGCCGCCGACTTCGGTTGTGCCGTTGTAGGTGACGGACTCGCGGGTGAAGCCCGCGTACTGCTCGGCGTCCGTGATGGCGCTGGCCTTGATGCCGGCAACGGTTACGGTCTTGCGCTGGTCAGGGTCCGGGGTTTTGGCGTCGGTGCCGAGTACGCGGTCGCCGTTCATGCCGCGCAGGTAGATGGTGGTCTGTCTGCTCTGGGTTCCGGTGGAGATGCCGGTGAGGTGGGTGACCTGCTGGTAGCCGCGCCAGATGGACCAGGTGCGCTCCTTGGCGGGCGTCATCGGGTCCTCGTCGTAGTGCCATGCACCGCCGCCGGTGTACTGGTAGCTGTGCTGTACGGCTACGGAGCCGCCCTTGGGGTCGGTACTGGAGACAGAGGAGACCGGGTACTTCTGGAACCAGTCGAGCTTCGGGTCCTTCTCGCCGTTGGGCGACCAGTACACCGGGTAGCAGCGCTTGGTGTTCTCGTCGAGCTTGGGCTTGGTGCCGGCTGCGGTGCAGTCGGCTTCCATGTAGGTAACGATGGTCTGCGCGCCGGCCTCGGAGGTGACGGTCTTCAGGCGGGGCTTGTTCAGCGGCAGGATGTTGTCGGCCTGGCCGTCAACGCGGTTGGGCAGCATTATGGGGTCGAACTTGACCGGGTCGAGGGCCAGGTCGGTGCCGCGCTTGCCGGTGTGCTGGATCTCGTCCAGCCACAGGGACTGATCGGTGGAGTCACCGGTGTCACCGGGGTCGAGATAATGGTGCTTGAGCGACCAGACGTCCACCGGCTCGAAAGCGGGTGTGGCAGCAGCGGCGTTCCAGGCGGAGGTGGTGATGGCCGTCAGCCGCTTGCGGGTGAAGAAGGTGGGGCCGACGTTGCCGGTGCACTTGTCGCCGTCCTTGCAGATGGCGTCGAAGGGGACGTCCGGCCAGTTGTCGCGGGTGTCCTCGGTCAGTGAGTCGCATCCGGTGCCCGAGGCGAGGCAGCGTTCGTCGTAGGTGAAGACGACCTTGTCGGAGGCGGCCGGGGAGGCGGAGAAGAGGGCGCCGGCGCGCTGGCCGTAGCGGATCTCCTTCAGGTAGCCGCCGCGGACGTAGTCGGTGCCGGTGTTGTCGTCGCCGAGCTTGTCGTAGTTGTTGTGCTCGGCGGTGTACCAGTAGGAGGAGGCGTTGCCGTGGGTGTCCTCGACGTAGTCGAGGTTCCAGCGCCAGGCCTGGTTCTTGGCGCGTTCGGCGAAGGTGTCACCCGCGGTGTAGCCGGGTTCACCGGAGTCGTCGCCGAAGACGGGGACGGTCCAGACGGAGTTGGTGCGGTCGCCGGTGCCCGCGCCGTCGAGTTTGTTCAGGCCGAAGACGTACTTCGTGCCGTCGCCGGTGACGACCGTCCAGTACTCGCCCTGGCCGTCGAGGCCGGTCGTGCCCTCGTCGTCGTTGTCGGCGCCGGTGGAGTGGGTGACGGTGGAGGCGTCGTCGTCCTTGAGCCGCCACGTGCCCGTCTCGTCGTCCTTGACCAGTTCGGTGGCCTTGCCGTTGAGGACGAGGGAGGCGTTGTCGTACTTCCAGCACAGGTCGTACTTGCCGTCCTGGCCGTCGTCGTCGCAGGAGCCGTACTTGCGCTCGATGTAAGAGGAGGTCAGGTCGAAGCCGGTGCCGACCTGGCTGCCCTGGTTGTTGGAGTTGGCCGTCTGGCCGTCGACGGCACCCGAGTCGTAGGAGATGGCCAGGTCCGGCTGGGGGCCGGCCGCGGCCGGGGGAACCCTGAGGGGGTAGGACCAGGTGAATGAACCGGAGGAGCCGCCAGCCTCCCACGTCGAGGACGCGGACAGGGGCGTCGCCTTGTAGGTGCCCGCGCCGGACGTCGTACCCGCCGCGAGGGCCAGCAGCATCGGCTGCGCATCCGGTGCGAGGCTCACCGGGGCCGAGATGCTGTCCCTTTCACGGTTGTTCACCGCGTCCAAGGGGACGCGCTTGTGGCATTTCGCTGCGGCCGGGTCCTTCAGCGCGCAGTCGGGCAGGCGCGTGAGCTGGAGGCGTCCGGCCCAGTCACCGCCGTAGGCGGAGGCGAAGGCCGAGTAGTCGATGCCGAGCCGGGCCGTGCCGCCGGTGGCGGGACCTGTGAGTTTGAGGACCACTCCCCTGACGCCGAGGGTGGTCGCTGTCTTCTGGTCGAGGACCTCGACGCGGACAGAGCTGGCTGCCTTGCCCTTACCGGGGGCGGTGAGGGTCACCGGCAGGGAGCCGGGCGCGGCCGTGGCGATGCCTTTGTCCGGGAGGGTCAGCGTCGCTTTGCCGGCCTTTGGCCAGGTGACGGTCCGCTGCTGGTCGTGACGGGCCCTGGCGACTGCCGCCTGATCCGCCTGTTGCGCCTTCTTCACCTCGGCGGCCGCCTTCTTGTTCACCTTGGCGGTGAAGGGGCTGACCTTGGTGGCGTGCGGGGGTTTCAGGTGCGGGCGGCCCAATGGGTCGGTGTCCGCGGCGAAAACGACGGGGGTCAGCAGGCCGGGCAGGAGAGCCAGGCCGGTCGTTGCGGCGATGCGCCGGGACCAGCGGTGTCTGGGCCCGGCTCCGCGGCCCGCAGAGGACCGGGGTATGCCGTTGGGATTCATGACGGGTTCTTTCTACGCGGCGCCCGATCAGACAGGGATGGGCGCATGCCGTGGAAAACGGAAGAAGGCAGAGCGAAGAAGGAGAGAAGACGAGGCTGTGGGCAGGGCCGTCACGGGGCTGCCCGCACGTTGCGCGGGCGGCTCCCGTGACGATGCCGGTTTCTCAGCTGTCGGGGGTGTGCAGGACCTGGGATTGGATCTGGTCGTAGGTCATCGCTCCGGTCCAGATCCGCATGTCCTGCAGGCCGCCGGGCAGGTAGTTGCCCGTGGTGCCAGCAGTGGTGCCGCGCCCCAGGCTCAGCTCTCCGCTGCCCTGCTGCGGCGAGCTGAACGTGGTGGTGGTGTCCCCGGAGGCCTGTTCCAGTCCGCCCACGTACAAATGGAGCTTGCCGTAGCGGGTCTCGGTGTTGGCCTCGTCGGACGGGTCCGTCCACTCCCAGGGTTCCTGCGCGTCGAAGACACCGGTGAGCTGCACCCATGTGTCCGTCTCGGCCAAGTCGCTGGCGGGAACTGTCGCGCTCTGCGTGACCTTCCCGGTGGAGTCGACCGCGGTGCGGGTGAACTTCCACTGGTAGGCGTTGTCGGCGAGTTTCACCGCCCAAAGTGCCCAGGAGGAGTCGGTGCCCATCCTTTGGGCGGCTACCTGTGCCCGGTAGCCGACTGGCTTTGCGGTGAGCGCCTCGGTGTTCAGGCGGACCGTCGCGGAGAGCGTGAAGGAGCCGGTTTCGTCGACCACCGGGCCCGTGGAGGAGGCGTACTGGGTCGCGCCGTCCAGGAGGAGGGCGTGCTCATCCTCGTTCAGGGTTGTTCCGCTGGGCGACAGCTTCATCGACGGCACAGGATAGGGCGTACCCTCGGGGATCTCGCTGCCCGTGGCTGAGGTGGCGTCCCACTGCGCCACCAGTTCGTTGGCCGGTACTCCGTCCTGATCGATCCGGGCATCGGCGGCTACTTCCTCCGGCCCGAGTGCCCGCTGCCACACGTTGATCTCATCCAGGCGGCCGCGGAAGAACTGCCCGTAAACGGCGCCGCCGCCCAGGACGCGGCCGAACTGGAGGCCGCCGGAAGAGACCCACGGCTCGTAGGCCGTCGACAGGGAGTTGAGCACCACCGGCTGGCCCTGCGGGCGCCCATTGACGTACAGCTGGATGGTGTCGTTCGTCTTGTCGGTGTCCCGCTGGGTGTCGAAGACGGCGGCCAGGTGCGTCCACACCTTCAACGGCGGGTCGGTGGCGTCGGCGAGCGAGCGCAGGTACACCGCTCCGGTGTCGACGTCGGCTGCGGTGCGGTTGAACACCCATTTCTTGTATGCCGACGAGTAGTACAGCGAGAACGCCGAGTTGTTTGTGCCCGGAGCGGACATCACTACGTGGTTCTGGGAGGCGTCCGTGAGGTACACCCAGGCTGAGATGGTGAAGGAGTCCTTGGTGTTCACGGCCGGGGCGGCGGTGGCCGCGTAGGCCTGCTGCTTGGCCGGGTCGGTGCTGTCCAGCCAGAGCGAGTAGTCCGTGTCACCGCGGCGGGCGAGCGAGGACCAGCCGGCGCCGTCCGTGTAGAGGGTGGCGTCGTGGCGGGTGCCCTCGGCGGCGGTGTCCTTGGCGACGGTGACGCCCGAGCTGGGTGCGGCGTCGTCGAAGTGCCAGGTGCCCGTCGGGCCTTGGGCCGGGGCGACCTTGAAGGTGAACTCGGCAGGTGTGCCCCAGCGATTGTTTACGTCTTTGGCCTCCACCGACAGCACTTGGGTGCCTGCGAGGGGCGGGGTGACGTCGGTGACGGTGACGGTGGAGCCGCTGACGGTCTTGGTCTGCTGGGCCGTGCTGGTCAGCAGCCGCCAGCGGTAGCCCGTGATGTCGGTGTCGGCGGTGTTGGGCTTGAAGGTGAAGCGGCCGGGCTCACCCGGACCGCCGGCGGGGTTGCACAGGTTGGCGGTGCACTCGGTGTACGGGGTGCCCGCCGTGATAGACGGGGCCTTCGGCGCGGTCGAATCGATCTTGAAGTAGCACCAGGAACTGTAGGACGACCACAGGTCGCCGCTCTTGCCGTCATACGACCAGTGCGACTGCGTGCGTGCCTTGTACCGGTACAGGCCCCCCTCGGCCCGGGGGCTCATGCGCAGCTTCTCCAGCGTCCCGTCGGGATGCCAGCCGGTGTCGGGCGCATGCCCGGTCCACACCTGATGCCAGGCCGCGTCGTCACCGCGCTCGACCACGTACTCGGCCTGCAGGGAGCCTTCCTCATCACCCGCGTGTGCTTCGACCAGTGTCTGGACACTGGCCTGCGCCATCGGGTCCACCCGCGTTACCGTCAGCGGGTCGGAGGAGGACTTGTTGCAGTACGCCGTCGTTCCGCTCCCAGGGATGACACCGACACTGGTGGGCACACCGGGCTTGTAGGCGAAAACCACCTGCAGCTCAGCGCTGTCGTCGAACCGCTTCCACGCCCGCGGGTCACTCTCGTCCTTGGCGCGCAGCTCCAGGGTGAGCCGGCTGAACTTGCCGTCCGCGAACGAGCGGACCGTGCTCGTCAGGTTCTCGTCCGTCTCGGCGGGGTTGTCGTTGAACTCGATCCACGAGTCTGGCTGGTCCGGGCTGCACAGATCTCCCCTGCCGGCGGAGACGTAGCGGTCGCCCATCCAGTCCAGCTGCTTGGGGCCGGGCCAGACGGTGCCTTCGGAGATGTTGTCGGTGCGCACCAGGTCCACCCAGTGCGGATCGCAGTTGAACGACCACGTCTCACGGGCCCGCAAGGTGGCGTCCAGGACCTGCTTGCCGGCCAGCTTCGTCGGGGCAAACTCGAAATACATGCGGTGTAGCCGCCGCCGCAGTAGTAGCCGTCCGCGGTGCCGCACTTGCCGACGCCCTTGTCGCCGTCGAACATCCAGAACTTGTCGCCATCAGAAGACAGCTTGGTGCGCTCGGAGACGCCCAGGCCGACCGACGGGTCGATGAAGACGGGGTACACGGTGTCCTCGCCGCGCAGCAGATCAAGGTCGGGATGCACGGCGATGGAGCCGTCATCGACCTTCACCGGCAGCACCGCGGTAGCGTCGCCGTCCCCCGGCTGCGACGGATCGTCATCCACCTCACCGTCCGCAGGGCTGGTGGAGTCGGTGCGCATCAGCTGGGTCTGGGGGCCCGGTGCGCTGTCGCCGGCCGAATCCCACATCTGCCCCGCAGGACCGCGGAAGACAGCGTTGCCATCCTCGTCGATCGCACGCAGGCCGCCCCCGACACCCGGCACCACGGACAGGCCATCCCCCGACGCGGTGAGCCTCACCTGTTCCAGAGCCGGGTTCTGCGCCGCCTGGGCGGTCTTGACGACCAGCACCTCCCGGTAACCCTCAGCGGTCGCCGTCAACTGCAGATCCACACCGTCGAACACGTTCGCATAGGTGGCGGTCGCCCCGTCAGCGTCGGCTCCGGCAGCGCACCGCTCCAGCCCATCGTGACCGATCGTCCGTCCTTGCCCAGACGGATCATGTCCGCCCCCGCACCGCCACCGGAGAACGACAGATCCACCACCGCGCCCTTCGGAGCAACCCGCCCGTCGGTACGCCGCTCCAGCACCGGATCAACCGCGCCCCAGCTGCCGTCTTCCTCCTTCACCCGCTGGGGAGTCGTGGACTGCGTCAGCGTGAAAGAACCGTCCGGGTTCGCCCGCGTCGTGGAGTACTCGCCACGCTCCGACGTCACCTCGACCTGCTCACCCGAGGCCTGCGCCTGGGCAGAGGCCGTCGCCTCATCGACCACCCCGGTCCCCGCAGCGGCGCTCGCCGCGCGCGACGAGGACGCGGAGGCCGGCAGCACGGGCAGCGCCGACAGGACCAGCGAAGCCGCCACTCCCCCCAGCAACAGCCCGCCACGCAATCTTCGTTTCCTCCTCAAAAGCCCCACAGGCCCTCCCCACTTACCCACGTATCCCACCCCCGGCACACGATCCACAAAGATCCGCAAAGTAAATGCACCGCCACGTTGAGCAGTCAACCAACCGTGCCCCAGGGCGCGAAAGGTTGGCCGAATAGCATCTGACCTGCATAGACGGCTATGACGCGGTTAGCCGGGGATCGAATCGGGGCGCACCTCCACAGGTTGATCCAGACCAGCCACAGACCCCCTACACATCGATAAACACCCAAAGAAACACTCCGCCACACCGGCCGCGCCGGTGCCACCGGCGCCCGACCAGAGCATCGAGGCCCCACCCCGCCCAGTCCCATGCCCTGCGCGTCAGCGGAGCCCATCAGGCCCGCTGATCCAGGTTTCACAGCGCACAACTCAAACGTCATCGCCTGTCATCGCCTGTCATCGCCGAGCCTGCGTAGACGGACATGGCCGAAAACATACGGCTGATAGCCCCTCCAGCCTCAGGTCGCGATCCCGCCTCGGCAGCCGCTACCGCAGTCGCGCCACACGCGGCATGTAACACTCACGAGCCATCCACGAGATCCCGGCAAGGCCGACGGCCCACCTGCCGTACCAGTCCGCTGAATAGCGGTCACCGCATGACGCAGACGCTTCTGCCCCTGATGACCGAGGCCGCGACACTGTCCATCGCCGGAACCGAGCTCCGGGCCTGGACCACTTCGAAGGCCGCACCTGGCGCGGCTGGCGCTACCACGTCACCCTCGTGACCGCCGCCCAGGCCTTCCTCACCCTGCGACGGCTCGACCCAAAAGGCCCCGATGCCGGCCTGACCCTCGACCAGCTCCTGGAGGCACTCCAGGACCTGCTGAGGTGCTGGACCGGCACCTGCACCACCTGCGGCCGACCCGTCACCACCAGTAGAACCAGACCCAGAACGAACCTAACGAAGCACTACTAGAGTCCGTCTTCAAAGATCAATGGGTGGCGGTGGCGGATCATGGCGAGGTGAAACGCCGTCATGAACTCACTGATCAGGAGTGGGAGTTCTCGCTCCGCTGATACCGCGGGCTGCGACGGGCCGGCCGCGGGTGCCGGACCGGCAGGTCATCAACGGGATGGTCTACAAGATCCGGACCGGGATCTCCTGGCCTGACCTGCCCGAACGCTACGGCCCCTGGCAGACCACGCGCAGACGGTTCTTGATGCGGGTGACCTCGCCAGCCAGGTCGTCGTCGAAGCCCACGAGCATGTTCAGCTCGGCGACGGTTTCGTCGTCCGGGGCCAGGTCGCGGAGGGTGTGGGGCATGGTGCGGGCGGCATCGGCGATGATCGCCGCATCGCGGGCATCGGTCTTCGACTCGCCCGGGTAGAGGTCGGCGATGCGCCGCATCGTCAGCCCCGGCAGATAGGCAACTCGGCAGCCCGCATCGCGGGCCACTGCCAGTGGGAGAGCACCCATCGAGGCCGGCTGGTCCACCACGACCAGCACGTTGCCGTGCTTGGCCTGCAGCTTCTCGAACAGTTCACGCAGCCGCGATTCACTATTTGGCATCGGCTTGTCGAACACCTTCTTGCCCGCCGGAGTCAGCGCAGTGCCGTGATGTTCGCCCTTGCCGACGTCCAGACCGAGGTAGACGTCGATCTCACCGTCGTGGTTCATACCCCTCCCCAGCAGCCTCTTTCCCGGTCTCGCGCGCGGCATCAGCGTGCCGGCATCCACGTTACGAAGGCCTGCTCATCCATGGTGCGGATGTGAGCGGTCATGCCCCTGATCAGCGGTCTGCCAATGCCTCCCCGCCCGGTGACACCACCTTTTCGATCATGTCGACGAGGGGACCAAGTCATACCGGGCCCGGAGACCGGAGCCCCAATGGCGGGGCCGCGGAAAAGGTAACGGGGATCCACCGGCCGGACGAACCGGACGATCACGCCCTCGGCCGATCCCGAGGAGGACTGACCACCAAACTCCACCTCGCCTGCGACGGTCGCGGGCGGCCTCTCGCGATCCTGGTGACACCTGGCCAACGCCACGACAGCATCTGCGCACGCCCCCTCCTGGAACGCATCCGGGTCCCGCGCATGGGCCCGGGCCGACCACGCTGCAGGCCCGACCAAGTCATCGCGGACAAGGCCTACAGCTCCCGAGGTTTCCGCGCCTACCTGCGCCGACGCGGCATCGCGCAAACGATCCCGGAGAAGACCGACCAGCAGCGACACAGGCACAACCGCGGCCGCCGCGGCGGGCGACCACCGGTGTTCGACCGGCAGATCTACCGCCAGCGCAACATCGTTGAGCGCTGCTTCAACCGGCTCAAGCAATTCCGCGGTATCGCAACCCGATACGAAAAGACCGCCACCTCCTACGAAGCGGCGGTCACGCTCGCGTCATTCCTACTCTGGGCAAGATCCGTTTGAAGACGGACCCTAGTTGACGCCGGTCTCATGCAGCAGGCGGAGACGAGACAACTGGTGGGTTGAGGCGGGCGAAGCCTTCCTGGCGCTGGTAAGGGAAGTACGGGTAGGGCGCTGTCTTGCCGCTCGCCGCATCGAGTTTCGCCATCTGGTCGGGCGTGAGCGTCCAGCCGATGGCACCGAGGTTCTGGCGAAGCTGCTCCTCGTCGCGAGCGCCGATGATGACAGAGGAGACGGTCGGTCGCTGCAGCAGCCAGTTGATGGCGATCTGCGGAATGCTTTTGCCGGTCTCCTGCGCAATCTCGTCGAGGGCGTCGACCACGCGGTAGAGGTGTTCGTCTTCGACCGGCGGTCCGTAGTCCGCGGTGTGGTGCAGTCGGCTGTTGGCTGGTAGCGGCTGGCCGCGGCGGACTTTGCCGGTGAGCCGTCCCCAGCCGAGCGGGCTCCAGACGAGGGCTCCGAGGCCCTGATCGAGCCCGAGGGGCATCAGCTCCCATTCGTAGTCGCGGCCGATGAGGGAGTAGTAGACCTGATGTGCGACATAGCGCGGGTGGCCGTATCTCTCCGCGATCGCGAGGGACTTCATCGCCTGCCAGCCGGAGAAGTTGGAGATGCCGAGATAGCGGACCTTCCCTGCTCGTACGAGATCGTCGAGTGTGGACAGGACTTCCTCGATAGGCGTGCCGGCGTCAAAGGCGTGCAGCTGGAACAGATCGATGTAGTCGGTGCCGAGTCGGCGCAGGGCGTCCTCGCATGCGGTGATCAGACGCGAACGGGAGGAGCCCGCATCGCCTGGGCCGTCACCCATCGGCAGGCTGGTCTTGGTGGACACGATCACCTGGTCCCTGCGGCCTTTGATCGCTTCGCCCAGCACCTCCTCGGAGGCCCCACTGGAATAGACGTCGGCGGTGTCGAACATCGTGATCCCGGCGTCGAGGCAGATGTCCACGAGACGGCGTGCTTCGTGCGCATCGGTGTTGCCCCAGGCGCCAAACAGCGGTCCTTGGCCGCCGAAGGTGCCGGCGCCGAAGCTCAGTGCGGGGACCCTGAGTCCGGATGTGCCCAGCCGCCTGTATTCCATGGCTGTCCTCTCTCGTCGCCCGACCTAACTAATGGGCTTGGAGTTCCGTTAGTGTGGGCCTCAACGTAGCAGGTGTGTGCGATTAACGAAACAGGAGTCCCGTTATGGGGGTTGAGGGTGCGGATCCGGGGACCGTCCGTCCTGGAGGGCGCACGGCGCGGGTGCGGGCGTCGGTGCTGCAAGCGGCTGGGGACGCCTTGGCGGAGCATGGCTTTGCCCACCTGGACCTCGCCGACATCGCGCGCCGTGCCGAGGTGGGCAAGACCACCGTCTACCGCCGCTGGGGAACAGTGACCAGCCTGGTGACCGACCTGCTGATGGACATGGCCGAGCAGTCACTGCCACGGACCGAGACCGGCTCGCTGCTCGGCGACCTCAAGGCCAATGCCCGGCTCGTGCAGCGCACCTTGGCCGACCCGCGGCAGGGGGCTCTGTTCAAGGCAGTGATCGCGGCCGCCACCTGTGAGGCGAAGACGGCCGAGGCCCTGCATCGCTTCTACGACATCCGCATCAAGGAGTGGGCGCCCTGCGTCCAGCAGGCCATCGACCGGGGCGAGGTGCCCGAGGGCACCGATGTCCGCGAGGTGATCCGTGCTGTCTCCGCCCCGCTCTACTACCGCCTGTTGACCACCGGCGACCCCCTCGACGAAGCCGCCGCAGACCAGGCTGCCGAGGCCGCCGCGGCTGCGGCGCGTGCGGGAGCGTACCTGCCGGGCGACGAAGGTCGTGCGTGACCGGCTTCCCGCATCCGTCGCTGAGCGCGGGTCACCGCGCGTGATCTCCGGGGGCATAGCCTTTCCAGGTTCCTCCGGCCTCGGCTGCGAGTTGGGCGGTCGTGTCGTCGTGGTAGCCAAGCATCCGGGCGACTACGGGGGCGGGGGCCTGGAGGACGAGGTGGCGGATCGCCGACGTGCGTCCTCGCTGGGTGGGGAAGCCCAGGTTACGGAGGCGGATTCGAGGGTGTCCGGGGTCATGGGCCGTCCGGCCCGGCGGCGAAGAGCCATCGGGCGCCCGGATTGGTTGCGGTCATGGTGTTCGGCCGCTGGCCCAGGTAGTCCAGCAGGCACTGTCACGTTGGCTGACCGGGTGGGATGATCTTCGGGTTGATCACGCTGGGAAGGATCGTCCGTGGGGAGTGCGTCGCCGTCGTACAAGGGGCATCGCTACCGGGTCGAGGTCATCTCCCACTGCGTGTGGCTGTACTTCCGCTTTCCGCTGTCGCTCCGCGAGGTGGAGGAGCTGATGCTCCAGCGCGGCGTTCATCGTCTCCTACGAAACGGTCCGCCGCTGGTGCGCCAAGTTCGGGCAGGCCTACGCGAACGGACTGCGTCGCCGCCGGCCTCGCCCGGGGGACACATGGCATCTGGACGAGGTCTTCGTCAGGATCAACGGCGAGCTGAAGTACCTGGGGCGGGCCGTCTACGTCGGCGGCAACGTCCTGGACATCCTGGTCCAGAACCGGCGGGACCAGGCCGCCGCCCGACGGTTCTTCCGCCGCCTGATGAAGAAGACGGGTGCGGTGCCGCGCGTCATCGTCACGGACAAGCTCCGCTCCTACGGCGCCGCGCACCGCGAGGTCATGCCCTCTGTGGAGCACCGCGCTCATAAAGGACTGAACAACCGGACCGAGAACAGCCACCAGCCCACCCGGCAGCGCGAACGCGCGATGAAGGGCTTCCGATCGACGGGCGCGGCACAGCGCTTCCTGTCCGCGTTCAGCGGCATTTCCCCGCACTTTCGGCCCCACCGTCACCTCATGAGCACACCCGACCACCGGGCCGAGATGACCATCCGCCTCGCCATCTGGGACCACATCACCGGCCCCAGGAGCCAGCCCACCACAGCCTGAGCACACGCCCGGACCAAGAAGCCACCAGGCCCCGACGCACCGTCAGACACCTAGGCACCCGACAACGTGACAACGCCTCGGTGAGCGTTCGCCACAGGTCACGTCGGTGGTTGTCGGGCCAGTAGCCGGGGGTGAAGTACAGCTTCGCGTAGGCAGCGTGCCAGGGAGGGAAGTTGGAGACTCGCTGCTCGTTGCCGGTGCGCCACAGCAGGTAAGGGTTCAGGTCGTCCTCATCTCCGATGCCTGGCGCGGCGCGCCCGGTTGCGGGTGCCGCGGGTGAAGGCGCAGGCCAGGCCGAGGCATTGCAGGGCGGCGCAGACGTTGATCGTCGTGTGCAGGGCGGTCGGGTCGATGACTGCCATGAGGATGCCGGCGACGGGGTAGGGCATGAGCAGGATCAGCACGGTGACGGACAGCGTGCTGCCGAACACCTCGGCGGGGATGAGGTGGGATCGCAGGGTGCGCAGTACGACGGTCAGCACACTGTCGCCTGCCATGAAGACGGCGATGAGGACGAGGTACGCCAGGTAGGAGTCCGTGTGCGCGATCAGGAAGCACGGCACGATGGTCACGAGAGCGGCGCAGCGGCCCACCCCCGGCAGTCCCCACCGGTCGATCGCGACGCGGCTGGTGGCGACCGCAAGCAGCGAAGCCGCGGCCGCGCAGGACCACACCGCGCCGACCGAGGCGCTGGACCGGCCGAGTTGCTGCACCACGATCACCGGGGTCGCCGCCTCCAGCAGACCGAGCGCCAGGTTGGACAACGCCAGCCCCGTCACCAGCCAGGCGAGTGCCGGCAGCGCACGCAGGGTCGCCCAGCCGGTGTGCCATCCTCCGGCGGCCGGCACCGTCGCTTCCGATACCGGCGCAGCCGGCTGCTGTATGCGCGGAGTGATGGCGGCCGACACCACCGACAAGCCACCGATCGCCGTGAGCATGCCGCCAGAGCCGTTCCACTGCAGGAGGAGGCCGCCTGCCGCGGGGCCGGCCAGGGCGGCTGCCTGATCGATGCCCAGCAGGACGCCCTGGACGCGGTGGGCTGCATCGCCGGCGTCCCTGCTGGCGACGGCGCCGACACTCTCGGCCGCGATGTAGCTGAACTGGGTCAGGCATCCCGCGCACGCCGCCAGGAGCATCACCAGCCCCGGGGCGGTTCTGTCGTCCGCCGCCGCCAAGGCGGGCACGGCGAGGGCGACGACGAGAGCCCGCGCCGTGGCGGCCAGCCGGAAGACCCGTGTGGAACCGAAACGGTCGACGGCCAGGCCGGCCAGAGCGAACGTGCACAGCCGCGGCGTCCACGCCATGACGAAGGCGATCCCGGTCAGCGACGACGAGTTGGTCGTGCCCAGGACCAACAAGGGGATGCCATAGGTAGCCATGGACGAGGCGAAAGCATCCGTGAGGCGCGGCAGATAGACACCGCGGACCCGACCGTAGGTCACGGTGCGGGCATGCCGGGGTCCGGCGGACCGGACTTTCCTGGGTATCAAAGGGACGTGCTGTTTCTGTGAATCGTAGCGGCCGTCATATGAGCGACCCGGGCGAGAAGAGGCGCAAGTGCCCACGAAGCAGGCAGGTCTGAGTGAACTCCGTTCATCCGAGTGCGAGGTCGGCCGAATGTCGGACGGGGGCACGGGGCGGGGCCGCACTCGGACGAGTGGAGCGGGCGCCCGGCGCCGGACAGTCCACGACGGGCGAGCGGACCCGTCATCTACCATCAGCGTGATGACAGCCCCGGATGTTACGCCCGGGTAAACCGAGGTCGCGCGTGCCGAGTCAAGCGCCAGGACGACCACGGCATCCACCGTGCCGGGTGCTCGCCGCTGTCCCCGGTGGTCGGCCTCCGAGCGCGGTGTGTCAGGATGCGCCCGGACCCTCAGGGTCGTCCTCGAGCTGCTGGACGGCGAGGGCGGCGATGACGACCGGGGCGCGGACGCGGTCCAGGCGGGTGCGGGAGCGGCCGGTCACCGGCTCGTCGCCCCGGTGATGGCGACCAGGGCCGCGACCGTTTCCCAGCCGTGGTGCCCGAGAGGGAAGGCGCCTTCTGCCAACTCGAGGCGGCCTACGGATGCTGTTGAGTAACCTGCGGCCGTGGGAAAGGCACTGAACACTGATGGCTGGCTGGACGACACGCGGGCGTCCTACGACACCGTGGCTGACAGTTACGCCGACCTGACGCGTCACCTCTTGGACGAGACGCCCGAGGAGCGCGATGTCCTGGCGTTGTTCGCCGACATGGTGCGTGCCCGGGGTGGGGGCCAAGTTGCCGACGTGGGATGCGGGACGGGGAGGATCACGGCTCACTTGCATCAGCTGGGCGTGGACGCATTCGGGATCGACCTGTCACCCGGGATGATCGAGGTGGCCCGGCGCGATCACCCTGGACTCCGGTTCGATACCGGCTCCATGACGGATCTTGACCTCGCCGACGGCTCGGTCACCGGCCTGATCGCCTGGTATTCGCTGATCCACGTCCCCGACGACGAGATCAGGTCGGTCTTCGCCCACTTCCAGCGCGTGCTTCAGCCCGGCGGACCTCTACTACTCAGCTTCCATGTCGGTGACGAGGCGCAGTTGAAGACCCAGGGCTATGGCGGGCACCCGATGAAGGTCTACGTCCATCGCCGGCAGCACGCCCAACTGATGACGTGGCTCGACGATGCCGGCTTCGTCGTCGAGTCGCACAAGACTCTCACCTCGGCCGAGAGCAAGCTCGGCGGGATCATTCTCGCTCACCGCCGCGCCATCGCCCCAGAGGAGTGAGCCCGTCTCCACGAGCAGCCACCCGACGTCCGATCACCGCCCCGCCCTGGTCCTCACGTTGCTTGTGCGGGCGACGATCCGGTCGAACGCAGTAATGCCCGGGAAGACGGCGGAACTCCTGCGTTCCTGCCGGACGTCCAGCTGCGCGATCTTCTCCTCGGTCGCAGCAAGGCTGACTTACGTGAGCGCACTGCCGAACCATGTGGCACCCGCGCGTCTCGTGGCCGTCGCCACCCAGGAACTCGTGGAGCATCTCGACCCGGTACTCGCGGTGGAAACCATATTGACCTTCGCGGCGGCCAGGATCGGGACGGACAGTGCCGCGGTGCACGGCATCGGCATCTCTTTGGTCAACCTCATCTTCACGGCTACGGTGGCGGTCGGCCAGGCCACCATCCCTCTGATCTCCGACTACGCGACGAAGCACGACAGCGTGCATATCCGGCGCGGCATTCGGGCGGGGACGGGGCTGGCACTGGTCGTCGTAGGGTTGATCGCGGCAGCGGTGATCGCCCTCAGTCCGTGGGTCGTTCCGCTGTTCACCCAGGATGTCGATGTACGGCCACAGATCACCGACCTTCTGCCGCTGGTGCCGGCCGTGGTCGTCACCGACGCGCTGCAGGCAGTCGTCGGCTTCGGCCTCATCGGTCTCAAGCGCACCGTGCCGAGTTTCTTGTCGACCTTCATCTGCTACGGAAGCCTGGCCGCTGTCGCCGCTCCGGTAGCCACAGCCGGAGGGCTTGCCGCTCTGTGGACGGCTCTCGCCCTTGCCAACCTCCTCCAGGCAGTGGGCAAGGCCTACTCCTTCCACCGACACAGCGCATTCACCGAGAACCGCGAACACGCACCGGCCGCCACGTGAGAGAGGCACCGGCCGGTAGTGCGCTCCCTCCTACTGACCTTCGAAGTGTGGAGTCGGTGAAACTGACGATCGGTGATCCCCCGGGTCTTCTGCCTGGACCAACTGTCGCGCCCTCATCCAGGCCGCTCACCAGCGACGCGGCGGTCCCACTCGCCTGCGACTGCGACGTGCAGCCGGTTTCGCAGTGCTGGGTGGGGTTGGCCCGGGTCCGGGCTGGTCCCGTCGGCATGGAGCGGTGTCGGCGGTGCTCCCGGGGTGCCGGGCCGCGGCTGGAGGGGTGCGCGGGCGGTGACCGTGCCGTTGTGGGCGCAGGCTCGGGATGTAATCGGGGACGCTGTACGCGGTTACCATCGGCGCATGAGCGATCCGAATCCGATCATCTGGTTGCGGCGGGAAAGAGGGGCGCGCGGGCCGGCTCCGGCGTACAGCCGTGAGCGCATCGCCGAGGTGGCGATCGCGGTGGCGGACGGTGAGGGCATCGAGGCGGTGACGATGCGGCGCATCGCCAAGGAGCTGGGCACCGGCGCGATGACGCTCTACCGGTATCTGCCGAACAAGGAAGACCTGTACGCCGTGGTGATCGACCAGGCCCTCGGCTTCGAGGGGCAGGAGCCGACCGGGGACGCCCGTGCGGATCTGGCCGCGTTCGCCCGCCGGTACCGGGAGACGTTGCGCCGGCACCCCTGGCTTGCGCACGCCATGGCCGGCAGGCCGATCATGGGCCCCAACATGCTCCGTGCCAACGAGCGCGACCTCGCCCTCGTCGACGGCCGCGGACTGAGCATCGACGACATGGTCCACGTCGTGAACCTGATTCGACACTGGGTCACGGGTGCAAGCCAGGCCGAGACGGCAGAGCGGGAAGCGGCCTTGCGCTCCGGGGAGGATCGCACAGCCTGGCAGGAGCGGATGGGTCCGTACGTGACCGAACTGCTGGCCACCGGCCGCTTCCCGTACCTGGAGCGGTTGGTACGCGAGGCGCGGCACGGCGGCCATGACGAGCAGTTCGAGGCCGGCCTCGCCATCTTGCTGGACGGCGTCATGGCACGTTTCCCGGCCCTGTCCGGACCCCCGGGGAGCGAACCGCCGGAGCGCTCCTGAGAACGGACGCCGCAGTGCCCGCGCCGCGCGCGAACTACGGGAGTCACGGCACCGGTCCGGGCAGGCCGCGTAGATGAACCGCTCCGAGGCGCGGGTTCACAGGCCGGCTCGGGTGAAGCGCCGTACCGAGAGCGGGACGAAGACCACGAGGAGCACCGCGGCCCACAGCAGGGTCGCGGTCAGCGGGTGGGTGAGCGGCCAGGAGCCGTCCGCGGCAGGCACCCCGGGGTTGCCGAACAGCTTCCGGCACGCGGCGACCGCGGCGCTGATCGGGTTCCATTCGCAGATCGCCCGCAGCCAGGCGGGCATGCCGTCCGTCGGCACGAACGCGTTGGACAGCATGCTGAGGGGCAGCGTGAGGGGCGACAGGGAGTCGGCCGTCTGCTCCGACGGCAGCAGCAGCCCGAGATACGTACCGACCCAGGACATGGTGTAGCGGAAGAGGAGCAGGACACCGACCGCGGCCACGGCGCGGCCGAGGCCGTCGTGCACGCGCCAGCCGATGGCCAGCCCGCAGGCCAGCAGGATGACCAGTCCGAACAGTCCCGTGACGGCGTCCGCGCCCGTCTGGCCGAGAGGCACCGCCGTGCGGGAGGTGGGCATCGAGCGCAGCCGGTCGGTCACCCCGCGGCTCTGGTCGGCGGCGACGTCCACCATCGCCGAGGACAGCGCGAACATGCTGGTCATCACGAACAGGCCGGGCATGAGGTACTCGCGGTAGTTGCCGCCGCCCGGTACCTGGATGGCGCTGCCGAAGACGTAGCCGAAGAGGACGACCATGACCGCGGGCATCACCAACATCGCGACGAGGGTGCCGGGCTGATGCCGCAGTTGGAGGAGCTTGCGCTCGACCAGGGTGAGAGTGTCCGCCAGGACGATCACGCTGCCGCCTCCTGCTGCTCGCGCCGCTTGGGCTGTTCGTCGGTCCGCCGCCCCGCGGGCTCCTGCGCGGGGCGGCCGGTGAGAGTGAGGAATACGTCGTCGAGGCTGGGCCTGCGGATTCCGACGTCCTGAATGGCCACCCCCGCCGCGTCGAGTTCGCGTACGACCTGCGGCACCGACGGTGCCTTGCCGTGCACGCCCGTGACGATGCGCAGCTCCTCGGCCCGCGGCTGTCCTCCGGTCATCCGCTCGAGGATGGCGCCGGCCTCCGCGAGGTCGTCCTCGCTGCCCACCTCGACGTCGATGTGACTGCCGATCCGGGCCTTGAGCTGGGCCGGGGAGCCCTCGGCGATCACCTGCCCGCGGTCGATCACGGCCACGGCCGAGGCGAGTTGGTCGGCCTCCTCGAGGTACTGGGTGGTGAGCAGCACGGTCGTGCCGGCCGCGACCAGCTCGCGCACGACGGCCCAGATCTCCAGGCGGCTGCGCGGGTCCAGTCCGGTGGTGGGCTCGTCCAGGAAGAGGACGGACGGCGCGCGCAGCAGGCTGGCGATCAGGTCGATGCGTCGCCGCATGCCGCCGGAGTAGGTGCTGACCTGCCGGTCGGCTGCCTCCGTGAGCTCGAACCGCTCCAGCAGCTCGTCGGCGCGCCGCCGGGCGTCGCGTCGGCCCAGCCGGGCCAGTCGGCCGAAGACCCGCAGGTTCTCGCGGCCCGTCAGCTTCTCGTCCAAGGCCGCGTGCTGCCCGGCGAGCCCGATGGCTTCGCGGACCTTGCCGGGGTGTTCTCCCACGTCGAAGCCGGCGACGGTGGCCCTTCCGGCCGTGGGGCGGGTCAGCGTGCTGAGGATCCGGACGGTGGTGCTCTTGCCCGCGCCGTTCGGACCCAGCAGCCCGTAGACGGTGCCGGGCGGCACGGCCAGGTCCAGGCCGGCCAATGCTTCGAAGTCACCGAAGCGTTTTCGCAGGCCCTGGGCCGACACGATGGGTGAGTCCACGTCTCCTCCACTTCACCAATAAGCGAGTACGTCGTACGCGGTTTTACTGTACGTAAGCGAGTACGGTGTACGCAACTGGTTCAGCGGGGCGTGCGGCTCTCTTCGCCGTTCGACGCTGTCGACGCCAACTGCCCAGGGTGGGACGGCCGTTTCCCGAGCGGTGCGCGTCTGCGCAGGGCGGGCGGCGATCTGGCTCTTCTCAGGCTGCGGACCCGGCTTCGTGCGGCAGCTGCCGATCGGGACTGCATCCGTCGCATGCCCGTCACCTTGGGGGCCCGCAGCACCCGCTACGAGGAACTCCGGGCCGCACGAGCCGCCGACCGCCGACTGAGAGCCCGCACGAGCCGCCGACCGCCGACTGAGCAGCCGAGGGAGAGCATGTCCGGGTCGGCGACGCCGGCTGGTCTTGCCGCGGGCCTGCGGCCCGCCGGGCGCGGAGCGCGGGTCAGGGCTTGGACAGGTACGCGGGGGCGGCCCAGGCGACGTCGTCGACCGCGAGCCACGGCGCGGCCGCGACGGCCCTCGGTGTCGCGCCCGTGAGGGCCATGACCTCCCGATGGAGGTGGGACTGGTCGACGTAGCCGATGTCCGCCGCCACCCGTGCGGCACTGTGCCCCGCGGCCAGGCGATGGGCCGCCCGGTCGAAACGTACGAGCTGCGCGGCACGCTTGGGTGTGAGACCGATCTGGGCCCGGAACCTGGACCACAGACGCTTACGGCTCCAGCCGACCTCGGCCGCCAGCCGCTCGACCCGGACCGCTCCCAGGCTGGCCACTGTCCGGCGCCACACGAAGGCGACCTCGGGCTCGACCGCTCGGCCTGCCTCGTGACGTCGGACCACCGCGGCCTCCGCTATCGCGAACCGGTCCTCCCACGACCGGGCAGCGCGCAGTCGCTCGTGGATGCGGACGGCGTCGCGGCCCAAGAGGTCGTCGAGGGAGACCACCGTGGCGCCCGGCTCCGCAAGGGCGCCGAGCACCGCGTGCGCGACCGGCGGCGACAGCCGCACCTGCAGGCACTCGATGTCCCGGCCCCGCCCTCGAACACCGCCGGACGCGAGCCCGACCACGACGCTACCGCTCTGTCGCCGACCGCTGACGTCGTCGACGACGAGCGATCCGTCGCCGAGGTCGACGGCCACGGTGACGGCGGGATACGGAACCACGCCCAGGTCGACGACGCCGGTCGTACGCGCTCGGAATCCGGCCATGGCGACCCCCGGCAGCCGGCCGGGCCGCGACGGAGTGGCGATGTCCCACACCGACGCGGCGTCGCGGGCCGGTTCGGCAGTACGCATGGCGCCAAGCTACGCGACATTCGTACAAGAAGCGACGTCCCAGGTGCGACGACACTGACGGCTCCGGCCAGACCCCACACCGGAGAGGACCGTCCATGACGCACTCGATCGACCCGTTCACGCCGGCCGTCGAACTCGCCGCGGCCATCCGTCGCAAGGAGGTGAGTCCACTCGAGGTGGCCGACTGCTTCCTCGAACGGATGGATGCGCTCGACCCCCGACTGAACGCCTTCTGCCACCGGGCCGACGACGACGTCCGCAAAGCTGCGGCGGCCGCGTCGGACGCCGTGGCGCGGGCCGCGTCGGCCGAGGACCTTCCGCCGTTCCACGGCGTACCGCTGCCGGTCAAGGATCTGGTGGACGTGGCCGGTTGGCCCACCACTCATGGGTCCGCCGGCGCCGGGAAGGCACCGGCCGACGCGTCGGATCCGATCGTGCGACGGTTCGTGGACGCGGGCTTCGTCCTGCTCGGCAAGACCACCACCTCCGAGTTCGGCAGCCTGCCCTTCACCGAGAGCGACGCCCTGGGCGTCTCCCGCAACCCCTGGGACCCGGACCGTACGCCCGGCGGGTCATCGAGCGGAGCCGGCGCTGCCGTCGCCGCCGGGATGGCACCCATCGCCCACGCCGAGGACGGCGGCGGGTCGATACGCATTCCCGCGTCGTGCAACGGCCTCGTCGGGCTCAAACCCACCCGCGGCCTGATCACCAACGCCGTCGTGGAGGTGGAGGGTCTCGGCACCAGCGGTGTGCTCACCCGCTCGGTGGCGGACACCGCGGCGGCCCTGGACGTGCTGGCGCGTCATGATCCGGCCGCGTGGTGGTCGCCCCCTACGCCGCCCACGTCCTTCACCGGTGCGTTGAAGACGGACATGCCGACCGGGTTGCGGATCGGTGCGCTCATCGACTCCCCGATCGACGGGATACGTGTGCACCCGGCGTGCATCGCGGCCGTCGACGCCGCTCTCCGGACGCTCGAATCGGCCGGCCATCACCTCGTCGACACGCCCCTTCCGCTGCCGCCGACCGACGAGCTGGTCGCGGCGTTCACGACCCTGTGGAACGTCGGCGGCGCTGGAACGACGCTCGCGGAGCCGGACCGTGTCGAGCCGCACAATCGGGCCCTGCGTGAGGCGGCGGCAGCGATCGACTCGTGGGCGTTCACAGAAAAGGTGAGAACGGCCCAGCAGTTGTCGAGGCGCATGGTCGAAGGCTTCCTCGCCGGCTTCGATCTCCTCGTCACGCCGACGATGGCCTGCCTCCCGCCGCTCGTGGGAGCCTGGCGGGCGGGCACCCACGACGATCCCCTCAAAGCACTGGTGAACAGTTACCCGATGGGTGTGTTCACGTCGGTTTTCAACGTGACCGGCCAGCCGGCGGTCTCCCTGCCGCTCCACCACGACGAGAGCACAGGCCTGCCCGTCGGCATCCAGATCGTGGCAGCGCCATGGCGAGAAGACCTCCTGCTCCAGGTGTCGCGCACCCTCGAACTCGCACACCCCTGGACCGGCCGCCGCCCGCCCGTCAGCTGAGTCCGGGCAACCCGCCGCAGACGGACGGGCGGTGAACACAGCCACGGCACCCGCCCCGGTTCGTTCGGTCCACTGCTGGACTGGTCCCTCCGCGTAGGCCGGCCTGAAGGTCAGCGAGGCGCGGAGGGTCCTGCTCGGTCGCCTCCGCGAGCACGGCCGCCACGGGGTCCGGTCGGTCGGGATGGGGACGCGGCCGGTGGGCGGCGAAGGGAGATCCGACGCCCGGCATGCCAGCAGACCCACTCGGCAGCCGGTGCGCGCGAACGTGCAGCTGCACACGCCAGTTCGTCCGGCTGCCCGGAGCCGGCCGAGACCGGCTGTCGGTGCCGTGTGAGAGAACCGGCTCAGGCCCTGACGGCCGTCGTCAGGCACCGGTACCCGGTCATGACGGGGGCGTAAATATGACACGGCGTCAAGACGCCAACGTGGCGCCATTGACCACCCCGCCGGGCCGGGCGATCTTTTGTGGCACTGCGGGACGCACCCTCTCTGACAACGATGTCCGGTCGGTCCCTGCCGCCTGTCACCTGCCTGCATCGGAGCTGCCCTGTGCGCATACCTCCCCTCGCACGACCCGACCGCGGTCGCGCGAGACCCGGCCCTCGCACCGCCCGGCCGCCCGCCACGCGATGGCGCCGTGCCGTGGGCACCGTCGCGGCGGCGCTGCTGACCGCCCTCACCGTCCAACTGCCCTCGCCCGTCGCGGCCGTCGCCGCGTCCGGGGCCGGGAAGCCGGCGACCGAGGCCCTGTGCGGCACCCCGAAGCCGGGGCAGTTCGGCTGCTTCGGCGTCCGCCGTACCGACGTCGCCAAGAGGCGGGCCCAGTCCGACGGTCCGGCGACGCCCGACGGGTACGGCCCCGCCGACCTGCGCTCCGCCTACGACCTGCCCGCGGACGGCGGCGCCGGGACCACCATCGCGATCGTCGACGCGTACGACAACCCCCGCGCCGAACAGGACCTCGCCGTCTACCGCGCGCAGTACGGCCTGCCGGCCTGCACCACCGACAACGGCTGCTTCCGCAAGGTCGACCAGCGCGGCGGCACCGAGTACCCCGCGCCCGACGACGGCTGGGCCGGCGAGATGTCCCTCGATCTCGACATGGTGTCCGCGGTGGCGCCGAAGGCGCACATCCTGCTCGTCGAGGCCGACAGCACCTACACGGACGACCTCGGCAGTGCCGTCAACACCGCGGTCGCGCTGGGCGCCCGCTACGTGTCCAACTCCTACGGCTCCTACTCCGAGGACGAGAGCGCCCAGGCCCTGGACAAGGCCTACTTCGACCACCCTGGCACGGCGGTGGTGTTCAGCTCCGGCGACAACGGCTACGGGGTGAGCTACCCGGCCTCCTCGCCGTACGTGACCTCGGTCGGCGGGACCTCGCTCACCAGGGCTCCGGCAACCGCCCGCGGGTGGTCCGAGAAGGTGTGGAACACCGTCACCACCTCCGCCTCGGGCGAGCAGCACTGGGGTGCCACCGGCTCGGGCTGTTCCCAGGTCGAGCCCCGGCCCGCGTTCCAGCCGGAGACGGGCTGCGCGGGCCGCTCGGTGGCGGACGTCAGCGCGGTCGCCGACCCCGAGACCGGGGTCGCGGTCTACAACAGCTTCTCCGACGCCGGGTGGAACGTCTACGGCGGCACCAGCGCCTCCGCGCCGATCATCGCCGGCGTGTACGCCCTGGCCGGCACCCCCGTCGAGGGCACCCACCCCGCCTCCTACCCGTACCAGACGCCCGGCGCGCTCCACGACGTCACCGAAGGCGACAACGCCAGCTGCCCCGACTCCGGTCTGTGCGGCTTCGGTACGACGCCCCGGTGCGAGCCCGCGGCCAGCTGCGCCGCCGGGCCCGGCTACGACGGCCCGACCGGGCTGGGCACCCCCGACGGCCTGGCCGCGTTCCGGCCGGGCCCGCACGGCACCGTCTCCGGCACGGTCACCGACCGGGCCACCGGCAAGGCGCTCGCGGGAGCCGCCGTACGACTGGGTGCCTACCACGCCTCGACCGGCGGTGACGGCACCTGGTCGCTCGTCGTTCCGACGGGCTCCTACCCGTTGACCGTGAGCGCTTTCGGTTACGCCGACAAGGACTTCGGGCAGGTCGAGGTCGCCGACGGCGCGCAGGTTCGGACCGACGCCGCGCTGACCACCGTTCCCACCCAGACCGTCTCGGGCACGGTCCGTGACGGCGGCGGGCACGGCTGGGGCGTGTACGCCCGGTTGACCGTCGACGGTGTGCCCGGCACCGCCTTCACCGACCCCGCCACCGGCCACTACTCGGTCCGCCTGCCGCGCGGTGCGACGTACACCCTGCGCGCCACCGCCCTCTACCCCGGCTACCGGCCCGCCACCTCGACGGTCGCGCTCGGCACCACCGCCAGGACCGTCGACCTGGACCTGCCGCTGACCGGCACCGGCACGCTGCCGCCCGGCTACACGGTCACCTACCACGGCGGCGGCCTGCAGTCCTTCGACAAGGCCGCGACCCCCGACGGCTGGAACGTGGTCGATCACACCGCCGCCGGCGGCTGGGAGTTCGGCGACTTGCTCAACCGCGGCAACCAGACCGGCGGCGCGGGCCGCTTCGCGGAGGTGGACGACTACGCCCTCGGCTGGGGCCCGGTCGACACCGAACTGATCAGCCCCGCCTACGACTTCACCGCGCAGACCGAACCGAAGCTGGAGTTCGACACCGCACTGCCGGGCACCTTCCGGCTCAACGACCCCACCGCCGACGTGGACGTGAGTACCGACGACGGCCGCACCTGGGCGAACGTCTGGCACATGACGGACGTCGTCAACGGCCCCTCGCACGAGACGGTGGCGCTGACGGCGTACGCGGGCAAGCCGTCCGTGCGGGTCCGCTTCCACTACACCGGCTCGCTGACCGGCTTCTGGCAACTGGACAACGTGGCCCTCGGCACCCGCTCGCTGGACACCGTGCCCGGCGGACTGCTGACCGGTCGGGTGACCGACGCCAACACGCGGGCCGGCGTCCTCGGCGCCACCGTGACCGCCCGCGCCGTACCCGGCGACAGCGGCCGCAGCATCGCCTCGCCCGGCGACCCCGCCGTGGGCGACGGGCTGTACTGGGCCTTCTCCTCCCGCACCGGACGGCAGCAGTTCACCGCGGACCTCGCCGGCTTCGGCTATCCGCCGGTCACCTCGACGGTGAGGGTCAAGGCCGACGCCGTGACCACGGCCGATTTCCGGCTGCGTCCCTCCCGGCTGGAGGCCAGGCCCTCCGCCCTCGGCGTCACCGTGCCCTGGGGCGGCAGGAAGAGCGTCACCGTGAAACTGCGCAACACCGGAGGCGCGCCCGCCACACTCTCCCTCGGGGAACAGAGCGTCGCGGGCGGTACGGCCGCTTCCGCGGCGGGAGCCCCGAGGCTGCGCACCGCGACGAAGGCCGGTCCGCTGGACCTCCCCCGGGCCGCGGTGAAGGCGGCCTCCGGCACTCCCACCGACCAGGCCTGGAAACCGGTCACGGACCTCCCGCAGGGGGCGAGCGGAGCCATCGCGGCCACCCACGACGGCATCCTCTACACCGGCCTCGGCCAGACCCCCGACGGCCAGTTGACCAACTCCCTGCGCTCCTACGACCCGGCCGCGGCCACCTGGAGGAACCTCGCCCCCGCCGTCGCCAAGCGGTACGGAGCGGCGGCCGGATTCATCCGGGGCAAGCTGTACGTGACGGGCGGCAAGGACGCCGCCGGGCGGCCCATCCCCGGCGGCGAGGTCTACGACCCGGCGACCGACTCCTGGTCGGCGATCGCCGACGCGCCCACCGCGTTCGGCAGCCCCGGCGCGGCGGTCGTCGGCGACAAGCTCTACCTGGTCGGCGGCTGCGCGCAGTTCTTCTGCGGCAGCGGCGACGTGCAGGTGTACGACCCGGCGACCGACTCCTGGTCACACGGCCCCGCCTACCCGACGCCGACCTCCTGGACGACGTGCGGCACCGCCGACGGGACGCTGTACTGCGCGGGCGGCGTCCACCAGACCGACGGCGGGCTGCCGCGGGCGACCGCGGTCGGCTACGCCCTGGACGTGGCCAAGGGCCGCTGGACCCCGATCGCCGATCCGCCGGCCGACGTCTGGGGTGCCGCGGGCACCGCTGCGGCGGGGCGGCTGCTCATGGCCGGCGGCGTGCTGGTCTCGTCGGGCGCCGCGACCAACGAGGCCTATTCCTACGACCCCTCCACCGACGCCTGGACCACGTTGCCGAACCTCCCGCAGCCGCTGTACGCGGCGGCCTCAGCGCCGGGCTGGTACGTCGTGGGCGGGCAGAGCCCGGACCGTGTGCCCCAGTCCGCCGCGCAGGTGCTGCCGGGCTGGGACAGGCCGCATGGCGACGTGCCGTGGCTGGACGCGACGGCGAGCGCGCGGACCGTCGCCCCTGGGCGGACGGTGCGGCTGACCGTCACCGCCGACGCCACGGCGATGGGGCCTTCGGACGCCGGGGTGCACCAGGCACGCCTGGTCGTCGACAGCGACGGCCCGTACGGCTCGGTCACCGTGCCCGTCACCCTCACCGTGGTGCCGCCGCACGGCGCGCTCCGGCTCACCGGCACGGTCACCGGAAGCAGGGCGGACCGCGCGGCGGTGCCGCTGGCCGGGGCCACGGTCCGCGTCACGGCCGACGGCGGGGTGCACACCCTGCGCACAGCGGTGGACGGCCACTACGAGGTGTGGCTGCCGGACGCGCACGGTGCCGTCGGCCTCGTGGTGAGCGCCGAGGGCTACCGGCCGCAGCGGCGCACCGTACACCCGGACGGCGCGGGCGAGTTCACGGCCGACGTCAACCTCGCCGAGCGGTAACCCGGGGCTCCGCGGGGCCTACGGCATGGCGGTGGGCCGGGGCTCCGCGGGGTTTACAGCACGGCGGTAAGCCGGGGGCTCCATGGGGTCGGCAGGACGGTAGTCCGGAGGGCTCCGTGGGACCGGTCGCGCGGCGGGATCCTGCGGGCACCCTCACGCGACGGGCGTCGGCCCAGCGCGGGCGCCGGACGGGTCAGGAACCGGCGGAGGCAGCGGCCGTCGTCCCGGAGTCCGGCCCATCTGCCCCGGGGTCAACGGAGGCCACGGCCGTCTCCCCCGACGCCGGCCCGCCGGCCCCGGGATCGTCCGGCGTCCACCAGCCGCGCTGTGCCGCGAGCACGCCCGCCTGGAACCTGCTGGCCGCGCCGAGCCGTCCCAGCAGGGCGTGGACCCGCCGCTGCACCGTACGGTGCCCGAGGCCCAGATGGCGGGCGATGGCCTCGTCGGACAACCCCAGGCCCAGCAGGGACACGATGCGCCGTTCCTCCTCGTTGACGAAGGCGTCCGGCCCGTCCTGGGCGGCACGGCCGGGCACGAAGGGCTGCGCCTGCTGCCACAGGGTCTCGAAGAGCACGCTGAGCGCGTCGAGCAGGGACGAGGGGTGCACCAGGATGCAGGTGTCCAGGACCTGAGGAGTCGACACCAGGGGGATGAGGCCTGCCTGGTCGTCGGCGAGCAGCAGCTTCATCGGCGCCCGTGGCACGACGCGCACCTCCTCTCCGGCGGCGGCATCTCGCTCGATCCGGCCCACCACCCCGGGCAGGCGCAGCGCGTCCCTGCCGTGGATGAAGCGGCTGCGGATCTGGTTCCCGTCGATGTTGACGACGGAGTTGACCCGGCCGCCGTGCCCGGCCTCCGCGTAGGGCGGGGCGTCGATGCCCCGGATCTCCCGTTCGGCCCGCCGGAACAACTGCTCCCCGCAGCGCGCCACGCCCTCCGCACCGGAGATCACCTCGATGAGCGACGTCGACGTCCGCCCGCCTCTGGCCCGCTGATGACGTTCGCCCAGGCGTTGCGCGAGGGCTCGGACGCGCCGAATGTCACGCTCCCGCGCCAGGAGGAGCACTTCCACCGCGTGCTCCGGAGGGAGGGCGGTGTACCGCGCGGGACGGCCGGGGACGCGGGCGATCAGACCGCCGTCCTCCAGCCGGACCAGGATGTTCTCCAGATCGAAGCGTTCCGTACGGGTCCGCTCCGCCAGCTCCGTCACGGTGAGCGGGCGGCTGTCGACGAGAACGAGATAGGCGGCCTCGGCCCGCTCGTCCAGACCCAGGACTTCGAGCACCGCACACCCCCAACCACCGAGCGAGAGCATCGTTTCCCGGCCACCGCCCCAAGGGCCGCTCTCCAGAGGCAGAAGCGTAACGGCTCGGACCTGCACGGCCTGCCCGGCACCGCGGCCGGGTCGTTCGTCCCGCGTTCGGTCACAGCAGCGCCGTAGCCGTGGCCTCCGTCTGCGCGACGTCCTGCCTCCGCCGGCCACCGCTTCCTGCGTACTGCTCACCGTTCCCGGACCCGACCGCGCGAACAGTCCCACGGCGCCCAAATCACCGGCCTGCCCAGCCTCTCTGACTGAGCATCAGAAAAACTGACGGTCATCCGACGAACTTTTCGGCTCGGGCGTGTGATCCAACCGGGTTGATGCATCGCATCACGGTCGCTCCGGTATCCGCGCAGCGGAGGCCGAGGCGGCCGCGGGTAGCGTCCGCGCCCAACACGCGGGACGCAGAAGGGATTCGTGTATCTGTGCATGGGACAAGAGGGAGACGGCCGACCACACGCGCCACGGCCGGCGGGGGCCGGGTGGCCGGCGGACTGACGGTCGTGGCCGCGGTGTGCGCCCTGGTGGTCGGAGTCCTGGCCTCCCCGCACGCCGTGGCCGACTCGCCCACGGGCCGTGAGGTCGCCCGGTCGGCTGCCGTCGCCGACAACGGTGAGCCGGTGGTGCGGTTGCGGCAGGAGGTGAGGTCCGGGTCGTTGCTGGCCGGGCACGGCGTGCGCGCCGTCTGCCCGCGGTGCGCGGCCCAGGTCGTCACCGAGAAGACCGGCAGCACCACCCCGTTGCGCGCGTCCGCGCCCGCGGGCTACGGTCCGGCCGACCTGGCCACGGCGTACCACCTGCCCGCGACGTCGAAGAGCACGGCGACCATCGCGATCATCGACGCGGGTGTGGACCCCACCCTCGCCTCCGATCTGGCCACGTACCGCTCCACTTTCGGTCTGCCTGCGTGCGACACGGCGTCCGGCTGCCTGACGCTGAAGGACTACACCGGCGGCGAACAGCCGGCGCCGCAGAAGAGTGGCGCCGGAGCGGCCCTCGAGGAAGCGCTCGCCCTCGAGACGGCCCTCGACCTCGACGCGGCCTCCGCCGCGTGCCCCACCTGCCACCTGATGGAGATCTCCGTGCCCTGGCAGGACGGCGAGGACGACAACGATGTCTCCACCGGCGACTTCGCCCAGGCGGTGAACACCGCGGTGGCCGGCGGCGCCTCGGCGGTCAGCATCAGTTACGGCTACACCGCGGATGTGACCAACACGAGCGGTGTCGTCCTGAAGGCGCTCACGCACAAGGGCGTCGCGATCACCGCCTCCACCGGGGACGCGGGCTTCAACGGCGGCATCCACCAGTTGTGGCCGTCCAACCTGCCCTCGGTGGTCGCCGTGGGTGGCGTCACCTTGCCCGCCACCGGCCCGGCGACGGCCTGGTGGGGCGCCGGCAGCGGCTGCGAGACCCGCTTCGCCGCGGCCACTGGGCAGCCCGCCTCGGCCACCGCCGCGTGCGGTCACCACCGGGCCGCCGCCGACGTGTCCGCGGACGCCGACCCGGCGACCGGCCTGGCCGTCTACGACACCTACGCGCCGAGCAGCGGCGAGCCCAACGACTGGACGATCGTGGGCGGCACGAGTGCCTCCGCTCCGTACCTCGCGGGCCTGTACGCCCGTGCCGGCCACCTGGCCTCCGTGCAGGGCCCCAACACCCTCTACAAGGCCCCGCCGTCCGACCTCACGGACATCACCAGCGGCAACAACGAGGACTACCGCCAGTGCGCCGAGTACCCCGGGACCGGTGAATCGCTGTGCAACGCAACCGCCGGCTGGGACGGGCTGACCGGAATCGGCATGCCCCACGGCCTCGGCGCGTTCTGATCCGCTTCTTCCCCCGACGACAAGAGAGAGGACCCGTCCCCATGCGGCGAAGGACTCGGGCAATGGCGGTCGTGGCGGCGCTGTCCGCCACGCTCCTGACCGGCTCGGCGATGGCGAGCGCCAGCACGACCAAGGCGTCGCCCCCGCCCTGCACCACCAACAACGTCTCGTTCTACTTCGGTGGTTACTCCTACGGACTCAGCCATCGCAGCTTCGACCTGACGCTGCTCGCACACGACGGCATCACCTGCAGCCTCAGCGACACCCCGCTGATCACTTTCAGCTCTCCACCGGACGAGACCGCGAAGGTCCCCGTGACCGTCAACGGCCGCGGCGGCACGCTCGTGCTGCGCTCCGACTCGCCGCTGCACGCGACCGTCGCCTACTCGATCCCCGACACGCAGGAGGACAAGGTGGAGGTCAACGGCCTCAAGCTCGCCATGCCCGACGGGAGCAGCCGCGCGACGAGTTTCCTCTTCCCCGGCACCACCGACATCTACAAGGGCGGAATTCTTGTCACGTCCTGGGAGACCGGTATCGGCCTGGGCCAGGAAGAGGGGCTCTGAGCGCTGCCTGCGGGCATCTGACGCCGTGCTAGCTGCCCCGGCGGCACAGGGGGCCTGGAGTCGTACGGTTCTGCGCGCCGAGCCGAGCCGTACGACGCTCGGGCGCGGTACCGGCTCATCCCCGCGTTCCGCGTCGACGGCCTTGCGTCGTTCGCCCTCGGCTGCCGCTGACCGCCGCGAGCGACGGCCCGAACGTCTCGCGCGCTTCCCGGGTTTCGGCGATTTCAGTCCCTTGGGCCCCTGGAACGAGCGCTCCGGGTGAGTCCCCGGTGCGGCAGAGCGCCGTCGGCTCGGGACGACGAGGAGCACGTGCTGCCCGTCGTCGCGGGCCGAACGGGCTACCGGGGTCAGGTGCGGATGCGCGGCTCAGGCGTTCGCGAGAGCCGACCGGATCGCGGTGCGGGCGGCGGCGCGGTGGAGCAGTCGGCGGTCGGCCTCGCTCGTCCCTCCCCATATCCCGTGCGTCTCGCGGCTCTCCATCGCCCACCGTCGGCAGGGTTCGACGACGGGACACCGGCGGCAGACGGCCTTGGCCTCCTCGATCTGCAGCAAGGACGGGCCGGTCTCACCGATGGGGAAGAAGAGTTCGGGATCCTCGCCACCGCACGCACTTCTCGCTTGCCAGTCGGCGCCTGCGAGGGGATCGCGGTACATCGGTCCTCCAGGAAGGTTGGTTGAGACACCCGTCAGGGCGAACACCGCGGGCGTGCCGACAGCCAAAGGTATCTGCCGGGTGAGTCCGATGTCCCCCGTTTTAGGCATACATGTTTCATTGCATGGGTGATGGCAGGATATACCGATACATGTGGGCGGTCGCGGTATCGCCGAGGGCGTTGCAGACCCGTGTTCGTGCGTCGCTACTGGGTGAGGGCGACTTCGCCGGTGCAGGGGGACGGTGCGGGCGAAACCGGACCACGTCGCGGGAGCTGGCCCACGTGCTCGAGGATCTTGGCCGCGCTCCGCCTGGCCGGGCGATGGCGCGCAGTTCGTCCGGACCTTCAAGAAACCTCCACGGCCGACCGGCCTCGCCGGCCACTAGGGTGGCGGGGACCCTGCACCCCCATCCTCGGTAGTGACAGGAGCAGGACTGATGACCGGCTACGTGATGGCTGCCACCGATGCCGGCGGCGAGCGGCTCGGGGAACGTACCGTCTCCACGGCGCCCACCCTCGGTGAGGCCGCCGCATACGGCACCAGTTACCGGACGAACTATGTGTCGGTCCGGCATGGCCACGACGACATCACCCTCTACGGGGCGGACGCCACCGGCACCTGGTCGGTCCTCGTCGCCCATGCCCCCGCCGTCGTCGTCGTGGAGACACGCCGCCGGCACGATGCCCTGGGCCGGCCGGAGCCGGCCTGGGACGACGGCCCTCAGGTCGGCTACGAATACGCCACCGCTCCCGACCACGACTGCGTGTGGACCGCCATCGACGTGAACGGCGCACCGTTCGGCGAGCGCGTCGGCTCCACGCTGCCCACGCTCGCCGAGGCCGCCGAACTCGGCGATCTCCACGAGGCGGACTACGTCGTAGCCGGCCGGGACGACGGCGGCGTGGTCACGCTCTACGGGCGGGACGCCGGCGGTTCCTGGTCGGTGATCGCGGCCGATGTGGATGTCGAGACGGCCGAGGAGGTGTGCCTCTGGTTCGACCTCACGCAGCACTACCGGGGCCGGTCGTCGGTCGGCACCGCCCCCAGCGGCCGGGCCGGCCACCCTCTCGACCACGTCTCCACGCCCGAGGGCGGGCGGATGGCCCCACAGCGGGCGGTCTCACTGGTCGTGGAGCGCATCCGCACACGCCAACTGGACTACCCCACGCAGGGGCTGGCGGCGGACCGCTTCGAAGGGGGCTGGAGCGTGTACGCGCCGGTGGAGGTCGACGAAAGCGATCCGATGGCGTTCCTGGACATGCCGGTGGGCCGGTCGGTGTTCCTGGTGAGCGACTTCGGACGGGTCAAGGAGGTGTCGAGTGCGATACCTCCGCGGCAGGCGGAGGAGATGTTCACCGCCGAAGAGGCGTACGTTCGCCGCAGGTCCGCGGAGGAACGGTTCATGGACGGCCTCAGGGACGAGGTGATGCGGCTCGACTCCGCGTCGGAAGGCTCCGCGGGCATCAGCTCGTTCACCATCGACTCCCCCGCCGAGGAAGTCGTCGCGGCCAGGGCGTCCCGGCTGCTCGGCCCGATCGCGCAGCAGTTGGCCCTGCTCGGCCCGCCGGGCTGGGACCGCTTCACGGCGGCCTTCTCCTTCACGGTCTCCGGGGAGGTCGCCCAGGTGCGGTTCTGGTGCGGGAACAGGAGCACCGATGTCCGGGTTCCCGAGCAGACAGCCGTGCTGGTCCGCCGGCAGCGACACCTCGCCGCGGGGATGCCGGCCGGGCCGTGGTGGCGCCTGCTGCTGACCGTCAGCCACAGCGCCGGAACGGACGCACGGATCACCACGGAGTACGACTACGGCGACCGGCCCTTCCCCGACGACCATCTACTGGCCCCCGAACGCTACCGCGATGACCTGGCCGCCTACCCGCGCGCCCACACACCGGCGTGGCTCTCAGCACACATCGCCGGCGAGGCGAGCTCCGGGAACCGCACGGCACCGCGGACCACCGGTGGGACGACGCGGCCGTCCGAGCCCCGGCAGGACCGGACGGTGCGGTCGGCGCAGCCCCGCCCGGTTCCAATCCTGGATACCCAGGTCCGCCGGAAACGTCTCTACGCCGATCCACAGCTGATCAGCTTCGGCAAGCACTCGCTCGCGCTCGATCAGGTGGAGTGGGTCAGTTATACGGCGACCCACACCGCCACCAAGCGCTTCCTGTACCCGACGACCCACGACAGCAGGTGGGACTTCGTGGTGGGCAGGTACCCGTACTACGGCGGGCCCAGGGTCCATGTGCACTTCTACCAGGCGGGCCGCCGAGCCGAGCAGCCTGAGGAGTGGGCCTTTCTGGTCAACCTGGCCAGGCAGTACCTGGAGCCCCGGTTGCTCACCGATCTGGTGGCACGGGTTCGCCGTGGTGAGACCGTCACGGTCGGCGGCAGCGTGCAGGTGAGCCAGGGCGGCATCGAGTGTGCGAAGCCCCGGCTCTCGCTGCCCTGGACGTCGATCAGCGCTCCGCAACTGCACAACGGCTTGATCCACGTGTTTCAGCCGGGCGTCGGGAAGCCGGTGTTGACCGTACCTCTGAGTCACCCCAACGCGATGTTGATCCCGGACCTGTTCGCCGCACTCACGTCATGACGGCCGAGCACGTCATCGACCGTCGTCGGTGGCACGTCGTGGGTATGCGAAGGCCTCCGCACGATGGTGGCCCGTCGGGTCCATCGTGCGGAGGCCTTCGGTGGGGTCAGTCCTCCCAGTGGTGGACCGCGTTGGTCGCGGTGACGTCACCGGCGTAGACGAGTGCCACGCGGTGGTTGTACTGGATGGTGTACATCTTCTTGCCGCCGATGACGACCGCCCCGCTGGAGGGGAAGTAGTCGTCGGTGGCGGCGGGTTCGGTGGTGGCGACGTAGGCCTGGCCCGCCGGGATGGAGTACATGTTCAGCGGTGCCTGCGTGGAGGCGCCCAGACCTGCCGGGTACTCCGTCTTGTCCGGGTAGCTCGATCCGTAGAGCGACACCGCGGTGGCACCCGCGGGCTGGATGATCTTCACCCCGTAACTGATCTTCGTGTTGGCGCCGCCGGGGTTGTAGAACCACACCTTGGAGCCGCTGTACCAGATCGCGGTCCAGTCGCCCTGTACGTCCGCGACGACGAACTGCTGCCCGGACTGGGCCGTGCTGCCCCAGTCGTTGACCCGGTCGGTGCCGGGCGCGGTGCCGTGGATCGCCTGGTCGCCGAAGAGCGGAGCCGTCTCGCTCGGAGCGGTGCGCAGGTAGACGAAGTTCGTCTGCTGCTGCTCCTCGGTGCAGGCGGTCGTCTGCCCGGTCGGGTCGTCGGAGGGACACACCTGCATGGTCTGCCGGTTCTCGGCGAAGGGCGGGGCGATCGTCACGACCGAGCCCGTCTGGGGAACGCCGGACAGACCGCTCAGCGGCGCGCCCAGCAGCCGCATGAAGTGGGCCCAGTCCCAGGCGTAGCCCGGGTCCCAGTGCATGCCGGCGACCAGGGACGAGTTGGGTCCGGCAACGTTGTCATGGCCGATGATGTGCTGCCGGTCCAGGGGGATGTTGAACCGTGCGGCCAGGTACTGCACCAGGGCTGCCGTGGCCTCGTACTGGGCCTCGGTGTACCAGGCCGCGCCGTGCACGGCGTAGCCCTCGTGCTCGATGCCTATCGAGTGCAGGTTGGTGGAGTAGTTGCCCGCGTGGAAGGCGATGTCCTTGGTGGGCACCATCTGGGTGACGGCGCCGTCGGAGGACATCACGTAGTGCGTCGCGGTCGGGTTCGTGGGGTTGGCCAGGCCCTGGACACCGGCGTCGTAGGTGGTCTCCAGGTCGTGGATGACGATGGTGTCGATCCTGATGCCGTTGGCGGGCCGGTTGGAGACCTGGCGGCCGGCGGGGGAGCCGGCGACGAAGGTGCAGCGGACGGCGGGCGGGCATTCGATGTCGGTGGTGGCGGCCGCCTTCAGTTTCAGGGCGCCGATCTGCGAGCGTGCGGGGGCGGCGGTGGGGTCCGCTGCCAGCCGGACGCGCTGGCCGTCCCGCGTCTGGGTGGTGGCGCCGCTGCGGATGGTGTCGAAGACGCGGTCGGCGAAGCTCACCGCGCCCTGCTTCTGCTTCGACTGGCTGTAGCGGGCCACGGCGCCGTACCACTGGGAGGCGTCCGCGGGTGTGGTGCCGACCAGCTTCTTCTCGTACGAGGCGAGCAGCGCGGCACCGCCGCGGATGTTCGCCTCGTCGTCCTCGCGCAGTTCCCGCGTGGACAGTCCGGTCAGCTTCGCCGCCGTCTGGAGGGTGTGCAGGGCGGGATCCGCGGCGAGGGACTTCAGGTCGGCGCGGCCCGCGGCGCCGGCGCCACCGCCGGCCAGCATGCCGGGGGTGACGTCCGTGAGGTGCATGACCCCGTAGCCGCCGTCCGTGCTGACCTGTGTGCCGTGCGAGTCCCAGCGCGACTCCTGATAGGCGAGGGCGAACAGGACGCTGGGCGGGATGTGGTACTCGGCGGCGGCGGACTGGAGCGCCTGCTGCCGGTACGCGGGGATGCTGTTCGAGGGACCGTTCGAGGTATCGGCCAGCGCCGTGACCGGCGACATGAGCAGACCGCTCGCGGTCAGCACAGTCGCGGCGATCGCGACGGGCGTGCCGACCGCCCTCTTTCGCTTGTGCAAGGCAAGAATCCTTAGGAACTGGGAAACATGTGGCGAAACGCGTACCTCAGGACGGTGATACGTGCCGTGGAGGCAGCAGTTCGGTGCGCCGCTGACTATAGGAGGTCCGCGAAGCGGATGAAGTCCCGGGCGGGGGGTGGACGTTGACACCCTAAGCCCCGCGGGGAGGCGGCATCCTGGCCGGGTTCGGAATCCGACCGAGCTGCGCGTCAGGCCAGTTGCCTGCGTACTCGCCAGACGCACAGCGCGGCCAGCACGCCCGCGAGCAGCAGACACAACCCGGTCTCTGCCCACTGGAGCGGCCACAGCTGCGACGCGGGGTGGAACTCGGCCCAGTGGCCGGTGCGCCCATGGCCGGCCATGCAGGCGTTGTAGTCGGAGGCCGAGTAACAGCTCATCACGTCCCCGGCCCGGGCACCGGAGGGCGTGAGCGGGCCGTCGGCCACGACCCAGGCGCTGTCGGGTGCGGGCGGCACGGTGGTGTGCTGGGCGTTCGCCGAGACGGTCGGCAGCAGGTGGCCGCGTATCCGGTCCAGGCCGGCCAGCACGCCCGCGCCGACGGCCAACGTGGCGCCCATCGCCGCCAGGGTGCGCCGCAGCAGCAGCCCGAAGGTCACGCCGAGCAGGAGCATCAGCACGGACTGGCCGACCACCACGGGGCCGATGCCGTTGAACGGGTACCACTCGTACCAGGGGAACTGCCCGCCCATCACTTCGGCGGCCGGATGCCACCACCAGGTCATGGCCAGCGCCACCGTGCCGCTGACGACGACGGTCATCGCGACGGGCACGGCGAGCTTCGCCACGAACCAGCGCACCCGGGTGACCGACTGGGAGCAGACCGTCCGGTAGGTGCCGGACTCCAGTTCCTGCGCGAGCTGCGGGCCGCCGAGGAACAGGCCGAACAGCAGGGGAAGGAACACCATCGCCTGCAAGGGGCGGCGCATCGGGAACTGGTACGCGGAGCCGAAGCTCAGGATCTTCTTGAAGCACTCCGTGGACGACGCCGGCTTGCCGCGGCACGCGGCCAGGTGCTGCTGGTCGACGGCCGCGACGATCTGCTGGTGCTTGACGGCGGTGTATCCCGCGATCAGCAGGGCGACCGCGAGGCCGATCCAGAACGCGGTGCGGTTCTGCCGCCACACCAGCCAGGTGAGTCCGCGCAGCCGAAGGGCGCGCGGGCGCGGGAGCACGGCGGCTGTCACGCGGTCACCTCCGGTACGCGCGCGTCGGCGGCGACGCTCGCGCTCGGCGTGATGAGCGCCGGGGCGTCGGCGGTGCGCAGATGGGCCAGCAACAGGTCCTCCAGTGTCGGGGAGACGATCTCCCAGTCGCCCGGGAGCGGCCCTTGCGGGCGGACGAGGGCTGTCAACCGGCCGCCGCTCGTGGTCCTTTCGAGGACGACGTGTCCGGCGAGTCGCTCCTGCCGGCCCTGGTCGGCGTCGGGCGCGCGCAGCACCCGGTGCGCGTCGCTGATCGCGTCGATCTCGCCGGCCAGCCGTACGGTTCCGTCGTTGACGAGCACGAGGTAGTCGCAGGCGCCTTCCAGTTCGGCGACCATGTGCGAGGACATCACCACGGTCGTGCCGTGCCGGGCGGCGTCGAGCATGAGTATCTCCGTCATCTGGCGCCGGACCAGCGGGTCGAGGTCGGCCATCGGCTCGTCGAGCAGCAGCAGCCGGGGGCGCTTGCCGAGGGCGAGGGCGAAGGCGACGCGGGTGCGCTGGCCGCCGGAGAGGGTGCCGACCTTGGCGGTCAGCGGCACGTCGCCCTCGGCGAGGATGCCCTCGGCGCGTGCCTGGTCCCACGAGGGGTTGAGTTCGCGCCCCATCCGCAGGGTCTCGTCGACGCGGAGGTTCTTGTAGAGGGCCTTGTCCTGGCTGAGGAAGGCGGTGTGCTGTCGGGCGGTGCGGCTTCCCGGGGCCTCGCCGAACAGGCGGATCGTTCCGGTGGTCGGTCGGAGCAGGTCGGCGGCGAGCGAGAGCAGCGTGGTCTTGCCCGCGCCGTTGGGGCCGACCAGCGCGCAGATCCGCCCGGCGGGCAGCCGGAACGAGCAGTCCCGCAGCGCCCAGCCGCGCCGGTACCGGCGTCCCAGGCCCACCGCCTCCAGAGCGTGTGCGGTCATCGGGCGTGCCTCCGGCGGACGACCGCCGGCGCCGCGACGCCGAGCACGAGGAGGGCCGCCTGGCCGAGTTGCGGACCGTACGCACCGAGCCCGAGGCACAGCGAGACGTAGTGGGCATAGGCCCGTTCGGCCAGGGGCAGTCCGCCGACGAGGGCGAGCAGTCCGCCGGTGAGAATCAGCAGGTGGGTTTTGGTGAAGGTCAAGGTCTTCATGCCCCGAAACACTATGGATCCGGGTACGGCGGCACTTCGGCCGAAGGTCGGCGACGCGAGGTTTACGGCCCGACGTAAGTCGGGTCTTCCGGCGTGCCGGGCCTACCGAAGTAGGGGGGCCCGTGAAACGTCGTGCCGGGTCGGCACGGGACCCGGTGGGAAACCGGCTCCGGCGCCCACCGCGCCGGCGCCCGAAGGCAGCGAACGGCGGCCCGGCGACAGCGGATCCGGCGGCGGCACCGGTGGGTGAAGACCACGCAGGCCGTTGTGTTTCCCGACAGTCACTCGGGACGTGGCGGGATTGTCGCGCGTCGCGTGTTCCTCCGAACGGCGAGATATCGCCAGAATTTCCGCATCTTGAGAATGGTGACCTGAAGCTGATCAAGTGAGGTTGCGAGTCCGAAGCCGTATGCGTCCGTCCTCGAACTCATACTTTTGTATAGAGGACCCGGCAGGCAGCCCGCGGCCTTTGATGCGAGACAGGGCGGCGGCTTACCGTGGCGTCCGTGATCGATGTGAGACGGGCCGTGCACGAGCACCCACGGATCGCGGATGCGGGCGTGGTGGCCGCGGCCGCCGGACTGACGGTGGTCGTGCTGCGCGCCCAGCAGTCCGGCCTGTACCTGTACCCGCGGTTGTCCAGTGGTGCGGTCCTGGCCTCGATCCTGCCGTCCGACGGGCTGCTCCACGCCTGGGTTCCCCTGTCGGCCTGCTGCGCCGTGTATTGGCGCAGACGCCAACCGGTCCTGCTGGCGCTGACCCTGGTGGCGCTGGCGGTTGTCTGGCCGGTCGTCGTACCGCTGCTGATCGCGCTGTTCACCGTGGCCGCGACCTGCTCCGGCCGGACCACGCTGTGGGTCACCGGCGTGGCTCTGGTGCCCGTCGTGGGGTGCCTCCTCCTCCCCGGGTACGCGGGTCCCCTCGCCGTCGCCCCGACCGTGTCCGCCGTGGCCTTCGCGGGGGGAGCGGTCGGCTGGGGTCTGTACCTCGCGGGCGTGCGGGAGAGGGCGGCGCGTGCGGAGCGGGAGGCCGGGCTCCGTGCCGAGCAGGCCCGGCAGCACGCCCGGGAGGAGATCGCCCGGGAGATGCACGACGTACTGGCACACCGGCTGACCTTGCTGAGCGTGCACGCGGGCGCACTGGAATTCCACCCCACCGCCTCACCGGCCCACATCGCCGAAGCCGCCGGTGTGATCCGGCAGAGCGCGGGGCAGGCCCTGGAGGATCTCCAGGATGTGCTGCGTGTCCTGCGCACCCCCACCGTCACCGCCCACACCGAACCCCCCTCTCCCACGCTGGGTGACATGGACCGACTGATCGAGGAGTCGCGCGCCGCCGGCGCCGTCGTGCGGATGCGCCGGGACACAGAGGACCTGGCCACCATGGACCCGGCCACGAGCCGTGCCGCGTACCGCATCGTGCAGGAAGCCCTCACCAACCACCGCAAGCACGCGCCGCTCCACCCCCTGAGCCTGTCACTGACCGGCGGGGCGCGTGCCGGGCTGACCATCACGGCCGGCAACCCGGTGCAGGCGGGGCCCGGCGCGCGTCCCGGCGGGGCGGGCCAGGGCCTCATCGGGATGCACGAACGTGCCACCCTGGTCGGCGGCAGCATGTGCCGTACCCTCACCGACACCGACTTCTCCGTCGAGATCTGGCTGCCATGGACCAGGTGACCCGCGTTCTCGTCGTGGACGACGATCCTCTGGTGCGCTCCGGCCTGCGCCTGATGCTGTCCGGCGCGGGGGACATCGAGGTGGTCGCCGAGGCGGCGGACGGTGCGGAAGTCCTGCCGCTCGTCGACGAGCACCGCCCCGACCTGGTCCTCATGGACATCAGGATGCCGCAGCTGGACGGCCTGAAAGCCACCGCCGAACTCCGCCGCCGGCCCCGGCCGCCCGAGGTGCTGATCCTGACCACGTTCACCACCGACGGCTACGTCCTGGAGGCGCTGCGCGCGGGGGCGGCGGGCTACGTCCTCAAGCACACACCGCCCGCTCAGATCGTCGCCGCGGTGAGGAACGTCATGGCCGGTGAGCCGGTCCTGTCACCGGACGCCGTCAAACAGCTCATCGACGTGGTCGCCACCGCCGGCGACGAGGTCACCGCCTCGCGGCGCGACGACCGGGCCGAGGCGGTCCGGCTCCTCGACCTCCTGGGGAACCGGGAGCGGGAAGTGGCGCTCGCCGTGGCACAGGGCAGGACCAACGCCGAGATCGCGGCGTCGCTCTATATGAGCGTCCCCACGGTCAAGGCTCATGTGTCCCACATCCTGACCAAGCTCGATCTGAACAACCGGGTCCAGATCGCTCTGGTGGTGTACCGGGCGGGCATGCTCTGACACGGTCTCGCAGGCAACGCCCCGTCACAGGTCAGCTCATGAGGCGAGACGGGTCTGATCACGGGAGCCGTCAACGTGATGGCCGCGGCGATGTCGACGACGGTCACCCGCCCGTGGCCGCGCTCGCCGGCTGTTCGGCTTCACCCGGCCGCAGGCGATCGCCGCGCCCGGAGCGGTCGGCTACGTCGACGTACCGGGCGTGCCGCGGCCGGGTGTTGCCGTACCGGGTTCTGCGTCAGCCCTGGCTGCTCCCATGCCCTGGGAGACCAGCCGGCATCCGGCCGTCGCTGCCCACGGCCCCGCGTCCCAGCCGGTCACCGCCCCTCACCGGGTACGGCGTAGGCGGCCTCCGTACCCCGCCCACATGACCTGAGGCACAGACGCTGTCTACCGCCCTTGCGGTCAGCCGAGTTGCCACAGTCCCCGGACCAGGGTGGTCAGCCCTCCGGCCAGGGAGAGCAGCATCACGGCGTGCGCGAGCCGGGTCTGCGGCATCCGCCGGGCGAGGGTTTCTCCGGTGAGCGTGCCGGCCACCAGCCCGGCGCCCGTCAGCAGCCAGGCCGGCCCGGTGAGCGTCGGCAGGCCGTTGGCGGCCACCGAGAAGACGTTCAACACCACCCCGTAGAACAGGGCGTTGGGCACGAAGTGCCGCGCCGGCCAGTCGGCGTTCGCCGCGTACAGCGACAGCGCCGGACCGCCCACGCCGGCCGCCGCGTTCATGAACCCGCTCGCCCCGCCCGCGATCAGGGCGCCGCGTGACCCGCGCAGCGAGGCCGACCGGACCCCGGCCAGCACCAGCAGCACGGCCGCGCTGACCGTGGCCCCCAGCAGGGCCAGCAGCAGCGGCGCCGGCAACCGGGCCGCCGTCCAGGTCCCGAGCGGCACCGCGCAGACCGCCGACACGACCAGCAGGGTCATCGCGGGCAGGCGCACCTGTCGCCACGTACCGGCCAATCCGACCGCGCTGACACACCGGCCGCGCAGTTGACGAGCGCGACCCCCTCGGCCGGGCCCAGCAGCAACGCCAGTGCGGGCACCGACACCAGCGCGAATCCCATCCCGGTCGTACGCTGCACCAGCGCGCCGACCGCGACCACACCGCCCAGCGCCGCGGTGGCGACGGCGCTCAACGGACCTGCCCGGGGCCTGCGGTGGGAAAGCGGAACCGTGCGGCGGGCACGAGTGGTATGCCGCGCGTGGCGGTCGGCGGTGCGGGGCGCGGGCGCATGCGCGGGCCAACGGGGCGGGCAGTGGTCATGCGGCGATCCCAGCATCCTGCGCGCCCGGCGTGAAATCCTTTAGCATCCGGCTTCATGGTGCGGTTCCGCCTCCGCCTCGACGACCTGTCCTCGGCGTGCTTCGCCTGCTCGCCGCTGCAGGAGACCGTGCTGAGCCTGCGCATGTGGACCCATCCCGGCCACTACCCCGGGCAACTCCCGTGGTTCCGCCGCGTCTGCAAGGCCATCCCCGGTCTCGATCCCGCGCAGGTCCGGCTGCTGCGTTCCCTGATCGCCTCCAACCGCTGGCTGCCGGACTTCCTCACCCCGCGCCCCGCCGGCCCCTGGCCGGACATCCGCGACGAACTCACCGCCCTGCGCGCCACCCCGCCCGACCGCGTCCCCCTCGATCTGGAACGCGCCTACCTCCCGCACGACCGTGCTGTCCCCGAGCCCCTGCGGCACGGTCTCCAGGTCCCCGAGCGCCTGCTCGCCGAGATCGCCGATGCCCTGGAGAACTACTGGTCCTCCTGCCTGGCGCCTGCCTGGTGGCCGAGAGCCCGCGCCGTCCTCGAGGCGGACATCGCCCACCGCGCCCGCAGGCTCGCCACCGGCGGAGCCGACGCCGCCTTCGCCGACATCGACCAGCGGCTGCGCTGGGACGCCGGTACCCTCACCATCGCCTGCGAGCGCCCCCGCGGGGCCCCGGCGGACGGAGTCGCGATCAGCGGCAGGGGATTGGTCCTCGTACCCACCCTTTCGCACAGGGAGCCATCACCGCCATCGACCCCGAGCAGTCGCCGCTGGTCATCTATCCGGCGCGCGGGCACGGGACCATGGCGTACGACCGCACGCCCCCGCCCGCCCACCGGGCGCTGGAACGCCTGCTCGGCCGCCCGCGGGCCCGGCTCCTTCTCCTCCTCGACCAGCCCGTCTCCACCACGGACCTGGCCCGCCGCCTCGATGTCACCCCCTCGGCCGTCAGCCAGCACCTGAGCGTCCTGCGCGACGCCCGGCTCACCGAGCGCATGCGCCAGGCCGGAGCGTCCTCTACAGCCGCACCCCCCTCGGCGACACCCTCTGCGCCACCACCGACGACTGATTACCGCTCCCACCGGCAACGACGTCCGGCAGCGGGCTCTCGGCACGGGTCGCGGCCTCCTCCGCGCGCAGGTCGTGGGGCCCGGCATCCCGGGGAGGGACGGCACTCGGATGTTCCGGCTGCTGTGGCCACTGCCGGTGCGCCGCCAGTCTCTCCGGAGCAGCCCCGACGACTTGTGAGCAGCCAGTGATCGAGACCTGTACAACGTCCGGTTGCGGCCTGCGGACGGCGGCCCCACCCCACTGACCGAGGAGGAGGAGCGGCGCGCGCGGGCGGTGTTGTTCAGCCCTCTCGGCAACGCCATCGCCGAACGGGGCTGGGTCCGGTTCCCCGCGTACTCGCCGGAGGAACGCCGCCGACTGGTCGACATCGCGCACCCTCTCAGTGCTCACTGGGGCCGGCAGGTGTTCGTCGAGGCCGAGGATCAGTGCGCCATGCGGCTCTATCTCGCCGGGCACGGATCACAGCTGGCTAATCTGTTGTGCTCCGCTGGTTGGTATCGCTCTACTCCACCATCGTCCGCGTCCACCAGCGCGCCGCCGGGGCGTCTCCTCGGCGAGCGGAGGGCAGCAAGCACCCGAAGCTTCTCCCCAGCGCCCTCGACGGCGGCCGCCTCGGCGGGGCGGACCGGCACCAGACCGACCCACGGCCTCGGTACGGCAGGTTCTCCGGCCACTCCCCCCATCCGCAGGGCCGGCCGGAGTCTTCTGCTGCCCAACCCGCCGGCCGAAGGGGTACGTTTCTCCAACTCGCACAGTCACCATCTTGACCAGTGATGGCATCGTGCGGACACAGTGGGCGGGAAGCCGCGAAATGCAGCAAGCCGCCCGCAAAGATCGCGTGTCTGCTACGGACTTGCCGCCTGGACGCGCCCCCGCGCGACGCAGGCCGTCGCCCGAAGCGCGACCAGTCCGAGCATTGAACTTGCCGGTCCACTTTTCCCGTGGCACGATGTTATGGACCACGAGGTCCACAGTTCGGGTCGCGCCGCCCCGCGCATGCACACACCATCGCTGCAGAAAGCAGACATCATGAGCGCCAACCCCTCGGGCAAGCCCCTTCCCCGGTTCACCGTCCAGGTCGAGCAAGAGGTCCTCGACGATCTGAAGGCACGGCTGAAGGCTACGCGCTTCGCGCCCGACCTGGAGAACGACGACGAGCGTTACGGTCTCAGTACCGCCTACCTCAAACCCCTGGTGGAGTACTGGGCCGACGGCTTCGACTGGCGCGCCGCCGAGGCGAAGCTCAACTCCTACAACCAGCACCGCATCGACGTCGGCGGTACCCCGGTCCACTTCATCCACGAGCGCGGCAAGGGCCCGGCCCCCGTTCCGCTACTCCTCATGCACGGATGGCCGTGGACCCACCATCACTGGCACAAGGTCATCAAGCCGCTCACCGACCCCGCCGCGTTCGGCGGCGATCCCGCGGACGCCTTCGACGTCGTCATCGCCTCCCTGCCCGGTTTCGGCTTCTCCACACCGCTGACCAACCCCAGGGAGAATTACGCGGACATGGCGGACCGGTTCCACACCCTGATGACAGAGGTGCTCGGATACGAGAAGTACGGGATCGGCGCGGCGGACTACGGTGCCCTGGTCGGCGCGCGGGCGGGTCACAAGTACGCCGACTCGCTGTACGGCGTCCATCTCGGCAACGAGATGCCTCCCGCACTGTTCCAGGGTGACCGGTTCTGGGACCTGTCGGGCGGCCGGCAGACCGAGGACCTTCCGCCGGCGGAACGAGCCAGGCTGCTGCGGTTCCACAAGATCTACGTCTCGCACGTGGCGGCCCACCTGCTCGACGGGCAGACGGTCACCCACGGGTTCAACGACTCCCCCGTCGGGATGCTGGCCTGGATCCTCAAGCGCTGGAAGACCTGGAGCGACCGCAAGGGCGACTTCGCCGTGAACTGGCCGGTCGACGACATCCTGACCTTCGCCACCATCTTCTGGGTCAACGAGGCCATCGGATCCTCCATCCGCGCTTACAAGAACGCGAGCCTGTACCCGCCCCAGCCGGTCAACGACAAGACGCCCTACGTGCAGGCCCCGGCCAGCTTCACGTTTCTGCTGGGCGATTCCTCGCCCGGCGCGGAGACGGCGGAGGAGCGCATCCGCCTCTTCGAGAACGGCGGCGCCCGGTTCTACGCGGACATCCGCGACGTGAACGTGCATGAGAAGGGCGGTCACTTCGGCCCGTACGAAAACCCCGAGGCGTGGATCGACGACCTGCGGACCTCGTTCCGCAAGCTGCGCTGAAGCCACCTGCGGTGACACGAGTGCCTCCTGGGTGCGGATGCCTGTGCGCCCGGACCCGTGGAGGCGCTCACGCCCGTACCGCAAGATTGGACTTGACGGTCCGATCGCAGGCCGGGACGAACGCCGACATCCGCACCATCGGCGGCGCGGTCGGTGCGACCGTCGTAGCAACCGTTCTCTCGTCCTCCAGCGGGGCCGACGGATACCCGAGCGACTCCACGGGGGCCGACGGATACCGAGCGAAGGCGGCTGGGTGGCCGTCTTCCTCCTCCCGGCCGGTGCCGCGGTCGCCGGCCTGTTGTCCCGCGCGCTGATTCCGGCAACCCGTCGCACGGCGTCCCATCAGCTCAGTCAGCCCGCCCCGCTCGGTCAGCCCGCACCGCGCGGTCGACCAGGCACGACACCCCACCTACCTCAGTTGGCACACACAGCAGAGCAGGAGTCACACATATGACCGTCCCGGCACACTCCGACCTCGATCAGATCCGGGAGCTGAAGGCCCGCTACGCGCGCTACGCCGACACCAAGCAGTGGGACAAGGTGGCGGGTCTGTTCACCGCCGACGCCGTCATGCGCTTCCGCGACGTCGGCGGTGAGCTGATCAACGAGGTCACCGCCGCCGAGTTCGCGCGGACCATCGGCGGGCGCGTGGGCGCCGGTCAGCCCGTCCACCACCTGTTCTCGCACGAGGTGACATTCAGCTCGGACACCACAGCCGCGGGTCTGTGGGCCATGGAGGACCTCATCTTCCACGACCGCGCGACCAACCCGGACGCCCCCTTCTCCTTCATGCACGGCTTCGGCCACTACCACGACACCTACCGCAAGGTCGGCGGCACGTGGTACATCTCCGGCAGTGAACTCACCCGGCTGCGGATGGAGATCGTGCCCTGATCCGGACGTCTCCGGCCCATGAGGAACTCCGCGGAACGCCCCGAGAGACCAGAGCCACGGCCCTGGCCCGGGGCTCGGCGGCCTTCGCAGAGCGCAGGGGCGGTCAGCGGACCCGCCGCACGGTACCAACCGGTCTGCGTGAGCCCTGTTGGCGACTGGTCGGCGTGCACACCGACGCCTCGCTGCTGCGGCGTCCGTCTCCCGCAGCAGCGATACGGCTTCGTCGCACGTGGCGATTGCCCGTACGCACTCGCCGTTCATCGTCAGGCACCGGCCCACGTCCGTGAGCACCCGTAGGGGCAGTTGGGCGCACAGGCGACGGATCGCGCCCGGACTTCCAGGAGCAGCCGGGCCGCCTCCCCCTCCTCGCCCCGGCATGGGCCGGCCTGCGCGTCTGCCCCGCCACTCTCCCCAAACACCCCCGGTACAGCAGCTCACGGCCGATGTGCCAGGTCACACCCTGGCCACACCATGGAGTGAGGGTCACGCGCACCACCATCGGCGACGCTGCGTCGAACCGGAACCCGGCGTCAACGGGCCGCCGTGGCACGCCGTCCAGCACACCCCGGACGTCCAGGCGGAGAACCGACCCGCCTCCGAACGTCGCCTGCCCTGCCCGGACACCGGTCTGTCCGCTCCGTGTGCCGGTCGCGGCCGGGCCGGCACACCTACAGGCCGACACACCTACAGCCGTGTCGGGCGAACTGCCGCGATGCAGCGGTGGCGACGGTACCGGCACCGGCGTCCCCGCCCACCGCCGACGGGGGACGAGAACGACATGCACGCGACAGGTCACGAGCTTGCCCTCGCCTCACCACGCCCCCATGCGACGTGTCCCGCATCACGCACTCTGGACTTGCAAGTCCAGTTTTCGCGCTGCATGATGAATGGACTGGAAAGTCCAAATGGGCGAAGCGCCGGTTCCAACGGAGTCCCTGTCGGCCGGCGTACGCCTCGCCTCCGTACTCGGCGAGGTACCCGTAGTCATGGGAAAGGCGAGAGGTCGATCATGGAAACTCTGGAGCGTCTGCGCGTCATCGAGGACGTGCGCCGGCTGATGGCCCGCTACGTCCGCTACGCCGACCACCAGCGCTGGGACGACCTGGCCGCGCTCTTCACGCAGGACGGCACCTTCACCCCTCACAAGGTCGACGGATCGGTATGGCTGCGCATGAACGGCCAGGACGAGATCAAGGCGACCGTCGGCTCCAGCGGCGGCCCCGGCGTCACCCTGGTCCACCACCTCTTCTCCGACGAGATCGACGTCGACTCCCCGACCAGCGCGCACGGCGTGTTCGCCATGGAGGACATCGTCACCCGCCCCGAGGGCGCCGAACTCTCCGACACCGTCCCCTTCCGCGTCATGCACGGCTTCGGCCACTACCACGGCCACTTCGTCAACGAAGACGGCCAGTGGCGCATCAAGGAACTCAAGCAGACCCGGACCCGCCTCGACTTCTCCGACTGACCCGCACGCACATCTCCCGCCCACCACGCTCCCCATCGAGAAGGCAGCACAGCCGTGAGCAACGACAGCCGCACCCAGCTGGAACCGTACAAGATCGACATCTCCCAGGACGTCCTGGACGACCTCAAGGAGCGTCTGGAGAAGACCCGCTTCTTCGAGGACCTCGACAATGAGACCGAGTACTACGGTCTGAGCACGGACTACCTCAAGCCCCTGGTGGAGTACTGGGCGAACGGCTTCGACTGGCGGGCCCAGGAGAAGCGCCTGAACACCTACAACCAGCACCGCGTCGAGATCGACGGCACCCCCGTCCACTTCGTCATCGAGCGCGGCAAGGGCCCCGATCCCATCCCCCTGATGGTCTCTCCCGGCTGGCCGTGGCCCGGCGAGTTCAGCTACGGGCTCATCCCCCTGCTCACGGACCCCGCCGCACACGGTGGCGACCCCAACCTGTCCTTCGACGTCGTCATCCCGGACCTGCCGGGCTTCGCCTTCTCCACTCCCGCCAAGGGCGACCTGAACTACTGGAAGATCGCCGACATCCTCGACAAGCTGATGACCGACGTCCTCGGCTACGAGAAGTACGCCGCTGCCGGCTCCGACTACGGCGCCCTGGTCACCAGCCAGCTCGGCCACAAGCACGCCGACCACATCATCGGCCTCCACTACGGCCACGACATGCCCCCCGGGCAGTTCGCCAACGAGCGTTTCTGGGACCTCACCGACGGCGCCAAGACCCCCGAGGACGCCTCACCCGAGTGGCGCGCGGGCTGGCAGAACTTCATCGACACGTACGTCTCGCACGTGGCGGCTCACATGCTCGACGCCTCGACGCTCACCCACGGCCTCAACGACTCCCCCATCGGCATGCTGGCCTGGCTCCTCAAGCGCTGGAAGAAGTGGAGCGACAAGCGCGGCGACTTCGAGGAGAACTTCCCGCGCGACTTCATCCTCACCCAGGCCACCATCTTCTGGGCCACGCAGTCCATCGGCAGCTCCATCCGCATGTACCGCAACGCCGTGCGCTACCCGTGGGTCCCGTCCCACGACCGACAGCCCGTCGTCGAGCCCCCGGCCGGCTTCACCCTCCTGCTCGGTGACGCCTACCCGCCGGCCATCAACACGGTCGAGGACCGCATCGCCGCCTTTGAGAACGGTCCCACCCGCAGCTCCTTCAACGTGGTCAACGTCAACGCCCACATGAAGGGCGGCCACTTCGTCCACTACGAGAACCCGGAGGCCTTCGCGACCGACCTCCGCGAGACCTTCCGCCGGATCCTCCGCTGACCCACACGCACCAGGTCCGCTCCCGCGAAGCCGGGCAGGGGACCTGGTGCCGTCGTTCGCGGGCGTCCTGGCCCGGCCGGTCACTCTCTCAACCGCGCCCGCGTCGCACCGAGCGTCCGAGCCCCGGTGCGCACCGAGACCAGCGGAAAGGCGCTGTGACCCGACCCGACCAACGTGGACCAGTAGGTCCATTCGTGGGATGATGGAGGGATGAACAAGGGACTCACCGCGAAGGGCAGGGCGACCCGGCAGCGCATCGTGGTCGCCGCGGCGCATCTGACCAGACAGAAGGGAGCCGCCGAGACGACGCTCGACGACGTCCGGGCGGCCACCGCGACCAGCAAGAGCCAGCTCTTCCACTACTTCCCCGACGGCCGGGCGGACATCCTCACGGCCGTGGCCGAGTACGAGGCCGAGCAGGTCCTCGAGGTCCAGCAGCCCTTCCTCGGCAACCTGACCACCTGGGACGCCTGGCAGAAATGGCGCCAGGCGGTACTCGACCACTACACCGAACTCGGCCGGCAATGCCCCCTGGGCAGCCTCACCACCGAACTCGGCAAATCCTCCCCCCAGGCCGGCGCCATCGTCACCACCCTCTTCGACGGATGGGAGGAAGCCCTTCTGAAAGGCGTCCGGGCCACCACACCCGGCGCGTCCCCCGAGGCAGCCCGCGACCACGCACGCAGCATCCTCGCCGCCGTCCAGGGCGGCGTCATCATGCTCCAGGCCACCGGCCGCACCGAGTACCTCGAAGCGGCCCTCACCGCCGCCATCGAACCCCTGCGCCCCACCACCGGCACCGCCGGCGACTGACGGCTCCGCCGCCCTCGCGACCGGCCAGTCACCCGGCAGCCGTGCCGACGGGCCGCCACAGGCGGGGCGGCGGCAGTCGCTCCAGGGAACCGGCGTGCCGAGTCAGGCGGTGGTCTGCGCAGTCGTAGAGCGCGTGCGCAGGGTCGGACAACGACTCTGCGTGCAGCGGACCGATGGACCGCTGCGCTCGCCGCGCTGAGCCGGAAGGACACGGCGCAGATTCCGTCGGTGCGCGCGGTGGGCAGGGGCGTGGAACCGGCACCGTCAGAGAAGGCGACCGAGATTTCCGGTCCCTTCGGTCCCTACCCGTAGGACGTGGCTCAGAGATTCGTTCGCGGGCCCCGACTCGCGCTGGGCCCGGTGGCCTCTGGTCGCACTGCCCGCCGCGATGCTCGTCCTCTTCCAGGTTCGGCGCGTGGCCTGTTCCCGGCCGTGCACAAGGCGGGCGTCAGGCGCCGATGAGCGGACGGCGGGCCGCCTAGGTTCCGCCGGGGCGTCGGTAGGCGCCGTACCACCAGATGCGGTCGAGTTCGCGGGCGAGGGCCGCGTCACCGCTGCCCTCGTCGACCGCGATGTGGTGGGCGATGGCCTGGTTGCCGCCCCAGACGATGATCCGGCTCGCGGCGACGGCGTCGAGGCCGGCCGGCGTCGAACCGACGGTCTGTTCGGACAGCAGGGTCCGCAGCACCGCCTCGTCGAGGGCTTCGAGGTCGGCGGTGTGGGAGTCGCCGATGGCCGGGTCGTAGGACGCCGCCTCGCGGACCGCGGTGAGCACTCCACGATGGGCGCGGTGGATGGCGATCACTTCCTCGAAGAACCGGGCGGGCCGGTGGGCCCCGCCCTCCTCGGCGGCGGGGTCCCATTGCCGTGCCAGCGTCAGCAGTGACTCCCGCAGTTCGCCGGTGAGCCGCACCAGGACGTCCGACTTACCGGTGAAGTGAGCGTAGAAGGTGGCCCGGGAGACACCCGCCTCCTCGATGATGCGCTGGACGCTGATCTCGGAGAAGGGCTCGCCGGCGTCGAGCAGCCGCTCCAGGGTGGCCATCACCTGCGCCCGGGTCGCGGCCGACCGCGCGGCGTGGTGGCCGGCCTGGCGCCGGGTCACGGGTCTCATCGGGCGCCTTTCGTCATTGGGAGGTCGACGGGCCCGGAGTGGCTCCCGGCACCCTCCTGGGAGGACGGGGGCAGGCCGCGGTCGTCGCCGCGGACCACGGAACCGGTCGGCCAGGACTCCCAGCCTGCCCGGCGCACCGGCTCGGCGGCGCAGATCTCCCTCCGCGGCAGCCGAGGAAGATCTGCGCCGCTCGTTGTCGTCGACCTCGCTCCTCTGCGGGTTCGTGCGGTCCCGCCGAAGCTGTCCCGGGGTCAGCTCACCACGGGAAGGGCGAGGTCCCACAGCCGGTCCGCGGCAGCGGGGTCGACCGACCACCTGGCCACGCCGACCATGGGCTCGGGGCCCCCGTCCACGATCTCCGATTCCTGGTTGTCCTCGAAGTACCGCCCGCTCGCACCGTCGAGGAGCGGCGACGCGGCCAGCAGCACCGTGGTGGCAGCGCCCTGGGCCGGGGTCTTGTAGTAGTCGGGCGTGACAAGGTTGCCGTCCGCGTCCATGGCGCCGAAGGCCTGCATGGTCGCCTGGTCGAGGTGGCGTGTCAGGTTGGTGTGGATGAACCCCGGCGCGCAGGAGTTGGCGGTGATGCCGTGTTCGGCCCACCGGCGGCCGATGCCGACGGCGAGCAGCACGTCGGCGGTCTTCGACTGCGCGTAGGCGACGAACGGGTCGTAGGGGCGTCGCTCGAACTGCGGGTCCTCGAAGTCGAACCCGGTCCGCAGCTGGGCGCCGGAGCTGACCAGGACCACCCGCGGCTTCTCGGCCTGCTCGAGCGCCGTGCGCAGGCCGACGGCCAGGGCGAAGTGGCCGAGGTAGTTGATGGCGAGCTGCATCTCCCAGCCCTGTGCGGTGACCTGCCGGGTCGGGAGCATCATCACGCCGGCGTTGGCGACGAGGGCGTCGAGCGGACCGCTCCAGGCGTCGCAGAAGGCCCGGACGGATGCCAGGTCGGCGAGGTCGAGCGCGACGGCCCGCGTCCCCGGGAACTCCTTCACCAGCGGCTCGGCCGCGGCAGGGTCACGGGTGGCGACGGTGACCTCGGCTCCGGCCCCGGCGAGCGCGCGCACCGTCTCGGCACCGAGACCGGAGGACCCTCCCGTGACGATCATCCGGCGACCGCTCAGGTCGACTCCGTCGAGCACCTCCTGGGCGGTGGCACGCGGGCCGAAGGGGGTGGCGATCAACGTCATGGCTGTTCCTGCCTCAGCGAAGTGAAGGGGGCGACTCCGGCCGGTGGCGTCCGTCGTCGACGGTGCCGCCGAGTCGTCATAAGACCAACCATACAACGTGTATGGACTGTCTGTCGGTCCGGGCGGCACACTTTCATGGTGCCGCCGGAGGTCCGGTCTTGTGCAAGACGCGTTTCTTCGCTGACACGTGTACCCGCACCCAGAACTCACGGTGCAACTGTCGTCCCACCGCTGCTAAATCACCCTGCACAGTCGCTCGCACCACCCCCGTGACACTCGCTCCCACGAGCCTCGGCTACGTATTTCCGTTCTCTTCGCCGCGAGAGCGCGACTCCGCACACATAGGCTCGGAGGGTGAACGCACGAGGCGGGTCCGGTGGGAAAGGGAGTGGGGCGCCGTGGAGTCGCTCGTAACGATGACCGGCCGGGACGACGAACTGCGGCAGCTGTCCGCGTTCATGACGGCCGGGGAAGGGCAGGCCCTCGTCCTGAGAGGGGAGACGGGGGTGGGCAAGAGCGCGTTGCTCGACCATGTCGCCCGGCTGGGATCGGGGGCGGGCCACGAAGTGATCCGGGCCGCGGGGGTCGAGGCGGAGTCCGGGCTGCCGTTCGCGGGCCTGCACCAGCTGGTCCACCCCCTGCTTCCCTCCGTCGACGGCCTGGACGAGGTGCACCGCGCCGTGTTCGGCACCGTCTTCGGGCGTAGTGGCGGAAAGCCACCGTCCGTCATGTCGCTCGGCATCGCCGTCCTCGACCTGCTGTCCCTGGCCTCCTCGGCGAAGCCGCTGCTGCTGCTCCTCGACGACGGCCAGTGGCTGGACGCCTCCAGCGTCGCGGTGATCGGGTTCGTGGGGCGCCGGCTCACCGGCAGCTCGGTGAAGCTCGTCGTCGGCCTGCGCTCGGACGTGGCGTCGGGTTTCGACACCGCCGCCCTGCCCGAACTGACGGTCAGGCCCCTCCCCGACGAGGCCGCGCGCCGACTGCTCGACCTGCGCCGCCCGGGCCTGGACACACACGTCCGCCGTCTGGTGCTGGACCAGGCCCGGGGCAACCCACTGGCCCTGCTCGAACTCTCCGCCCACATCCACGGCGACCGCACGGGAGGTGGGGCCGCGCAGCTCCTCGGCTCACCCGAGGCCTCGGTGCCGCTGCCGGTGCCCCGGCGTCTGCAACATGTGTACGGCACCCGGATCAAAGGCCTCGGCGACGACGTCCGTCAGGAGCTGCTGCGCGGCGCTCTCGACGGTGTCGGAGCGACGCCGGGAACCGTGCCCGCGCTCGGATCGAGGCGCTACCGCATGCGCGACGCCGAAGAGGCGTTGGCCGCAGGCCTGTTGAGCATCGACCCGGTCAGCGGCGACTTCGTCTTCCGGCACCCGCTGGTGCGTACCACCGTGGTCCAGACGGCGACGCCCAATGAGCGCCGGGCCGCCCACGCGGCCCTCGCGCGTGTGCACCGCGACGACGTCGAGAGGAGCGCCACGCACCTGGCGGCCGCGGCGGTCGACCCGGACGAGGAGGTGGCGGCCGCGCTGGAGGCGGCGGCCGACTCCGCGACCCGGCGCGGCAGCGCCGTGGCCGCCGTGGCCTGGCTGACCCGGGCCGCGGAGCTGAGCGAGAACCGCGAGGACCGGTCCCGCAGACTCGGTGACGCGGCCTTCGCCGCCGGACACGCCGGGCTCTTCGAACAGGCGCAGCGCATCATCCGCTCCGATCACGCGGCGGGCGCGGACGAGTCCCCCGCATCCGTGGTCACATCGGCCTATCTGGCGTTCTTCGAGGACGGGAACGTACGGCACTCGCACCGCCAGGTGGTGACGGCGATCACAAGCCTGCGCGAGCGGGAGCCGGGCAAGGCGTCCGACGTGCTGACCCGGCTGGTGAACCTGCTGCTCGCGATCGACCAGTACGCGGGCGACCCCGCCCAGTGGGAGGAGACCCGCGCATTGCTCGGCGCACTGGGCGATCCGGTTCCCGCGCGCTCGCTGATCTACCGGGACGCGTGGGGCGACGTGGTCCGGCACGGTGCCGGTGTGGCGGAGCGGGTGGAGCGTGAGTTCACCGATCTGTCGGCCATGGAGCCCTGGGACATCACCCGCCTGTCGGTCGCCGCCTACCACGTGGACACCCTCAGCCAGTACCGGCCGCACCTGCAGCGCACAGTCGACCGCGAGGCCGAGACGGGCTTCGTCCGCAACAGCATGACCATGCTGCACCTGATCATGCTCGACCAGATGGCGGTCGGCGAGTGGGACGAGGCCGAGCGGACCGGACAGCGCGACCTGGAGCTGACGTCGTCCCATGGATACGCGTTGCTCGCCCATCACACCCGGGCGTATCTCGGGCTGCTGGCCGCGATGCGCGGAGAGGTCGAACGTGCCCGGGAACTCCAGGCCGCGGTCGACGCCTGGGCCCGCCCCCGCGGCGTCGGTTTCCTCACCCAGATCACCGACGCCATCGGCACCGCCGCCGCCCTCAGCGAAGGCGACTACGAAGCCGCCTACCTCCACGCCATCGGCATCACACCCCCCGGCACCTTCACCCCCTACGCCCACCAGGCCTCCCGCACCCTCCTCGACCTCGTCGAAGCGGCCCTGCACACCGGCCGCTCCGAACAAGCCCGCACCCACGCCCTCGCCGCCCGCGACGCACACCTGCCCGACATCTCCCCCCGCCTCGCCCTGATCACCCACGGCGCCCTCGCCATGACCGCCACCGACCCCACCGAAGCCGACGAGAACTACCACCGCGCCGAAACCCACCCCGCCGCCGCCACCTTCCCCTACGAACTCGCCCGCATCCGCCTCGCCCACGGCATCCACCTCCGCCACACCCAGGGCTCCAGGAGCGCCCGTCAGCTCCTCGTCCAGGCCGCGGAGACGTTCGAACGGCTCGGCGCACCCACCTGGACCGAACGGGCACGGGCGGAACTCAGGGCGTCGGGACTGGCCACCCGCGTGACCTCCGCGCAGCTCGCCGGGCTGACCTGGCAGGAGCGCCGGATCGCCGATCTCGCCGCCAACGGTCTGACCAACAAGGAGATCGGCGCACAGATGCACCTGTCGCCGCGCACGGTCAGCTCCCACCTCTACAGGGTCTTCCCCAAACTGGGCATCACCTCACGCGCCGCCCTGCGCGACGCCCTGGGCAGGCTGGAGGAGGACACCTGAGGTGAGGGATCGTGCCGCCGAACGATGGCCGCGGGTGTCGCCTCAGTCGAATGACTTAAACCCCCGGGTTCCGGGCCGCGGACGAGGTGGCGGCCGTCACGGCGGGGGCAGGCGGCGGCCGGGCCCGCCACCTGCGCCGCCGTGGCGGGACGCCGGGCGGCACGAGCGGGGCGCCGGGCGCCACGGGAGGCACGTCGAACGCCCCAACCCGTCATCGCATCCGACCGTCATGTGACTGATGTGTCCGGTTTCGCCACAGACGAGAGTATGTGCCGCCGGTCCGGCCACGGAGAGGAGAGGGTCTCCATCTCCTGCTCGACCATCGGAAACGAGCTTGCGTCACCAGTTTGACAGGTGACGGGCCGTGTGCGAGGGTCATCGCGCCAACAGTCGCGGTGATCCCGTGCCGCCGATGTGAGCGCAGGTTCTCCGGGCACGGGCGGGTCATCGAACACGCACGACGGAGGGTTTCAGATGATCAACAGGCGTACTTTCAGCAAGGCCGTCGGCCTGGGCACCGGCGCGGCCGCCATCTCCCTGTCCGGCCTGCAGAACCAGGCGTCTGCCGCCGCCGCCTCCCACCGGACGAGCGGCGGGCCCACTCCCACCGTGCCCACCATCACCCCGGGCACGCACACCACTTTCCCCACGCTGAAGCAGGTCAAGGCGGGCGTCCTCGACATCGGTTACGCCGAGGCCGGCCCCGCCCACGGCCCGGTGGTCATCCTTCTGCACGGCTGGCCCTACGACATCCACAGCTACGTCGACGTCGCCCCGCTCCTCGCCGACCTGGGCTACCGCGTCATCGTTCCCTACCTGCGCGGCCACGGCAGCACCCGCTTCCTGTCCAGCCGCACTCCCCGCAACGCCGAGCAGTCCGCGATCGCCCTCGACATCATCGCCCTGATGGACGCGCTCAAGATCCACCGGGCGGTCTTCGCCGGCTTCGACTGGGGCTCGCGCACCGCCGACATCATCGCCGCCCTGTGGCCCGAGCGCGTCAAGGCCCTGGTGTCCACCAGCGGTTACGTCATCACCAACGTCAAGGCGCAGCTGGTGCCCGCCGCCCCGGCCGTCGAGCACAACTGGTGGTACCAGTGGTACTTCGCCACCGACCGCGGCAAGCAGGCCATGGAGAACCTCGAGGAGCGCATCGCGCTGTGCCGCTACGTGTGGACCCTCGTCTCCCCGAACTGGAACTTCTCCGACGCCACCTTCGACCGCACCGCCCAGGCCTTCCACAACCCCGACTACGCCGCCATCGTGCTCTACAACTACCGCTGGCGCATCGGCCTCATCGAGGGCGAGCCCCGGTACGACCGCTACGAGAAGCTGCTCGCCGCCCAGCCCCCCATCCACGTGCCCACCATCACCCTGGACCCGGCCCTGGACCCCTTCACCCCGCCCGGCGACGGCGCCGCCTACCGCGACCACTTCACGGGCAGGTACGAGCACCGCACCATCGCGAACATCGGCCACAACCTGCCGCAGGAAGCGCCCACCATCTTCGCCCAGGCAGTTGTCGACGCCGACCGTCTCTGAGCCCGCGCGCGACGCCGGCCACCTCTTAGGCCCACGCCCGACACCGACCCGGCAACCCGCACCCCCACGCCGGTCACTCCCAGGAGGAGTCATAGATGAGCGAAGTCCAGTGGAACCGTCTGACCGCCGCGCAGCTGCGTGCCCTCGCGGCACAGGACGCTGTGGTGCTGCTGCCCGTGGGGGCCACCGAGCAGCACGGCCCTCACCTGCCCACTGGCGTGGACGACTTCCTGGCCGCGGAGGTGTGCCGGAGAGCGGCGCTGCTGGCGTCCGAGCACACCGGTGTGGTGGTGACGCCCTCGATCCCGACGGGGCTGTCGGAGCACCACATGGCATTCGGCGGCACCATCACGCTCACTCTGCCCACCCTGCACGCGCTGCTGCGTGACGTCTGCCGCTCCGTGATCCGGGCGGGCTTCTCCCGCATCCTGATCGTCAACGGGCACGGCGGGAACATGACCGCCCTCAACGCCCTCACGACCGAACTGACCGCCGAGCTGGCGACGCCGATCGCGTTCGCCAGCTACTTCGGCGCAGGACGGGAGGTGGTGCGGGACACCCTGGAGACCCAGGACGGGCTCATGCACGCGTGTGAGGGGGAGACGTCCATGATGATGGCCGCCTACCCCGAGCTGATCCGCAGCGAACACCTGGCCGAGGCGCACGGGCCGCACATCACCCTGCCCGCGGAGTCCACCGAGCCGGTGTACATGGCCGTCTCCTTCGACCGGATCACGAAGTCCGGGGTCGCGGGTGACGCCCGGGTGGCGAGCCCGCGGAAGGGCGAGACGATGCTCTCCGGCTGCGCGAGGGCTCTGGCCGACATCGTCCTGCGGGATCCGTGGGCGCAGTAGAGCACCCCCACACGGACGGAACAACGCGGACGGTGTGGGGCTGCGTAGGTCGGCGCGGCGCGGGTGACGCGCGGGACGCGGCGCGGCGCGGGTAACCGCGCGGCACGGCGCGGCGCGGACGGCGCGACGAACCGGGTACGGGCGGCACTGTCGCGGGGCCGGCCGGTGCACCGGTCACCGCTGCCGAACCACTCTGGCCAGTGACACATGTGCGTCTGGCCACGGGTATGCGGCCGGGCAGGGCGTCGCCCTGCCCGGCCGCTTCGGCATTCAGGACACCCGTGCCCGGCAGCGCCGATTCGAGCAGGACGCAACGTCGTCACCGGCTTGACAGGTGACGCGGAGCATGAAAGATTCATCACCAGTCAGGGCGGTGACGCAACCGGCGAGGCCGGGCCGCCCATTACCGAAACACCGAGAGGGGTCAGTCGTGGTGAGCATCAAGGGTGGACGCAAGCGAGCGATGACGACGGTGGTCTCGACGCTCACGGCGGGTCTCGCGCTCGGCGCGTTCGCCCTGAGCGGCACCGCCGACGGCGCGACCAGGAGCACCGAGGCAGTCACAGCCGGCCGACACGTCAAGCCGACCATCGTCCTGGAACACGGCGCCTTCGCCGACGGCTCCAGCTGGAACGGCGTCATCACCGACCTGCGTGCCGACGGCTACCCCGTCGTCGCCGCCGCCAACCCGCTGCGCGGCCCCGCCTCCGACGCCGCGGCCCTGCGCACGGTCCTCGACCACATCAAGGGCCCCAAGATCGTCGTCGGCCACTCCTACGGCGGCAACGTCATCAGCGAGGCCGCAACCGACGACCCCGAGGTCAAGGCCCTCGTCTACGTGGCCGCCTTCCTCCCGGCCCCCGGGGAGAGCGCCCTGGAACTGACCAACAAGTACCCGGGCTCCACCCTCCCCGACGCCCTCGACCCCGTCACCTACAAGCAGGCCGACGGCACCACCGCCACCGACCTGTACATCCAGCAGGACAAGTTCCGTCACCAGTTCGCCGCCGACGTCCCCACCGGCAAGGCCGCCCTGATGGCCGCCGAACAGCGCCCGATCGCGCAGGCCGCCCTGGAGGAGAAGGCCACCACCGCCGCCTGGAAGACGAAGCCCAGCTGGGACATCATCACCACCCAGGACCTCAACATCCCGGCCGCCGTCCAGCGCTTCATGGCCAAGCGCGCCCACGCCCACACCACCGAGGTGGCCGCCTCCCACTCCGTCGCCGTCTCCCACCCGCACCTCGTCGCGGACGTCATCGAGCGGGCCGCCCGCGCCACCGTCCGCTGACCCCCGCGGCACCGGACCGCCCGAACAGATTCCCGCAGCCCAGTACCGCCAGGAAAGGCGGTGCTGGGCGCGGCTGCACAGTGGGGCGTGACGCGGGGGACGAGACACACCCGGACCTGGTGCGGCGGACAGACCATCCGCGGCGTCATCGAGTTCGACCCACTCCGTGAGAATGGATGACATGGACCCACATTCCGACTCCCGTCGGCTGGGGAACTTTCTCAGGGCCCGTCGGGCGCAGCTGACGCCGCAGGAGTGCGGGCTGCCCGAGACGGACTCCGCCCGCAGGGTCGCCGGGCTGCGCCGCGAGGAGGTCGCCCAGCTCGCCGCGATCAGCGTGGACTACTACACCCGCCTCGAACAGGGCCGCGTCCGGGCCTCCGCCCCCGTGCTCGCCACCCTGGTCCGCGCCCTGCGCCTCGACGACGACCAGCAGAGGTACCTCTACGAACTCGCCGGCCGCAACGACGACCGCCCACGCCGCCGTAGACCCGCCCAACCCGTACGACCGCCCATGCGCCGCCTGCTCGACCAGCTCACCCACACCCCCGCACTCGTCCTCGGCAAACGCCTCGACATCCTGGCCTGGAACCCGGCCGCCGTGGCCCTCTACACCGACTTCGCCGCACTCCCGCCGGCCCGCCGCAACTACATCCACCTGCTGTTCACCGACCCCGCCGTCCGGGCCCTGCACCAGGACTGGAACCACGACGCCCGCGACGCGGTGGCCGCCCTGCGCATGGAGGCCGCCGCCGACCCCGACGACCCCGAACTCGCCCGCCTCGTCGGCGAACTGTCCGTCCAGGACACGGACTTCCGCACCTGGTGGGCCGAACACCGCGTCAACAGCGCGAGCTACGGCACCAAGCACTACCACCACCCCCTGGTCGGCGACCTCACCCTCGACTGCGACACCTGGGCCAGCCCCGATGACTCAGGACAACGCCTGATCGTGCTGACCGCCGAACCCGGCAGCCCCTCCCACGACGCCCTGCGCATCCTCACCTCCTGGACCACAGCGCGGACGGAGCCGAACCCGGCGCGGGGCAGAACTCCCTAGGTGTGCTGTCCCGGGTGAACCCGCGTGCCGTCCCCTCTCGTGCTCGTAGCGGAAGGGTGAGAAGGGGGACACATGCTCGCGTACGACATCCGGGGCAGCGGGCCCGGTCTGGTACTCCTGCACGGCATCGGAAGCACCGCGGCCGAGACCTGGGGAACACTGGTCGACAGCCTCGCGGCCACGCACACCGTCGTGCTTCCCGACCTCCCGGGATCGGGACGCAGCCCCCTGCCAGGTGGTCAGCTGGGGGCGAACGCCGTGGCCGACCAGGTCGTGGCCACAGCGTTGACGGCAGGACTGAGCGACTTCGTGATCGCGGGGACCTCGCTCGGCGCGACCGTGGCCGTCAAGGTCGCCGCCCGCCATCCGGACCGGATCCGTGGACTGTTCACCCTCGCCGGCTTCGCCCGCCCCCGCACCAGGCTGTGGCTCGGTCTGGAGATGTGGGCGGCGTTGCACGCCCGTCACGACGAGCAGCTGAACGCCCTGCTGACCTCGCTGTTCTTCTCCGAGGAGTATCTGGCCCTCCTCACCACGGACAGGGCCCGGCAGCTGACCGCCGCATTCGCCGCGTCCGCTCCCGGCACCGCCCAGCAGATCGCCCTCGCCCTGAGCATCGACGTCCGCGGCGACCTTCCCGCGGTCGCCGCCCCCGCCCTGGTGGTGGCGAGCCCCGGTGACCGGCTGGTGGCCCCGGAGCACTCGCTGGAACTGGTGGAAGGCATACCCGGCGCGCGACTGGCCGCGGTCAAGGGCGGGCACGCGGCGACCATCGAGGAGCCGGGACGGACGCTGGAGATCCTCACCGGCTTCCTCCGTGACATCCGCCGGCACCACCGCGAAGTCTCCCCCACCGCCGCCGTCGTACGGCCGGCCGTCCGCGGCGTACCCCTCGTGCGGACCATCCTGTGTCAGCGCCGCCCGTCCTGAACGCCGGAGCCGGTCACATTTGTGTGAGACGTGTGAGAACCGTCCCGACGACTGAGACATACGTGTTTAGCCGTGGTGTGTATGACAACGTTGCCTTCGACTCGGGTCCCACCCGCGGTCCGTACCAATGTCGCTTCCGACGAGGAGATTTCCCCCATGGCCGAGCTGTTCTACGACGCTGACGCCGACCTGTCCATCATCCAGGGCCGCAAGGTCGCGGTCATCGGCTACGGCAGCCAGGGCCACGCCCACGCGCTGTCGCTGCGTGACTCCGGTGTCGATGTCCGTGTCGGTCTGCACGAGGGCTCGAAGTCCAAGGCCAAGGCCGAGGAGCAGGGTCTGCGCGTGGTGAGCCCGGCCGAGGCCGCCGCCGAGGCCGACGTCATCATGATCCTCGTCCCGGACCCGATCCAGGGCCAGGTGTACGAGGAGCACATCGCCCCCAACCTGAAGGACGGCGACGCACTGTTCTTCGGCCACGGCCTGAACATCCGCTACGGCTTCATCAAGCCCCCGGCCGGCGTCGACGTGTGCATGGTCGCGCCGAAGGGCCCGGGCCACCTGGTGCGCCGTCAGTACGAGGAGGGACGTGGCGTGCCCTGTCTCGTCGCCGTCGAGCAGGACCCCTCAGGTGGTGCCCTGGCGCTGGCGCTGTCGTACGCCAAGGCGATCGGCGGCACCCGCGCCGGCGTCATCAGGACGACGTTCACCGAGGAGACCGAGACGGACCTGTTCGGCGAGCAGGCGGTGCTGTGCGGTGGCACGACCGCGCTGGTGAAGGCCGGTTTCGAGACGCTGACCGAGGCCGGTTACCAGCCGGAGATCGCCTACTTCGAGTGCCTGCACGAGCTGAAGCTGATCGTGGACCTCATGTACGAGGGCGGCCTGGAGAAGATGCGCTGGTCCATCTCGGAGACCGCCGAGTGGGGCGACTACGTCACCGGCCCGCGCATCGTCACCGACGCCACCAAGGCCGAGATGAAGCAGATCCTCGCCGAGATCCAGGACGGCTCCTTCGCCAGGAACTGGATGGACGAGTACCACGGCGGCCTGAAGAGGTACGACGAGTACAAGCAGCAGGACTCCGAGCACCTGCTGGAGACCACCGGCAAGCAGCTGCGCAAGCTCATGAGCTGGGTGAACGAGGAGGCGTAGGCCTCCCCCGCACGCCCCTCCGCCCGTCAGTCGGCCAGACGGTCCAGGAGCACGGTCGCGAGGCGGAGCGCGGCGTGCAGCTCCGTCACCTCGGCGACGGTGGGACGGACGATGTTCGACCACTCACCGCGCAGGCCCGGCCAGACCGCGAGCAGAACCTGGGCCCCCGCGAGGCCCAGCTGGGCCGTGACGTCCGTCCGGTCCTCGCCCGCGGGCGTCCAGGACAGCAGGACGCGGCCCTGCGGGACGCGGGACGGTCCGCTCAGCGGCATCCACGTGGCCATGAGCCTGCCGTCCACCGGCGTCACGATCGCGCCCCGGACGTCGGCCGGCATGGGCTCGCGCGTCAGCGTGGACAGTTCGACGGTTCGACGGGTCTCCGAGCCCCGCACCAGGGTGAGAACGGGGCCGCCCGCGCGGGCGCTCCTCGACCGCCGCCCGGACGACGACGGCCTGACCGGCGAACGATCACAGCAGGGTCGGCCGCACCTGTGGTACCTCGTCATGTGATCTCCCCCTTCGGGCCCGATGTGCGCTTCGTGGCGTTCAGTCTTCCGGAGGCCGAGTGCCGTACACATCCGTCATCTGACTGCCCCGGGACAGGGCGCACGCCGGCCGCGACGGCCGGTGCGACCGGTTCGAGCGCTCTCGGCGCCTGGGTATCGGCCGCCCCGGCCAGGGGGAGTCTCGTCGCCGGCGCCGTCAGAGCCGGTCACCGTCCGCGGGTACGTCCTGTGCCACCCGCTCCAGCAGGCGGGCGCCGGCGGACAGCGCGGGTTCGGCGTCCGGCGACGGGTGTGCGATCACCGCGCACAACTGGGCGAGGAGCCGGGCCAGCCGGCCGCCGCCGGCGTACGCCAGGGCGACGCTGCCCTCCCAGAGGGTCTCGCGCAGACGGGCCGGGGTGAACTGCCCGTCCCCGGCGCAGGCCACGAGCAGGCGGGACGCCAGGGTGCGTTCCAGCGCCCCCGGGGCCCACCTGCCCTCGTCGAGGTCCTCGGCGAGGGCGGCGGTCAGCTCGTCGAGCCGCTCCACCGCCGACGTGTGCCGCAGGACGGCGACAGGAGCGACTGCGTCATGGGACATGGGTATCGATGGCCTTCTGCTCGGTGCGGGTGATGTGTGTCCGTCCCGCTCGCCGGGCGACGCGCCCGCGCGGGTCTGCGCGGCGCGACGGCGGCGGCGGAGTGTAGATTTTCATCAGGATACGTGTCTCGCAGGTGTTCGCGGCACCGGCTCGACGAGTGCCAGGTTCTCCCCGCTCGGAGTGTCGCGAAACCCCAGCCATGTGTGCGGCACGTCATCACGCTGCCCAGCGGGCGTTGCCAGAGCCCGCCCGACGGCATCACCACGGAGAGAGACCGGAGCATCGATGAGAGCGGACGCACGCGACAACCGGCTGCGCATCCTCGAGGCGGCGACGGAGGCGCTCGCCGCCCCGGGCGACACTTCCTTGAAGTCCATCGCGCGCAGAGCGGGGGTGGGCCAGGGGACGCTCTATCGCCACTTCCCGACCCGCGAGTCCCTGATGCTGCAGGTGTACGGAGCGGAGGTGGACGAGCTGGTCGCCGCCGTGCCCGCGCTCCTGACGACCCTGAGCCCGCCGCACGCGCTGCGGGTGTGGCTGGAACGCCTGCTGAGTCTCGGGCGGAGCACACCGGAGTTCGCGGAGGCGATGAGGGGAGCCACCGCCGCGATGACCGAGCAGTGCCGTGAGCCGTACCGGCCTCTGCTCGAGGCCCTGACGGCGCTGGTGCGCGCCAACGAGGCCGCCGGAACCATCCTGCCCGGAACGACGGCCGACGACGTGCTCGTGCTGCTGGGTCCCATGTGGCACGTCGGCCCGCAGGACGAGGACAGCACGCGGGCCGTACGGCTGTTCGGCGTGCTCATACAGGGGCTGTGTCCTTCGTCCGCCGTGCAGGACGCCAGGGACCCCGGCGAGACACGGCACAGGGCGTGAACCTCCCCGGGCGTCGTCTCGCGCACGGCAGGCTGCATCTGCTGCTCACCCTCGACTCGCTGGTCGTCGTGCTCATTTCCGTCAACAGGAAGGCCCGCGGCACACTCGCGTTCGTCGCGGACAACCAGTTCCTGCGCTGGGTCGAGATCGACAACATGGTGCTCGGCCTGTGCACCGTCCTGCTGTACTACCTGGTCGCCGCTCACCTGGTGCGCGACGGGCGGCCGCGGCGAAGCGGGGGCCTGCTCGCCCTCGGTGCCCTGTTCACGGCCGGCGCGTATCTGTACGCCCTGAGCTTCGGCGACCACGAGGTCACCAACTACCTGCACGGGCGGTTCTGTTCCGAGAGCCTGCCCTCGATCTGCCGTGTCGTCGCCTTCAACGACGACGTGTTCTCCGACGCCGTCTTCCTCGCCGGGTTCACGTTGCTGAACACCACGGTCATGCTGGCCCAGTTCCTCTTCCCGACCGATCGTGCGCCGCGTCCCTGGGACAACGTCCTGATCACCGTGAACGCGCTGTTCATCGGCGCGGGCATCACCGCCAACCTGGCCTTCGAGAAGGCCGGGTTCGATCCGTTCGTGGTCGGCGTGACAGCGGTGTTCGCGCTGGTCCTGCTGTGGCTCTCGCCCCGGCAGCCGGTCCTTCGCTACTACGGCATCGCGTACAGCGTCGGGCTGCTGGCCACGGTTGTGATCAAGACCGTGTGACCGCCGGCCGCCGGGTGGGCCGCAAAGGTGCCCGACGCCGTCCACCACGCGGTCAGTACAGTTCCTCGGCCGGGAAGAGGGTGAGCAGCCGCACGGTCTCCACGTACAGCCACACCAGGGTCAGGGTGAGCCCGAAGGCGGCCGGCCAGGACTGGTCATGGGACGTGCCGTACGTGATGCCGTCCTCGACCTTCCGGAAGTGCAGGGGCAGGAAGGACATCCCGAGGGCGACGCCCACGACTCCCATGACGATGCCGAGGCCGAGGGGACGCAGGCCCAGGCCGTCCGCACCCATGAGGGGGAAGAGGATCCAGTCCGCCAGGCCGAGGAGGCCCAGTCCGAGCAGCGCGGCGCCGGCGACACCGTAGGACCGGCGGTTCACCCGCATCCAGTGCAGTGCGCGGGCGAGGAGGGCTGCGGCGGAGGCCGCCATCGTCCCGAGCACCATCTGCACGAGGACACCCTGTGACAGGTGGCTGGAGGCGGTCATCGAGAACTCGCCGAGGAAGACGCCCTGGAACGCCGCGAACGTCAGGGTCAGGGACGCGGACGGCAGGTTCCTGCGGCGCTGGATCACCACCAGCGCCGCGGCGAGCAGTCCGGCGCCGGCGGCGACGCCGTACGACGTGGCCGTACCGAGCGCGGCGAGCGGCAGCAGGGTCCACGACAGCACGGCCGTGAGGGCCGTGACCGCCAGCGCCGCCGCCGCACGGGGCAGGACGCCGTCCATCGTCATCAGGTCGCCGACGAGGACGGGCAGCGGAGCGGCCTCGTCGGCGTGAGCCTGATCCCAGTCGTTGCCCGCCCCGATCCGGTCCCGTGCGAGGGCGATCCCGGCCCGCGGGTCCCTGACCGCCGTCTTCTGTCCGCCCCGCCGTTCGAACTGCGGCCGGGAGAGTATCGGATTGCTGCTCGTCAGCGAAAGCTGTTGCTCGACCGGTGTCACGCCAGGTCCTCTTCTCCGTGTCGGACGTACCGCTCCCGCGGTCGTGTGTGATCCCGGGGTGCCGACGGGCTCGCCGGAGTGTCGGCCGGCTTCAGCCTGTCGCAGGGGACAAACCGTGCGCATCAGTCACTTGACGGTGGAAAGGGAGGGTTGCCCGGCCCGCGACCGGCAGTCACGGCATCTCGAATCCCAGCGTGTGCGCGGCCGCCTCGGGGGTGGGCTGCGACCAGTACCGCGCGACGGCCTCGTTGGTGGACAGCGACCGCGACTCGGCCACGTCCAGGTAGAGCGTGCCGCCCAGGTGGTCGGTCTCGTGCTGCACGATGCGCGCCGGCCAGCCGGTGAACACCTCGTCGATCGCGTGACCGCGCTCGTCCTGCCCGCGCAGCCGCACCCGGGCGTGGCGGGCGACCACCGCCTGCCAGCCCGGCACGCTCAGGCACCCCTCGAAGAACGCGGCCCTGGCCTCGCCCTCGGGCTCGTAGGAGGGGTTGACCAGCACCCGGAAGGGCAGGGGGGTGCGTCCCCGCACCTCGAACACCTCCTGCGGCCCGCGTGCCCGGTCCTCCACCACCGCGATGCTCAGCGGGATCCCCACCTGCGGCGCGGCCAGTCCCACGCCCGGGGCCGCGTGCATCGTCTCGCGCAGCGCGGCCACGAAACGCTCGAGCAGCGCGTCGTCGAGCTGGCCGTCGTACGGCTCGGCGACGCCGCGCAGTACGGGATCACCGGCGGCGACGATGGGCAACGGGCCGCCGGCCGCCAGCAGTTCCTCGACGCGCTCGGGCAGTGACATGTGTGTGGTGGTAGCAGTCATGGGATCAGCTTGCCAGTCACTCCGGGGCAGGTGTGAACCACATGTGTCTCAAATCAGTCTGCCAGCGCGTAGAAGCGCATCGGGGAGTTCGGCTCGAAACCGATCCTCGGGTACACCGGTGCCCCGGCGACGGTCGCGTGCAGGGTGGCCCGGGTCAGCCCGGTGGCGCGCGCACCCTCGTACAGTGCCTTGCGGGTCACCGCCTCGCCGTACCCCCGGCGTTGCCGGTCCGGTTCCGTGGCGACGAGCACCACGAACAGGCGGCCCTGCGCCTCGACGGTCGCGGCGCACGCGACCGGGACGCCGTCCCGCAGCGCCAGGTAGGCGTACACCTCCCGCTTCCACAGGGTGGAGCCCGCCAGCCCGTCGCGGCCGTCCTCCAGATCGAAGCCGTAGGCACGCGAGTTGATGTCCGCGTAGGCCCGCAGCTGTTCGTCGGTGGTCACCCGCTGGAAGGTGAGGTCCGGGTGGTGGGGCTCGGGGATGGGCAGCAGGTCGCCGGCCATGCCGGTGCCGGGGAAGGCGTGGGCCAGGCCGGCGCGTTGCGCCGCCTCCTCCAGCGCCGCGCGCGCGTCGTCCGCGAGCAGGTCCTCGAAGAGCCACAGGAAGCCCGGCCGCTGTTTCGACCGCATGATGTCCGCCGCCTGGCCCAGGCGCTTGTCCAGGAGTGCCGCGTCCGCCCCGACCTCGTTCAGGGTGATCGCGTTCCAGAAGGCGAACCGGCAGTCGGCCCAGCGGACGGCGAGACCCGGCAGGTCCCGTACATCCGCTTCCGCGTCCCGGTCGAGCACCATGGCGCGCCAGACCGTGGAGAGCTGTTCCACCGATTCGACCGCAGCCGCGAGATCCCTCACCGCAACCCCCTCACCTCGTCGTGTGTGCGTACGTCCTACCCCGTCCCCATGGTTCTCACCGGACAGTCCCGGGCTTCCGTTCGGTCCCGCCCCCACCGCGTCACCGGACGGAAGCCCGGCGCCGTCCCCCCCGCCCCGACCGGCGGCGGGGACCTGCCGTCCTCCACACGGATGCGGGGCCGCCGCCGGTTCACTCCACGAGGCAAACCCGAATCAAAGACATCTGAAAACCTACATCGGGGATACTCACATGTATGAACTGAGAAGGGTGATCAATGCGTATTGATACTGCGATAGGAGGAGAGAACCATGACAGTGGCAGATGAGAGCAACGCCCGGCAGTCCGTGGCGGTGATCGGCGCGGGAGCGGTCGGTGGCGTGTTCGCGGCGGCGCTGCACCGGGCCGGACACGATGTGGCGCTGTGTGTGCGGACCCCGTTCGACGAGCTGGTGCTGGAGACCCCGGACGGCGAGGAACACATGTCCGTGCGGGTGGTCACCGACCCCGAGGAGGTGAAACCGGTGGACTGGGTCCTGCTCGCGGTGAAGTCGTTCGACACCACCGGCACGGCCCGCTGGCTCGCCTCTCTGTGTGACCAGGACACCACCGTCGTGGTCCTCCAGAACGGCGTCGACCAGACCGGGGCCGTACACGCTCTGGTCCCGCAGTCGACCGTGCTGCCGTCGCTGGTGTACATCCAGGCCGAGCGGCAGGCTCCGGGGCGCATCCGGCACGGTTACGGCAACGGTCTCGACGTCCCGGCCGGGCCCGGGACCGAACGGCTGATCCGGCTGTTCCGGGGCAGCGGGATGGAGATCCGGCCGCGGCAGGACCTGCTGACGGCCGCGTGGCGCAAGCTGATGCTCAACGCCGCGGTGAACCCGCTCACAGCGCTCACCCTGCGCCGCATGGAAGTGCTGGGGGACAGCATGATCCTCGAACTGGCCGAGGGCCTGATGCGCGAGACGCAGGCGGTGGCCGAGGCGGTCGGGGCCCACCTCACCGAGGCCGACGTGCGAGAGACGCTGGCGTTCATGAGCGAGTTCAGCGAGGGAAACGGTACGTCGATGCTGTACGACCGGCTCGCGGGCAACGCGCTGGAATGGGAGGCGCTCAACGGGGCGGTGGTCCGGCATGCGGAGGCCCACGGGATCGACGTGCCGCTGAACCGGGCCGTGACGGCGCTGCTGCGTGCGCTCGCCCCGCTGGACGCGGTGACCGGGCCCGGGGATTCCAGGGACACGCACCTCGCCGCCTGAGCGCACGCACCTGGCCGCCTGAGCGCACGCACCTGGCGGCCTGAGCACACGCGGCCGGGTGAACACCCCCCGTCACCGGCCTCCGGTTCGCTCACCGGAGCGCTCGGCGACGGGCGCGCGTCTTTCGGGCCCGCCGGATCAGGCGGGTGTGATGTTGTGGTTGAACCGGAAGACGTTGGCCGGGTCGTAGCGCTTCTTCACCGCGGCGAGCCGGTCGAACCGTTCCGCACCGTACACCGCGCGCATCCCGTCGGTGTCGGTCGCCTCGTCCGGTGACAGGAAGTTCACCATGTTCCGCTGCGCCGCCCAGGGCGCGAGCCCGTCCACCACCCGCGCCAAATCGGCCCGCAGCGTGTCCGCCTGGTCCGGGGCGCCCACCGCGAACGCGAAGACGACGTACGGGAGACCGCGGCTCGACACCGCGTTGGGCACCGCCGGTTCACGGTCGAACGCCCCGCCGAGCGCCCGGATCTCGACGTTCGCGAGGGTGCATCCCGACTGCGGGCCCGTCAGTTCCACGAAGGCCTGCGCCGTCTTCTCGGAGAACTCCTCCAGGCAGACGCTGCGATCGAAGTACGGCATGGGGTCCACGGGGTCCATGTGGATCTCCCCGATCGCGGTGAAGGGCTTCTCCTCCACCAGGTCGAGCAGCGCCGGCGCGCACGCCCGCAGCGGAGCGATCAGTTCGGCGCCGTCGGCCGCCGACCCGAGGTAGCCGAGGCGCAGGTGCACCACGAAGGCGCCGCGCAACGGCTCGGGCAGCACCGGGACATCGGGCAGCCGCTGGACACCTATGGAGGAGGTCATGTCCTCCCCGACGCCCGGCAGCCAGGCCTGCCAGGCCTCCAGCACCTGGGCCAGGTGCTCACCCGCGAAGTAGATGCCGCCGCCGTAGAAGCGCGAGACCGGGAACGCCTGGAACTCCATCTCGGTCACCACGCCGAAGTTGCCCTTGCCGCCGAGCACCGCCCAGAACAGCTCGGGTTCGCTCTGCGGGGTCACCCGGCGCAGTTCTCCGTCCGCCGTGACCATGGTCAGCGACCGCACATGGTCGGCGGCGTACCCCAGCGACCGTCCCAGCAGCGGGCTCTGGCCGCCGCCCAGCGTGTAGCCGACGACGCCGACGTCCGGGGCCGAGCCCACGATCGGGGCCAGGCCGAACTTGGCGGTGTGCGGCAGAACGTCACTCCACCGCACACCCGCCTCGACCCGCACGGTCTGCGCCTGCGCGTCGACGAAGACGCCCTGCATCCGCTGCGTCGTGATCAGCAGCCCGCCCTCGGCCGGCGAGACCATCTGATGGGCCGAGGTCTTCACCGCGACCGGCAGCCCGTGCCGCGCGGCGAACCGGACCGCCGTACGGACGTCCTGCTCGTCGGTGGCGCCGACCACCACAGCCGGGCGAAGGCCGCAGAACAGGTTGAACGTGGCGCACTCCGCGTCGTACCCGTCCGCTCCCGGCTCCAGCACCGGACCTTGGACGGAGCGCCGCAGAGCCGCCATGTCCTCGGGCCGAAGGTCCACACTCGTCACACCGGACTTTTCCGCACTCACCTGATCACAACCTCACTCGCACATGCGGCACGTCCCCGCGACGCCGCGTCCTTCGTGCGACACGCACAGGACGGGCAGCAGGCAGCGGGCAACGGACCCTGTCACCATCTGAACGAGCCGGATGTGCTCCCGCGTTCACATCGGGCGGTGCACGTACACATGGCTGGAACCAAATGGTCCGTCGATGTGAAAGAGACATGGCAGCGAAATACGTGTGCCGCCTATGGAACGTCCGTCCCGCTCGGTAAGTATGACCGGTTCCCTTCGTCGAGCGTCCGGGTCCGCGCCCCGTTTCGGCGATACATGTGTTTACGGGTTATTCATGCCTATCAGTGATACGTTAATCGCGGATCGCTGATTCAGCCAGAACGGACCCACCATGTCTTCACAGAAACCCGCCTATGACGTCGTCATCGTCGGCGGCGGAACGGCCGGCTGCGTGCTCGCCGCACGTCTGACCCAGGACCCGGAGCTCCGCGTGCTGTTGCTGGAGGCGGGGCCGGCCAGGCTTCCGGACGCCGTGGCCCATCCGCCGGCCTGGCCCTCGCTCGCCGCCTCGGAGGCGGGCTGGGGCGACACGACCGTGGTCCAGCAGGCCTCCGGTGCCCCCGTGATGCTGCCGCGCGGCCGGGGCCTGGGCGGTTCGTCCGCCATCAACGCCATGGTCTTCGCCCGCGGCCACCGCACCGGCTACGACAGCTGGAGCGAGCACGGCGCCAAGGGCTGGACCTTCGACGACCTGCTCCCCTACTTCCAGCGCACCGAGACCGCCCTCAGCGCGGCCCCCGGCCGCGGCACCTCCGGCCCGCTCACCGTGGCACCGGCCCAGCAGCCCAACGAGGTCCTGCTCGCCTGCCTCGACGGCGCCCTGGAAACCGGACACCGCCGCGCCTACGACATCAGCGGTGGCCTGGAGGAGGGCTTCGCCCCCGTCGACCTCAACATCGTCGGCGGACGCCGGCAGAGCGCCGCCGACGCCTACCTCACCCCGGCACTGAACCGCCCCAACCTCCACGTGATCACCGAGGCCACGGCACACCGGCTGCTCTTCGACAAACACCGCTGTGTCGGAGTGGAGTACGGCGCCCAGGGACGCACGCACACCGCGCGAGCGACCGGAGAGGTGGTGCTGACGGCGGGGACCATCGGATCGGCGCTGATCCTCCAGCGGTCCGGCGTCGGTGCGGAGAACGAGCTGCGGCGGGCCGGGGTCGAGGTTTTCCACGCGCTGCCCGGCGTGGGGCACAACCTGCACGACCACCCGCGGGCCAACCTCGTCTACCGGGCCCAGCGACAGGTGCCCTCCGCACGCAACAACCACGGCGAGATCCTGGGACTGCTGCGCAGCACCCCCGACGCCGAGGGTCCCGACGTGCAGATCGTCTTCATCGACATCCCGCTGCCCAACCCGGTCACCCCGGTGCACAACGGCTTCACCATCGGCATCTCGCCGATGCGGCCGGCGAGTCGCGGCACCCTGCGGATCACCTCGGCCGATCCGTACGCACCGCCGGCGATCGACCCCCGCTACTTCACCGAGGAGGCGGACGTGCGGGCCGTGCTGTCGGGCATCAGGACGGCCCGCAGGATCGCCTGGTCCTCCGCGCTCGCCGCGTGGGGGATCGAGGAGGTCAGTCCGGGGCTGGCCGCGGTGGACGAGGAGTCCATCGCCGACCACGCGCGCCGGTACTTCAGCTCGTACTGCCACCCCGTGGGCACCTGCATGATGGGCGAGGACGACGTGGCCGTCGTCGACTCCTCGCTGCGCGTGCACGGGCTGGACGGCCTGCGGGTCGCCGACGCCTCCGTCATCCCCTCCATCCCCTCCAGCAACATCAACGCCACCGTCTACGCGATCGCCGAGCGCGCCGCCGACCTGCTGCGCCGCTCCTGATCCGTGGCGACGCACGGAACCGTGGCACAGCGCACCGGAACCGTGGCACGACGCACCGGAATCGTGGACGCACGGAACGGCCCGCACCCGTTCCGGCCACGGCGCGTCACCCGGCACCCGCCACCCACAGCCTCACGGGCTCCCGCTATTACGCCGTAATAAGTACAGCTCCGCCGGGGAGCGGCCCCGCGCCGGCCCGCGAGGCGAGCCGGCGAACGGCAACGTAAAGGCAATGGCCGATTATGGACGTCCTTTACACTGCAGTGATTGCATGGGCCGAACGGAGCCGGGTGCAGGCACAGCCAGGTCGGCACAGAACACCGGGCTTCCATACGTCGGCCGTTGGAGGCAGCCCGATGAATGAACTGGATCCGACCGTCTGCCCGGCCTCGACACGGCTGGTCGGACGCGACGCGGACCTCTCGTTCATCCAGTCCTTCTTCAGCAACTCCGAGGTCCAGGGAGCGGCTCTGCTGCTCTCGGGCGAGGCCGGGGTGGGCAAGAGCGCCGTGCTCGACGCGGTGGCGAAGGGCGCCGTGCACAACGGCGTCCGGGTCTTGCGCGCGGCCGGCGTGCAGTTCGAGGCGGACATCAGCTACGCGGGTCTCAACCAGCTCCTCGTACCCCTCTTCGACGACTTCGACATCCTGGACAACCCGCACCGCGACGCCCTGCGGGTCGCTGTCGGCATCGGCAGCGGACCGGTTCCCGACCGCCTCCTGACCTCGACCGCGGTGCTGCTGCTGTTGCGGCTGATCTCCACCGAGACGCCACTGCTGATCGTCGTCGACGACCTGCCGTGGCTGGACCGGGCGACCAACGCCGTCCTCGGTTTCGTGGCCCGGCGGCTCGTCGGCAGCCGTATCGGCTTCCTCGCGGCCTCTCGTGAGGGATCCGACAGCTTCTTCGAGTCGAGCGGCCTGACCGAGCACCGGCTCAAGCCGCTGGACGACGCGTCGTCGGCCGAGTTGCTCGCCCTGGCGCACCCCGATGTCGCCCCCGCCGTACGGCGCCGCATCGCCGCCGAGGCACGCGGCAACCCGCTGGCGCTGGTGGAACTGCCGGTGGCGCTCTCCACCGAGCAGCGCGCGACCCTGGCGGCGGTGCCCAGCGTGCTGCCCCTGACCGAGCGTCTGCAGACCATGTTCGCCTCGCGCGTGGCCGCGCTGCCCGACCGCAGCCGGGAACTTCTGCTGATCGCCGCCCTCGACGGCACCGGCGACCTGGCCGCGATCGAGGCCGCCGCGGCCGGCCGGGCGGGCGTCGACGACCTCGCCCCCGCCGAACGCGACCGGCTGGTGACGATCTCGGCGGACAACCGGCGGCTGTCCTTCCGGCACCCGCTGATCGGCTCCGCGGTGGTGGAGCTGGCGACGGCCTCGGAACGCAGGAGAGCCCATCAGGCGCTCGCCGGCGTACTGGGCGATCAGCTGGAGCGACGCGCCTGGCACCTGGGAGAGGCGGCCGTGGGCCCGGACGAGACCGTCGCGGCCCTGCTGGAGGAGGCCGCGCGCCGCCGGCTGCGGCGCGGGGACGCCCTCGGCGCGGTGACGGCGCTGACCCGGGCCGCCGGCCTGAGCCCCACCGCGGCCGACGAGAGCCGCCGGCTGGCCGAGGCGGCCTACGTCGGCGTGGACTCCAGTGGGGAACTGGAGGACGCCTCACGACTGCTCGCCGGGGCCCGGCTGGTCCATCCCGGCACCGGGCAGCAATCGCTGCACGCGGCGGCCGCGGCCGCGTTCCTGCTGATCAACAGGGACGGCGACATCGACACCGCGTACCGCCTGCTGATCGGGGCGATCGAGTCCGGGGACCACGGCTGGGACGCCTCGGACGCCGGTCTCGTCGAAGCCCTGCACCTCCTGGTGCTGCTGTGCTGGTACGGCGGTGCCCCGGAGCTGTGGCGCCCGCTGTTCGCGTTCATGGACCGGCTGACCCCCGAACCGCCCGAGCTGCTCTGGGTCATCTCCCAGACCTTCGCCGACCCGGCGCGCACCGGTCCCCCGGCTCTGCCCCGCCTGGCGGAGCTGATCGCCACCGTGGGGGACGATGCCACCCGCGTGGTGCGTGTCGGCACCGCCTCGGTCTTCCCCGACCGGCTCGGGGACTTCCGGTGGGCGACGCGCCGGCTGATCGAGCAGGGCCGCGCCGGCACCGCGCCCGTCCGCCGGCATCTGGGCGCGCTGATGCACCTGGGCCTGGACTACTACCACCTGGGCCGCTGGGACGACGCCGCACAACTGGCCGCCGAGGGGCTCACCCTGTGCACCAACCACGACTACCGCTTCTTCGCGTGGTACTTCCAGTACGTGCGCGCGGTCGTGGCCGCGGCGCAGGGCGACGCGGAGACCGCCGCGACGCTGACCGAGGAGATCGTCCGGTGGGCGACGCCCCGCGGGGCCCACGGCGCACGGTTCTTCGCCTGCCACGCCCGAGCGCTGGCCGCCCTCGGCACCGGCGACTACGAGACCGCCTACCAGCACGCCTGCGCGCTCAGCCCGCCCGGGACCGTGGCCCCCTACGTGCCGATCGCCATGTGGGGCACGATGGACCTGGTCGAGGCGGCCGTACGGACCGGCCGGGAGGAGGAGGCCGCAGCCCACACGGCGGCGATGCGCGCGTCCGCGATGGCCGAGCTGTCGCCCCGGCTGGAGCTGCTGGTCCTGGCCTGCGAGGCGCTGACCGCTGCCGGCGAGGAGTCCGTCGCCCTGTTCGAGGGGGCGCTGTCCCTGCCCGGACCGGAACGCTGGCCCTTCGACGCCGCACGGGTGCGTCTCTTCCACGGTGAACGCCTCCGGCGCCTGCGTGCCACCGCGGAGGCCAGGGAACAGCTGACCCAGGCGCTGGAGGTCTTCCAGCGCCTGGGTGCCAAGCCCTGGGCGGCCCGCACGGCGGCCGAGCTGCGCGCGAGCGGCCTGTCCGCGCCGACCGCCACCAGGCAGGCGCCCGTGGCGCTGACCGCGCAGGAGCTGCAGATCGCCACGCTCGCGGCGACGGGACTGACCAACAAGCAGATCGCCGAGCGGTTGTTCCTGTCCCATCGCACGATCGGCACGCATCTCTACCAGATCTATCCCAAACTGGGCATCACTTCGCGGGCCGCGCTGAGAGACGCGCTCTCCGGCCTCGACCTCGATCGGGACGAGTGACGCGCGTCGGCGAAAGCTGACGATGGGCCGTCCGCTCAGTCATTTGACGTATGCCGGGCTGCGGGCACCCGCGCACAGTGGAGGCCGGAACGGCCTGCTCGGGCTGTCCTGCCACGGTGGCCGCACCCGAAAGCCGCCGGGCGACGTGAGAGGGGAACCGGATGCTCGATGCCTCGGACAGCCATCCGGACATCCACTGGCCGTCGGGCTTCTCGCCCGACCAGGCCCACAGCTTCTGCCAGGCGCAGGCCGTGGTGCACGCCCCACCCGCCACGGCGTTCGCCCTGCTCGCCGACGTCACGCGGTGGCCGGGCTGGGTTCCGGGCATCACCGAGGCGCGGACCGGGCCGCTCCCCCGGACCTTCGAGGTGCTGTTCCACGAGCAGCGGTTCGAGATCTTCGTGGGAGAGCACGAGCCGCCCCGCCGGCTCGGCTGGTCGGGGGTCGGCGCGGGTGTGCAGTTGTACCAGGCCTGGCTGTTCACGGCCGTCGCGGGCGGCACCCATGTGGTGACCGCGAACGTCGTCCGCGGTCCCGCCGCCCAGTCCCTGAACGCGTTGTCCCCCATGTGGGCGCAGCGCCTGAACACCCTGTGGATCGCACAGCTCAAGAGACTCTCCGAAAGCGCCCCGCACGAGAGCGACGCGTAGCGGCACCACCGAAGCGGCTGCGGGCGTCTGGAGCGCCGAGGCTCGACACCAACGAGCGGCCGCGAGCGTCCGAAGCACCGACGGTCGGTGTTACCGAGCGGCTACGAACGTTCGGAGCACCAACGGTGGACACCACCCAACGGCTGCGCACGTCCGGGTACGCCGACGGCCGGCACCCGGTGCGGGCGTCGGCCGGTCGTGGCGCGCAGTGCGGTGGTTCAGGCGGCCGGGACGGTGTCCTTGGCGGCCGGGTCGGGGGTGGCGGCGGGGTCGGGGGTGGCAGGGGTGGTGTCCCCGGACTTCCGGGCGGGCCGTAGGAAGACGGCGAGGAGGATGCCGACGGCCAGGGTGGGCGCGATCCAGAGGTAGCCGGTGGCCGTGGCGTGGGCGAAGGCGTCCAGCGCGGTGTCGCGCAGTGCGCCGGGAAGCCGGCCGATGGTGTCGGGGCGGGCGGCGTCGAAGCCGGCCGTGGTCGGCAGGGTGCGGGTGCGGTCGGCGAAGCCCGTGTTGAGCAGGGTGCCGAAGACGGCGACGCCGAAGGCCGCGCCGATGGAGCGGGAGAAGGTGACCACGGCGCTGGCGGCGCCGAGGTCGGCGGCGGGCACGCTGTTCTGCACGGTGGTCAGCACGACCATGGGCACCATGCCGATGCCGACTCCGGTGATCAGGAAGTAGACGCTCAGCACCAGGGTGCTGGTCCCCGCCCCGATGGTACCCAGCAGGAGCAGTCCGGCGAGGTTGGCGACCAGACCGGCGAGCAGGATCACCCGGAGCCGCTCGACGTGCGCGGCCCAGCGTCCGGCCAGGGACTGGCTGATGACCAGGCCGGCGACCAACGGCAGCATGTAGATGCCGGAGAGCGTGGCCGAGACACCGTGGACGATCTGCAGGTAGGTCGGCAGGTAGACCAGGACGGCGAACATCGCGGCGTTGGCGAAGAACCCGATCAGCGAGGAGAAGACCACGGTCCGGGAGCCGAGCATGGCCGGCGGCAGGACCGGGGCGGCGGCGCGGCGCTCGACGGGCACCAGCAGCGCCGCCAGTGCGACGGTGGCGACGATCAGGCCGATGATGGCCGGCGAACCCCAGCCCCAGCGCTCACCGAACGAGGTGATCAGGACCAGGCCGGTGGCGATCGCGGCCAGGACGGTGGCGCCGAGGTAGTCGATGCGGGCCTTGGTTCCCCTGGTGGCGGCGGGCAGCGCCCGGGCGGCGATGGCGAGGGCGACGATGCCGATGGGCAGGTTGATCAGGAAGGCCCAGCGCCAGGAGAGCTGGTCGGTGAAGATGCCGCCCAGCAGCGGGCCGACGATGCTGGCGACGCCGTAGACGGAACCGAACATGCCCTGGTACCGGCCGCGTTCGCTCGGCGCGACGATGTCACCGACCAGGGCGAAGGTCAGCACGATCATGCCGCCGCCGCCGATGCCCTGGAGCACGCGGGCGCCGATCAGCTCGGGCAGGTTCTGCGCGAGGCCGCAGGCCACCGACGCGATCAGGAAGATCGTGGTCGAGGCCAGGTAGAGGCGCTTGCGGCCGAACATGTCGCCGAGCTTGCCCCACAGCGGCGTCACCGCCGTCGATGCGAGGAGGTAGGCGGCGCTGACCCAGGCGATGTCGTCGAACCCGTTCAGGTCCTCCGCTATCCGGGGCAGCGCCGTGGAGACGATCGTCTGGTCCAGCGCTGCCAGGAGGACCGCGAGGATCAGCGCGCTCATGGCGGCGGCCACCCCACCCGCCCGGGGTGACGAGGGCTGTTGTGACGTCGGCATCGAAGGTGCCTTTCTGGAGTGGCGGGCGGGCGCACCGACCCTCGACCAGAGCAAGAGCCTCAACACGTCCGCACTACCGTGCTTATCTGTCACTTCAATGTAGCACTTACTTGGCGCAACTTCACACACCAGTGGCTGTAGCCGTCTCAGGCTCCACATTTCCTGGCTAGAATCGGTGCGGTGAGAGCCGACGCAGCACGCAACCTGGAAGCCGTACTGACCACCGGAGCGCGCATGCTCGCCGCCGACCCCGGCGCGAGCATCGCGAGCATCGCCGCCGAGGCGGGCGTCGACCGGCGCACCGTCTACCGGCGGTTCGCCTCCCGCGAGGAACTCCTCGCCGCCATCTACGAATCCCGCCTCACGGCGATCGAGCGGGCCATCGAGGACGCCCGGCTGCGCGAGGCCCCCGTCGCCGTCGCACTGCACCGCTACGTCGAGAACATCATCGCCGTCAACCGCACCTGGCCCGTCGACCTCACCCGCATGCTCGCCGACGACACCGTCCGCGCACGCCGCGAGGCGTCCGTCCGCGAGGTCGACGCCTTTCTCGCACGCGCCACCGACGAAGGCCTGCTACGCCCCGGTCTCCCGCAGGGGTGGGCGAGCGCGCTGCTGCCCCAGCTCATGCACCTGGTGTCCCGGCAGATGCCCGAGCTGAGTCCCGGACAGGCGGCGGACGTCGTCGTCGACACCCTGCTGAACGGCCTCGGGGCCTCCTGACACGCCGACGGGCCCCCGGGAACACACGTGTCCATGTGTTCCCGGGGGCCCGTCGGCCACGGTGACGGCGGTGCCATCGTCCGCCGCCGCTCATCTCATTCCACGGCCTGCCGATCCGTGTCCGTGCCGGAGGCGTCCTGTCTCTCCTCGTCCCGGGGACGCCGGGCAGCGGCCGGCGAGGGCAGGGGCACGGTTCCGGGGAGGCGGACGCGGCGGAGCCGGGACGTCTCGTTCTTGGAGGCGGGGCGCTTCAAGGCTTCTCCCATCGATGCGTTCGACATGCCGTGACCCCGGCGCGCGCGGCGCCGACGGGTCGGACGGGTGGGTGTTCTGAGAAACCAGCGACGGCGCGCACACATTCCGGGCCGTGCCGAGTCCGCGCGGACCTGCCGGACCGGGACGTGTCCACATGACGTCACGGCACAACCGCGCCAGGGCGAAGACGACATGCGCGCAGGCCCGCCGTCGCATGATTCCGGCATCCCGTACCCCGTCCGACGAAGGGACCCTCTCGTGTCGCCTCTGCCTTGGCGCAGACGCGGGTGGACGACTGTGTGCACCGTGTTCGCGGTGCTGGCGGCGTCGCCCGCACCGGCCTTCCCGGCCGCCGAACCGTCCTCCGCCCCACCGCCCACCGCTTCCGCAACCCCGGCGACGGTCCCGCCCGACGCACCCAGGGTGACCCTGGTGACGGGCGACACGGTCACCGTCGTCACTGCCGCCGACGGCACACAGAGCCACCTGGTGCGGGATCCGGAGGGCCACTACACCGGTTTCGAGACCCACCGCAGCGGACGCAACACCTACGTCTATCCCCGCGAGGCGCTGCCGTACGTCGCCGCCGGCCTGCTCGACCGTGAACTGTTCGATGTCACCCGGCTGTTGGCGGACGGCTACGACGACGCGCACCGCGACCGGCTGCCACTGATCGTCACCTACACCGACACGGCCCGGCGCTCCGGCCGCCAGGTGCCGCCGCCGGGCGCCCGCACGACGCGCCCGCTGGACAGCATCGGGGGCGCGGCACTCGCCGTGGACCGTTCGGCGGCGTTCTGGACGTCGGTCACCGACGGCGCCTCCGCGCGGGACGCGGGCCAACGGCCCCGGCTCCAGGGCGGCATCGCCAAGATCTGGCTGGACGGCAAGGTGAAGGCCGATCTCGCCGACAGCACCGCGCAGGTGGGGGCACCGCGGGTGTGGGCCTCGGGCGACACCGGCGAGGGCGTGGACGTCGCGGTCCTCGACACCGGCGTGGACGCCGGACACCCCGACCTGGCCGGACGGATCGCCGCCACCGCGGACTTCGTGCCCGGTGAGTCCGTGACCGACGGAAACGGCCACGGCACGCACGTGGCCTCCACCGTCGCCGGGACCGGTGCCGCGTCCGACGGCCGGGAGAAGGGCGTCGCACCGGGCGCGCGGCTGCACATCGGCAAGGTGCTCTCCGACGACGGCACCGGCCAGGACTCCTGGCTGCTGGCCGGCATGGAGTGGGCGGCCCGCGACCAGCACGCGAAGATCATCAGCATGAGCCTGGGCGGCCCGTCCACCGACGGCTCCGATCCGCTGAGCATGGCGGTGGACCGGCTCAGCGAGGAGACCGGGGCGCTGTTCACGGTGGCCGCGGGCAACTCCGGCCCCGACGGCTACACCGTGGGCACCCCCGGCGTGGCCGGTGCCGCCCTGACCGTGGGCGCCGTCGACGGCTCCGACACGCTCGCGGACTTCTCCAGCCGTGGCCCGCGTCCCGGCGACCGGGGCGTCAAGCCGGACCTCACCGCCCCCGGCGTGGACATCCTCGCGGCGCGTTCCCAGTACGCGCCGGAAGGCTCGGGCCCGTACCAGACCCTGAGCGGCACCTCGATGGCGACGCCGCACGTCGCCGGGGCCGCCGCCCTGCTGGCCGCGAAGCACCCGGACTTCAGTGGCCGTCAGCTCAAGGACGCCCTCGTCAGCACGACCGAGGCGACGCCCCGGTACACCCCCTTCGAGGCAGGTGCCGGCCGTGTGGACGTCGCCGCCACCACGACGGCGACCGTCTTCGCCTCCGGCGGCACCGACTTCGGCTTCCACGCGTGGCCGGTCCCGGCCGGCACGACCGCCGAGCGGAAGGTGACGTACACCAACACCGCCGGCTCCCCGGTCGCCCTGCGTCTGACGGCCGACGGTCCGTTCACCGTCGCCGCCGACCGGCTGTCCGTCCCCGCGCACGGCACCACCTCGGTCACCGTGACCGCGCACTACGACCAGGTCCCCGCCGACCGGGCGACGGCCGCCTTCCTGACGGCGACCGACGACTCGGGTACCGTCCGGGCCCGTACGTCCCTGAGCGCGGCCAAGGAGGGCGAGCGCCACCGGCTGACGCTGAAGGCGAAGGACCGAGACGGCCGGCCGGTCGGCGGCACGGTCATCCTCACCGCGAAGAAGCTGTGGCTGCCCCTGGTGCTGGACGACTCCGGCACCCTGGACCTGCGGCTGCCGCCGGGTTCCTACACCGCGTGGCTGGACACGCCCCTCGAGGGCGCCCACGGTCCGCACTCGGTCGGGCAGGGCCTGCTGGCCGTCACCGACATCGACCTCGGACAGGACCGCACGGCGGTCTTCGACGGCACCAAGGCCCGCCAGGTCCGGGCCGTGACGCCGGATCCGAGCACGCCCGACGACTCCCGCGTAAACCTCTACCGCGGTTTCGCCGCCGACGACTGGTCCTCGTCCTCCCGCTGGACCGACGCCTCCTACGACAGCGTCTGGGCCCTGCCCACCGGACGCCAGGTGGCGGAAGGGGAGTTCGTGTTCGGTACGCGGTGGCGGCTGCGGCAGCCGGCTCTGACGGTGGCCTCCGGCGACGGCGCCTTCGACGATCTGCGCGTCGCGCAGGGAGCGGCCCCGCTGCCCGCAGGGCGCCACCGCCTCGACACGGTCTTCGCCGGCGACGGCGCGGCCACCGCGTACAGCTCCGCGGACGTCCGGGGGAAGGCCGTCGTCGTGCGCCGCGACGACACGGTGCCCGTGCCGGAGCAGGCCGCTGCGGCGGCCGCCGCGGGCGCCCGGCTGCTCCTGGTCGTGAACGACGGCGACGGCCGCCTGCAACCGTGGGAGGACTCCCCCTGGCTGCCGGCGGATCCACCCCCACTGACCGTCGCCACCCTCACCCACGACGAGGGTGAACGGCTCATCGCCCGGACGTCCGGCCCCGCCCGTACCCGGCTCGCCATCACCTCCCACCCCGTCACCGAGTACGTATACGACCTCACCCACGACTACCGGGGCGCCGTCCCCGCCGACCTCGTCCAACGGGCCGACCGGCGCGAACTCGCCCGTGTCGACGTCTCGTTCCGCAACTACCGTGCCGGGCGGGCGCTGGAGAGCCGCGACGACGTCACACCGGCCGGCGGCAGCGCCCTGAACCCCTCGGACGCCCCGGCCCGGGGCGAGCGCACGGACTGGGTGACCGCGGGCGAACCGTGGGCGGACCGGGCGCAGATCCCGAGCGAGCAGCAGCAGTACGCCCCGGCGGTCACCTACCGCGCCCGGTCCGCGGCCCGGGTCAGCTGGTTCGGGCCGGTCCAGCGGCCCCGGCTCATCGACGGCAACGCACCGGTCCGCCAGGACGACAGGCTGTTCGTGTCCGTCCCCGGCTGGGGGGACTCGGGAACCGACCATCTGGGCGGCACGTACGGCAACTTCGACGTCGACAACCAGGTGCGGCTCTATCAGGGAGACACGCTCCTGCGTGAGATGGGCCGCTACCAGCTCACCATGACCGTGTCCGGACTGAGCCCGGCCCCGCTCCCCTACCGTCTGGTCTCGGAGAACTCCCGGGACGCCTGGGCCGCCCCCTACTCCACCGTCACCCGGACCGAGTGGGGATTCACCTCCCGGGCGGGAGCGGCCCGTGAACAGGCCCAACTGCCCCTGATCCAACTCGACTACGGGGTCGCCACCGACGCCTCCGGGCGGACCGGGCGGCACGCCGGCCTGACGGTGACCGCCTCGCACCTGCCGGGGTCCACCGGCACCGCCACCATCGACACGGTGGGCCTGGACGTCTCGTACGACGACGGGGTCACCTGGCACCGTGCGGTGCTGCGGCACTCGGGCACGGGGTGGCGGACACGGCTCGACGCCCCTCCTGCCGCCGGGTTCGTGAGCCTGCGCGTGAACGCCCGGGACGTCCGCGGCAACAGCGTGCGGCAGAGCATCGTACGGGCCTTCGGCCTCAAGTAACGGCACCGGGGCGGCCGGCCCGGCCGCCCCGGCACCCGCTCACGCGTACAGCGTGTCGACGCTCGTCCGCCAGGAGGCCGGTGAACTCCGGCCGGTTGCGCGGCAGCAGGGCGACCGTGTCGCCGGGACCCACGCCTCGCACAGACTGGCAGATCCGCCCATGGGGTGCTGCGTGCCCGAGGTCATCGCATCCTCCTCGCGGCAGGTCCCCCGGCCTGCCCGCGCTCCCAGGACGGACTGGCCTCCTGGGCGGGTTCACGCGCGGTGCGCGGTCAGCCCGCGCGGACCCCTTCGAGGAAGCGGCCGGCCAGGTCGACGCGTTCCGCGAGGGCGGTGTGCGTCTGCCCGAAGTCGATGAACAGTTCGTGCACCCCCGCCTCGGCCGCGGCCCGCGCGTAGTCGATGTACTGGTCCAGCGTGCCCGCCCAGGGCATCTGCTCCGGGCCGGTCCTCGTGTCGGTCAGCTCGAGGTTGACGCGCAGCGCGATGTGCAGGGTGGACGGGTCGCGTTCTGCCTCCACCGCCTCCTTGAGAACGGTGTCCCACATGCCCATGAGGTGCGCGAGCGGCATCGCGGCGGGCAGCCAGCCGTCGAGCCTGCGCCCGATCCGCCGCAGGCCCCTGGGGGTGAACGCCGCGAGCAGTACAGGGGGTTTGGGCCGCTGGCGCGGCTTGAGCCCCACCACGGTCTCCGGGATGGTGAACAGCGGTCCCTGGTGGGCGAAGACGTCGTCGGTCCAGTACCCCTCCAGGACGTCCAGCGTCTCGTCGAGCCGCTCGCCCCGGCCCTTCCACGGTACGGAGACCGCGGTGTACTCGTCGGGCATCCAGCCGAAGCCGAGGCCCACGGCGAGCCGTCCCTGGCTGAGGACGTCGAGGGTGGTCAGCGACCGGGCCAGCATGAGCGGCGGCTGCCACAGGCCGTTCAGCGTGCTCGTGCCCAGGCGGACGCGGCTCGTGTGGGACGCGGCGAAGGTGAGCGCCACCAGGGGGTCCATGTGGTTCTCGTAGACGCGCGGCATCTGGCCGCCGCGGCTCGGGTAGGGGGCGCTCGGGACCTGGGGGGCGAGGACTCGGTCGCCCGTCCAGAGGGAGTCGTATCCCATCTCCTCCGCGGTGCGGCAGACGCGGAGAATGCCTTCCGGCGTGGCGTCGGGACCGAAGGTGGGAAGGGCCAGGCCTAGTCGCATGCGTGTCTCCTCATGAGGTCGTCCGCTCGGGGTGCGCGCCCGTCAGCGCGACGCCGAGCAGGTGTTCCAGGGCGGCGACCGTCCGTGCGGGCTCCACCGCGTGGACGGTGGTGAAGCCGAGTTCGGCGGCGGGGGGCAGGTGCTGCTCGGTGTCGTCGACGAAGACGCACTCCTCGGCCGTCAGGCCGAGTTGATCGAGCACGAGGCGGAAGATCTCCCGCTCCGGCTTGCGCGTCCCGTGGAGTTCGGACAGCACCACGGCGTCGTAGAGTTCGTCCACCTCGTATCCGTCGTACAGGTTCCACGGGGTCAGGCCGACGGAGTTCGACAGGATGCCCACCTTCACCCCGGCCCGACGCGCGGCGGCGGCCGCGGCGATCACCGAGGGCTCGGGGCGCAGGTCGGCGAAGATGCGGCCCATCAGGTTGTCCGGCGCGATACCGAGCAGCCGTCCGGCCGCTTCGTTCCACTGGGTCTGGGTGAGCGTGCCGCGCTCCAGCTCCTCGGTGAGCCGGATCCCCTCGGGATTCAGGTAGAGGCCGGTGAGCAGCGTCCCCTCCGCCAGTCCCGCCCGCTGTTCGAAGGCGAGCGCGGCGGGCAGCAGAGGTGTCGTCAGCACACCACCGAAGTCGAGGACGAGGCCCTTGCGGTGCTGAGTCATGCCCACACCTTAGAAGGCCGCCCGGTCCCGGTTTTCCACCAGGTCGCCATGTTTGTCGTCGGTGGGCACATGTGTGGACGTCACGGCTAGGCGGCCGGGACACAACGCGTGCGTCCACCGGCCAAGTGTGTCGACCGTCGCACCGGGTGCCGAGGGCGGCGCTGTGGCTGCGCATCCGCGTCTCGTGTGAACCCTGTGGTGGGCCGCTGCGTTGTCCGGGTGAGGGGTTCTTCGCCGCCCCGGCGACGGCGGCGGAGGCCCCGGCCCTCCGGCGGACCGGCCACGACGGTCGCGGCCGGCGGCCCGTGCGGTCAGGAACACTGCCCTCCCTGACCGCTCGGGTCACCTGTGCCGGTTCAGCCCTTCAGCCGGTGCGGATGCGCGGGGTACACGCCCAGGATGCGGACTTCGGAGGAGAAGAACCGCAGTTCGTGCAGGGCGAGGGCGACGCGCTCGTCGTCGGGGTGGCCCTCGATCTCGACGTAGAAGCGGCTGGCGTTGAGGCCCGCGCCCATCTGGTAGCTCTCGATCTTGGTGAGGTTCACGCCGCTGCTGGCGAACCCGCCGAGTGCCTTGTACAGCGCACTGGGGATGTTGCGCACGCAGAAGAACAGGCTCGTCATCGTCGGCTCCCCCGTAACCGGGGCAGTGGCGGCGTCCCGGGACAGCACGACGAACCGCGTGGTGTTGTCCGGGTCGTCCTCGACGCCGGAGCGCAGCACGTCCAGGCCGTGGAGCCCGGCCGCGGCGGGCGGGGCGAGCGCCGCGTGCCGCGGGTCGCCCAGCTCGGCCACCTCGCGTGCCGCCCCGGCCGTGTCGTCGCTGACGAGGGTGCGCCAGCCGCCCTCCCGCAGCAGCTTGCGGCACTGGCCCAGGGCATGGACGTGGCTGCGTACGCACTCCACCTGGTCCAGGGTCGCGCCGGGCACCCCCATCAGGTCGAAGCGGATGGCGAGGAAGTACTCGGCGACGATGAACAGTCCCGACTCGGGCAGCAGATGGTGGACGTCCGCGACGCGTCCGGCCGCGGAGTTGTCCACCGGGATCACGGCGACGTCGGCGGCGCCGAGTGTCACCGCGTCCAGGGCCTGCTCGAAGCTCGTACAGGGCAGTTCAGCGCTTTCGGGGTACAGGGCACGCGCGGCAGTCGCGGAGTTGGACCCAGGTTCACCCTGATATGTGACGGTTGTCACCGTGTTGCACCTTTCCAGGAGGTCCCGTCGTCGGGCGGCAGAAGCTGCGTCGCGTACCGCACCTGCTGAAGTATCGGTGCACCGGCTTCCATCAGCTGCACCAGGGGGTGCTCACCGGCGTACCCGCACGACGCCAGTGCGTGGTCGAACGCCGCCGCGACCACCTGGTGGACGGCGTTCCCGGCCCGCTGCACGCGCGCGGCGAGCCGCTCCTCGGCGGACGACGGCAGGCCCAGCCGCGCGGAGGGCGCGCCGTGCAGGGTCGCCGCCAGGCTCAGGCGCTCGTCGTGCAGCACGGCGGCCAGTTCGGCGGCCACGGCGGCGGACGGCACCGGTCCACGGGCCGCGCCGGACGCCGTGTCCGGGGCGGCCAGTGTGCCGGTCATGCGCCGGGCCGCTCCCAGGGCCTGGGCCGCGACAGCCGTCCACACGAAGGGCGCGTCCCCGGCGCGCAGCGGGGTGGCCGCCGCGTGCGTGACGAACCCTGTGGGCACGTGTACGTCCTCCAGCCGGAACGCCGGTCCGGGCACGTCGGCGTCGCCCGTGACGGCGCGGACCGCACCCCGCAGCGCCTTGGAGGGCACCGCGAACAGATCCGGGCCGCCGGGCGTTGCCGTGACCGGCCGGGACGGCCGTTCGCCGACGGTGAGCGGCAGCGCCAGCCACGGTCCGGTTCCGTCGTGCACCGGCAGGTGCCACAGTCCGGACAGGGTGAAGCCGCCGCCGACGGCCGGCCGCGCCTCCGGCCTGTCCCGGTCGTCCTTGCCGGGTACGGCAGTGGTCAGCGGCGCGGCCCAGTTCCAGGCGGTGGTGAACGCCTGCCAGGCGGCGGACGGGTCGCCATGGGCACGCTCTTCGTAGAACGCGAACACCTGCGCGAGGCCGATGTCGGGTCCGAGCACCTGCAGATGGTCACCGTGCGTGGATGTCGTCATGGGCTCACGCAGCCTGTCCGACGTCTTCGGCCGCGGCCGTCGTCAGGACGACGTTGTGCAGTTCCTCGCCCCGTGCGTAGCGGCGCAGTTGCCGGCGCAGGAAGTCCTCGGTCATCGTCGGGAACGCGTCGGTGAAGGCCGCCACGTGGGGGGTGATCAGGGCGCCGGGCAGGTGCCACAGCGGATGGCCGGGCGGCAGCGGTTCCGGATCGGTGACGTCGAGCGCGACCCGGAGCCGGCCCGTGCGCACCTCCTGGACCAGCGCGCCGGTGTCCACCAGCTCTCCCCGGGCGGCGTTCACCAGCATGGCCCCGTCCTTCAGCAGCGCCAGCGCGTCCGCACCGAACATGCCGCGCGTCTGCTCGGTCAGCGGCGCGCACAGCACCACCGCGTCCGCCGTGGGCAGCAGCTCGGGCAGGTCCGCCACCCCGTGCACCCGTCCGGTCGGTGTGGTGCGCGCCGTCCGTGCCACGAGGACCGCCTCGCACCGGAACGCGCCGAGCCGGGCGGCGACGGCCGCGCCGACGGCGCCGTAGCCGATGACCAGGACGCGCTTGCCGACCAGCGTGGTGCGGAACTCGGGCCGCCACGTCCCCTCGGCCTGGCGGGCACCGAACACGTCGAGACCCCGGCACAGGGCCAGCAGCAGGGTGACCGCCAGTTCGGCGGTGGGCTCGCGATGCACGCCGCGCCCGGTGGCCAGCCGGGTTCCGGGCGGCATCGCGTCCAGCAGCGGCAGCATGTGGTCGTAGCCGGAGCTGAGCAGCTGGAGCACCTCCAGGTTGCGCATCCGCGGCAGCACAGGGCGCAGGACGCGGTCGGCGCCGGGGGCCGGTGGGCCGACGAGGAAGCGGACCTCGGCGGGGTCACCCGGCAACGGGCCGGAGCCGTCCCAGTACGCGTAGGTGAACTCGTCCGGCAGGCCGGGGATCAGGTTTCGGTGGTACGGGAGCCAGACGGTCGTGCCGTCCTTCATCGTGCATCAGCTTCTTCCCGCTCAGGTGCCGCGTGGGGCCGGCACCGACGTGCGGCCGTTCGTGAAGCGGTGGGTCCTTCTCGCCGGACCGCGTCCCCGCGGAACCTGTCCACGCGGCGGACTGTGTCCGGACCGCCTCGGTCGGCATATGGTCATTCCCTCACTTAAGTGGACGTGTGTGCCACGGAGGAGGTTCACGTGAGGCCGGCCACTGCGGTGTGTGTCCGGCCACACGGACGACATACGTGTCGATAGGTGACTGGTGCCCGGGAGCGGAGTCGCGGTGTCGGCGACTGCCCGCCGCCGCACCGCGCTCCGGCACAGAGCGGCGACGCCGACCGGTCACGGCGCGCTGCCCGGGTGGGCCGAGGCCGCCCGCTCACCGCGCGTGTGCCGACGGCACCGGCACCAGCTCGCGGTAGCGGCTGCGGTGGAAGACCAGCGGTTCCCGTGCGGGATCGGCGCCGAGCGCGACGACCCGGCCGACGACGAGGGTGTGGTCACCTCCGTCGTACTCGTTCCGCAGCTCGCACGAGATCCAGGCGCACGCGCCGTCCAGCAGCGGTGCCCCTCCCGGGCCCGGCGACCATCCGATCCCATGGAACCTGTCGGTCCCGGAGCGGGCGAACGCGGCGCTGACCTCGGCCTGGTCCGCGGCCAGGACATTGACCCCGAAGGTGCCCGTTTCGCGGATGAGGGGCCAGGTCCGCGACGTACGGGCCGGGGCGAAGGAGACGAGCAGGGGGTCGAGGGACAGGGAGACGAAGGACTGGCAGGTGAGGCCGAGCGGGCCGTGCGGCCCACGGGCCGTGATGACGGCGACGCCCGTCGCGAAGTGCCCGAGCACCTCGCGCACGGTGCCGTCGGCGGCCGCCGGAGCACTGAGGTCGCGCATGGTCTGTTCTCTACTTTCTCGTCCGCCGGGCGAGCATGTGCCCGCCCGGCGGACGTACGGACGGATGTGAGGCGCGGCCATGCCTCAGACCATGGGGCTGACCGGCCGCTCGTCGCCGGCCAGAGCACGGCCGTACATCTCCCGGGCGAGCCCGGTGTTGAGCGTGGGATGCCGGGTCGCGGTCTCCAGATCGCGCCAGTGCCGCTGAATGGTCTTGGTGAGCGAGAAGCTGCCGGCTCCGCTGACGGTCAGCAGTGCCTGCACCGCCTGGCGCAGGCAGGTGGAGGCGTGTCCCGCGTCCATGCGCACCCGCGCCCGTTCGACCAGCGTGGGAGTGACCCCGGTGGCGGCCGCCGTGCCGATGAACTCGGCGGAGCGCCTCAGGTGCAGATGGGCGGAGTCGATGAGGGTGGCCGCCTCGGCGAGCGCCGCCTGCACGCTGGGCGAGTCGGCGAGCCTGGCGTGCAGGGACATGGCCATCGGCTTTCCGCTCCCGACGGTCTCCAGGGTGAGCTGGAGGACCGCCCTCGCGATGCCCAGCAGCGGTCCCATGGACACGACCGTCATGGACCCGGGGGGAATCCGGTACAGCGGCTCCTCGGGCAGTCCCCGGCCCTGGACGACGTCGTCGAAGCGCCGGAGCCGGTGGTACGGGACGAACACTTCCTCGGCGATCAGGGTGTCACTGCCCGTGCCGCGCATGCCCGCCATGTCCCAGGTCTTCTCGATGGCGAGGTCGGAGACCGGCACGAGCGCCAGTCCGCGCGCGGACCCGGCGCCCGGCTCCTCCGGCATCGGGACGCCGAGCAGGGCCCAGTCGGCCTGGTGGCTGCCGGACGCCCAGGCCCAGGAGCCGGTGACGAGCAGCCCGCCCTCGACGGGCGCGGAGGTGACCCCCACGCTGCCGAAGACGCCGCACATGGGGACGTCGGGGCCGTCGCCCCACAGGTCCTGGCACGCCTGCTCTCCGAAGGAGGCCGCGATCTGCTGCGCCACGTACGAGACCATCACCACCCAGGCGCTCGACGGACAGGCCAGCGCCACTTCGGCCGACACTTCCAGGCTGTCGGCGGGCGCCAGCTCTTCACCGCCCCGGCGCTTCGGCACGCCGAGGCGGAACAGGCCGGCCTCCCGCAGCGCCCGCCCGGCCTCGGGCGTCAGCCGGCTGTCGCGCTCGGCCGCGTCCGCCGCGCGGCGCAGCACCGGGGCGATCTCATGGGCGGCCGCCATGAGTCGGCGGGTCGGATCGGTGAGCGTGGCACGCTCGCCGCTGGTCGATGCGGTCATCACCACTCCAGAGGCAACAGGATTCGGACCCTAGGGTCCGTTTGCATCTCCAGTATAACCGGACTCAGAGGTCCGGTTGCCTCGCGGTCCGTGGCGGCCGACGAGGAAGGCACAATGAACGGGTGAATTCGGTGCAGACGACTCCGCAGCAGAACCGGCAGGACGCCCCCCACAGGCGGGCCGACGCCCGGCGCAACCACGAGCGGGTCTTCGCCGCCGCGCTGGAGGTCTTCGAGGAGTTCGGGCTCCAGGGCACCGTGCCGCAGGTCGCCGAGCGCGCCGACGTGGGAAAGGCCACGGTGTACCGCAGCTACCCGACGAAGGAAGACCTGGTGGAAGCGGTCGTGAAGCATCGGCTGGAGGAACTGGACGACATCACCGCGCCCGCCCTGGCCGAGGTCGAGCCGGCACGTGCCTTCGACACCTACGTGATCCTGCTCTTCGAGAACCTCGCGCGGGACCGCCTGCTGTCCGAGGCGCTTGCGGCGGGGCGGTCGACGGCGGACACCGTTCCTCTGATCGACCGGCTGGCCGCCCTGATGGAAGAGGCGAAGACCGCCGGCCGGGTCCGCCCGGACGCGAACGCGCTGGACCTGCGCGTGGTGCTGTGCGGCATGTGCCTGCAGCTGATCAACCTCGCGGAGAGGGATCCGGCGCTGTGGCGCCGGTACGGGGAACTGACCCTTCAGGCGCTGCGGCCCTGAACCCGCCGCCGCCTCAGCGGTCGAGCCCCGCCGGCGCCGTGCCCGGCCGGCGCACACGTGCCTGCACGGGCCCGGACGGCGTCCGGTCGGCCGCCTGCGGACCGCGTCCCGACGCCGCGTCCTGGCGTGCCTGTGCCGACGCCGTTCTCCGACGCGTCCGGGCCGGCGCCGCCTCACGGCGTTCGCCGACCTGGGCCGCTTCGCGGGGCGGGCCAACTGTGCGGAAAACCTCCGCCCAGGACGTCACGGCTGGGCGGCTGCGCAGCAGCGCCCGGCGCTCCCGCTCGGTCATCGCGCCCCACACCCCGTATTCCTCGCGGTGGTCCAGGGCGTAGGCCAGGCAGTCGAGCCGGACCGTGCAGGCGACGCACACGGCCTTGGCCTGGTTCTGCGCGGCGCCTTCGGCGAACATCCGGTCCGGTTGCGTCCGGCACAGCCCTCGGTCGACCCAGTCCATGCCCCGCCTCGCTCCCCTGGCGTCCCGGCCGGGCCCGCCTGCTGCGTCCGTACACCCGTAAGTGAAAGATACGTATGACAGTAGCTCACATGTGTCGGAGCCGCCGCGCTTGGCGGGGCCATGCCGTACGTACCGGCCCGCGGGCCTGCGTGTCCGAACGTCCGCAAACCGCAGTCACGGCCGCACATCAAGAACATTTTCGGCCATACCAGGTGACGAACTTCCTGTAATGCATCTAGTCTCTTGACTCAAGGCGGCTCGCAGGGTGGCGGGCACGACGTGGGCACAACCACTGCTCAGGAGGCCGCACGGAATAGGTGAACACGCCATCCCGAGGCCCCGGAGGAGAGCCGCGGGAGGAACACCGCCACGGCGATGAGGAACGACGACGTACCCTCGCCCTGGCGCCTGGCGCGATCCGTGCGCATGAGCGCGGCAGCGTTCGGCCGGACCGGTTCAGCGGGGAAGGGAGTGGGGGACGGTGGAGTCCATCGACAGGACGATGGTCGGCCGCGAACGCGAGCAGGAGGTGCTGTCCGGCTTCGTGACGGCGTCCGGGGGCCAGGCTCTCGTCCTGCGGGGCGACACGGGTGTGGGCAAGAGCGCCCTGCTGGACCACGTCGCCGACCTCGCCGCCGACGAACAGCACCGAGTGATCAGGGCGGCCGGGGTGGAGGCCGAGTCGGAGCTGCCGTTCGCCGGCCTGCACCAGTTCCTGTACCCGCTGCTCTCCTACATCGACCGGTTGGACGACAGCCACCGAGGGATCTTCGACGTCGTCTTCGGCAGGAGCGAGGGACCGCCTCCCTCGGTCATGACCCTCGGCATCGCCGTCCTCGACCTGCTCTCGCTCGCGGCGTCGCACAGCTCCCTCCTGCTGGTGCTCGACGACGGCCAGTGGCTGGACGCCTCCAGCACCGAGGTGTGCGGGTTCGTGGGCCGCCGGCTCACCGGCAGCTCCGTGAAACTCGCCGTGGGCCTGCGCTCCGACGTGCCCTCGGGCTTCGACACGGCCGCCCTGCCCCAACTGCCGGTGACCACCCTCTCCGAGAAGGCCTCCGAGCAGCTCCTGGACATGCACCACCCCGGGCTGGATCCCGAGATCCGCCGTCTGGTCCTGGACGAGGCGCTCGGCAACCCGCTGGCGCTGCTGGAACTGCCGCCCCATGTGCTGCGCAACGGCCGGGCGGCCGGCGACCGGGAGGACCTGGTCGAATACACCGGCGTGCCGCTGCCCCTGCGCCTGCGGCACGTCTACGGCGCCCGCATCGAGGCGCTCGGTGACTCCGTACGCGCGGAACTGCTGCGTGGCGCCCTGGACGGCGTCGGAGCGGGCACGGCGGCCGGCCGTGCGCGCGGCACGCGCTACCGCATGATGGACGCCGACGAGGCCGCGGCCTGCGGCCTGCTGGACATCGAGCCGCTCAGCGGCGACTTCTTCTTCCGGCACCCCCTGGTGCGCTCGACGGTCGTCCAGATGGCGACCCCCAACGAGAGGCGCACTGCCCACGCGGTGCTCGCGCACGTGCACCGCGACGACGTGGAACGGCGTGCCATGCACCTGGCGGCCTCGACGGTCGACCCGGACGAGGAGGTGGCGGCCGCGCTGGAGGCGGCGGCCGACTCCGCCACCCGGCGGGGCGGCTCGCAGGCCGCCGTGGCCTGGCTGACCCGTGCCGCGGAGCTGAGCGAAGGCCGCGAGGAACGGTCCCGGCGACTGGGCAGCGCGGCGTTCATCGCCGGTCACGCCGGGCTGCTGCACCGGGCTCAGCAGCTGGTCCGCTCCGACACCGCGTCCGGGGGCAACGACTCTCCGGCCTCGGTGGTCGCGTCGGCCTATGGCGCGCTGTACGAGGACGGGGACGTGCGGTCCTCGCATCGCCAGGTCCTGGCGGCGATCGAGAGCATCCGCGACAGCGGTGTGACAGAGCCGAACGAGGTGCTCACCCGGCTGGTGAACCTGCTGCTCGCGATCGACCAGTACGCGAGCGACGAGACGTCGTGGGAACGGACGCACGAGCTTCTCGGCTCCCTGGGCGACCTGGTGTCACCCCTCTCCGGCATCTATCAGGACGCCTGGGGAGACGTGGTGCGTCGCGGCGCCGGTGTGCAGGAGCGGGTGGAGCGTGCCTTCGCCGGCCTCCGCGACCTCGAACCGTGGGACATCACCCGCCTGGGCGCCGCCGCCTACCACGTGGACACCCTCAGCCAGTACCGGCCGCACCTGCAGCGCATAGTCGACCGCGAGGTCGAGACGGGGGCTGTGTCGGTCAGCATGACCATGCTGCACCAGATCATGCTCGACCAGATGGCGGTCGGCGAGTGGGACGAGGCCGAGCGGACCGGACAGCGCTGCCTGGAACTGACCACCTCGCATGGGAATGCGCTGTTCGCTCATCACACGCGAGCGTATCTCGGGCTGCTGGCCGCGATGCGTGGAGAGGTCGAACGTGCCCGGGAACTCCAGGCCGCGGTCGACGCCTGGGCCCGCCCCCGCGGCGTCGGTTTCCTCACCCAGATCGCCGACGCCATCGGCACCGCCGCCGCCCTCAGCGAGGGCGACTACGAAGCCGCCTACCTCCACGCCATCGGCATCACACCCCCCGGCACCTTCACCCCCTACGCCCACCAGGCCTCCCGCACCCTCCTCGACCTCGTCGAAGCGGCCCTGCACACCGGCCGCTCCGAACAAGCCCGCACCCACGCCCTCGCCGCCCGCGACGCACACCTGCCCGACATCTCCCCCCGCCTCGCCCTGATCACCCACGGCGCCCTCGCCATGACCGCCACCGACCCCACCGAAGCCGACGAGAACTACCACCGCGCCGAAACCCACCCCGCCGCCGCCACCTTCCCCTACGAACTCGCCCGCATCCGCCTCGCCCACGGCATCCGCCTGCGTCACACCCAGGGAAGAAAGGCGGCGCGGCTGTCACTCACCCTGGCCGCGGAGACGTTCGAACGGCTCGGCGCACCCACCTGGGCCGAGCGGGCCCGGGCCGAGCTGCGTGCCGCCGGTGCGTCCACCCTCGCCTCCTCGGCACACCTCGCGACGCTGACGTGGCAGGAGCGCCGGATCGCGGATCTCGCCGCCGGCGGTCTGACCAACAAGGAGATCGGCGCGCGGATGCACCTGTCGCCGCGCACGGTCAGCTCCCACCTCTACAGGGTCTTCCCCAAACTGGGCATCACCTCACGCGCCGCCCTGCGCGACGCCCTGGGCAAGATGCCCGACAGCCAGGACGCGTGAGGCGACCTGTCAGCCCTCGGGAGGGTGGGCGCGGATGCCGCGCTCGTCCAGCCAGCCGAGCACGTAGTCGGCGACGGAGCGCCATCCGCTGTCGATGACGAGCGAGTGGGCCCGGTCCGCGAACTGCTTGAGGTCGGTCACCGCCGTGGTGTCGCCGTACTGCTTGTAGACGGCGCGGGTGGCCTCGTCCGGCACGAGCCTGTCCTCCTGCCCTGAGATCAGCAGGAGCGGGCCGCGTTCGGCGTTGGTCACGTCCGCCAGGGCGCGCGGGCTACGGGTCCCACCCGCGCAACCGAGGTCGGCGAGCAGGCGGCGGGGTGCCGGCACCACGTAGCGGTCGTAGAGCCGCTCGGACTCCTCCGCGTCGACCATGTTGGCGAAGACGTGGTGGAACTGCTCCTGTGACAGGGACACCAGCTGCTCGGCGGGGTCGTGCTGGGCGGGCGGCAACAGCCGGGCGGGGGACGCGGGCAGCACGATGTCGTTGATCGGGGCGGGGGCGATGGCCACGGCGGCAAGGCCGACGTCGGCGGCGATGAGGTGCTGCGCGATGAGCCCGCCGACCGCGTGTCCGACGATCACCGGCGCGGTATCGAACGAACGCACGATCGCGGCGTAGTGGTCGGTCAGCACCTCCAGACCGATACGGCCGAGCAGGTCCGGGGACTTGCGCATGTCCCGGGCGGCGGCCGCCTCCCCCGGCCACCCCGGCGCGAAGGCGAGGAACCCCCGGCTGGCGAAGCGCTCGGCCCACGACTCCCAGGAAAGCGCGTGCAACCACGCGCCGTGGATGAAGACGACGGGAGTACGTTTCACGGCTGGCTCCTCCGAGCATGACGACCATCCGGCACCGGCACACCGGCGACTGTTTCAGCATCGTTCAGGCGCGGGCCAGGGACGACAGTCGAATGACTTAATGTTGGCGAACCGCGGCGCGGGCGGGCCCGGAACAGCCCCTCAGAGGAGGGGCCAGGGCCCCGTGGAGGACGGCCCGGACAGGCACCCTCGAGACGGACAGCGGTCCGCCTGGCAGGCGTCCGGTCGCGGCGAGCACCGTCACGGCCGGTGGTGTTCGACGGTCAAGTTACTTATGTACGGCTGTCCCGCGACGGCGAGAGTAGGTCGGGCCAGCTTCTGCCACAGGGAAGGACCCACCCGACATGAGCGGCTACCAGCCAGGTGTACAGGCCAGCCGAACGGCACCGCACGGCCGTCCTCAGCTGACCTTGGACATCGAGCGCGTGCTGGACGTCTCCGCCCGGCAGGCGATCAGGGCCGAGTTCCGGTACGACCCGGAACTCCCCTTGGTCGTGTGCGTGGAATTCCTCGTCGAAGGCGGCCCGCGTGTCCTGTGGCGGATCGGGCGAGACCTCCTCCAGCAGGGGCTGTACTCGATGAGCGGCCTCGGTGACGTCCAGATCTGGCCGGTCAACCTGGAGGAGCGGGCCACCGCGCGGCTTCAGCTGGTCTCCCGTGACATGGCGGCGCTGTTCGAACTGCCCGTACCACCGCTCGCGGAGTGGCTGGAGCACACCTACGAGCTGGTACCCGCCGGTCACGAACTCGCCGGCGTCGACTGGGACGTCACCACCGCGGACCTGCTCCACGGCCCGACGGCGCAGTCCGACTGATCACGAGGGATGGTCCGCGAGCGGCTCGACACGTCACCGTCCTCGCTCCAGCCGCCCTCGGCGCCGCCCTCCTCCGTCACTCCACGTCCGGTCCACCGTGCCCTATCCGTCCGCTTCACGGAGCGCGGGACGCTCCGAGCTCCCGGGGCGGCGGGCGGCGACGAGGACGGGGCCGCCCGGGACCGTGGGGAAGGTCCTCGTCTCCTCCAGCCCGACGGCGGCGAGTTCCTCGCTCATGCGCGTGGTGTCGAAGGAGTTGCCGCCGCCGCGCACCGCGGTCCACCGGCCGACGGAGCGGCGCAGCGCGTCGTCGGCTGCGGGGTTGGTCCCCGCCACCAGCCACGCGCCCGGCACCAGGGCCGCGGCGAGGCGTGGGAGGGCGGCCCGCAGCTCCTCCTCCGGGAGGAACGGCGCGGGCAGCCAGACCAAGTCGTAGTGGTCCTTCCGCGACATCTCCGCCGCGTTCTCCCGGCGCAGGGACACCCGAGCGGCCACGGCCGGATCCGCTGCGGAAAGCTCCGTTCTCGCCAGGCCCAGCGCCCGCTCCAGAACGTCGATCCCCTCCACCTGTGCGGTGGAAAAGCTTTCGGCCAGTACCACGGCCAGCGCGCCGACGCCGGTGCCCACGTCGAGGACACGGCTGCCCTCCGCCCGCAGCCGCTCGGCGCACCCGGGCAGCTGGGGCACGACCTTCCCGGCGAGCGCACGGCCTGTCGCGGCGGAGGCCCGCCCCTGGCTGAGCAGTACCTCGTCGCTCTGCGCGCCCCAACCGGACTCGGTGTCCGCTGCCGCGTCGAAGGCGGCGGCGGACACGGCCTGACGCAGCGAGCTGAGCTTCGCCTCCACCGCGCTGCGTGCGGTCGGGGTGTCCGCCGGGGCGAGCGAGGGGTGGACGACGTACTCGTCGACACCCCTGCGGACCAGGCCGACGCTCTCCAGGACCGCCGTACGCCGCGGGTCTGCCCTGAGCACGTCCTCCAGGGGCTCCGACAGCGCCTGCCGCTGGGTGCTCACGACGGCCGCCATGGCCCACACGGCCGCCTCCAGAGTGGCCACCGGGTCCTCGCCGAGCGGCAGGACGCCGCCCATGGCGGGGCCGTCGAGTTCTGGCGGTACGGACACGGAAGCCTCCGGAGGAGCGCTGTTTCGACACACGTTTCACGCTTGTATACACACATGTTGCCACAGGCGGGAAACACGTGCCGCCCGGTCCAGGTGTGCCCGCTCCGATTTTTCTCGTCCGGCCGGTGAACCCGCCCGGGCTCCCACCCCGTTGCCCCAGAGGAAAGCTCCTGCGGTCAGTGTGTTCATTGGCTGGCCTGGCCGCAGGAAAGGAGCGGTCGTCCTTCTTCGCTTCCCCCGACGGAAGGACGGCCGCTCCACCCAAAGGGCGGGCCGAAGAGAGGAAACGGTTCAGATCGGGCGTGCGCGTGGCTGGCATCGACTGTGAACATCCACACCTTCTTCACCAGCACGTTGCGCTGCGTGCCGCGGCACGGCAGAGTGCTTCAACTGCCGTACTCCACAGGCGAGATAGGCCGCATGCGTCGCGGCTCGGCCTCACGGACGAACCGAAGGGAACACGCGTGAGCACGATTTCGGTCCGCGGATTAGCGGTGGCCACGGCCACCGCGGTCACCGCTGTCGGAAGCGTCGTCGGCATTGCCTCGGGCAGCGTCGCGGCACAGAACGACGACGCCGAGGCGACGGCAGCCGACACCACGCTCCTCGCGGACATACCCGCGGGTGAGCAGGCGCAGGTGCAGACGGCGTCCCTGACGCAGCAGGCCGACGCACAGGCCATCGCCGCGGACGCGAGCGCCAGGAAAGTCGCCGAGGAAGCGGCCCGCAAGGCCGCCGCCGAGACCGCGAGCACGAAGAAGGAGGCCGCCCAGAAGGCGGCCGAGGAAGCCAAGGAGCGCGCCGAGGCCAAGGCCGCCGCCAGCCGCGGCTCCGCCGACTTCCCCGTCCAGAGCTCCTACACCGTCGCGCAGATCCAGGCGATGGCGCGCCAGATGGTGGCGAGCGGCCAGTACCAGTGCGTCAGCAACATCGTGAACCACGAGTCCAGCTGGAACTACCGGGCGGTCAACACCTCCTCCGGCGCCTACGGCCTCTTCCAGGCACTGCCCGGCTCCAAGATGTCCTCCGCGGGCGCCGACTGGCAGACAAACCCGGCCACCCAGATCAAATGGGGCCTGAACTACATGAACACCGTCTACGGCAGCCCCTGCCGGGCCTGGTCGTTCTGGCAGGCCAACCACTGGTACTGAGACCCGTCGCACTCCCGCGGCCACGGCCACCTGCGCCTTGGGCGTCATCCCATCAGGCCCGCCCGGGAGGCTGCCGACACACGTGCACTTCGGAGAGTTAGTCTCGAAGAGGGACAGGTGTCACGGCGGGAAGGGCGAGGGATGAGCGGGATGCCGGGGGACACCGGCGCGGCGGAGGACACCGCACTGACGCTGGCCGCCCAGGCCGGCGACGTATCGGCGCTGGCCCTGCTGCTGGAGCGGCACCGGCCCGGAATGCGCGCGGTGGCGCTCAGCCTGCTCGGACCGGGGGCCGACGTGGACGACGTCATGCAGGAAACGGCGCTGGTGGCGCTGCGGCGGATCGTGGACGTCCGCGACCCGGAGGCCGTGGGACCCTGGCTGCGCATGGTCGTACGCAACAACTGCCGCAACCTGCTGCGCGCCGCCCGGCGTGTCGAGCCCGTGGAAGAGGTGCCGCTGCCGCCGGACGACGCCACACCCGAGCAGGTTCTGCAGAGCCACGCGCTGCGGGACTGGATCTGGGAGGCCGTCGAGGCGCTGTCGCCGACCCTGCGGCTGCCGGTCGTGCTGCGCTACTTCTCCACCGGGATCACCTCGTACCAGCAGATAGCCGAGGCCTGCGCGGTGCCCGTAGGCACCGTGCGCAGCCGGCTGAGCCAGGCACGCACCGCCCTGGCCCAGGCCCTGACCGCGACCGCGGCCACGGCGCACGAGGACGTGCTGCGGCGTACGGAGGCCAGCTGGCAGGAGGTGCACGCCACGCTCGAGGCCGCCGAGCGGGGCGAGTTCGGCACGGTGGTGAAGGACCGCTACTCCCCCGAGGTCGCGTTGCTGGCCGGAGGCCAACGGCTCGGCGGAGTCGACCTGCTGCTGGCCGGCATGGACGGCGACCTCTCCGCGGGCGTGCGCCAGCGCCCCCTGCATGTGGTGGCGGGCCGCTCTCTGGTCGTCTGGGAGATGGAACTGGTCAACCCACCGGACAACCCGGACCACTGCCCGCCCGCGGTCGCCTGGATCATGACGCTGGACGACGGCCGCTTCGACCGGGTCTCCCTCTACCACTCACCGCGGCCGCAGACCGTACCCCCGCCCGCCGCGGCCTGACGCCGCGTATCTCGCCCACCCCGAGCGGTATGGCGCAGGTCACATCCGGTCGATCGAACTTCTCGGCCTCCGGAGTGTCGTGTCGGTGTCAGAGACACGTGCACACCTCACGGAGGTATCCGATGAACAGGTCCCTTGTACAGGCCGACCCCCTCTCCCTCGGCACCCACATCTACGAGCTGGCCGGACTGGTGCAGCGCTACCACGTCCACGGCAACGGCCCGGTGTGCGTGGTCCACTCCGGCGGCCCCGGCATCCGCTGGGAGTACATGCGCACGCCCGCCCTGGAAAAGCACCTGACCATGGTGTACGTCGAGCCCATCGGCACCGCCGAGGACAGCCGTCTCCCCTCGCATCCGCACGGGTACACCCGGGAGCGCTACAGCAGCTTCCTGGAGACACTGATCAACCGTCTCGGCGTGCCCGAGGTGCACCTGCTGGGGCATTCGCACGGCGCGTTCGTGGCCGCCTACCACGCCCTGCACCGCGCCGGGCAACTGGCGGGCGTCGTGCTGTACGACGGCGCTCCGGTGACCGGGCCCGAACACGCCTCGGAGGCGGGCCGGATGGTGGAGGCGTTCGCCGCGAAGCACGCCGGCCACCCGGGGCTGCCGGACGTGCTGGCCGCGTTCGGCGCGATGTCCAGCATCTCCGACGACGAGCAGACCGAGGCGGTCGCCCGGGGTGTACTGCCGTCGTACTTCGCCGACTACTGGGGCAACGAGGAACGGCTGGCTCCGTTCCGGGACGCGATCCGGGCCACGTACATCTCGGGGTTGGACGAGGACCTCAGGCCCGACGTCATCGATGATCGCGTCGCGCTCAAGGGACTGACGGTGCCGGCTCTGGTCGTCGTGGGCCGACACGACGTGATCTGCGGCGTGCGCTGGGGCCGCGAACTGCACGAGCTGATTCCCGACTCTAGGCTGCTGATACTGGAGAACAGCGGCCACATGGGGCACATCGAGGAGCCCGAGCTGTTCGCGGACGTGATCCGCGGCTTCGTCCTCGAGACGGCGGCACCGCAGGACGAGGCGGCGTAGGCGGTACGGCACTTCACGTGCGTCGGCCCTTCCCGGGCGGACGCACGTGAACTCCGTGAGGGCTTCGCTCGTTCCACTAACGGAGGAATCTCGTCCCGCGCCCGGCCTGAGACGGAGGTTCGCGCGCGCGACGCCCCGCTCGAGGAGCCGGGCGTCAGGACGTCGATGTCGCTATGGCCACGGAGCCGGACTGCGACCTGGGGGTCTTCGCGCCCGGCTTCTTCGGGGCGATGGTGCGCGGGTCGACCGCCTCTCCCGGGGCTCCCTCGCGGTACAGGCCGTCGGGCAGGCTGTCACGGTCGTGGGGCAGCAGGAAGAACACCCGGCGCTTGTACAGGCCGCTGTCCGGGTCCGGGGATGCGCCCTCGTCCAGCAGCGCGTACCCGACCATGCGCCCGTCGCGCGCGTACGGCGGCTTGGTGTTGCGCCGCCTGGTCTTGTCCAGCGCCTGACGGACGTAGTCGAGCCGTTCGAGATTCTCCAGCCACACCACCTCGGCCTCGTGGATGAGGTCGCTCTCGGTCAACAGCGAACTCATGGCTGCAGCCTCTCCTTCGTCGGCGTGCTCCCCGGCCATGGGACATGGCCGGGCATCTGTCCGTGTCGCTCCGGCCCGCCCATCGCCAGGGGACGGGCCGCTTCGCGGGGGCCCACCGCATACGGGGCCCGCTCACCATCGTAGAGCGCACTCCGACGACGGTGTAGGCCACGTGGTGGAGAGAGCAGACGTACGGAGGCCGTCATGAGTGCTCCAATAGGGCAATGCCAGGATAATATTTCCGGCCATTCGACTTGATCATGTCGTTGGGCGAGGCCACGCCCACCTCCTGACGGACGCGGTTGGCGAACGCCCGGGGCGTCGCGGGCCGGATCCCCTCTCCAGCGTTGCACCACGAGCTGTACTCCGAGTAGAGCAGCCCCTGCTCCACCCGTAGATCTTTCCCTGAATCGCCGTCACGGGTGCAGCACTCGGCCAGGAAACGCCCGATGTGGTCCTCGGTGGTGGCGTAGGCCGTCGTGGCGATACGCACCCTGTCAGGGCCCTCCAGCGGGTCCCTGGTGCGCAGGTAGCGCTGTGCCCCCTCGATGAGCCAGTGGAGGATTCCCGGCCCCTCGTCGCGGACCAGCTCGAAGGCGAGGTTGTCGATCCTGCGGTGCGCCGGAACCGTCCGGGTGAAGGGCAACAGGCGGATGCGCCGCCAGAACGCGAAGCCGCCCGTGGAGACCTCCGGGCGGTGGTTGCCCAGCAGCCACAGGTGGTGCGTGGGGGTGAACGAGAAGTAGTCCTGCCGCATACGACGGGCCTTGATCTTGTCGCCGCCCGTCAGGAGCCGGACACGCGCCTCGTCGAACTTGTCGTTCGGCTTCAGCTCGCTGCACACCACCAGGCGGCGCCCGTGCAGCTCGGTCAGCTCGGTGGAGTGCTCCGAGAAGGCGCCACGGTCCATCAGGAAGCCCGGCGGAGCCGCGTCCGCGTAGTCGCCAAGGATCTGGATCATGATGTCGAGCAGCACGGACTTGCCGTTCTTGCCCTCACCGTGCAGGAAGGGCAGCACCTGTGCGCCCACGTCGCCGGTGATGGAGTAGCCGAGCAGCAGGTGCAGGAAGTCGATCATCTCCCGGCCCTCGTCGTCGTCACCGAAGGTGTCGGCGAGGAACCGGTGCCAGCGGGGGGTCTCCATGGCCTGCGGGGCGACGCTGGTGGCACGGGAGTGGAAGTCACGGGTGGGATCGGGCTTGCGGAGATGACCGCTGTGCAGGTCGACCACTCCGACGGGGGTGCACAGGGCGTAGGGGTCTCCGTCCAGCCTGTCGGGGGACACGGAGATGTCCGGTGAGGCCTTCGCCTGCGTGAGAAGGGCCTTCAGACCGGTGGTGGACAGCGTACGGCGCTTGTGGTTCGCGAGTTCGCGGTCGCTGAAGACCCCTCGCGGGTCGGTGGCCGGCATGTCCTCCGCCATCTCCCCCGCGGCCCACAGGGCGGCCTTCTCCCCTCCCCCGCGCTTCCACCGGTAGCCGTCCCAGGCGAACCAGCCCAGGCCCTCCACATGCCGGAACTGATCGCGGTGCGTCTGCACGAAGAGGCGCGCGTTTCCCCGGTCCGAGAGGGAAGGAGGCAACAAGGGGGCCGAGGAGGCGGCTCCGCCGCCGAAAGACGCCACAGGGGCGTTCACGAAGCCCTGTGCGGGCAGACGTGCGGGTGCGACCACCACTTCCACCGTCTCCAGGTCGAGCATCTGCTGAGCGGCGGCCTGCGGATCGAAACGCGGTGAGCCTTCGGCGCTGCTGCTCATGGACGTCCTTTGAGGTGAAGAGGGCGGACGGACCCTACGGCAAGGGCGTCGTCGACGATCTTTTCATTCCTGGTCTGCTGCCACGGCCGGGCATAGGAGGCGACACGGACAAGTCGGTCACGAATGGTGGCGTGGTCGAGATGCCCCGACCCGACCAGTCCGCCGGCCGTGTAGGCGGCGCGGTTGAGCTTCTCGGTGAACCCGGTCCCTTCGGGGGCAGCGGCACACTCCGCGACCAGGGCAATCAAAGGATCGATGAGCCGTTCCGCGGAGGCGGCTCGCCGTTGTCCCCGTACCTGTGGCACGGCGACAGCGGCGACGGCAGGGCGCTGGGGCTCGAGCACGTGTCCCGTACGACGCAACTCGCGCTGGAGCCAGTCCGGCAGCGGGGCCGGACGGCGGGCCGTTCCCTCCGCACGGTAGACACCCTGCGGCGTGCGAGTGCCTGGGGCCACGATGTAGCCGCCGTCGGCGCGCACGTCGACCTGCCAGGCGAGAGCCGTATGTCGGGCGGACCCGGTCGAACACCTGTACCGCGTCGACGTGTCGGAATTGCGGTACCAGACATGCAGGCCACCGGAGGGGGTACGGACGCGCAACGTGTTCTCGTCCTCGGCTGGGGAGGTTTCACCCCGGTAGGCGGCCAGGAGAGCCAGCGTGTCAAAACCTGAGGCCAGCCCGGCAAGCTGCACCTGGTCGGGGATGGGGATGCCGGGGAGGAGCCGCCCCCGGTCCGGCACGGGGGCCTGGTGGGCATCGATGTCAATCACGACGAGGTCGGCGGGACCGCAGGCGACTCCGACGCCAGCGGCCGGGGTGTCGGCCCACCAACGTTCGACGAGACCGGGATCGGTCGTGGCGGCGTGGAAGCCATGACACGGGCGTCCTGCGGGCAGGCACGGGCACGACGCCGGTTCGTGCCGGCGACCCGAGCAGGCGGGGCAGTTCCCGACAGGAGTCTTGCGTCCCGGGGTCAGGGGGTGAACCGGCCAGCCCTGGGCCGCACACCACCGCGCGACATCTCGCGGCGACCCGTGCGCAACTCCTGCTGCGCTACGGCTGCTCTTGTCTTCGCGGGGCACGGGAATCGTCCTCGTCACTTCTGTCTGCCCGATCACTTCACACACCTGGCGTGGGAGGTTGGCCCCGCCAGGGACCGAAGGGACTCTGATGCGAAACGAGTGTAAGGCCCGCTTACTGAAAAGGGAGTGTCTGTCTGACCCGCGTGCCGTTCTATCAGTTTCGTGGGTCCCTTGGGTCCCTGGGTAGGTATGCCACCCCCACCCTAGGGGCTGAAGGGACTGAACAGCGCGGTGAACTTCACCTGCCGTTGCGGGGAGGGAGCGGGGAAACCCCGTCCCTGGGGCAGGGATGAGGGACCAAAGGGTCCAGGGACCAAGGCGCAGGGGCTGGAAATCTGGGCAGTCCCTGACGGGGCGGGGGCTATCACTGCAGGTCAGAGGCTCGAGGTTGCCCAGAACAGGGACTGTAGGGACTCAACCTCGCCATTATGAGCTGTACTTGATAGTTGTGTTGTATGCGTGCGCGCGTACGAATACATCTCTTGTCTACGTCATAATTGCGTTTTTCGGTCCCTACAGTCCCTCTCAGACCCTGCCTCAGCCCTCTGACCTGCAGAAACATCAGGGACGGAAGCGGAGGGACCGAAACACGCGCAGTCCCTCCGCCCCTGAGGTCAGGCCCTGTCGGCCCCTGTCGGCCCTTTGGTCCCTCCGCCCCTGAGTCCCTTGCTCTACGAGGCGCCGGCTCGCAGCGACGTGCCCCACCCCGGGCGAGTCGTGCAGCAGGGACTGAACTTCTTCGGTCCCTGCTGCCGTTACCTCGCTGTAAGCCGCAACGTTTCTCTTGGGTCCCTGAGCGATGCTCTCCCCGGCACCGACATGTCCGTCCCTGCCCTGGCCGAACACTTGGCCGCTTTTTAACAGGTTTTTACTGGAAGGACGCGTTTGCCGACCGTAGGCTCGTGCGGCAGACGGCTCTTGGGGAACGTGGGGGATGGTCGCCTGATCGTGTTGTCCCCGGGCTGGTGGCCTCGGGAACGCGACGGCACACCTCGCATACGCGGTACGGCCGCGTTGTTGTGTCGGCCGCACCGGCAACAGCCGGGCTGTCCGATCCCTCAGGTCGTCGGGGACAAGTTTTTTGCTGCCGGACGTGCGTGTAGGGGGGCCTTCAAGTGCCCTGCGCCGAGCCCCTGTCCAGCCCGGGCAGGTAGGCGACTGGACAGCACGTGTTCCTCGATCCCGCCGACAGCGAGAAGGGTACGGGTGACTCGGGTCGTCCTTTGGGACAGGTCTCCCGCGTTCGTACGTGCGGGCTGACGCCCCCTCGCCGCCGCGGCCTGAACGACCCGGCGACCCATGCGCTCGCAGCACTAGATGATCTATTCCAAGGGGTGAGTGATCGTAGGCGATCAGTGAGCCTAGGACGTTTTGTCCGGTGGCGTCGTTGTGCCAGATCGCGGCGGACAGCGCGAGGACGCGTTGCATGCCGCGGGCTATGCCCCCTCCGGGTGTGCACCCTCGGTGCCGTTCGAGGTCAAGCTGTCCCTTGAAGGTCTCGTTGATCGATTCGATGGCCTGCCGCAGCGGCAGGAACAGGGCTCCGCCAGGCAGTTTCCGTTCACCTTCACGGGCAGGCCGCAGCAACTGGACTCCACGTACGGACAGTTCGCGTTCGAAACCACGGCCGAAGCAGTTCTTGTCGCCGATGAGAGTCTGTCGGGGCGCTCTCGCTGCCGACCGGCGGGCGCCACAGCGCCCAGCTCGGGATGCTCCTTCAGGATGTCGTCGGTCGTCGCATAGAGTGCTGTCGCGAGGGTGTCCACGTCGTTCGTCACAAAACGATCTTGGACACCCTCGTTCTCGTCTCCGCAGGCACCCCTTGGACCACACCACCAGGAGGAACCAGTGTCAGACCCGCAACTGCTCACCCCCGAGGAGAAGCTCGCCGACGCAAAGAAGCTGTTGAGCCTCCCGCGTATCGTCGTGATCTGCGGCTCCACCCGCTTCATGAGCGAGATGACCGAGGCCGATCTGCGGGAGACCAAAGCCGGAAAGATTGTCGTCAAACCGGGCTGTGACATGAAGTCGCCGCACGAACTTTGGTCCGATCCTGTCGAGGCCGAGGCGCTGAAGGTTCGACTCGACGATCTGCACCGGGCGAAGATCCGGCTCGCTGATGAGGTGCTCGTAGTCGGCGACTACATCGGAGACAGCACCCGAGCCGAAATCGCCTACGCCCTCTCGCTGGGCAAGCCCGTGCGGTTCACGCACCCCGAAGTCGACCCTGACGCCTGACCGCCCGCTGCCACCTCGACAACCAGGGCCGGCAGCCCGCCGCCTGACCGCCTCGCGGAGGCTTCGGCCGCCGCCCCCCTGCAGGCATCCCCTGGAATTGATCATCTAGCCAGCCGCACTGACCAAGATTTCGAAGCACGCGGCCAACCCGGCGAACGCATGCGGTCACAGGACTAGAGCCTGTCTGACAAATGATCACCTGGCGGGTTGGCGGAGCCACAGGATCAGAGCTGCCAGGACGATTCCAGCCCGGTAGCGAACGGCGAGCTTGTCGAACCTTGTCGCGATCGCACGGAACTGCTTGAGACGGGCGAAGCATCGTTCGACCACGTTGCGGTTGCGGTAGATGTCCTTGTCGAAGGCGGGTGGGCGACCGCCGTGGGTTCCGCGTCGTCGGCGTTTGGCCATCTGGTCGCGGCGGTCGGGATCGTGGCAACGATGCCCCGGCGCCGCAGCAGGTGGCGTACTGCCCGGCTGGAATACGCTTTGTCGCCCAGCACGCGCGCCGGTGTCGTGCGAGGTCGGCCCGTAACGGCGCGCGGGATGCGGATGCCGTCGAGGACCTGGCCGAAGGCGGTGGCATCGTTGACGTGTCCGTCCACCCGCGGCAGCAGAGGCTCTATTCGCTCCCACGCCGCATCCGTCAGCTCACCTCGACCTGTCACAAGATCAATGATCAGAGTGCTCGTGCTCGGACTCCCGTGCGGGGTTTGCTACGAAGCGGCTCAGCCGGTAGGTGGCCGGCAGCCCCAGGCGCCCGCACAGCGTGTCGATCCGGATCATTGAACCGTCGACTCCCGCCTCCTGAGGGCGGCGCAACCGCGTACGCATCTCCGCCTGGTCTCCAGTCTCAACGACCACTTCCCATTGCCCCGCGTCCGGCGCGGTGCGCGCAGCAAGCCGCTGCCGCGCCTCCTCCTGCCGCCGCCTTCTCTCCCCCTGTCCTGGCACCTGCCCAGAATCACTGCCCGGTACCAGGACGGCAAGGCAATCGGACCGAGCACCTACATGCTCGGTGATCATTTGTCAGACAGGCCCTAGCGAGGGATGGATCTGGTTCAGCAGGCCGTGCAGCTGTTTCGCGCCCTGGGTCGCCTCCCCGGCCAGGTCGTCGTGGAACCCGACGATCATCTTCAACTCGACGATCGTCTCGTCCTTGCCCGGATAGAGGTCGGCGATCCGTGGCATCGTCAGCCCCGGCAGGTAGGCGACTGGCGGCCCATGTCCCTGGCGACCGCCAGCGGCAGGGCGCCGATTGAGGCCGGCTGGTCGACCACCATCAGTACTGTCCCGTTCTTGGCCTGGAGTTTCGCGAACAACTCGCGGAGTTTGGGCTCTGTGTTGGGCAGGCGATCGTCGAAGGCCTTCTTCCCGGCCGGGGTGACGTCGGTGGCGTGGTGTTCGCCCTGGGCGACGTCCAGGCCGTGGAAGACGCCGATGTCGCCGGTGACCCGCGCGCAGGCCCCTCCATCACGCTTTCGTCCGGCCTTGCCGGGGCACCGAGCTGCCACATCCACGTTACGGAGAGCTTTTCCGCGCCCGGGTGGAGGCGGTGCTCAAGCCCCTCATCAGCGGTCCCTCGACGCATCGGGACCAGGTGCCCCCGCCGGATCACAACAGCAAGGGGGGAAGCCATGCCGGACCCGAAGACCGGAGGCGCCACTGCTGAGCCACAAAAAAGGTAACGGGAGGCCCGCCGGGGCTATTACGGCGTAATAGCCCCGGGCTCATGATGCCCTGCGTCGCGAGAGGACGGGAGAGGATTCACAGTCTGTGAAACGGCGTTCGGCGGGGCAGGATATGAGCATGAAGAAGCGCGCGCGAAGTGCGAGCCGTCCTACAAAACCGCTGGTCAAGGCCCCTATGCGGATCGGCTCCCTCGATGCTCCGGCCGTCGTCGGTGAACTACGCAAGATGCACGAGGACGCAGAAGACCCAGACGTGGAGCGCATGCCTGCCGATGATGAACTGTTCGGTGCGCTTCTGTATGCCGAGAAGCACGTCCAAGCGCTGCGGAGGCAACCACCTGAAGTACAGCGTGCCGCGGCGCTGAAGCGCGTGCAGTTGTGGGAGTACCTCCGTGAGCAGACCGAGGTCCACCAGGTGCGAGCAGTGGACGATGCCCGCCGAGCGGGAGCCCAGTGGATCGAGTTGGCCCCCGCGTTGGCTGTCGGCGCACCGAACGCCGCTTACAACAAGGCGAAGAGACTGAAGGCCGTCCAGCTCATCGACGAGACGCCTCAGGCCCACCCCGTACGTCGGACGCCTGAGGCGGTCCTCAGTGCTGAGCGACGGCTTGCCTTGGAGCAGGCTGCCGAGCGGCGCGCCCAGGAGGCGGCGCAGCGGCGGCATGAGTTGTTGGTACCAGTGGCGACCCGTCTGCTGGAGCAGCGCGAGTCCTTGCAGTGCGATGAGGACGCCGACTATTGGCTGGAGGAGATCGAGGAGGTACTCCCCCATTGCCGGACTCCCCTGCAGATGGTGAGCCTCAACCGCTATTTCGACGCAGCCCTGCGTGCTCTGCTCAAAGCGGAGAAGCGCACGGGCCGTTCACCGGCGCTGACCGAGGAGGCCCGGCTGGCCTTGGCCGCGGCTGTGGAACTGCAACAGGGACCGGGGACCAGTCACGAATCCGACTCCCCCGGCGCCGTGGCGCATCGCGCGTGACTGTCATTTCGTTCACGGTGAGGCCGGCAGATGCCCACGATGTGGAGTGCGGTCGGGTGGCGCGGTAGTCCTGGCTATTACGCCGTAATAGCCAGGACCCCCCTACCGCTCCGACTGGGCCCGCGAACCGCCGCTGGTCGCGGTCGCGCTTGGCAGGCAGACTTCAGGCCGGCCACGAGCAGATCCGTGTCCAAGCTGATGCGACCGGCGACATCGGCTGGCTCGTCCGGGAAGGTCAGAGGTCGGCGCGCAGCCGTTGCTGAGCATCCGTCTCCCGCGCCTCGGTCCCCGGCCGCCCGCGCTACGCAAACGCGGGCTCGGTCACGCCCTCCCCGAGGCGGCGGACCAACCGCGACACCGACACAACCGCAGCTGCCCAGGGCGGCCGACCACTCAGCTTCGGCCGCGAGACGTACCGTCGACGCAACGCCGTGGAGCGGTGCTTCAACCGACTGAAGCACCGCTCGACTCCGCCCGGCCTTGCCAGGGCGTGTATCGAGCGTGCTGGCAAGGGCCCTGTGTGTGGGAACGATGAGCGCCACTCGGTGGCGTCTGGAGCCGAAGACAGGAAGGCTGGCGCGCATGGTTTCGGTGTTGCAGAACGTGGCGATTGACTGTGCGGATGCCTACGAGCTGGCTCGGTTCTGGAGCAGGGTGACTGGCCGTCCGCTGCATCCGGAGGACAAGCCGGGTGACCGAGAGACTCAGGTGCTGCTGGCGGAGGGCCCGGTGCTGCACTTCAACCAGGTGCCCAAGCCCAAGAAGAGCAAGAACCGGATCCATCTGTGTCTGCGCCCTGAAACCTCGCGCGAGCAGGAGGTGGAACGGCTGCTGGGCCTCGGTGCCACCTTCGTCACCGATCACCGGAACCCCGATGGCTCTGGCTGGGCAGTCCTTGCCGACCCCGAGGGCAATGAATTCTGCGTTCTGCGCAGCGAGTCCGACCGAGCGGCGATGCGTTCCTGAAGCTCGCGCGCCGTCCTGGACGGCTTCGTGTGAGAGCTGGTCACGCCACTCGTTGATGGCGGCGATCGGAACGGTCGCCGCGCAGCGCACAGCAAGTTCGTCGTACCTCGTGGCCACGACCCGATACCTCTTGAGGCGCTGATGCCGCACTTGACCGCGCGACGCCGACGGTAGTCGGCCTTGCAGGCCACGCGTGCCGGTCCCAGTACAGCTCTCCCAGTACAGCTCCACCCGGTACTTCTCGCTGCCGACCTATTACGGCGTAATAGCTCCGCTGCGCACGACGGGGTGGGGAGTACGGGTTCGTGGAAGAGATCGTGCTCCGGTTGAAGCAAAGCACCGCAGTCACAGCCGGTCGGTACTGTGCGGGATCTTGTATGTGCTGCACCGTTACGTGCACTGGCGCGGCCAGAACGCCCGCCCCCTCCCCCGATGTCCTGGCTGCCCAGGGCCGCGAACGTGCCCGTATCCGCGGCAGGAGAAAGGCATCCGTTGGGGTGGCTGCCCTCTCCACCCAGTGTCCTGAGCCGCCCGTCCTGTGATCGTCTGTGTTCGGGCACGAGCGGCTTCGCCGCAGGAACAAGCCCCCGTCACGGTCTTTCGGGTTTGCGGGCCAGGAGGCAGGCGTGCGGTCTCCTGACCCGTCCGCCGGGCTCTTGCTCCAGTCTCGCGGTGACAACGAGTCCGGCCTGGTCCAGCAGGCCGACTGTGCGGTCCAGTGGTAGAAGGTACGACTCGTAGGACACCGGACGGCCATAGCCCTGGGTCGGATGCAGCCGTTCATCGCCGACGTAGTCTCCCCAGAGCAGGTAGCCGCCGGGCGCGAGCGTGCGGTGGAACTCGGCGAACACCGCCGGCAGCCACTGCGGGGGCGTGTGGTGGGTGGAGTACCAGGCCAGGATGCCGCCGAGCTCGTCGTCCCCCATCTCCAGCGACGTCATCGAGCCCTCGGTGAACCGCAGGTTCGGATAGGCGTGGCGGGCCAGCTCGATCATCTTCGGTGACAGATCGACGCCGAAGGCGGACACCCCCATCCCGGCCAGGTGCGCCGTCACGCGGCCGGGGCCGCATCCCAGGTCCGCGACCGGCCCCAGACCGGCCGTCGAAACGAGTTCGGCGAACACCGCCAGCATCGCGCGTGAGAGCGGGTCCATTGCGGCTGGAGGCGGGACGCGTTCGACGTAGTCGACGGCAACCGTGTCGTACGACTCACGCACGGCGGTCAGAAAGGAGGGCTCGGCCATGCGGTCGAGCCTAGACCCGGGAGCTGACAGGCAATGGCGCGACATTGTTGACCTGCGTGACACCACCGCTGCGGCCGCCCGGCCGTCACCCCACTCCGGTGATCGTTTCCGGTCCGGCTCTAGCATGCGGCCATGAGCATGATCGGAGAGTACGCACGCCTGACCTCCGCCGAACTCGAACGGGCGGTTCAGAACCCGCGCTGGGCCCGGGAGTTCATCGACGAGTTGATCGATGCCGCACTGGACGAGGGCGCCAGCACCGTCCCTCCACGCTGCCTCGACATAAACAAGGCTTGGGACACCCTGCGCTTTCTGCTGCGACGCATCGACTTCCCCGTCGACATCGTGCATGGAGAGGAGGAGACTCCTGGAGCTGAAGACTGGGGATACGGGCCGCCTCGCTACCTCACTCCAGAACAGGTGCGTACGGCGTCAGCTGCCCTGGCCACCACGTCAGGCGATGCCCTGATGCATGGTGTCACCGCCGCGTAGCTGACGCAGGCCGACTTGGGATGCGTTCGAGTACGGCGATCATCTGCGGTGCGTCGCCCCACTGGCCGGGAGTGACCAGCAGCGCGAGAGGTCTGCGACCACCTTCATTGGCGAGGTGGATCTTGCTCGTCAGGCCGCCCTGGGACCTTCCGAGTCCCTCGTTGGGGCGGTGCTGCCGGGGCGTGGCTCTTTTTTCGGTATGCGGGGTGTCTTCCTGCGGGCGCCGGCGGCGTGTTGGTGGGCACGGCAGGACGTGGAGTCGACGCCCACCATGCTCCAGTCGATCCGGCCCTGCGCGTCGGCGTCGGACTGGACGGCCTGGAGAATCCGGTCTTAGGTACCGTCCGCGGACCAGCGTCTGTGCCGTTCATAGATGGTCTTCCACCTGCCGAACCTCTCCGGCAGATCCCGCCACGGGATCCCGGTCCGCTCACGGAAGAGGATCCCGTTGATCACCCTGCGGTGACTGGCCCACCGCCCACCACGCCGTCCGCGGACGGGTAGATGCGGCTCCAGGCGGTGCCATTCCTCGTTCGTCAGATCGCCACGGCCCACGACCAACTACACGGCTTCGCAAGCCGAATCACTCATGATCCGCCGGACAGGCCTTAGCCCTGCGCCCAGCACTCGTCCCGAGAGGTAGACGTCCCGGCACTCGTCCCGAGAGGTAGACGTTCCGGCACTCGTCCCGAGAGGTAGACGTTCCGGCACTCGGCATCCCGGTCGTGCACGCCCTGCCGGGCGTCGGCGAGAACCTGTCGGGCCGGTAGTGGCTTCGGCGGGCGGCGGCTGGGCTATTACGCCGTAATAGGTCTACGGTGATGTGGGCGTCCGCCACCAGCTGTGCCTCGAGAGCACTCGGAGCTGACATCGCATGCCTCTACAGGCGTGAGTCCCTGCGACTCCATCGGACTGTCCCTGCGACTTCATCGGGCTGATCAACACGCGCCCACGTCAAGGGGCACTGCGGTGCGACACTGACTCCGGCGATCACCAGCTTCTCAGCTGCGTGGGCGGAGGGTAGGGGAGCCGACGCTCACTTCGGGACGTCGGTCTCTGGGCGCCTCTGCCCGTCGGTCCGACGCGGCTCTCCTGCTGGGGCGCGCGCCGCCTCCGGTGAGGCGAGGTTCCCAGCTGCTCGGCGTGGGCGCTTGTGTGTCCGTCCCGACGTGACGGCTGAGGCATCGTCAACCGCTGCTCGGCGTGGGCGGCTTCGGTGTCCCGACGTGACGGCCGAGGCATCGTCAACCGCTGCCCCTCCGTGGGGACTTGCCAAATTCGATGGCGTGGCTGAGCCGGGTGGGGGCTGACGGAGACATACGCGCGCCTGGTCATGCCCGTACCGGTACGTCGTGGCTGACTTTCTGTGGTGCGGGCGCAGTGGGGGAGGGGGAGTCCTCGATGGGTGTCACTGCACCGTTCACGGCCCTGAGCTGAGTGCGAGAACCCCGTACGGCGCTGAGTTGTAAGAGGAGAGAGCGACGCCTCCGAAGGGCCTCTGACCTGCGCAAACAGGTGTCTCGACCCAGACCGTGTGAACTGCCAGGCAGTTCCTGTGACAGCAGAGGCAGATCTGCGGAACCGGGTGCCCAGTTCCGCAGATCGTGGTGGTCAGTTCTCCTGGACCGCTACCACGGTTGAGGGAACCGCCAGGCGGTTCTGGGGGACTGCCAGGCAGTTCTCAGGAACCGCCACCACGTCCACAGGAACTGAGTACCGCTGTTCTACAGCAGCGGTAGATTGACGTCACGTACATGTCTTACGCAGGTGCAGTCAGCGTCGAGGGGATCGCGAAGTGCTCCCTGACGGCAGACGACACGGCCGACAGGCGGAGTTGATTGACTTCCTGCTCATGTACGTTAGGTTCATGAGGGCGGCTCGAAGGCCGCCCCTCAAGGAACAGTGCGGCAATGACCCATGCACGGAGGGCCTGTTGGGAGCAGCACGCAGACTGGTCGACGCCGACACGGGCGAGCCAGTCCTCTATGCGCCATATGCCTTCTCCGGCAGGCACACCCAGGTAGACAAAGCCAGGGTCGAGGCCATCACGGAGTCGAAGGCGTTCACGCCCAGCCAGAAGTTCCTGGTGCTCTGGTGGATCGGCGTCTCTCCGGAGGGGATGGAGCCGCTGAGGGCCACGGGAGCCGACATCGCCAAACGGGTGGGCATGTCGACCGACGCGGTGGGGAAAATCAATAGGAAGCTGACCAAGCACCGCATCCTGGTTGTGCGTGGACGGATCGGAAATTACAACCTTTACCGCATCAGTCCTTACATCGCTTTCCACGGCACAGGGTTGGAACAGCGTGAAGCGGTGAAATCATGTAATCCACCAGACATCCCGGGCTTCGACGAGAACACGCCAGCACGGTGGGAGGCAAAGTGACCAGCGACGACAGGCAGCAAAACCTCAGGCTGCTGGAGGCCACGGCCGGCATGACCGCCAACCAGCGCCTCGTCGTCATGCTCTATGCTCTGCACCCGACCGATCGCTCAGGCGCCGTTCTGGAAACTGCTGCTCAGCTGGCCAAGCTGGTCGGCATGGCGCCGCCCGTCTTCTCCAGAACGCGTAAGCAGGTCATCGAACTCGGGTGGCTCGAGCAGACGGAGAAGATCGGTCACATCAAGTACTACCGGCTGACCCCGGGGCAGCTGGGGGAGCGGGTCGTGGTTCCGTTCCGGCGGGCCACCTGAGCTGGCCACCTGACGCGCTCCGCGGATCGCGCTTCAGCTGGCCACCTGACGGGCTACCTGACGCGCTCTGCGGATCGCGCTACATGTACGTCACGTCAATGAGGAGCGATCCGCAGGACGCCTTTGCCTGTTGTTCAGGCAAGTCGGCTCCCGTCGTCGTGTCGACGGTGCGGTCTGCCCCGTCTCGCCGGGGGACAGGGCGTTCGGGCTCTTGATGGATTACCTGATGTGAGCAACTCGGTCAAGGCATCTCATATCGGTCTGCTTTTCGAACAGTTCGATTCTTCGCTCAGAACGATTCTCCCGTAACCGCTCCCGGAGCGCCGGAGACGACTTTTCGTTGAGGACGGTCCCTCAGCGGCCGTCGGCATGACTCTTCCGGGGTGCGGACGACGTTCTCCGCCTGTGAGCCGGTGAGGCTTTCTGTCCCAGCGTGATCACCCGCCGCTTGACGGCTGCCTCCCTTCCTTGGTCGGCATGCCGTCCTGAACGTCCCAGGTACACATGTGTGTTGGGACGCCCGAGGCCGCGGATTCCCGGAATACGTGTCTCCTATACTGACGTCGTGACCCATGTCGTATGCCGGGCAACGCGCATGTGTCTCTGCATCAAGGCCTCTGAAAGGTGAGACATGGCGAATCGTGAACTTGTCGACAGGGTCGCTCAGCTCCTCGAGAAGCCGGGACCCCTCAGCATCGTCCAGGCCGGCGATCCCGTCCTTCGGCAGAAGACGGCTTCCTACGACGGGCAGCTCGGCGACGACGTGCTGCAGCATCTGGTCGGCAGGATGCGCGAGACGATGGAGAAGACGCACAACGCCGTCGGACTTGCCGCGCCCCAGGTCGGGCTTCCGCTGCGGCTCGCGGTGTTGGCGACGCCGGAGGCGCTCACCGCCCGGCTGATCGAGAGCGGTCAGCAGCCCGTGCCGTTCACCGTGTTGATCAACTCTTCGTACGAGGCGGCGGGCGGACCGCAGACGGTGAGCTTCGAGGGATGCCTGAGCGTGTCCGGCTGGCAGGCCGTGGTGGCCCGTCCCGACCGGATCAGGCTGACCCGGGAGGACGAGACGGGACAGCGCCTCGTGGAGGAGTATGCGGGGCTTGGGGCACGCATCGTGCAGCATGAGACCGACCACCTCGACGGGGTGCTCTACCTCGATCGCGCCGAGCTGCGTTCCCTGTCCACGACGGACCAGGTGGCGAAGCGGTGGGGTCCCGCCGGACTGGCGGCCACCGCCGAGCACCTCGGCTTCTCACTGCGGTAACTGGCCGCCCTCGCAAGGCTGTTGACAGGAAGTCGGGTCACAGCCAGCCCCGTCGGGCCGCCTGCCAGGCGAGCTGCATGCGGGTTCCGGCTCCGGCACGTTCCATCAGGTTCTGGATGCGGCGTTGGACGGTTCTGCGGCTGAGGCCCATCTGCGAGGCGATCGCCTTGTCGGCCACCCCCGCGACCAGCAGGGACAGCAGCTTGCCGTCGGCCGGTGACAGCGACCGGTGCGATCCGGTGTCGTCCGTGGCCAGTTCGCCCGTTTCGGAGAAGTGCAGCGGGACGGCGTTCTCCCAGTAGCTCTCGAACAGGGCCACCAGGGCGCCCAGCAGGTTGCTGTCCCTGACCAGTGCGGTGGTCGGCTGATCGGTACCGCCGTGGGGGCCGCCGGGTACCAGGGGAAAGATGGCGACGGACCGGTCGGCGATCGCGAGGCGGAGCGGCAGCCAGGGGACGGCGCGGGCGATCTCCCCGGCTCGCATGCCCGCCATGACGTTGTCCACGGCCCCCTCGTCGTCGAAGAAGGCCTTCTCGTACAGCACGCGGTAACGGACGCCTCGGGCGAGGGCCTCGTACTCCTCCTTGTTGGTGCCGGAGGGCATCGCCACGTACTGGGCCCGGCAGAACCAGAGCATTTCCTCACGGGAGTTGGCCTGGATCTGTCTCAGCCGCTGGCGCAGGGCCTCCGCGCCGGTGATGACTTCCAGCAACTGTCCGGCGTCATGGCGGCGTACGGTCTCGCGGTGCGCCTCCAGCAGCCGGTCCGCCTCCGCCCGTGCCGCGTCCAGCGCGTCGGCGGTGTGCTTGATGCGGGGGTGGAGCGCCACGTCCGGGGGCACCGCCCGGTACACCCGAGGTGTGCCGTCGGTGTGGCTGGCCAGCCCCTGGCGCACCAGGCATTCCAGCACACGTGTGCTGTCGGCCTCGTTCACACCTGTGCGTCGGGCGACGGCGTCGGCGGTCGCCCCGCCGGCGGTCACCAGCAGGCGGTAGACGGCCTCTTGCTCGTGCGGGACTCCCACGGCCTCCAGCATCCCGAAAGGCCCCCCCTCGCTTGTCGTGGCGTGGACAGTCCGAGGACTTTACTCCAGGGGCCCGCGACGGCAGGGGGGGGGGGGGGGGGGGGGGGGGGGGGGGGGGGGGCGGGGCCGGCCGCGTGGGGGTGGTGAGGGTCACGCGGGAGGG